>CAZJEB010000027.1:0-1189 GCA_964544955.1 uncultured Oscillospiraceae bacterium | reverse complement strand
TCGAACCCTCGACCTCCAGCGTGACAGGCTGGCATTCTAACCAACTGAACTACCGAGCCAAAAAAATGGTGGGAACAATAGGGCTCGAACCTATGACCCTCTGCTTGTAAGGCAGATGCTCTCCCAACTGAGCTATGCTCCCACATAATCGCAACTGTTGCGACAATGAATATAATACCCTATTCTTATATTTTTGTCAACACTTATTTTTAAAATTTTTCAAAAAAATATTATTTAAAAACATAATAAAATAAGCCCCTTTTATATGTACTTTAAATAAATTCAAATATATACTAAAAGAAAAGGAGATTTTTATGAAAAAGATTTTAATTTTTTTATCTGTATTATTAATAACGATAGGAGTTTATTTTAATGCTAATGGCGGAATAGTTGAAAATCTAAACAAGTTTGGAATTTCTTTTGTAAATGAACTAAGCAATAGCGATTTGGAAGATTTTTATAATAAATTTGTTAAATACTCAAATGATGATTATGAAAAATTTACAACTTTATTCACTAGTGATAGTGATAAGGAATATATTAAAAGTATATTTAAAAATAATGTAAAAAGTAGAGAAACATTCTTACCCATCCAACTTGAATATTCTGGAGGAGTTTATTTATATAATCTTATATCTTATACAGCTAAAGGTGATATATATAATAATGATTTGCATTTTGATTTTTTAACAATGCCATTAAAAAAAGAAAATGGAATTTTAAAATTATATTATCAAAATGATATAAATGATAAATTTTCAAATATATTAAAACGTTACTATAATAAGGGGTTTATAAGTGCTATTGAAAACAATAGAAATTATTTTTACTTAGACGATAATTATATGTTTATTGATAAACGTTACTATTATGAGGGGGCAACCGCTTACAACCTAAGATATGCATGGCAAGAAGATGATGGCAGCGTTGTTGCAGCATTATGGATGGCAAATGGTTTTTCCAAATCAATAAGAGTTTATAATTTGAGCTTAAAACTAAATGATAAAAAACTAGGTACAATTTTTAGTATAAAAGATACTGATTTCGCTGAAATAATAGAAGGTAAAAGTGGAAAATTAATATACTATACAATACCAGCAAATAAAGTAAAATATAAAAATATAGCATGGAACGATACTAATTATTCACTAAATGTTAAATATAAATAATAAAAAAAGCAAGCCTTAGG
>CAZJEB010000026.1:0-1229 GCA_964544955.1 uncultured Oscillospiraceae bacterium | reverse complement strand
AATGGCAAAGGCAAAATTTGAAAGAAATAAGCCCCACGTAAATATCGGAACAATAGGTCACGTAGACCATGGTAAAACAACACTAACAGCAGCAATAACAATGGTATTGGCAGCAGGCGGTCACGCTCAAGCAATGAGATATGACCAAATAGATAAAGCACCAGAAGAAAAAGCACGTGGAATCACGATAAACACAAGCCACGTAGAATATGAAACAGATGCAAGGCACTATGCGCACGTAGACTGCCCAGGCCACGCCGACTATGTTAAAAACATGATAACAGGCGCAGCACAAATGGATGGTGCAATCCTAGTAGTATCAGCTCCAGATGGCCCAATGCCACAAACACGTGAGCACATACTATTAGCTCGCCAAGTAGGTGTTCCATACATCGTAGTATTCATGAACAAAACAGACCAATTAGACGACCCAGAATTGTTAGAATTGGTAGAGATGGAAATTCGTGAACTATTAAGTGATTACGACTTCCCAGGTGATGACACCCCAATAGTAAAAGGCTCAGCATTAAAAGCATTAGAGTACTTACAAAACGGTGGAACAGATCCTAAAAACGCAGCAGAATGCAAACCAATCTATGAGTTAATGGATGAAGTAGATAGCTATATTCCATCCCCAGAACGTCCAACAGATATGCCATTCTTGATGCCAGTGGAAGACGTATTCTCCATAACAGGCCGTGGTACAGTAGCAACAGGCCGTGTAGAACGTGGAATAGTAAAAGTAAGTGATAACGTAGAAATCGTAGGCTTAAGCGAAAAACCACGTACAGTAGTAGTAACAGGCGTAGAAATGTTCCACAAATTGTTAGATCAAGCAGAAGCTGGTGATAACATTGGTGCATTATTACGTGGTGTACAAAGGGATGAAATCGAACGTGGCCAAGTATTAGCAAAACCAGGTTCCATCAAACCTCACACAAAATTCGTAGGTCAAGTATACGTATTGAAGAAAGAAGAAGGCGGCCGTCATACACCATTCTTTAATGGATATCGTCCACAATTCTACTTCAGAACAACAGACGTAACAGGCAACATTAAACTTCCAAAAGACGTTGAAATGGTAATGCCTGGTGACCATATTGATATGGAAATCGAACTAATTACACCAATTGCTATAGAACAAGGTTTACGTTTCGCTATCCGTGAAGGTGGCCGTACAGTTGGTTCTGGCGTTGTTGCTAAAGTTGAAGCTTAATTTTTAATTTAAA
>CAZJEB010000025.1:0-1911 GCA_964544955.1 uncultured Oscillospiraceae bacterium | reverse complement strand
AAAGGTATAATTGCACCAAAGGATGCTATTACTTGCTCAAGGGGCATAAACTGTTCAAACATGGGCAATAGTACAAAGTAGTTCATTATTGCTGCCATTACGCCCATTACCACGCTTGCTACTATAAAGGCTATCCAAGCAGTTTTTTTGGTTTTGTTCTTTTGGTATATCCATCCTGCAGTTACAACATAAACCGTTCCAATGGCAAAGTTTGCAAATTCACCAATACCAGCGGTGGATGTTGTAAATAATTGAAGTGCATTTTTAATAAGCTCAACCACTAGCCCCACTAGCGGGCCAAAGGCAAATGCGCCAATAAGCGCAGGCATGTCCGATAAATCCATCCTAGCAAAGGATGGGCTTAGGGGAACAGGGAATTCCGCAAATGCAAGTAAATAAGCAACGGCTGCTAACATGGCTGTTATTGCAATGGTGCGTATTGATATTACGCTGGTTCTAACATTTTGTTTTGTGTTCATAGTACTCCTATACAGATATGCCTTATATTTGAGCAAACTTTGTCCTTTCGCCAGCACAGAAAAGCCTGCTCGGCCTATCTTCTTTCATCCGGACTTTACCGTCGGTTACGGAATTTAACCGTATCGGCCGCCTTAGCGGTTCGCAGACTATACTGCCGGTCAGGAATTTCACCTTGCCCCGAGGATAATTTTAGCTACAAAGCATTTTGTCTTGGGTACATTTAGGGAAGTATATCAATGTTGCATTTTAATATAAACACCCCTTGGCGATAGGGGGTCCCTTAATTAAAAATAAACAATAATTCAATTTATTTAAATATTGTTTATTTTGTTATTATATCATCAATCATAAAATTTTAAAACCAGTCCCATTTGCCAAAACCCTTTCATTCCACCCACTCCGCTGTTTTTATGTACACAAAAGCGTAAAATAAAAGAGACCACTGTCGTAAGACGTGGCCTCTTTATTTCTAACTTATTTATCTTTAGGTAAAGCGTATAACCCGCGGTTCAATCCATCGTTTATGGAGGAAATTAGCTTGCTTGAACGTATTGTTGCTGCGGAAAAAGTATCTGTATCCTTGGCAATGTTTTCAGGATAATACAAATCTTTCAAGGCAGAAACATCTTTGCCAATAAGGTAATCAGCAAGTTCCTGGTATTGGGTGGTAACCCCAACAACGGCAGCATCCTCGCTCTTCAAATAGTCCACTCCACGGTAGCCCAAAGCACGATATTTTATGGATACAAACTGGTTGTCTTTCAGCTCAAATTGCACTTCAATCTGTGCAGGGTCAATGTAACCGCCACGGTAAGTTCCGTCGGCATATACATAGCCTTCAATATTTGCAGGGGCAACAGCTTGCTCCGTGGTGCTTGCATAAGCTACAACATTTGCAAGCAATACAAGTACAAGGGTTAATGTAATCAAGGTTTTTTTCATAGATGAAACCTCCTATTTATTTTGATACTATTATATCATGGAGATGATGATTATACAATATATTCAACCATATTGCATTCAATCGAAATTGGATTTAAATCACAGATCAATATCTTTTTACTTTGTAGTTTCTGGTCTAAATGCAAATGCTTTTTCTATAGTTATTGATAGTTAAACAAAGCATTAACAGCCCAATAGGAAAAGGTTCTATTATGTTTCGTTATTTGTGATTGTGCATCCTTAATCAAATTATTGCATCAGTGATAGATCTTTTATAACAAGTGATAAAAGGAGCGTATTTTGTTTAAATAATGTATTTGTTGTTGAAAACACTTACTTTTTTTTCATTACAAAAATATACATCATAATTATAAAAGTATAATAAAAAACCGAACCCATATCTTAAAAAAAGATTTGGTTCGGATTGTCTTTTCTGGTGCCGAAGGTGGGACTTGAACCCACACGTTGTTGCCAACAATGGATTTTGAA
>CAZJEB010000024.1:0-1923 GCA_964544955.1 uncultured Oscillospiraceae bacterium | reverse complement strand
TAACAAGGTAGCCGTATCGGAAGGTGCGGCTGGATCACCTCCTTTCTAGGGAGAACAGAAAGTAGAAATACTGGAAGTTCATCCAAAGGTCGATAACAACGAGAGTTGTTAAACGGAAGCAAGCCAAAGCTTAACAAATAAGGCAAGCAAACCAAAGCTTTAAAAAAGGTAAACAGTTCAAAATTGACTGTTAGCTATCTAAAATCTGTATCGTTTTCAAGGCTCGTCCTTGATAGCAAAGTGAGTAACATCACTTAGCAAAATGAGAAACATCGATTAAGGCAATAAAGCATTTATGCCAAAGTTGCCACTAATCAGCGACAATCTCATATGGGGGTTTAGCTCAGTTGGTAGAGCGCCTGCCTTGCAAGCAGGAGGTCAGCGGTTCGACCCCGCTAATCTCCACCACATGGATCGCTAGCTCAGCTGGTTAGAGCACTCGCCTGATAAGCGAGAGGTCGGTGGTTCGAGTCCACTGCGATCCACCAGTTGATTAAATTCAACTGCGCAATACGAAAGTATTGCAAAAAACTGCGCCACCACAAAAAAATCTAAATAAAAGGTTTTAATGTGGTGATATGCGAGGAAGCGAAGTTAGAGCAGAGGTAAGCGTACTGATGTACGTGACCGAAGCGAAAACAAAGCTGACAAAGCATAGTGCCGCAGAAAAAGTTTTTATTAGTATCTTGACAACTGCATATAGAGAAGACGAGAAAGAAAAGAAACAAAATAGGCCAGTCAAAGAAAGTAATACAGGTAATGTAAAATACAGAAATGACGTTTGGTCTTAGAATAGAATTAGCGACGAAAAAATCAAGCTACAAAGAGCACAGGGCGGATGCCCAAGGCGCCATACGCCGACGAAGGACGCGATAAGCTGCGAAAAGCCACGAGGAGCCGCAAATAGGCATTGAGACGTGGATGTCCGAATGAGGAAACTCATCAAAGGCGAACCTTTGATACCCCATGATGAATAGATAGTCATGGAGGAGGTAACCCGGGGAAGTGAAACATCTAAGTACCCGGAGGAAGAGAAAGAAAAATCGATTTCCTGAGTAGCGGCGAGCGAAAGGGAAAGAGCCCAAACCAGTTGGTTTACCGACTGGGGTTGTGGGCCAGCGACATTGATTCAGGAGTTATAGTTGAATAGAGTTGGAAAGCTCAGCCAAAGAATGTGAAAGCCATGTAAACGAAATGATGACTGACATAGCTGGTACCAGAGTACCACAGGACACGAGAAATCCGGTGGGAAGCAGGGAGGACCACCTCCCAAGGCTAAATACGTAATGGCGACCGATAGCGCATAGTACCGTGAGGGAAAGGTGAAAAGAACCCCGGGAGGGGAGTGAAAGAGAACCTGAAACCCTGTGTTTACAAGCAGAGGAAGCAGAATTAAGCTGCGACCTCGTACTTTTTGTAGAACGGACCGGCGAGTTACGTTATGCAGCGAGGTTAAGAACTGAAGGTTCGAAGCCGAAGCGAAAGCGAGTCTTAATAGGGCGATATAGTTGCATGAAGTAGACCCGAAACCGGGTGACCTATCCATGAGCAGGTTGAAGAAGAAGTAAAATTCTTTGGAGGACCGAACCAAACATCTGTTGAAAAAGATGGGGATGACTTGTGGATAGCGGAGAAATTCCAATCGAACCCGGATATAGCTGGTTCTCCTCGAAATAGCTTTAGGGCTAGCCTCATAGTAAGATTATCGGAGGTAGAGCACTGAATGGGCGCGGGGGTCCAAAGCCTACCAACCCCTATCAAACTGCGAATGCCGAATAATTAGATATATGGGAGTCAGTCCACGAGAGATAAGTTCCGTGGGCAAAAGGGAAACACCCCAGACCAACCGCTAAGGTCCCAAAGTTCAAGTTAAGTGGAAAAGGATGTGGAATTGCACAGACAACCAGGATGTTGGCTTAGAAG
>CAZJEB010000023.1:0-8750 GCA_964544955.1 uncultured Oscillospiraceae bacterium | reverse complement strand
AGAGTAGATAGTTGCCGGATTCTATATTTACAGCACCACTTCGGTGCTGTTTTTTTATTTTAATTATTTATATAATATCTTGACATTAAATCTTTTATGTTGTAAACTTGCATAGATTAAATATTAAGGGGTAAGTCATGGGAATTTTGTTAAAAAATGGCAATCTTTTCTCTAACAATAAAGTAGTTCAAAATGATATTTTTGTTGACGATAAAGGTGTTTATGTTTTTATTGACTCAATTAATTATTCAAAATTTAATATAACAAGAGTTATTGATATTGATAACTCTTTTATTTTGCCTTCATTTTGTGATGTACACGTACACTTTAGGCAGCCAGGTTTTGAATATAAAGAAGATATTAAAACAGGTAGCATGGCAGCTGCTGCTGGTGGTTATACTAGTGTATGTACAATGCCTAATTTAAAACCTGCTCCAGTTGATTTT
Source organism: uncultured Oscillospiraceae bacterium (assembly GCA_964544955.1). GTDB lineage: Bacteria > Bacillota > Clostridia > Christensenellales > Aristaeellaceae > JAAZPT01. Next base: position 8,304 of record CAZJEB010000023.1, on the reverse strand, counting down.
GCAAGCCTTAATGTTCAGTTACAAGCAATTAAAAAATCAAGCATTGTTGATGTTATACCCTTTGGTACAATAACTTCCAACCAAAGTGGAACAGGAAGTTTATCAAACATGAAGGAAATGTGTGATTTTGTTGCTGGCTTCTCTGATGATGGGGTAGGGGTTCAAGATAATTCATTAATGTTTGATGCTATGCAAATGGCAAAAAACCTTGGTAAAAGAATTGCTGCCCACTGTGAAGATAATAGCCTATTGGAAAAAGGTTTAATTCGTGAAAGTGAATGGAAACAAATAGAACGTGATTTAAATTTAGTAGCCAAAACTGGCTGTGCTTATCATGTTTGCCATATATCTTGTAAAGAGAGTGCTGATCTTATAAAACAGGCAAAAAAGAATGGTTTAAATGTTAGTTGTGAAACAGCTCCCCATTACTTAGTATTATCTGATGATGATGTTAAAGATGATGGAAAATATAAAATGAATCCACCAATAAAATCATTAAAGGATAAAGAAGCATTAATAGAAGGTTTATTTGATGGAACAATAGATATAATTGCTACTGACCATGCCCCACATAGTAAAGAGGAAAAAAACAGAGGCTATAAAAACAGCTTAAATGGGATTGTTGGCCTTGAAACAGCTTTCCCAATATTGTATACATGCTTAGTTAAAAACAATATTATAAGTCTTAATAGCTTAGTTGATGCAATGAGCATTAAGCCTCGAAAACTATTTGGCTTAAATAAAAATGATAATGATTTTTGTATTGTAGATATTAATAATCCTTATATAATAAATTCAAATAATTTCTTTTCTAAAGGAAAATCTACACCATTTGATGGTTTTGAAGTTTTTGGTAAAAACATATTAACAATTAAAGGGGGCGAAATAATATATGAAGCAAAATAAAGTAAAATTAATAAAATCTAAAATTATTTCTAAACTGCTTATTGCAAAAGATGTTTATAAATATGTGTTTGAAGCAGAAAATTTTGATATTAAAGCAGGCCAGTTTGTTAATTTAAGCATACCAGGTTTCTTTTTGAAACGACCAATTTCAGTTGCCGATTATGATGGTAAAAAGTTAAGCCTTATTTTTAAAACAGTTGGTGAAGGCACTAAAAATCTAGTGGATAATGAAGAGGCAACACAACTTGATTTATTATTACCTTTAGGTAATAGTTATGATTTAAGTAAGTCCATAAATAAAAACACCTATGTTGTTGGTGGTGGTTTAGGCGTTCCACCTATGTTATATCTATGTAAAAAACTTATTGAAAACGGACAAAATCCAAAAGTTGTATTAGGCTTTAATAGCAGTGCAGATATTTTTTTAAGTGAAGAATTTTTATCATTAGGCTTGGAAACCATAGTAACAACTGTTGATGGAAGTTATGGTAATAAGGGCTTAGTAACTGATTATATAAAAAATGCAGATTATATTTATGCTTGTGGGCCAATACCTATGTTAAAAGCCTTATCAAACCATTGTGATGAGGGCCAATTCAGCTTTGAAACACGTATGTGCTGTGGCTTTGGTGCATGCATGGGTTGCACAATGTTAACCAAAAAGGGCGCCCAAAGGGTTTGTAAAGAAGGGCCAGTATTTTTTAAGGAGGATATAATATGGAATTAAGCACAAAAGTAAATTTATCAGGCTTAATACTTGATAATCCTGTTATTCCTGCAAGTGGCGCCTTTGGGTTTGGTGAAGAATTTAGCGAACTTTACGATATTAAAATTTATGGGTCATTATCTTTTAAGGGTACAACAAGGGAAGAAAGGTTGGGCAATCCCTTACCACGAATAGCGGAATGCCCTGCAGGTATGCTAAACTCTGTTGGCTTACAAAACCCTGGTGTAGAGCATGTTATTAATTATGAGCTTAAAAATATGAAAAATTATTACAATAAGCCAGTAATTGCTAATATAAGTGGGTTTAGTGAAGATGAATACGTTTACCTTGCTAAAAAAATGAATGATGTTGATAATGTTGGCATTATTGAAGTTAATATAAGTTGCCCTAATGTTGAAAACGGCGGTATGACCTTTGGCACAAGTGAATATGATGCAGCAAAAATTACAGAAAAAGTTAAAAATGTTTGTGATAAACCTGTGTATATGAAGCTAAGCCCTAATGTTACAGATATTGCTGCCATTGCTGTTGCCTGTGAAAAAGCAGGTGCAGACGGAATAAGCCTTATAAATACATTGCTTGGTATGCGCATTGATATAAAAAGCAGGAAAGCTGTATTAGCTAATAAATATGGCGGCTTATCAGGCCCTGCAATTATGCCCGTTGCATTACGCATGGTAAATCAGGTATTTCATGCAGTAAAAATACCAATTATTGGTATGGGTGGAATAAGCTCAGCTAATGATGTAATAGAGTTTATAATGGCAGGGGCAACAGCGGTACAAATAGGCGCCGCAAATTTAGTTAACCCATTTTTAGGTAAGCAAATAATTGAGGATTTACCCCAAGTAATGAAATCCTTAAATATTGAAAACCTAAATGATATAAAGGGAATTGTTTAATACTTTTTGTTTTATTTGAAAGGAGCTTTTATGAGCAAAAGTGATGTTATTATCGCTTTAGATTTTAGCGGTAAAAAGGAAACTTATAGTTTTCTAGAAAAGTTCGATAAGGAAGTTTATGTAAAAATAGGCATGGAACTATTTTATTCCGAAGGGCCAAGCATCGTTAAGGATATTAAAGCTATGGGCCATAAAATCTTTTTGGATTTAAAACTACATGATATTCCAAATACAGTTGGTAGCGCTATGAAAGTTTTATCAAAATTAAATGTTGATATGTGTAATGTTCATGCATCGGGTACATCAAAAATGCTTGTTGAAGCCAAAAAAGCTTTAGAAGGCACAAATACATTGCTTATAGCAGTTACAGTTCTTACATCAATTAATCAAGAACTTTTAAATAATGAACTTATGATTAATAAAAATGTTGCAGATACAGCCCTTGAATTAGCAAAACTATCAAAAAAATGTGGTTTAGATGGCGTTGTTTGTTCACCTTTAGAGTCTCCAATTATTCATGAAAACTGTGGCAATAACTTTATAACAGTAACACCTGGTATAAGGTTTGCAGGCGATAGTAAGGGTGATCAATCAAGGGTTACAACACCTGAAAAAGCAAGGGAACTAGGCTCAAATTATATAGTAGTTGGTAGAAGCATAACTGCCGCACAAGACCCACTAGCAGCTTATAATAAATGCTATAAAGAATTTGTAGGTTAAGGAGATATAAAATGGAAAATATTGAAAAAATAGTGGCAAAAAATTTGCTAGAAATTGGTGCTGTGTTTTTAAGGCCAGATGATCCTTTTACTTGGGCAAGTGGTATAAAAAGCCCAATATACTGCGATAATCGTTTAACATTATCCGAGCCCAAAGTACGCGATATTATTGAAAATGCCTTAGCAGAAACAATTAAAAACAATTTTCCAAATTGTGAAAAACTTATGGGTACAAGTACAGCTGGTATAGCTCATGCTGCTATAACAGGGCACATAATGAACCTTCCAGTTGGCTATGTTAGGGCATCATCAAAGGATCATGGTAGGAATAATAAAATTGAAGGTAAACTAAACAAAGGCGATAAAGTAGTTGTGGTAGAGGACCTTATTTCTACTGGTGGCTCATCATTAGATGTTGTTAAAGTTTTGCAAGATGCTGGTGCCGATGTTTTAGGTATTGTAAGCATATTTACTTATAATACTAAAAGGGCAAATAATATGTTTAGTGAGGCAAACGTTAAGTCAATTAGCCTTTCTAATATAAATGTTTTGGCAGATGTTGCCGCAGATGAAGGATATATTCAAAAACAACAAGTGAAGGAGATAATCGAATGGGTGTCAGAAATATAATTAATATTACTGATTTAAGTGTTGATGAATTAAACAACATGATGGACTTGGCCGATGATATTATGAACAATAGGTCAAAATATGCTAAAAAATGTGAAGGCAAAACCCTTGCAACATTATTTTTTGAACCAAGCACACGTACACGCTTAAGTTTTGAAGCTGCTATGTTAGAACTAGGTGGAAATGTATTAGGTTTTTCAGAGGCAAATTCATCATCAGCTGCTAAAGGTGAAAGCGTAAGCGATACCATTAGAACAGTTGGTTGCTACTCCGATATTATTGTTATGAGGCACCCGAAAGAAGGTGCTCCATTAGTTGCATCTTATAGAACAACCGTACCAATTATAAACGCAGGCGATGGTGGCCATTTCCACCCAACACAAACCCTTACAGACTTATTAACAATTAGGCGTGAAAAAGGCCATTTTAATAAGTTAAAAGTTGGACTTTGCGGAGACCTTAAGTTTGGAAGAACAGTTCACTCACTAATTAGTGCATTGCTAAGGTATGATGATGTTGAGTTTGTACTAATATCCCCAACAGAGCTAAAATTGCCCCAATATGTTAAAGATGAAATGGATGAAAAAGGCGCTAAATGGACTGAATGCCTAACAATTGAAGAAGCTATTGCTGATTTGGATATACTATATATGACCCGTGTTCAAAAGGAAAGATTCTTTAATGAAGAGGATTATATTAGGTTGAAGGATTTTTATATTCTTAACAAGGAAAAACTTGAACTTGCAAATGAAGGCTTAAAAATAATGCATCCACTACCCAGGGTTAATGAAATATCAACAGAAATAGATGATGACCCAAGGGCTGTGTACTTTAAGCAAGTTCTTTGCGGTAAATACATTCGCATGGCGCTTATTTTAACCCTTTTAGGCATTAATTAGGAGGTTTGTATGAATATAGATGGTGTAAGCAATGGCATTGTTCTTGACCATATTTCCGCAGGCAAAAGCATGATGATTTATAAGCTTTTGCAACTCGATAAACTTGATTGTAGTGTTGCTATTATACAAAATGCAAAAAGTGCTAAATATGGTAAAAAGGATATTATTAAAATAGATGAAAATATAAGGTTAGACTTTGATATTTTAGGCTTTATTGACCCCCATATAACAGTAAATGTTGTTAAAGATGGCAAATTACAAACAAAAAAACATATGGAACTTCCAAAAGAACTTACAAATGTTTTAAAATGTAAAAACCCAAGGTGCATAACATCTATTGAGCAGGAAATTGTACAACGCTTTAAACTTGTAAATGATAAAAAAGTTCAGTATGCATGCGTATACTGTGATGTTGAAGCAAAATTGGTAGATTAATAATTGTATTCAAAAAAGGGCTGTGTTAATCACAGCCCTTTTTTGATATTAAAAATTATTAGGTCTATAATAAAATTAAATAAATTTTAATTAAATGGAACTTTATTAATAAAATTTGCATCTATATATACAAATAAACGTTTATTGTTATATGAAAGGAGCAACAAAATTGAATGAGCAAGATTTTATAGATGAAATCAAGAAATATAAAGGCTTAATGTTTCATATATCATATGGCATGCTATACAATATTCAAGATTGTGAGGATGCAGTGCAAGAATCAATATTTAAAGCGTGGCAAAGTATAAACAAACTAAACAGCATTGATTCTTTTAAACCTTGGTTAATTCGAATATTAATTAACACTTGCAATGATATATTAAGGAAAAACAAATTTAGAAACTATCAACAATTAGATGAAAACATCCCAGCTGTAAATGTTCAAAATAATGAATTGCATGATGCTATAAAATCAATTAATCCCAAATTATCCATACCAATAATTTTGTTTTATATGGAGGGTTTTACCCTTAATGAAATTAGTATGACGCTAAAAATTCCTGAGGGAACAGTTAAAAGTAGACTATCAAGGGCGAAGAAAAAGCTTGAAAAGATATTGTCTAGTGAGGAGGAATATTATGAATTTGAATACCGATAATTTATTAACAGCATTTCCACAAATGCCAAAATCATTTGAAAATAAAATTGATTATTCATTAAGTAATTTAAATAGAAATAGGAACATAAATATTAAAAGAAAGTTTGTTGTAGTATTTGCATCTATGGTGTTAATAATATTTTCAATAATAGGTGTTTCAGAGGGGTTAAAGCTTGGTTTGCTTGATTTTTTGTTTAATAAAAATGAAGCCCCAGAAAACGTTGTGGAATTATTACAAAGTGATTTAGCCTATGCAAAAATAAATGATGTAGAGCTTACTGCTAGTGAATGCTTATATGATGGTGCAACAATTAAATTTGTTATAAATATAAATACTAAAATAAACGAAATGCTTACAGATGTTGATGTAAATGATTATGATAGCAGTTTTAATAAAGAACTAAGGGATAATAACATAATATTACAGGGTGGATTAGATTGGTTTAGTATTAATGATACTGATTATTCAATGACAAATTTAAGCACACAAGAAATTATTGCAGATAATAATAAAAATGGCTCAGCTATAGCATATTTTGAAATATATACTAATGATACAAATATAAACATACCTGAGGATAGCTTTAGCTTAGGAATACCTGTTGCCCAAAAAGGGAAGACCGATACAATGAAAATGATATTACCAATAAAAGTGATAAATAATAGCCAAATAAAAGAGCTTAAAGCAGATGATGTATATTTAGAATATGGTAAAATTTCAAATGTTTATGCAAGGCTATCACCGCTAAAAACTTACTTAGGCATCAAAATGGAATTTTACTCCTGTGCAGAAAATGAGGATTGCCAAGATACAATAAACGCTTGGAGCGAGTTTGCCCTTGTGGATAAAGAAGGCAAAATATTAGGGGGCAAGGGTGATGTTGTTAGCAGTGGCGATAATGTGGATGATAAGGGAACAAGGCGTATTATGCTGGAATACCAGTATGAGCCCTTAGAAACTTACCCGGATGAGCTTTATATTGCACCAGTTGAATATAACGGGATAGAGTTAGAATCCAATATGGATAGGGAAATAAAACTTATAGGAGGTTAATATGAAAAAAATATTAATGCTTGTTTTAACAATAATTATACTTACAACAAGCGCAGTAAACGCTGAGGGCCTAACATTTGCCCAGCTAAAGGAAGAAGTGCCAGAGCGCCTTGTTATGACGGTTACAAACAAAGATGGTGAAACAATAAATGTGGATGCGCCTATTATCATGCCTTATGTGGATAAAATACCAAGCTTTATAGCAAAAAGGTTAGAGTTTGATACAAGCGCCGTTGGCAAAGATTACCCCGTAATGAAGGGCGAAAATAATAATGTAGCAATAGCATCACAATTTTGGAACTATGACGGATCTCCATTTATATCATTTGCAACATACCCAGATGGCAAAAAAAGCAAAATACAAGGAGTTGTTGATAAAATGGAAAGGGTGACTTTGCCTTTAGGCACAGAGCCAAAAGAGAACACAGTTACAATTGATGATATTGATAATTTAGTTAAGGATGTTATTGCTAAGTACAGCAAAGGCACACCACCAGATTTTAGAGTGTTTAGGTCAGTTTTACAAAGCGGCTTGTATTACACAAAAATGGTGCAAAGCACAAATAAAAGCATGAAAAAAGTGTATTTTCCAGTTGCAGATATGGATAAGCCTGTAAAGAACAGAACAATGGAACTTTGGGATGTTCACTTTGCCCAATACATAGATGGTGTGGAAGTGTTTACAGGGAAATATAGACCATCTAAAGATTATGATGGTTTGATGTATGCAAGCTTTGTTGCAGATGCTTGGGTAAGCCTATTAAATGAAAAGGACTTTAGTGTAGGTGTTTCAGCCTTTGAAAAGCTAAATGTTATAGAAGGTGATAATACTTTTGCATCTTTTGAAAGCTTAAAAAGCAAGCTGGAAGATAGAATAAAAAATGGTGGATTAAAAAACATATATGAAATTCGCTTAGGGTATAATTACCAATTAATAAAAGGTGAAGAACTCTTAGCGGATGATAACTATAATACCAAAGCCAAATTTATACTATACCCTGCTTGGAGCGTATACGGTTATGATAAGGATAAGGATGAAGAATATGCCATATCAAGAACTTTAATAGAAAAAGAGTTTACAGAGCCTGATGAGTTGGATATATTAACAAACTATGAGGCAGGCTATCAACTAAGGTACAACGCTGTAACAGGGGAATATATTTCAAACGCAAAAGAATATGATATGGATTTAAATAAATAATCACAAATAAAAAAGCTTAGCAGTAAATTTATATTGCTAAACTTTTTTTATTATATAATTATTATTTACTTTCTAACATAAACGCTTAAAGAGCCACCTTTACACATAAACTCTCCGTTGCCATGTTCATCTAATACAACATCATGCTCAATATTATTTGTAACATCATACCA
>CAZJEB010000022.1:1156-9090 GCA_964544955.1 uncultured Oscillospiraceae bacterium | reverse complement strand
GGTAGCTCAGTCGGTAGAGCAGTAGACTGAAAATCTACGTGTCGGTGGTTCGATTCCGCCCCGAGGCACCATTTGCGGTAGTAGCTCAGCTGGTAGAGTGCCACCTTGCCAAGGTGGATGTCGCGAGTTCGAATCTCGTCTACCGCTCCAAATGACTGGCGCCATAGCCAAGTGGTAAGGCGAAGGTCTGCAAAACCTTTATTCCCCCAGTTCAAATCTGGGTGGCGCCTCCATAATTATCTCGATGAAATTACATCGAGTTTTTTTATGCCAAAAATTAAACGAAACATTGTTCAATGATTATAACTAAAATTATTTAAGTTTTTTATTTGTTTATTATTCTGTTTTTATATATATAAATCGCTCCCTTAGTATATAATGTGACTATCAATTTATTAAGGAGGATTTTTATGGGAATTTTAAGTTTTTTTTATCCATTAATTGGCTTTACGCTATGGGCAATTAAAAAGGATACCAACCCTGATGATGCACGTAAGTGCTTAAAGTTTGCTTGGTGGGGGTTTGGAATAAGCATAGCCCTTTCTCTAATTGTTGCTTTTATTATGTTAAAGCTTGGTAGCCTGCCCTTTATTGGAAGTTTTTTTAACTAAAATCAAGTAATTTTAGGAATGATATTTTTATCATTCCTTTTTTTATATAAATAATCGTACCCTTATAATTGCAAAATTGTAAGCTATATAATATAATTTAGTAAATAATTTGTTAAAAATCAAATAATGGAGGAAAATATGCGTAAAATAATAATTTTATTCTTTGCAATATTATTAATTAGTCCATCCTTTGCTTTTGCTGATCAATTAAACCAATATTTGGAAGTTGAAGAAATAATACCATTTACTACCATATACCAGGAAAATTCAAGTTTAGATACTAATGTGAAAAATATTTTGCAACAAGGTAAAAATGGAATTAACAAAGTTATGTATAAACTTAACTTTAAAGATGGAGTAGAAGTTTCAAGGCAAAAACTTTATATTGAAGTTGTAGAAAAAATGTTGCCACAAATTGAGGAATACGGTACTGATAATATAAGCCCTACCACAAATTATGTATTCGATAACATTGATGATGACCAATATGATGCAAGCTTTGGTGACACTAACGAAGATTATTCAAACATATATAATTATCAAGAAGACGGCAAAAAAGAACTATTTGATGCATTTTTAATTCAAAAAATGGCAACAAGAACTGGCCCAAGTACACAATATTCAGAGCCGGGTACATACCCTATAGAAACAACTATAAAAATTATAGAGCGTGAGTTGGATAATAACATGGTTCCTTGGGGTTTAGTTGAATTTGAATTTAGAAATGTTAAATACAGAGCCTATACAGGTATGAAGCGTATAAGCTGTGATGTGGATAGCATACCTTGGGGAAAAGGTGATGGCGTTCGTGCCTCCACAAATGCCTCAGCACCTTTTTATTATGGCCCTGGCGTAGAATATGCTAAACACAAATATAATATAAAGGCTGGTAGTAGCATAATAGTATATGACTATGAAAACGGATATGCAATGGTAGATTACTATGATTATGATGAATGGGTTAGAGGCTATATTTTAGAAGATTATATTTACAATTAATTTGTTTTTATATTTGACTTTAAAATAAAAACCATCTAAAATTTGCTTATTATTTTGTATTAAGGAGATTTTATGTTAACTGAAAAATTTTATGATTGTTTAAAACATCAAGGTATAGTTTCAATAGCCACAAGCAGCCTTGAAAATAAAGTGCATATAGCAAATACCTGGAACAGCTATATTACCGTAACTGAAGATGGAAAACTTTTAATACCTGCTGCTGGCATGAGAAAAACCGAAAAAAACTTTAACGAAAATCCACGTATTGAGCTAACATTAGGTAGTCATGAGGTTATGGGTTATAAAACCATGGGCACTGGATTTTTACTTGTTGGAACTGCTCAATTTTTAAAAGAAGGTCCATTGTTTGATATAGTTCACGAAAAATTCCCCTTTGCTAATAGGGTTGTTGTTTTTAGCCCAGAATCTTGCAAACAAACACTCTAATATACAAGCAATAAATAATTTTTGTATAAAAAAAGAATGTATGCATTACATACATTCTTTTTTATTTAAAATTTAAACTGCTCCATGAGCCATCATTGTATCAGCAACTTTTATAAAACCTGCAATATTAGCACCTGCAACATAGTTGCCTTCAAGCCCATATGCTTTAGCGGCTTCATCTGCTTTCTTAAATATATTAACCATAATATCTTTAAGTTTTTCATCAACCTCTTCAAAAGTCCAGCTTAAGCGCATGCTATTTTGTGTCATTTCCAAGGCGCTTGTTGCTACACCGCCTGCATTTGCAGCTTTTGCTGGGGCAAACAATACTCCTGCCTTTTGGAACATATGTATAGCTGGGGTTGTTGTAGGCATATTAGCTCCTTCACCTACTGCTATAACACCATTATCTATTAGTATTTGTGCATGTTCTTCATTAATTTCATTTTGAGTAGCACATGGTAAAGCTATATCACAAGGTATTGTATAAAGGCCAGAACTTCCTTCATGATATTCAGCATCAGTAACAACATTTACATATTCGCTTATGCGTTTACGTTCAACTTCCTTAATATTTTTAACAACATCAAGGTTAATACCATTTTTATCATATATATAGCCATTACTATCACTCATAGCTACAACTTTTGCACCAAGTTCAGTTATTTTTTGTGCTGCATAAATTGCAACATTACCAGAACCGCTTACAACGCAAGTTTTGCCTTCAGGTGTTTTTCCATTTGCCTTAAGCATTTCATTTACAAAATAGCATAAGCCAAAACCAGTTGCTTCCTTACGAGCCAAGCTACCACCATATGTTAAGCCTTTACCTGTTAAAACACCTTCATATGACCCAGTTATACGCTTATATTGGCCATACATATAGCCAATTTCACGAGCCCCAACCCCTATATCACCAGCAGGTACGTCAACATTAGCACCAATGTATTTATAAAGCTCAGTTATAAAACTTTGGCAAAAGTGCATAATTTCAGCTTCACTTTTACCTTTGGGGTCAAAGTCTGAACCGCCCTTGCCACCACCAATTGGTAGGCCTGTAAGGCTGTTTTTAAGTGTTTGTTCAAAACCTAAAAATTTAATAATAGATAGATTTACGCTTGGATGGAACCTAATACCACCTTTGTATGGCCCAATAGAGTTGTTAAACTGAACACGGTAGCCAATATTAACCCTTGTATTGCCATTGTCGTCTACCCATGGAACCCTGAATATTATGCTACGATCAGGCTCAACATAACGCTCAAGTAGGCCTGCTTTTTTATATTCAGGGTGTTTATCAATAACAACCTTTAATGAATCAAGAACTTCTTCTGTTGCTTGTATAAACTCTTTTTCATGTGCATATCTGGATTTCAAGCTTTCCATTATGCTTTTTGTATAATCACTCATAATAAGCCCTCTTTCGTAATTTTATAGTATAATTATACATTAAATTTGTCATATAACAATATTTAGTATTGCATTTTAGTTGTATTGGCTGTTTGCACAAATATTAATAATATATTATAGTTAATTATATGATAACTTTTTCGGAATTATCATGCTGGTTTTTTATTGCAATATCTTTTCTACTATATCTACCAGTTAGTATTTCCCGTATGTAAATTTCCCTTTTAGGCATACCTTTTGCGTTGATAGCTTCCTCAACAGCAGCTTCTCTATCATAAGGTGTTGAGCAAAGTGAAATATCGTACGCCATGTCGTCATATATTTTCAACATAGCAAAACAAGCCCTAGAAACACCTAGTGCATTGCCTACACTACCACAATTAAAAACGTGCCCATCATTTAACGTGCGCAACAATTGGCGATGAGTATCGGCATATGCAGCTATATCAAATTTTTTTACTTGTATTCCATCCTCAGAATCGCTGGTAGGATATTTAAAGCTTAATAGTTCTTGAAATTCTTCATTACTAGCATAGCTTTGTATTAATGTTTTTGTAACTGGCCTACCGTGTAACAGCCTTATTTTTACTCCATTAATATCTAAATGTTGCTCGGTAACTAATGATTTTAGAATATCCAAACGTTTATCACCTAATTGTTTCCAGTAGAATTCATCAGCAGCATAACGTTTTAAGCCAAGGCCATAATCCCAGTTACCACCTATAATTAGGTCGCAATTTGCCAAAGCCCAATCTGTAGTTTTATCAGAACTTGGGCCTTTGCCTGCAATGTCGCCAAGGCAAATTAGCTTATCAGCATTATATTTTTTTAAGGCTTTTTCAACAGCTAAAGTTGCTGTATAATTACCATGAAGATCTGCAATAAAAGCAATTTTCAAACAATCACCTCAAAACAATTATATCATATAATTTTAATATATTAAAACAGGAGAATACCATTGATTAAAGAAAAAATAGCCCTTTTTGATTTTGATAAAACTATATGTAAGGGTGATAGCCTTACAAGTTTTGTTTGGTTTTCTAAAAATATTGCAGGATATGGCAGTGCATTACAATCAGCCTTTTATGGTATATTGTGGTTTTTAAAACTAAAAACTGCAGAACAATCAAAATTAAAAGCACTTAATTTTCTAAAAAGCACAAGCAAAAACTATATTGATGATTTAGGTGCTATGTTTATAAATAAACATAAAAGCAATTTATATAATGATGCTATTAAAGAGATAAAAATATTAAAACAACAGGGTTATAAAGTGATAATAGTATCTGCATCACCTTATTTCTATTTACAACATTTGATTAAGATGTTGCCTATTGATGCGGTAATATCAACAAACTTAGAGTTTAGCAACGATTTATATACCGGTAAATTTTCAAGTAAAAACTGTTATGGTATAGAAAAACCCAAAAGAATAAATGCATATTTAAAAGAAAATAATATTGAATTAGATTATGATAATTCTTGCTCATATAGCGATTCTTTTAGCGACAAACCCATGTTGGATATGGTTAAAAGAAAATACATTATAAATGCTAACAATAAGTTAAAAAATAAAATTTCTAAAGCTAAATATGATGTTGAATATAAAAACTGGAGATAGGAGAATTTAACATGCTAACAGTTGGATATAAAACGAAAGGTAAGCAAGCTATAATAGAATATATTGAGGGGCAAAAAAATACATCCTTCACAGTTAAGCAGCTTTTAAATCATCTTGTTGAAAATGGTATAGAATTAAACATTACCACAGTTTATAGGTTTTTAAATAAACTACAAGAAGAAAAATTTTTAATTAAACATATAAGCCAAGATGGCAAAGAAGCTTGTTTTCAATATGTAAATAAAAATGAGAGTTGCTTTGACCACCTTCATATACAATGTGTTAAATGCGGACAAACTACCCACCTTGATTGCGATTTTATGCATACCCTATATGACCATATTTTAAACAGCCATGGTTTTAAATTGGAATATGAAAATTCAGTTTTATATGGAGTATGCAAAGAGTGCTTAAATAAAGAATAAACCTATTGACATTAATAGCTCACTTTTGTAATATTGATATGCAATTGAATTGCAAATTTGAAAAGAAGGTATTTATATGTTTAAAAAACTAATTGCATTTTTATTATTAATAATTATGCTACCAAATATATCCTTAGCAACGGATAAACCAGTGGTAGCTGTTTCAATATTACCAGTACAAACATTTGCACAAAAAGTATTTGGCGATAAGGTTGATGTTTTTGCTATGATTCCTCCAGGAGCAAGCCCGGAAACATTTGACCCTAGCCCTGTTGAAAAACAAAACTTAAGTAATGCTAATGTGTATTTTTCAATAGGCGTACCTGCGGAAGTTATGAACGTTATTCCCTATTTAAATAGTGAAACTAAATTAGTTGAGCTTGATAAAATTATTGTTGAAAAATATGAAGACTATACAATTGATGGTGGCAGAGACCCCCATACATGGTTATCACCTAAACGGGTAATAATTATGGTTGATAATATGGCAAAAACAATGGGTGAAATTAACCCTGAAAACGCTAAATTTTATAGGGATAATGCTGACGCTTATATAAAAGAACTTGAAGATGTAGATTTAAAAATTAAAGCAAATTTTAAAGACATTAAAAATAATAAAGTAATAGCCTTTCACCCTGCATTCCAATATTTTACAAAAGATTATGGTTTAGAGCTTTATTCCCTTGAAGAACACGGTAAGGAAGCAACACCTCAACATTTACAACATATGGTTGACTTTAGTAGAAAAGAAAATATTAAAGTTATTTTTTACCAAAGTGAAATATCAAGTAGGCAAGCAATGAGCTTTGCTGAAGAAATTGGTGGAGAAGCTGTAATGTTAGACCCTTTATCCAAAGATTATACTGAAAACTTGCTACATACCAGCGAGGTATTAGCAGAGGTTTTAAATAAATGAGCAACATTATTGAAATAGATAATTTAAACGTTATTTTTGGTGATACAATCGCCTTAAAAGATGTACAATTTAATGTTCACGAAAAAGATTATATTGCTATTATGGGCCCAAATGGTGGCGGCAAAACTACTTTATTGCGTACAATATTAGGCTTACAAAAGCCTAGCTCAGGAAGGGTTTTACTTTTTGGCAAGGAACCTAAAAATAGCCGTTCCCAAGTAGGCTTTGTTCCGCAAGTTTCAAAAATTAATAGGCGTTTCCCCATGAGTGTATTTGAGGCCGTTTTAACTGGTGCATTAAAGAGTGGTTTTCACCCATTTTATAAATATAAAGATAATGATAAAGATAATGCTTTAATTCAACTTAAAAAACTTGGAATTGACCACTTAAGCAACAGACAATTATCCGCATTATCTGGTGGCGAATTTCAACGCTTGTTAATTGCTCGTGCCCTAATGGTTAACCCAAAACTTTTAGTATTAGATGAACCAACATCAAACGTTGACCCAAGCTCTAGGGATGCTATTTACAAGCTTTTAGCTGATATTAATAAAGAACTTACCATAATAATGGTATCCCATGATTTAGGGGCAGTTTCAAGCAATGTTAAAAGCATAGTATGCCTTAATAAAACATTAGTATACCACGGTGAACCCTTACTTACTGAAGAAACTGTTAGCAAAATATATGGCTGCCAAGTAGATTTAATTGCCCATGGTTTACCCCATAGAGTGCTTGCAAACCATTGCCATTGCCATGAAGGAGATTGTACCCATGCTTAACGCTATTTTAAATTATCAATTCATGCAAAATGCAGTTATAGCTGGCATATTAGTTAGCATTGTATGTGGAATTGTTGGTGTAATAATTACAGAAAAAAAACTTGTTATGATGAGTGGTGGTATCGCCCATACAGCTTATGGTGGTGTTGGTTTAGGATACCTTTTAGGTTTTGAGCCAATGATAGGCGCAATTGCTTTTTCCGTTATGGCGGCATTGGGAATTGGCTATATACAAAAAAAAGTTAGAACAAACAGCGATGTACTAATAGGTTTATTTTGGAGCTTTGGTATGGCTCTTGGAATATTATTTATAGGCCTAATGCCTGGTTACCCACCAAGCATGGAATCTTACCTTTTTGGCAATATCCTTTCTGTTAGAATTATAGATTTAACTATGATGGGTATTTTAGCTGTTATTGTATTAGCAACTATATTGGTGTTTTTTCAAGATTGGAAAAGCTTTTTATTTGACCAAGAGTTTGCATGGATAAATGGCTTAAATAGCAACTTTTTTGAATACCTATTATTGGTTTTAGTTGCCCTTACAGTTGTAACAATGATACATGTAACTGGTATTATATTAGTTATTGCTCTACTTACTGCCCCTGCGGCTAGTGCAAGTTTATTAAGTAACAGCTTTTCAAAAAGAATGGTATTAGCATCAATAATTGGTATTTTTAACTGTTTTTTAGGCTTAGTTTTGTCATATTATTTAAACATATC
>CAZJEB010000022.1:0-1056 GCA_964544955.1 uncultured Oscillospiraceae bacterium | reverse complement strand
GAAAGTTTCATCAAAATTATCTATACATATTATAATTTCTCTTGTTTTGTTTGTAATATTTGCAGCATTTAAATAATTATAAGGAGTTTTTATGGAAAACAACATTAAATTAAGCGTAGTAATACCAGCTTATAACGTAGAAAAATATATTGAGGCTTGTATAGATAGCCTTATTAATCAAACCCTTAAGGAACTTCAAATTATTATTGTTGATGATGGTTCAACTGATAAAACTGGCGAAATTATTGCTAAATATGCTGAAATTGATCCAAGAATTGAACTTTATACTATACAAAACAGCGGGCTAAGTGTTGCTAGAAATTTGGGTATTAAAAAATCAAAAGGTAAATATCTTTCTTTTATAGACTCGGACGATACATTAGATATTAATGCTTATAACGTTTTATATAACAAAGCTGAAGAACAAAAAGTTGATATTTTATATTTTGGTGGAAACACAATTTTTGAAGATGAAATTGTAAAAACCAGATTTTCAAATATGGAAAACCTTTATCACAGGATAGAAAATATAGACTCCATTGATGCCCATATTCTTTTTTCAAACATGATGGAACGTTCTTCCTATTTAGATACCCCTTGCATGCAAATATACAATCTGGATTTTATCAAAAAAAATAATTTGCGTTTTATTGAACACGTTCAATTTGAGGATATACACTTTAGCATGGAAAGTATTTTAAGCGCTAATAAGGTTGCTGTTATAACTGATAATTTTTATAACAGATTAATAAGATCAAATTCTACAATAACAAAAAAACGAACATTTTATAGTATCTATTGCTATATTAAAATATATGAAAAATTATTTAACTTTATTTCAAGCAAAAATTTCGATATAGACACTAAAAAATATATTTATTTAAAACTTAATCATCTTGCTAAAACAGTAAAAAATATATTTAATAGAATAGGGCCTAAAGAAAAAGAAAATTATATTAAATTAACTAATGATGAAGCTATTTTACTTAATTCAATAATTTTATATATAAATATAAGCGATATTCAGTTAAATGAAAATGAGGATTATTATAATAT
>CAZJEB010000021.1:0-13270 GCA_964544955.1 uncultured Oscillospiraceae bacterium | reverse complement strand
ATCCTTGGGTTTTCTCACTCTTGCCGGGATGATTGCAGTGCCGTAATGCTCTGCCATTTCATAGTATGTTGTGTTAACTTCTTGGTTATACCATCCACCGGTTCTCACAACCGCTGTTTTGCAATTGTCCGATACCAGCACCTTTGCAACACCGCCAAAGTACTCATACATATGTATATGAGCAGATATCCAGGCTCTTTGCTTCTCATTCACGAAAGCTTCAACGTAAGCATATTGACTGTAGGACATTACTCCCACAAATAGATATGCATTAATGATCTCACCTGTATCTGGATCTATTATACTTGCTGCATCACCTGCCCAATCCACTTCGACCTGTTCCCCAGGTTTACGGTTTATATGCATAGTGGCTCGTCTTTTGTCTTCATCTTGTTGAATGTAATGGCAAAATTGCGAATACATAAGCGGCTCTTGATTATTTAAGCGACACTCTTCCATGTATTCAGTCCATAACAGTTTTTTGCTTACTCCGTTTTTTAATAGCTCTTTGCGGATGTACTTATAGTCTGGCATTCGCTTGGTGCTGAGATTTTTCTCTTCCTTGGGGTACAATACCCTTTCAAGATCTGCGTTTGTCATCTGTTCATCCAGCGGCCAAGCTAGATCCAGTTCCTGTGCCCTCTTCAAAACTCGTGATACTGTGTTTCGAGAAGCACCGCAGCTTAGTGCAATGTTTCTCTGACTGAAGTTTAAACTATTCAGTCGAATGATTTCTCGATAATCGGTCATCCTCATGACCCCCTTACAATGTATTTGTGCTCAAAGCACATGAAAACATTATAAGGTTTGTGGCTCAGTCTAGACCGGTATGGTGGCTTCACCTTCTCCGGATTGCCGGCTTCATGTCAACCGGACTGATGGCTCATTTCGGGGCAGATTATTCAATAATATTTGGATAAATTTTATTAAAAATAGAAATATTCATGAAAATCAAATGTATGTAGATAATATTTTTCAAAGCAATAATAAACAAATAATTAAAACCTTAAAACAAGAGATGAATAAAGCTAAACAAGAGATGAATAAAGCTAAACAAGAACTTAGATTTATTAAAAATTCAAAATCTTATAAAATCGGAAGAATTATTACAAAAATCCCTAGAAAACTTAAGCAATTAATGCAAAAACAAAAAAGCCCTTGAGGGCTTTTTTATTTATTATCTTTGTAATGTTTGGCACATTTAACAAATTCTTTAAATAATGGATGAGGTCTATTAGGTCTGCTTTTAAACTCCGGATGAAATTGTACTCCTATAAAAAAAGGATGATCTTTTATTTCAATAATTTCCACCAAATTATTATCGGGATTTTTACCTGCTATTACTAAGCCAGCATCAACAAATTGTTTTATATAGTTGTTATTAAATTCATAGCGATGCCTATGTCTTTCATCAATTTCAAGGCTTCCGTATATCTTTTGAACATGAGTATCAGGAGTAAGGCTACATCTGTATTTTCCAAGACGCATTGTTTCGCCCAGCTTATCTAATTTTTGCCCAGGCAATAAATCAATAACAGGGTAAGTAGTGTGGGGGTTTGCTTCAGTTGTATGAGCATCACGCCATCCCATAACATTCCTTGCAAACTCAACAACCGCCATTTGCATACCTAAAGATATTCCTAAAAAAGGTATATTATGTACTCTTGCATATTGTATTGCAATTAATTTGCCTTCAAGGCCCCTTTCGCCAAAACCTCCAGGTACAATTATACCGTCAACATCATCCATTGTTTCTTGTATATTTTCATCATTAATTTTTTCAGCAGAAACCCACTTAATATTTACCTTTATATCGTTATATATCCCACCATGACTTAAGGATTCAACAACACTAAGGTATGCATTGGGCAACTCAACATACTTTCCAATAATAGCAATATTCACTTGATCTTTTGTGTTTAATAATCTGGCAACAATGTTTTTCCATTCACCCAAATCATAATTGTTGTTTTCTAAGCCAAGAAGTTCACATACTTTGCTATCCAAACCCTCCTCATTCAACATTAAAGGCACTTCATATATGCTTTTGCCATTAAGGTTTTGAAAAACTTGCTCCCTGGGTAAATTACAAAACATTGAAATTCTTTCAAGGGCACCCTCACTTAGTGGCACAGTAGATCTACAAACCAATATATCCGGATATATGCCTATGCCTCCAAGTTCTCTAACACTATGTTGAGTTGGCTTTGTTTTTATTTCACCTGCTGCATTAAGGTAAGGTACCAAGGTTACATGAATGTATAAGCAATTATTGCTCCCTACTTCAGTTTTCATTTGCCTTATAGCTTCAAGGAATGGTTGGCTCTCCATATCCCCAACTGTGCCACCAATTTCTGTAATAACCACATCTGGTGCATCCTCAAGCCTTGAAACTTCAAGTATATTACGTTTAATTTCATTTGTTATGTGGGGTATTACTTGTATTGTTGCACCAAGATACTCCCCCCTACGCTCCCTGTCAATAACTGTTTTATAAACTCTACCACTTGTAACATTGGCAGCTTGCGTTAAATTTTCATCAATAAAGCGTTCATAATGGCCTAAATCTAAATCTGTTTCTGCACCATCGTCAGTAATAAAAACCTCACCATGTTGATAAGGGCTCATCGTGCCTGGATCTACATTTATATAGGGATCAAATTTTTGAATTGATACTTTGTACCCTCTTTCCTTCAACAATCTTCCCAAAGATGCCGCAGTAATTCCTTTACCTAAGGAAGAAACAACCCCGCCAGTTACAAAAATAAATTTGGTGCTCATATTACGCTCCTTGATTTCTATTTAAAAATAACAGGTTAATTATATCACAAGTGTTTATTGCTCTCAACAAAAAATATTTATCTAGGCAATACTGTATTAGTGTATTCTTTAGGCCAAGCATATGCAGCAACGCCATTTACACTTACTATATCATGGTAATTATCCTTATGGTAAAATTCAACAACGTGCTTTTGCCCATTTAAATAATTTATAGTAATTTTCCTTAATGGTTTTTCGCTGAAACTATTCAAAAATTTATCTAACTTTATATTTACACTTTTGGTTACTAAACTTTTAATTATTTCTTTAAAATCTTCCAAGTTAAAATTGGCGTCATTTTTACTTATGCTGATTTCTTCTGTATTATTATTCACCATTACATTCCATGTATTTGTTAACCCATCAAAATCATCAATAATATTGCTTATATTTGAAAGATCATCTAACGATAGTGTAAATGGTTCCATTGATATTAAACTTTCAAAATCGCCTTGAATTATTGGCGCAATTAGTATTGTGCTAACCCTATATATAACATCATCATACAACATATATTTTTGATGTTCCTCAAAATCAAATCCAAAAATTATTGTAATTTCACTTTTATCAACAATGATAGTTTCATCACCATCAATTTTATATGCAGCATTCTGATTTATTGTAATTTTTGTTGAAACATTGCTTGCAAATCCATATTTTTCCATATCTCCTTCTTCAAACTGCTTAACATAAGCACCAGGAACGATATCTGAAAAGCTTTTGCATAAATTGTTCAACATTACAGGGTTTGCTGGATAAGTATATTCGCCTATTAAATTACCGTAAATTCTTTCCTTTTCAACTGCTAGTATATCTATCTTAAATACTTCCCCACCTGCTTTTTGATAAATAATTTTGTTTATTAAATTACGTTCTATTGGTAGCTTATCAAAGTTTCTAAGCCTATCCGTTTGTAGATTAAAAACCTCAAAAAAGCCAGGTGATATGGCATAAATACCCTTTTCATTTTCTATTTTAAAGTACAAATAACTTGTAAGTGGAATTTGATTTCCACATAGTAAACTTAGTGTTTTGCCATCCTTATATTCCGCATCTACTTTAAGTATATAAGGTTCTAATCCCATTTCAGGTTCTACAACCCCATCCTCAGATACAGTATCCTCAACAGATATTTTAGTTAAAAAATTTAGTATTGAAGCGTTACTATCATCATCTACAAATACATATTGTTGTTCATTATCTTTAAAACTCAATTTTCCATCATTATTAAACAATGTAAATGATTGCCCATTAGCAAGGCTAACATCTACTTCTTTTAGCGGATTATCAGAAAAATCATATATTGTTTTAAAGGGTAGTGGATTATCTATTTTTGTTATTTCTTCTTTATTATTGGGTTTTAAAATAAGGTATGTAACCACTATTAGCAAAAATATTGCTGCTAATAAAATTACATACCTATAATTTTTATTATATTGTTTTCTTGGCTTTGTTTGCATATTAAACCTTACTAAAATATTCCTCAATTATATTGGCTGCTGTAACCACGCCATTTTCCTCTTTAACTTTAACTGCTATTTCTTCTGCATTTATTTTATAGTTTTCATTGTTAACTAATTCAATTAAATTTGATGCCAATTTCTGAGCTGTAAGCTTTTCAGAGTCTATAGGTTTAGGTCCTATCCCCAATCGGTAAGCCCTTTGAGCGCTAAAGCTTTGATCTCCACCAAATGGTATAACCAATGTTGGTTTACCATGCCTTAACCCAGCTGCAAAAGTACCCGCCCCGCCATGGTGAACAACAGCATAAACTTTATCAAAAAGCCACTCATGGGGTATTGCTTTTGTTATATAAATATTACTACCTTCAACATTTGGAATTTCTCCCCAACCTTGTGTTATTATGGCTGCAATACCAGTATCCTTCAATGCTTCCAAAACCATATTCATATATTTGTTTAGGTTATCAGAAACCATCGACCCAAAGCCTATATAAACTACTTTTGGGTTGTTTTTTAAAAAGTCTAAAAGCCCTTGTTCAGGAGTATAATCTACAGCATCTTGGCTTGTAAAATAACCTGTAACGTAAATATTATCATCCCAATAATCCTGTTTAGGAAAAACGGTATCACTAATAGCATAAATTACAGGGAACTTTTTACCATCAATTGTATAATCAGGTTTAGTTAATACTTTACCCTTTGATAATTTATATTTTTTTCTCCATTTACTAAGGCGAATATTTTCATAGGAACTGAGTATAAGATAAGCTATTTTATAGCTCATATGATACCATACTTTACCACCAGCATACATTTTAACTGTTGCAATGGGTGCAACGTCATTTTCATCCATAGGGTAAAAGTGTGTTTGCACATATTTTATTTTGTATTTTTCTGCAATTATACGAGATAAGGACCCAAAAAAAACACTGATTATAGCATCAGCACCTCGTGCAGCCCTATCAACAGAATCAAGAATATTTATCCCTATATTTTTTATTTCTTTATCTACATTAATTAAATAGTTTATTCCGCCTTTATTGCTTTGCATTATTTGTCGCATAAAATTAACAGCATCACTATCAATTTCAGCAAACTTAAATCCATTTTCTAATATTACATTTTCAAAATTACTAAAAGAGCACATTGTAATATCATATCCTCTTTTTTTTAGCTCAGTACCCAAATAAATATAGGGCATTACGTCCCCCGTTGAGCCTATAGTAATCATAGTAATTTTCAATTAATACCCCCCTTTGGTAAAATTTTATTCCTCCGGAGCATCTTTAGTTTTTATGCTACTTTCACTATTACTTTCTGGTTTATAACCGCTAGCTTTACTAATATCTTCATTGGTTAAAAGCATAAGAGTTTCTTTTGTAATGTTATCACTTTTTGCAAGCCTATTAGCTTGTTCCACGATAGCTTTCTCAAACAGGTTGCGTACTCCTCTAGCATTTCCAAAACCCTCTACATTAAGGCTTTCAAAGGCAAGTATGGTTTTTAAAATATTATCAGCCTCAGGAGCAAGTTCATAAGCATTCTTTTTACAATTAAGCTTGAATATTGCTAAAAGTTCATCTGCGGTATAATCATCAAAATGTAAAAACCTGTTAAACCTAGATTCTAAACCTGGATTACTTTTTACAAATTCATGCATTAGCTCAGTATAACCTGCAACTATTACAACAAGTTTATCCCTGTTATCCTCCATAGCTTTTAGCAATGTATCAACAGCTTCCTGCCCAAAATCATTAGTTGTTTTGTTTGTTAAGGCATATGCCTCATCTATAAACAATACTCCCCCCAAAGCTTTTTTGATTACTTCAGAAGTTTTCAATGCTGTTTGACCAACAAAACCTGCAACTAATCCGCTTCTATCAACTTCTATTAGATGGCCTTTTTCAAGTATACCTAAGGATTTATATATGCGCGACATCATCCTTGCAATCATTGTTTTGCCCGTACCTGGGTTACCAGTAAATACCATGTGTAATGATAAATCGTTTGTTTTTAAGCCATGTTCTTCCCTAAGTTTTTGTATTGTAACAAGGTTTATAAGATCGTTAACCTCATCCTTTATGTTATCAAGGCCAATATATTCATTAAGTTCTTTTTTAAGATCCTCAATATTTTCAGGAGGTGCTTCTTCTTGTTTTGCTTCCTCTATTTTTTCTTCTTTATTTGTTTTATTCACATTTGAACTTGTTCTTTTAGGGGTATCAATTCCTAACTCACTTAAATCAGGTAAGGGTGGCAATCCTTCTGGGGCCTCCCCATCATCTACATTATCTATTGCATTTAGAACATCTTTACCCCAAAGGTCATCATATATATTACGTATGCTTTCCTTTGTTTTATTACTAATAATTTCTGCTTGTAAGCGAATAATTTCATTTTGTCTATCTTTATAACTCATAACTGCTCCTTTAAAAACTCAAAGCCAATTCATCACTTAAAACCATTGGTGAATACTGCATAATAACTAAATCTGGGTTAATTGAGTTTATATAATCTATTAAAGAAAAATCTTTATCTTGATATCTTAAATCAATAACATTCAATGTTTTAAAGGCACATGCCATAAAACATGATGTTGGCATTGAGGATGAATCACCTATTATTAAAATACTTTTATCGCTTGCATCGGCACTTAGATTTTGTACACTCATATTTGTGTATATATTTCCCGCATAAGCCTTGTAAACATTTATCTCATAATAATTATACACCAAAAAGGTATTATCTACAAAAACTTTAGAGTAATCACCCTCATTATTGCCGTATGAACTTGATATCTTAAAACTAGTATCAAATTTAGGGCTTATAACATCAAAGTCATCTATACCGCCATATGCCCTACCTGTACGTTTACCAGCTGTACCTAAAAATATATCTTTATATGTTTTTATATTAAAATTTGATACATCTGTAAATTTATCGTTAACCTTAATATTCAACTTATTTTCAACTTCATTTACAACTTGTGTATATAAATCAAAAGCATACATTGGTTTAATATGGTGATCCGTCTTAAAATACATATAATCAAAACTTTTATTAAGTTTATCTTCCCTTAAATCAATAGTAGTAATATTGTTATTATTCAATACATCAATTAATTTATCAGTTTGAGTATCAATTATGTTTGACTTGCTTAATGGTAATAGGCTTGGTTTTTTACTAACGCTATCAGGCATACTAACAAATATAAATGGTATGTTTATTGATTTTGCAAATTCTACCAATTTTTTTGTTTTTACATCTAAATTTTTTATTCCTTTATTTGGTATATGCAAATAGGAGTTATTTAACTTAATAACTCCATTTAACTCATGGCTATCCATAGTTTTTGCATAAGCACTATATGATTCTAAAAATATATTTTTAAGGTAAATATTATCAGTATAATTTTTTTCTTCCTTTATTATACTCTGTTTTATATTACCTTCTGGGTTTTTAATAATATTAAATAATATTTGTGGAAAAAGCTTACTAAATATGCTTATAGTAAATATTATAAGCATAACTATAACAAACAATGTTTTTGTAAAGATACCTTTTATTTTTTCCATAATTTTATTTAACTACTTTAATCAATTAAATAACACCAAGGCCTTATCTAATATTATTAAAAAAGTGTTTATTCGCTAATGCCCCTGCATAATACTGCATAATTACAGCATCTGGGCGATTTTCTATAATCTGATCAATAATTGATGCTTCATTACCAACAGAGCGTAAATCAATAACCTCTAAATTTTCTACTGCATTTGCCATAAAACAAACTAAGGGATAGGAGTAGGAGTCAATTATTAAATAAACTTTTGCATTACTTTTTGTATTTAAGTTTTCTACACTTAACCATCTAAATGGGCCAGAATAAGTATTATATGTATAACCTTCACTATAAATGCTCTCTGTTAAATAGCTTCTGTATAAAAAGGCAGCTTCATAATCACCTTCTACTGTGCCACTTTGGTTTGCCCTTTTAAAGTGCGTATTAAACTTTGGTATTAATACACTAAAATCATCTAGCCCTGTAAACATTTTACCAGTTCTTTTGCCATGAGAGCCTAGATAAATCTCATTATAATGCTCAACATTATAGTTATTTATATCCAAAGCTTCTAAATCAATATTAATTCCATAATCCTTAATTAATTTATCGCCTATTTCATAAGCGGCTTTTAAGGCAGTTTCAGGCTTCCAATGGTGGTCCGTTTTAAAGAAGTATTCATTTGGGTCACCATGTTGCACCAAATAATCAAGATTGTACGCTTTTATATTTCTTTCCTTAAGTTCATCCACAAATTTCAACGCTATTTGTTCTGTATTAGTGGTTACATTTACTGGTAATTTTATATTTTCATTCACAAGAATTGATGGGAACTTATAATAAATAAAGTTAATATTATTTTCACTTAATTTATTCGATAAATATGCTACTTTTTCAGCGTAGTTATCCATCTCTTCATCAGTTAGCCTAGTATTACCAGCGCGTGTGTACATGCCATTACCAAGATTTATAACATCATTAAGTTTAATAACACCACTTAATTTTGAATATGTAGCATAAATCTCAAGAAAATTATTTTTATAACTAAAATTATCATCATATGCTTTTTCGCGATACACAACCGCATTTTTTAAGTCCATATCTTTATCAACTACTACACCTTTAGTTATTCCACCTAAAAAAACGATAAATTGAGTATTAAAAAAACATAGTATAAATATAATTGCGCTACAAATTATAAATAAACTAATATTTTGAATTTTATTTATTAGTTTTACTTTATCTACCACATTACACCTTTTCTACAGTTATTAATAAATTTAGTTGAAGTTAAACACATTGCTAGGTGCAAGGTTTCCTGTATTGTATTGCATTACAACAATATCAGGTTTAACCTCTAAAATACGTTCTGACAGTACATAATCTTCATCAACATACCTTACATCTACCTGTTCTAATCGTTTTACGCCATTTGCCATAAAACTTATTATAGGCATCGAGTAAGAATCTGTAATTAAAAATACATTAGCATTACTTTTTGTGGTTAAATTGTCAATTTCAGAGCGATGGCCACTTATTGCATATGTTGAAAACACGTTAGCATTATATTTATCTTTAACTTCTAATATCCTTCTGTTTATTAAAACAGTTTCATAATTACCGCTTGCTTGTTGGCCTGCCAATATTACATTAAAATTTGTATCAAACTTAGGATAAATTACTGCAAAATCATCAAGTCCTGAATAAATTTGTCCTGTTCTTTTTCCGTGGGATCCAAGAAAACACTGAGGTATAATATCAATATTATAATTATTAATATCTAAACTTTGTTGATCTATTTCAACACCGTATTGTTCAGTTAATATCCGACCAATTTCCGAATAAGCCTTAAAAGCAAACTCGGGTTTCCAGTGATGATCTGTAGCAAAAAACATATTTATTGGATCGCCTTTTTCTGCCATATAGTCAAAATCATAATATTCAACACCATTATTTATTAAATAATTTTTAAATAATAAAGCTTGGTCATCATACATTTCATCAATACTTGGTGGAAGCTTAACATTTTCATTAACAGTTACAATTGGAAACCTAACAAAAACAAATGGAATATTGTTTTCTTCTAACAATTTTTTTAGTTTTACTACTTTTTCAGCATTAGCTTCAATAGTATCTTTTCTTAGCAATGGAGCCGGACCATGCATCATATCGTTTGATAATTTATATCTATCATTTAATTTCCTAAAATCACTAATTTTGCCATAAGCTCCATATACTTCAAGAAAAGAGTACTTCATATGAAAATTATCATTGTAGGCTTTTTCCCTATCAACAACACTTGTTTTAAGGTTTAAGTCTTTTTCAACAATTACACCTTTAGCAATACCACCTAAATTAACCATAAATTGTTTATTATAAAAACAAAAATAAAATATAAACAAACTGCATATTGCAAATAAAGCGATATTGAAAACCATTTTAACTCTATTTATATTATTATTCATACTTCACCTTCTAAAACTGGAAGTATATGAAGGGGTTGTGGGTTCCTACTACTAATGCTGCTGTGCATAACAAGAACAACGCAATAAACACAACAAGTTCCACTACGCTATATGCAGCAAATAGGCTTGTATTTTTTTCAATTTTACCTTTTAAGTATGGAGCTACTGGTACAGCAGCTATAAATGCGAATAATAATACCCATCTGTATTCATGGAAGTAGAACAAGAAATTATCGCTTATTATATTATTAAAGCTAAACATTTTACTAATATATAAACCTGCATCACTTACTGTATTTGCCCTAAATATTACCCAACCTAAAACAACTAGTAAAAGCGTAAATATTCTATACGCTAAAATAGCAAATTTGTTTTTAAATTTTCTAGGAATTCCAGTTAGTTTTTCAAATGTTAATATTACAAAATATAGTAAACCCCATAGTACAAAAGTTGTATTTGCACCATGCCATACACCTGTTAAAAACCATACTATAAATAGGTTCCTTACAAGCTTCCCTTTTGTTTCCACCCTTGAACCACCTAAGGGGAAGTATAAATAATCTTTAAACCATGTACCTAAGGATATATGCCACCTACGCCAGAACTCTGATACACTTTTACTTATATAGGGGTAATTAAAGTTCTCTTCTAAGTTAAAACCAAATACTTTTGCCAAACCAATTGCCATATCAGAATAACCTGAAAAGTCATAAAATATTTGGAAAGAATATGCTATTATTCCAAACCATGCCATTGATGTGCTTAATGTGGATATTTGCCCAAAAGCTTGATCCGCAACTACTGCAAGGCTGTTAGCTAGAAGTATTTTTTTGAATAATCCAACTAAAAACCTTTTAAAACCAGCGGCCATCTCTGGTATATGGTGTTCCCTATAGTTAATTTCTTCTGCAATAGTGTTGTACCTAACAATAGGGCCAGCAATTAATTGTGGGAAGAAAGACACAAATAAGCCTACATCAAATAGGGACTTTTGAACCTTTGCATCATTGCGATAAACGTCAATTACATAGCTCATCGCTTGGAATGTAAAGAAGGATATACCTATTGGTAAAGTAATTCTAATAATCTTCATTGGAATTATTTTACTTAATAAACTTGTTGTAAAGCCTAAATATTTATAAATAAATAGCATACCTAGGTTAAATACACAAGCTAAAAACATGCTTATTTTGGCTTTGTTTGTGCCTCTATACTTATCAACAAGTAGCCCAAAGAACCAGTTCGCTATTATTGATGCTATCATTATTAGCACAAATATAGGTTCGCCCCATGCATAAAAAATTAAACTAAATATTAATAATATAAAGTTCTTTATTTTTAAATTCCATGGAATAAAATATAGTATTGCTACTGTTGGTAAAAATGCATAAATAAAAATTAAACTTGAAAATAGCATAATCTTCCTCCTTTAATCACCATATGATTCTATTTAATAACTCGATAAATGTCAAGATTTAAATGTTTAAACAGCTAAGATTTCTAATCTAAATTAAACATTATTGGTGCCCTTGTATTTGCATTATATTGCATAATAATTAAATCTGGATTTACATTTTTAATTAAATCCTTAAGTGAAGATTTTGTATTTAAATATCTAACATCAATTGTAATTAAATTATGTACAGCATTTGCCATAAAACATGCTTCTGGGCGAGTAAACGAATCGTGAATAAGCATTAATTTAAAATCGTTAGGAGCTTGTTTGTTAATAACATTCATCGACATTAACATATCACCATATACGTCATATGCACTTTTATTATAAATATCATCTTTTGATAAATGCTTTAAATATAAAAAACTTTCATAATAATTGCCATTTATAGAGTTACCGTTCAATTCCCCAGTAAAGTGAGTATCAAACTTAGGGTATATTAAGCTAATATCATCAAAACCTGAATAGACGTACCCTGTACGCCTGCCATGTGCACCTAAGAACAAGTTTTTATGTATATCAATATAATAATTATTTATGTCTATAACGTTTTCATCTATATTTACGTTATAATCATTTTTTAAAATTCCCGCCGTTTCAACAAAGGCTTTAAACGCTAATTCTGGAAGCCAATGGTGGTCAGTTTTAAAAAATTGATTTTCCAATTTACCATCACTAGCAATATAATCAAAATTAATGTATTTAACGCCTTTATCTTTAAGTATTTTTGAATATATGCTTTCATCATATGCTCTATAGTCATTAATGCTTGGCAAAGCTTTATAGTTTTTATTTGAAGTTAAATCTGGAAATTTAATATACATGAACGGTATATTATTTTCTTGGGTAAAATCAAATAGTTCTAAAACTTTACTAAAATTGTTTTCAATAAGGCCCTCTTTAGCTTTGCTTGTTAATGGCTCAAACAGCATACCATCATCAAGCTTGTACCGCTCATTTAAGTGCCTAATATCACTAAATTTTGCATAAGTTCCGTATATTTCCAAAAAATCGTTTTTAAGATAAAACTTTGAATTATATGATTTTTCTATATTTAAAATATTGTGTTTAAGATTTAAGCTTCTTGATATAATTATATCTTTTAACAGATTATTTAAATCGTTAATAAATAGCTGATTATTAAAGCTTATATAAAAAATAATCAACGTTGAAATTGCAAATAATATTATATTAAATATATTTTTAACACCAATTTGTTTTTTATTCATAATCACCTTTATATTAATTAGTTAACTAAATAATTTTAAAATATATTAAGCAATAAGTCAACGAACTATATTGGGGCAATAAAAAAGCCACCCCACGGTGACTATTTCTGGTGGAGCGGGTGATGGGAATCGAACCCACGTAACCAGCTTGGAAGGCTGGGGCTCTACCATTGAGCTACACCCGCTCGTGCGCTATTCAGGTTCACTCCGAATCGCTCATTCATTCTACCCGATACAGGGTCCAAAATCAAGCCGACCGGTCCCTGTTCGGTTGTCCC
>CAZJEB010000020.1:10937-14320 GCA_964544955.1 uncultured Oscillospiraceae bacterium | reverse complement strand
TCTCTTAGGATCATCCCCACCTGCGCGGGGAATACTAAATTTGCGTTGAAATCAGTATTTAATCCTAAGGATCATCCCCACCTGCGCGGGGAATACCTTGATGTTCTGTACCAACTTGGCGATTGTGGAGGATCATCCCCACCTGCGCGGGGAATACCAGAAGGCGCAACAGGACGAAATATCGGCAACAGGATCATCCCCACCTGCGCGGGGAATACTATATCTCACCTTCAACTTCCCCTCCTTTACTGGGATCATCCCCACCTGCGCGGGGAATACTGAGTCAATCTGGAGTCACCTGAGATATGTCTAGGATCATCCCCACCTGCGCGGGGAATACATTAAAAATATCTTTAATGTACGGGATCCTTTAATTTATGTTTAGCCTTTTTTTATTAATTCTTCATAGATGAACTTTGTCATTAAGCAATCTGTTTTAGCTGAATGTTCTTCTGTTACATTACAACCCAATTGTTGTGCAAGTTTTGATAGCTTGTAGCTTGGGGCGCCAAAAATTTTCTTTTTAGCTAGTGAAAGTGTGTCTATATATTTATTATTAATATTCCCCAAATTCAAGTTCTTCATTGCCACCAATAAAAAGCTTATATCAAATGTAACATTGTGCCCAACAATAGTTTTATTTCCAATAAAATCCAATAGGGCTTTTAATACAAAATACTCTGTTTTC
Source organism: uncultured Oscillospiraceae bacterium (assembly GCA_964544955.1). Lineage (GTDB taxonomy): Bacteria > Bacillota > Clostridia > Christensenellales > Aristaeellaceae > JAAZPT01. Next base: position 13,632 of record CAZJEB010000020.1, on the reverse strand, counting down.
CCTTCTTCTTTAAGCAACTTGTCATTAATACCTGTTAGTTTTTCAATTTTTACAGGAATAGTAAAATCAATTGAAACATAATAATTAAGCTCATTTACTATATCTTCATTTATAACATGTAGGGCAGATACTTGTATTATTTTATCGGTCATAGGGTTTAAGCCTGTAGTTTCAACATCAACAACAACATACTCTAGCTTTTTATCTTTCAGTGATTTTTTATGAGAAAACTCCCTTGCTTTTTTCATTTTTGAAGCTTTGCTAAAGCCCAATTCCAGTTTAATATTATTTTCATTTTTATTAGGCCATAATACCAAATTTAATCCATCATAATTAATCAATTTTTGGGCAGTATTATGAACCCTAAACATGTAGCCTTGTTCATTGTTAGTGGAATAACTCATGGTTGCTTGACCATTTTTAATGTTCTTTATAATTCTATCCCAAACATTATCCCTAACACGTGCACTAACCTTACCAACAAAAACACCAGTTGATATTTCTTGAAACCATAATGTAATTTCACCCCTTAAAGCTTGAGGGCAACTTGTAAGCGTTATTACTATCACAATTCATCACCATCATAATTATAGGCAACTCCGCTGTTTACATTGCCATCTTTATCCCAAAGTTCTAAAGTGCTAAAGTCTAAATTTGTAAGTTGAAATTTTGCATCAAGTAAAGTTATTATATCCCTTGTAATTCGCTCAATAAGTTTTTCTTTTTCAAATTCATCCCTAATACGGTGCCTTATTGCGCTACCGATATCATCTGGCTCATCTGCTGTAATTTGAAAGGATAAAGGTATACTTATTTCAGCCTTGTATAAATCAGCTATATCATATACAAAAGATCGCTCGTGTCCCGTATGAATAAAACCTAAACCAGGCGAACATCCAAGGGCAACTATTGCACTATGAACAATTCCATATAAACAAGCATGCGCTGCTGATAAAGCTTTATTTATTGGATCGCTTAAATCAAAGTTTTCAGGCTTATAATCCCTACGGTTCCATGGTATGCCAGTTTTTTTAGACGCTTCTCTGTATACACCTCTTATTCTTGCGCCTTCTTTTCCCCTTAAAACCTGCATGTTGCAACTACTTACATCCTCATTTGGAAAGCGCATTTGATACATTTGCCTTGCAACCTTAAGCCTCAACCTTTCATTTGAAACAAGCTTTGCTTGGTTTATTAATAAGCTTGCTGTATGCGTTAAAGGCTGACCATGGGCATAATATCTAACTCCTTGTTCCCCAACCCAAATTACACAGCACCCAACTGCCCCAATAAGCTCCATAGCTCTATGGGATATATCTGTACCAGGCCCAAGAAAAAGAACACCTATTGTTGCAGCGGGAATTAATATTTTACCACGTTGCTCATTTACCATAATCGCTCCATCTTTTCTTGATATTTGGCAACGCTCAAGGTATAAAAATGTAATTCTATCAGAAAATCTTGGCAACTCATCAAGTTCTGGTTTTTTTCCTGAAATATTGCTCATATTAAATATGTGGAAAAGCCAATGTCATTAAACCACATCCATAGGCTTTCCCCTTTCCAAATCCAAGTTTTAAATTTTCTTTAAACAATTCAACATCTGTTATAAATAAGTTGCCTTCATATGTTACAGTCAATATTTTAACATTATGTTTTTTGCCCACATTCGCATATTTTTCAAAGGATATCCAGCTTTTTTCTAAAATGTTAAAATCGTACAATAAAGTTGTTTCGTTTGTTTCAGGGTTTTCAATCTCTTTGTTGTTTATTTCAAAGCCCCATTGATCCTTTCTATCCAAAAACCATTGTTTTTGGCTTTCAATTGAGGCAAGCGCTGTTCTTTTGCCTCGCCCTGCTTCCTGTTTTACAGCTTTTACTGGGTTAGCCCTTAATCTAAAATGCCAATATTGCCCTTGTTTAAAGGAATCAAAAAGCTTATCCATATTCTTTGTAATAATGGCATTTTCCTTATTTAGGTTTAGTTGTTCTTTCGCATTGCTAAAATTAGGCTCGTGTGGGCTCATTATGTAAATATAAGTATAGTTTGAGCTATAGTCCAAACGCCATAGGTTTCTATCATTTGCGTCATTAAAGCAAGCTTCCACAATACCATGTATTTTTCTTGGATTATTAATTATTTTTATGGTATTTCTATCTTTAATATCTAAACTTAATCTTGATAAGTACATATATCATCCTCCAAATGGCTCAAGGGGGTCATGGGTACTTTGATATGTTTCTTTCACTTCATTTTCTTGAACAACACCATTACTTCTATCAATATATATTTCCTTAACACCACGGCACTCAAATTGGCGATGGTTTTGACTAAAAGATATTGGATTATCCTTTAAAAAATAATGTGGAATTTCACCTTCTAGCGGCTCAATAAAAATAGCTACTTTATCCCCCTGATGTATACGGCTGTTTTTTGCCAAGCTTTCATGTTCTGAAAGGAGTTTTTCCAAGCTTTCTTCCTCAATAACTCCAATAAGCATATTGCCTGCTGGGGGGCAAGATCTTCTACCAAAAAACAGCGGATAATACGGGGTTTTTAACGCTCTTTCAATATTATAAATTAAATCTTTTTCTCCCTCTAAGCCCACAAGAAAAATAGCATCACTAAGATAGTGCCTGTATGTTGTATATGGGTCATCAGCTGAAACAGTATGAAAGTCTATCAAAAGTTCTC
>CAZJEB010000020.1:9402-10837 GCA_964544955.1 uncultured Oscillospiraceae bacterium | reverse complement strand
CATAGCGCTTGCAATCATACCAACAATTGCACTTTTAGTAGGAAAATCGTTTGTTCTTCTAATATTAAATTTTGAATTTATTCCCCACGATTGTAAAGGGGCAGCTATTTTTAGCAACAATATTGCCATATTATTTACCACCTAACAATAATTCCATTGCACTTTCTGCTGTTTTTGTAGATAGTTCTTTCATGTTAAGTTTTTTGCCTAGTTCTGATAAGTCTTCGCCCAGAACATATGTAACAACAGGTTTGGAAAAAGATTCATATATTTCATTTGCATATTGAACTAATTTTTTACAAGACGGCTTTACAAAGCCATTATCAGAACTTTGAACAGGTTTTTCAAATGCCCCTACAAGATTTACTGGTTGATCGTTCCTTAACGTAACAAGTATAGCATCAGGGAAGGTCCTATTTGCAAAAGTATTTTGTTTGCCCGTTGGCATACTTAAACAAAATGCATCAACAAAGGCTTCCACCACCTTTTTAGTATCTTTGCCCAAAAGTTTATTTAATGCATGAACAGCAATGGTAGCATACCTATACATTGTAGCAGAGTTAAATTCAACCGTACCCATGTGGCCTGCCCCTGTTTCTTCGTCGGAGTATTCATCTAATGCAGTAAAATAGTCATATTCAGTGGTTGCTTCGTGAGTAGAAATCGCATGAGCAACTTGTGAGCAGGCATCTGAACTTAGAGATTTCTTCCCAGCTACCATTCTACCAAACAAAGCAATATCAAAGCCCAAATTCTCTTCTAATGCTTTTTTTATATCTTCATCGTTAATTTCATTGTTCTTTATATAAAGTTCTGCTAAAGCATTAGCTTGAGCAAAACTAAAGAAGAATAATGCTTCCGTAGTTTTATCTTTTGCTTTTATTCCAAATTTAGCCTTTTTTAGTAAACTTTCAGCAATATTAATATTGTCTTCTGTTATGCCCTTTTTAAAAAGAACATCTGCAAGCATTTCAACCGCTTTTTTTGTTCTAACTGACAGATCTTTTTCATCAAAAATATCTTTAAATTCTTCACGCATTGCTCTTTTCCAACTTTGCGATGAAACTCTTGCTCTTGTTGCTCCTCCATATATTGCAGTTTTAGGGCTACCAGTATCATCACGGTTAGCACAGCTTGGTGGTAAGGTTTGTAAAACGTGGATATCCACAAATAATCTTTCATTACTCATATTATTGCTCCTTTATTTCTTCTTTTTTATTAATTTTATAAAAATCTTGTCCCCATTTTAAGCGAACTTTGTTTGTTGATTTGGGTATTTGATAAAACAATAAATCATCAGCTAGTTTTCCATAGTCTAAACCAATACCTTCCTTTTTTAACAGCTGAATAATCCCCCTTAAGTGATACGTTAACTCCTTAATTGAGCTAGAAGTAACAATTACATCAAAACGTTTCTTAATTGTATCTTGTTTGT
>CAZJEB010000020.1:0-9302 GCA_964544955.1 uncultured Oscillospiraceae bacterium | reverse complement strand
TTAATTGTATCTTGTTTGTCATATTTTAAGTAAAGCTTATTAATCGCATCGCCTAAACTAACACCTTTTATATGCATCGCTTGTGTTTTTATGTCTTTACCTTGTTGGTGTAGGGCAAAATATGTGATTGCTGTATGTATAACAATCTCTTCTTTGGTAGGGTTGCCATCTTTACTCATCCATTTATCAGATATATTCAATAATGTAATATCCCAAATTTCAGGAACTTCTCCCACTTCTTTGCCAGCACCTTTACGTAATTTTGCCAATGTAGAGCGTATGTATGCATCATTTGACGAAAATAATAAACTTGATATTTGGCTATGTACATATATACCAACATCTGTTATGGCTTTACTCATGTTTCACTTCCTCCTTTTCATTTTTTAGATTGTTTACTAAACCTGATTTAAATATATTGTAAGATTTTGCTGCTGTATAAAGCTCTTTTTTATAAATATTTCCAACAATAACTCTTAGTCCACCTTCTTCTATTAGGTTTTTAGCTAAATTATCTATTGTTTTTAAACAAATACGACGCCATTTTCCCGAATAGAAATCAAAATCATCATTCTTTTCTGGGTTAATTTCTACTAACCAAATCCTAAATTGATTGTCTAACTGGCTGTATGCAAATCCTTTTATTCTACTTATTTTATCATCAACTTTTGAAAATCCTCTTTCTTTTTCAGCTCTCTCCCCTCTTGCAATTGCTAAGTCATTTGCTAAATCACGTAATAGATTCACTACACTCTCAGTCCAAGCAACTTCATTCTGTATGCGATAAATATAATGTTCATTTAGTTTTTTAAGAATAGTGGCACTAAAGCTAATTGAGTCACTAAAGATTTCTCCAAACGAGGAATTGCTTGCTCCATAAACCACCGAGGCTGTAGTTATAAATATTTGTCTATCAGTTAAGAAAAAACTATGTTCAAATTGAGACATTATTTCCATTGTCCAACTTAAAATACCTGGTGGTTTGTTATCTCTAAGAGATAATAAAGAGGAAAACTCCCTCCATAATTGTGTTTCTGGTTGATGTAATTTTGGCTTGTTAAATCCCTCTTCGTTTAATTTTGAGCTCCATAATGTCATTTTTTCTATATTTACAACCTTAGCTTTATCAAAAAAATCACCAGCAAATGTGCTGAAACCAACAACACGCGAGCATTTTACCCCATTTTTAATATTGCTTAACGAAATTCTCCTTGACTGAATTGTCATAAGTTCTGAAAGATTATCAGGAATATTTATAGGGGTACGTTCACTTATTCTAGGTTCTTCTGCATGCCAATTAGGTTTTTCTACACCCCATTGTTCACCAGCATCCTTTAGCATAACAAAATTAAGCATTAATGTTTCAAAAAGATTGTTTCCATTTGCTATTACAAGCCCTATTTGACCTAAATATCCTACTCCTGATGCTGGTTTATCCTTGTTCGGTATACCATCATTTCTCTTTTTAACAGATGAATCGTCAAAATTCATTATGTGAACAAGCCAACGTGCAGCTTCAGAATAACTTAATTCATCTTTCTTTTCTCCATAGCGCGAAGAAAACAACCTTGGTTTATTGTTGCTTTCGGATATCTCACCATTTAATTTAGACGCTGGGTATTCTGTTCCTAATTCATCATCTCTTAAACCCGCCACCTGATAAAAAGGCCTTTCATCGTGAAATAACCAAAACCTATCCCTATACTCTTCTAAATAATCTTTTATATATTCAATAGGGAACTTTCCTTGGTCCCAAAGCCATTTCCATCGCCTATATATTCCCATCACAGTCATTTCCTCTGGCTCTTTAATTGGTAGTTTAACATAACTACCATCATCTTTTTTGCCAAAGGTAGCATGCAATATGGCTAAAAGCAAACGCAATATCGATGCATCTTGGGTGGGTAGTTCTCCCCCAAAGGCTTTATAGTTGTGGGCATTTTCAAAAAACTCTAAAATTGAAACTTCTTCAAGCATACCTGTTGGATTTAGTACCAATATCCATTTCTCATCCAAAAGGTTAAATTCCTTACTCATTTACTCCCTCCTTTTTGTATCTTAAACCATAATTTTTATCATAATATAATATCCAATTATTAATTCTAGCAACACCATCCTTGTTTAATGGTAATATAAGTTCACCTTTAAGCCAGCTATACTGTTGCAAATAAGCAAATTTATCTTTATTTAATATTTCAAGATATTCTATTGTCTTTCTTAAATTACCATACGCACAAAGTACTCTTGGCAAGCGTATTTTTTGGCAAGCCAATGCTTTTGCAGTTTCGTCATCTAATATCATATTTTTTATTATACTATAATTTTTTCCTTCATATTCAAACACTAAATGTTCTTCTTTGGTTTCTTTAACTAAAATAACTTCTATTGACGGGTCACTGTCCCTAACCCTTGCCTCTGCTATTTTTTCATCTAAGCTTCCATTATGTTCTAAAAAGCTTCTAATATTATATTCTACATCATCTAACAAAGGGGGCTGTATATTAAAGGCGCTTGCCTTCCTCTCTCCACCTTCAATTTTAAAAAGATATTCTTCCCTATCTTTTTCAAATTTAAACTCATCATCATAAAGTTTTTGTACAAGAATTGGTATGTCCTCTGGAATATTTATTTTTTTTGGTAAAATGTCCTTTGTGGATTCAAGCAAATATTTAGGATAAACTTTTTCTGTTCCACTATTCCAAAGCTCATCTTTGGGGTGAAGTATATAACAAGTTGGTACTTTAAGCTTTTTTTGCCGCTCTAGTTTAAACCTATGTAATCTACCTATACGTTGTAAAAGTAAGTCCACAGGGCAAAGTTCAGTTATAAGCAAATCAAAATCCACATTAAAGCTTTGTTCAAAAATTTGAGTGCCTATAACAATTTTAAGTTTTGGTCTATTACTATAATTCTTTCCTAATTCTGTAATCAATTCGCTTTCTTTTTCAGCCCTATGTGGTGCTAAAAATTGGCTATGCAACAGTACCGCTTCCTCTTTAAATACAGACGATATTAGGCCATAAACTTCTTGCGCTCTTTTCACTGTATTTAATATTATTCCAACAATACCTCCCTGTTCTAATTTTCTATATAGAAAATCAATAAGTTTCGTATCCTCCAGCATATCAACTTCTACAAGCTTTTTACTAGACTTATCTTCTATAGCAATTTCTTTAATAATATTCCCATCACTATATGTAATTAATGGATAGCTAAAGTTTTTATCATCTTTTAAATAGTTTGGTTTTTTAAATTGATTTCCTTTTTGGTACTCCATAACAAGGCTTTCCCTTTGTTGCCTAGATAATGTTGCAGATAAAAGTATAACTGGCACTCCATAGGCTCCAAGCCATTCTAATGCTTTTTTAAGGTAAACATTCATATAGGCATCAAAAGCATGGCATTCATCAATAATAACTACTTTGCCTGCTATGCCTAAATGCCTTAGCATAAAATGTTTTTGCTTTAAAGCTGCTAATAAAAGCTGATCTATAGTGCCCACAACAAAATGATCTAATAATGCTTTTTTGCCGCCCTCAAACCATTGATGCACGAATATTTTATTTTCTTTTTTATCTAAGTCCTCTTCATAAAGGTTTTTAGAAGATCCTATCTTAGCTAAGTTTGAATATCTTTTGTTAAACTGTGCTTTGCCATGGGCTAATCTAATTGATCTGTTTTCTTCATTAAAATTACTTAACCAATCAATTATTCTAGGAAAAATACCATCTGATGTGGCTTGTGTAGGTAGCGCAAAAAATATACCAGATGCTCCACTTTTTTGTGCTAATATTTCAGCGCAAACAAGTGCTGCTTCTGTTTTACCTTGCCCCATAGCTGCCTCAATAATTATTAATCCTGGCTTTTTAATATTTACTGCAATTTCTTCAGCCTTTGATTGTACGGGATTGGGGATAAAATTTAGAATTTGATTAAAACGTTTTGAGTATAAGCTTCCACTTAACCATTCAATATTAGGTTGCCAATGTGTGGTTAAGTTAATATTTTTCCAAGCCTCTATAGCCCTTTTAATAAGACTTTCTTCGCTAAAAATAGGCGAATCATATGCCCCTATATATTTAAACAACTCTTCATTGCTGCTTATCCAATCTGCCATAACAAGCATGCCACTTAGCAATACTTGTGCTGGTTGGTTGGGAACTGGAATATCTTCTATAGCATTATATTTACAAGTGTTTTTAGCAAATTCAAATAACTCTTTTTGGGCTTTTATCCACACATCATTTGGCCAAACATTGTTAGAATGTCCAAAGTTTTTTGGGTATACATCTATTTTATAGTTAACATAATCTATAATATTTGGTGGATATCCATGATGCGCGCCACATACTACTGCTATATTTTTATGAATACCTTGTTTTATAAGCAACATATCACTAGCTAAAGCATGGTGCGTTTTGCTTGCATTTTCATAGTTAATATAGTCACTTTTACTGTTATAAAAACCAAATTCATAAGCCCTTTCTTTTAAAACTTCATCAATTTTATTTTCTTCATATCTACTTTTCTTCCCTTGAAATACAGGTGTGGCCTTACCTAAATCATGTACCATTCCAATAAAACGGCAAAATTTTTTAACCACTTCATCGTCAATTTCATCTTCTGATTTTTCTTCAAATCCCTCATCTTTTATTGTAAATAGATTATCTATCAAAAATCGTTGTTGAGCTTTTGGTAACCAATAATCCCATATTAAAGCCATCGTATTTCCTGTATCTGCTAAATGAACATATAAAGGTAGCCATTCATCACTATTTGAACTCTTTTTTGCCCAAAGAAATTTTGATAAATCTATATTCATATATACCTCTATCTCCTATTCAAATTTGATTATCATTCACTATTAATTAAGCATTAACAAAACTATGGTTTAGATTGTAATTTTTATTTTATATTACATTTCATCAAGCGCCACTTTTAATATGTATTATAACATTATTTATAAATTGATATAATTGTAACATATAAGTTTTAATTTTAAAAGTGATTATTGTCCTTTTAATCGGTCAATAAACACTTGATTATTCAATTTTTTTGCTTTATAATAATTACAATACAACAATTTAAAATAATTTATATTTCTTAACTTCCCTCTTAATTTGAAAGGAGCTCCTATGATTTACATAATTAGCAACACAAATTCTATTAAGGAAATTAATACAATACAATCAAACGACATAGTAATAAGTATTGCGGGCCTCAACGAAGAATCTATAAATAACTTAAATAGCTTGCCCTGTAAAGTATATGCCATAGAAAGCACAAAACAAGCCCTAAAAAATTATAATGTAGCTCACGCAAAAGAAAAATTTAAGATATCCGAAAATATAACCATGCTTACAACTGGCTATGTACATAAAATAGGTGCTTATACATTTTTTGTTTATGGCTATGTTCCCGATGAGGATAATAACGTTAGTAATAGAAGCATATATAGAATTTCAAACGCCAATGGTTGTGTTGATTATGTTTTATCCGTATTTTTACCATATCAATATGCCCAAATAAACAACTCAAACACTTACCTTATGAGTCACTTACTTGCTGGCTGTAGGTTAAAAACTACTGCCTGGATAACCCCATTTAATAAAGACGAAAAATTTACTGGAGATAAAAACATTGAATATGTTAAATTATGTAATGAGGTATATACAATAATATAATTGCAACTTTAGTTAATAATATTAATTCTATATGTTTAAATAACAATAACTTACTTGATTATTTGTTGGAGTAAAGCAATAAAACATCAACAAAAAAGCACGTATTTCACGTGCTTTTTTGTTATTCATAGTTTAGATTTATCTGGTAATCCAATTACATATAAAAACCCTAAAAATCCTAAAAACATACCAGTAAAAAAATAACCTGTATAACCTTTTTTGTGTGCCAATTTATAACATAAGATTGCAAATACAATATTAATTATAAAAAAGACAAGTAGTACAATTGCAGAAAAACCAAATAAAACTGATATCACATTTTTACTATCACTAAAAAACTTATCCACAGCATTAATTGTACTTGTACTATTTAAGCTATTAATACTATTAGGTAAGCCTTCAGCAAATACAGCAGGTAGATTATTAAACATAGCTTCACCTCCATGACTTAATATAAAATATTTATTTAAAATAGTAACATACACGGAAAATAAAAACAACATAAAAATGGTTAAAATAGAAACCTATATCCATTTTAACTTTTATACATTAACCCAATTCCTCCAATATTCCTGCTAAAACATCCCCTTTTGCTGCCCCTCTTCAACCTTGTCTGGTATTGCTTAAATCATCCCCTAAGCCCCAATCAAAAAGCAAGCTTGTTAGGCTTGCTTATATATTTTATTCAATTATGACCAAATATCCATTTTCCATTCTATAAATTGCTTAATCTCGTCATTATCCCCACTATATCCCCACTATAATGTTCAAATCCCAACAGGTCTAAAGCTGCTATAGCAGGATATGATACTTTCCAAGGATTCCAAAATATACGATCATCCTTAGCTAATTTTTCAAGCGCTTCTTTTGCCTCGTCCGTCCTTATATTGTTTTTAACCACGTGAAATGTTGCATAAACTTGCACCATCATAAAACCACTATATAAACTATTTACTATTTCATCATTAGTGGCTGTTTTTAATGCATCTAGCTTTGCTTGAACTTCGCTAGTATCATAGATCTTATCTTTATTATCCATGTAATCACTCCTTTTTTAGTGATATCCTATAAAGAACACTTAGGTTATTAATCTAACCACTCGCATTCATCAAGCAAATCAATTAATGGAACTCCATCAATTTTATAATTGTATAATATCCAATAATCATCATCTGGTTTGCCAGACATCAATATTGTGCTATCTTCTTTACTATGTTGTATTGAGTATCCTTCAGGTATACCCACTATGAATATCGGTCTTCCTTTATATGATATATAAAAATCCATTGGGCAATATTGAATATACTCTGCAAATTCTTCTAAAAACTCTTGCTTAAATCCCTTTTTTATTTCTTTATCCATATCATATATTTACCTCTTAAAAGTGCTTATTTGTTTAATATATCTGGTATATCACTTGCTTTAAAGCCCAAATCCTCCACAGTATAGCCTCTATTCTCAATTTCATTCCTTATTACATTTATTATTTCTTGATATGCCGCCTGCACTCCATCAATGAAGTCTTGTGTTAGGTTGCCATCTTCTGCACTTAGTTTGTTCCTATCATTAGCATAATCTATTATTTCGGATAGTATAAACTGCAAGCTTTCTTCAGGTAGTTTCATTTTACAGCTATTTTTTATATACTTTTTTCTTTTACCAGTCATAACACACCAACTCTCCATTTTAAATGCTTAGATTTCATATTTCCCTCATCAATATAGGTGTTAAAATCAACGGCTTTTATACCCAAACTTTTAAATTTTCTTCTACTATTGGGGCTGATTCATCATCTTCATCTAAGTTTATATTTCTTTCAAGTAAGTGTTTTTTCCCTATTTCTACCAACTGCGCCCTTGTTAATGTAATTTCTTCTCTATCGCTATCATCTATTATTTCAAATCTACCCATTGAAAACAGATAATCTTCATTACACAATTCACAATAAATCCTATATAGGTCCTCTTCAATAGACATTACGCTGTATACTTCTCCATGTTTTAAATAAGGGAAATCCGTTTTTCCAATATACTTAACTTTCATTTTATTTTTCCTTTCTTATGTTTTTATCATCTAGCCATTCATATTTTCTTTCTATTTCCAATTCTCCATTTTCTACCATTCTAGCATATTCTTCAAATTCTTCATCAGTTAAACTAGTAACACAAGGTGGTATTCCATCATAATATCCATCGCCTCTGCTGTATTCCTTAATAATTGCATCAAGTTTTTCCTTTGGTATTATTTTTGACATTTAACTTTCCTCCTATTTAACCCGTTATAACTGCTCTCTCATCTGGAAAGTTCTCCCTTATCACTTTATAAAAGTTACTATAACTCCAATCTTGGGCAAATATAGAACCAATATCATCTTTGCATGGTTTAATAACTTTTCCTTCCTGGGTTTTGTTATTGTATTCTATTACGCCATCATAAGCTTTATCCTCATGCGAATAAGCATATATGTATAGATTATTATTAAACTCTATTTTTTTATAATACCATCGCATTACCAATCACCTTCTTTAGTAAATTCCATCCACACTAATTAAATAATAATATTTTTCTTTTTTAAAGTGCCAATAAACTTCTTAAATAACAAAAACCATTCAGACTCTTGCTTTTCCATGCAAAATATATCATAGAAATAATTATTTGCTCTATATTTTCATAATCATCAGGATGTATTCCTTCTTTGAAGCCATACACTATAGACCATTCTTTTATCTTTTATATTAATTTTCATATCATAATTTTTTAATAAAATACTAGTAATATCAATAAGCTTCCAATATGCACTCCTCAATCCTCTCAATAAACGGTTTTCCGTCTATCATAAAGTTATATAACACCCAAAAAGGGTCACCAACTTTTCCCTTCAAAAGCAATTTATATTCTTTACACATTAAATCTTGTATACCATTTGAATATTGGCCGTCCTCATGCTCTAATACTCCGCAAGGTAATATCATAAATTTTTTTCCTTTGTAATCAAATTCATAATGTGCACCTGGATCTTTAATTAAATTTTCCTTATAAAACTCTAAAAACTCTTCTTTTGTATATATTTTACCCATATTATATTCTCCATTTTCTACAAGTATCTTCATCTACCTATATCTTACCATTTACCTTGTACCTTTAATAGTACACTGCCAAAAAACCCCAAAAATTCTTTCCATTACTCACCATTTTTACACAACAAAAAAAGTTTACCAACATAGTTAGTAAACTTCTTATACTAAGGATCTTAATTTAATCATATACCTATAAACCTATATCCATTTTACAATCTATAAATCGCTTAATCTCTTCACTATCTCCAATATAAGGTTTAAATCCCAATACATCTAAAGCAGCTATAGCATGATCTGATACCTTATAAGGCTTCCAAAATCTGCGATCATCCTTAGCTAATTTTTCAAGCGCTATTCTAGCCTCATCTGTCCTTATATTATTTTTAACTGTATAAAATGTTGCCAAAACTTGCACAACCATAAAGCCACTATATAAAGCTTTTACAATTTCATCATTTGTAGCAGTTTTTAATGCATCTAGCTTTGCTTGAACTTCGCTAGTATCATAGATCTTATCTTTATTATCCATGTAATCACTCCT
>CAZJEB010000019.1:0-15852 GCA_964544955.1 uncultured Oscillospiraceae bacterium | reverse complement strand
TTTATTTGGTGGAGCATAGGGGAGTCGAACCCCTGACCTCTTGAATGCCATTCAAGCACGCTACCAACTGTGCTAATGCCCCAAATACAAAATAAATATTACCATATAATCGTGTTATTGTAAAGTTTTATTTATATGTAATTAACACAAACGCTATTTGTACTTAGGTTTAATAAAAAAGCTGTTGCTCATGGTGTTGGGTTTATGGGTAATCCTCTATCATTAAGTACAACAATACCTTTTATTTAAATTTCATATTATATTAAATTGTTTTTAAACAAAAAAGGCCACCATAAAAATGGTGGCTCTTTTTATTAGTTAGCTTTTGTTGCTGCTGCAACTTCTGCTGCTAGGTCATTTACTCTCTTTTCAATGCCTTCGCCGCGTTCGTAACGTACAAATTTAACTATATCAATTTGATCATTAAGCTTTTTGCTTAGGTCAGCCATTAGTTTACCAACTGTTATTTCTGGATCCTTAACAAAAGGTTGTTCTAACAAGCAAATTTCAGCATAGAATTTTTTCAAACGGCCTTCAACCATCTTTTCGATGATGTTAGCTGGTTTGTTTTCGTTAGCTGCTTGAACACGTAAAATTTCACGTTCACGCTCAAGTTCGCTTTCAGGAACTTCGTTTGTTTTGATGTAAAGTGGGTTGGAAGCTGCAACGTGCATAGCTATGTCGTGGCAGAATGTTAGGTATTCTTCGTTATTGCAAGCTGTATGGCAAGCGAATTGAAGTAAAACACCAATTTTACCACCCATGTGGATATATGTTTCTAAGTTGCCGCTTTGGTATTCAAATAGTGAGAAACGACGGATGTCAATTTTTTCACCGATAGATACTGTAGCATCACTCAACATGTCGGATACTGTTTTTGTATCGTCATTATAGAATTTTTGATCCATCATCAATACGCCTGTATAGCCTTCTGGAGCATCTTCAGCGCGAATATATTCTGGTTTTGCAGCAACGATGTGTTTTGCAACGTCATCACAAAAATCTTTAAATTTATCTGTGTTAGCAACGAAGTCTGTTTCGCAGTTAACTTCTACTATAGCACCAACTTTGGTTGCTTCATCAACGTATGCAGTAACTAGGCCTTCAGCAGCTATTCTACCGGATTTTTTAGCAGCTTGTGCTAAGCCCTTTTCACGAAGAAGTTCTATAGATTTTTCAACATCGCCATTTGCTTCAATAAGTGCTTTTTTGCAATCAAGCATACCAGCGCCTGTGCGTGTACGTAGTTCTTTTACCATTTCTGTTGTAATGTTAGCCATGTAAAATCATCCTTTCAATATATCATTATATTTTTCAAAATAGAGTGGTTGGCGAGTAATCACCAACCACATCCTATTATTCTGCAACTTCTACTTCTGCAACTTTTTCTGCACGGGGTGCACGAGGTTTGCGTTCTGTATTGTTACGTTGTGTACGGTTGTTGCGGTTACGTTGTTGACGCTCTTGCTTATCATCAGCTGCGTCTAAGCTTTCTTCAAGGTTAGCTTCTTCAGGGGCGTCCTGTAAACCTTGCCTACCTTCTAAAACTGCATCAGCCATTTTACCGCTAATAAGTTTAACGGCACGGATAGCGTCATCGTTACCAGGGATAACGTAGTCAATAAGGTCGGGGTCACAGTTTGTATCAACAATTGCAACTATTGGAATGTTAAGTTTGCGAGCTTCTGTAACTGCAAGGTGTTCCTTGCGAGGGTCTACTACAAACATTAAACCAGGTAAGTTTTTCATTTCGCGAATACCGCCAAGGTTAGCTTCAAGTTTTTCACGTTCGTGAACAAGTTGAATAACTTCTTTTTTGGGCAATACTTCGAATTGGCCTGTTTTTTCCATGTTGTCAATTTCGTTTAAACGGTCTACACGTTTACGGATTGTAGCAAAGTTTGTTAACATGCCACCCAACCAACGGTTGTTTACATAAAACATGTTGCAACGTTTTGCTTCTTGTTCAATGCTCTCTTGAGCTTGCTTTTTTGTACCTACAAATAGTACGGATTTGCCTTCCATAGCATTGTCACGAATAAAGTTATAAGCTTCATCGGCTTTGCGTACGGTTTTTTGCAAGTCTATAATATAGATACCATTGCGTTCAGTAAAGATGTACTTAGCCATCTTAGGGTTCCAGCGGCGTGTTTGGTGACCAAAGTGTACGCCTGCTTCAAGTAATTGTTTCATTGAAATTGCTGCCATTTTTCTTCCTCCTTGTTTTTCCACCCCTTGTTGTTTTCTTTAAAACCGGACAATTGCATTTGCAACCACAATCGGCTTTACAACAAAGGTGCGTAATCTATTAAATGATATCACAAAACCACTTTTATTTCAAGTGTTTTTTGTTAAAAAATACAATTTAACGGCATAAAATTGTTAGATTATGCTTCTAGTTCTTCCTCGTATGTAGATAGGTCAATGCTAAGCATTGTTGATACACCTTTTTCAGCCATAGTAACTCCATATAGCGAGTCGCAACGCTCCATTGTGCCTTTCCTATGGGTAACAACAATAAATTGTGTATTGCTTGAAAATTCTTTTAAATAATCAGCAAAGTAATTTATGTTTGCATCATCAAGGGCAGCATCAATTTCATCAAATACGCAGAAGGGGGAGGGGCGTAACATTAACATTGCAAATATTAAAGCAATTGCAGTTAAAGCCCTTTCTCCGCCACTAAATAAACTTAATAGCTGTTTTTTCTTGCCTGGGGGTTGTACAACTATATCTATACCACAATCTAATGGTTTACTTATATCTGTTAGCTCAATATCACATTGGCCACCACCAAATAAACGTGTAAATGTTATTGAAAAATAATTCTTTAGCTTTGTAAAGTTTTCAACAAATTGAATTTCCATGTTTTTAACTAACTTGCTTATTAAAGAATTTATATCCTTTATAGATGCAAGCAAGTCATCGCGCTGTATAACCAATTGATCATTCCTGGTTTTTAAATCATTATATTCTTCAACAGCGTTTACGTTAACAGTACCTAAATCACGAATTTGTAACTGTATATCATTCTGTTGCTTAGTAGCTTTTGATATATCAAAGTTATTTTCAACTCTATACTGTTCAGCATTTGAATAGCTAAGTTCAAACCTATTCCAAAGGTTTTCGGATAAGGATTTCTGCTCACTTTGAACATTTTGAATTTGCAGCTCTAGCCTATGTTGCTTTTCAACAGCTTTCATTTGAGCCTGCCTTATATTGCCTTCTTCTTCCTGTTGCATTCTTAGCTTTTTATTAGTATCTTGTCTTTTTGATTCTAGTGATTTTTGGTTTTTAATAGCTAGTTCCGATTTTTCCTTAGCGCCCATTTGTTCGGTTTTGTTTATATTTATACTGGCGTTTAAATCTATTAATGTTACTTCAGTTTCAGCTAGTTGTTTACTTATAGTTTCTTTAAGCTTATTTGATTCCTCAAGGTCACTAGTAGTCCTTAATTCATCTTTTAGTAGTTGCTTGTAAATATGGTCAACATCAGAGTGTTCTAATTTTTTTAGAGTTAATTCTTCCCTTAAATTTTCACAAAGTTCGTTTTTATTCTCATACTCCAAGCTTATTTTTTCTATTTCCTTGTTCAAATTTTCGGTGTCCAAAGCAGTTTTACCACTTTGTTCTTCCAAGTTTTGTAATTGAGCATCAATATCTGCAATGTTGTGTTCTAACTGTTCTATAGCATCTTCAGTTTCTTGGTCCTGACCCAAGTAATCATCAATATCATTTTTAATAGATATTAATTTTTCCGATATTCTTGCTATTACAATTTCTTGATCGTGCAATAATTGTTCTATTTCTTTTCTATTATTTTCTATTATTGCGCGGTCAGCTTGGTATTGAGTATATTGCCTATTTAAGCTATCAAGTTCTGATTTTTTTATATTTATTTCTTCACTTAATTCTGCAATAATTCTTTCCCTTGCTAATAAACTACCTGTATTAGCTTTTACAGAGCCACCAGTCATTGAGCCACCACTATGTAATACATCACCTTGTAATGTAACCATTCTTAATGTACAACCAGCACGCCTAATATCAATACCATCTTGAAGTGTTTCAACAACAAGGGTTTTACCTAAAAGGTTTTCAATTATACCCTTATATTTATTATCATATTTTAATAAATCGCTTGCTATACCTATGCAACCTTTGTTGTTTAAATACTTTCTGTCAGCACTGTTAATATTAAAACTTTTAACTGAACTTATAGGTAAAAATGTTGCACGGCCAGCTTGCCTTGTTCTCAGCTCGTTTATTAATAACTTGGCATCATCTTCGTTTTCAGTAACAATATTTTGTAAACTGCCACCAAGCACCATATCTATTGCTGTTTCATATTCTTTTGGTACTTGTATTATATTTGCTACTGTGCCATATACGCCACTTAAGTCCTTGTTTCTTGCAATGGTTAAGGCGTGCTTAACAGCATAGGCATACCCTTCAAAGTCATAAGCCATATCTGTCATAGTTTTATGTTTACTTGTTATAGAGCTTAAATGCTCGCTACATTCTTGTGCTGCACTTCTTTTTTCCCTTATGTTAAATATTACTGTTTCTAAATCATTGTTTATTTTGTCGCTATTTTCTTTAAGCTTTATTAATCTAGTTTTTTCTTCATTTAAGCTATTTTCAGTATTTTTATAATTATTATATATGTCTTCATTGGCCGTTTTTGTTTTTAATTGAAGCTCTTTTAGTTCTTTACACCTAATTTGCATTTGCTCTTTTATAGCTTTTTGCCTTGACCTACCGCTTTCGGTAATGCTAGATGCATTAATGGTATCCATCAATTTTGTTTTTAATTCTTCACTTTTTGTGGATAGCGAATTTACTTCAACTAAAAGCTTATTATATTTATCTTCGGTTTTTTTCAATTCATGACTAACGGAATCTAAAAGTTTTTTAGCTTCCTCTTTTCCTGATGAACCTTTGCTAATTTCATCATTTAACTTAGCTTCGTTTTCAGCTATTCGTGATAACTCTGCTTTATAATGCACTAAATTAGCACCAAGGCTTTCGGCTTTGGTGTTTAAACTTGTATAATCTTCTTTTAATTTGCTATATTCTCTTTCAGCCAATATTGTATTTTCTGCAGCGTTAGAACATTCTTCTTCTAAGCTTGATGATAATTCCTGCAAGTTTTCTGTACTATTTTTTAATTCATTTAAAGAAATTTCATAGTTTTCTAGCTCGTCAGATACATCTTTATAATTGTTGTTTAATGTGTTTTTACGCGAAGAAAGCCTGTCATATTCAAATAAAAATATTGAGGCAGATATTTCCTTCAAACTACTAGATAGTGCAAGGTAACTTTTAGCAGCTTCAGCTTGCAACCTTAGAGGCTCTAGTAAATTTTGTTGCTCGTCAGCTATATCGTTAATTCTTTGTAAGTTTTCTTCTGCTCTTCTTAAACGATTTTCAGCTTCACGCTTTTGTATTTTATAATAACTTATACCCGCTGCTTCTTCAAAAACAGCACGCCTATCTTCAGTGTTTCTTGATAATATTTCATCAATTCTACCTTGGCTTATTATGGAATAACCTTCCTTGCCTATCCCAGTATCGCTAAACATTTCAACAATATCTTTTAAACGGCAAGGGGTTTTATTTATTTCGTATTCGCTATCACCACTACGATAAACACGGCGTGTTACCATTATTTCTTTATAATCAGGGTGTAAGGTTTTATCGTTGTTATCAAACAAGAGCGAAACCTCACAATAGTTCATTGGTTTTTTCTTTTGGGTTCCGTTAAATATAACGTCCTCCATTTTACCACCACGTAAAAGGCGAGGATTCTGCTCGCCTAAAACCCAACGCACAGCATCAGCAATATTGCTTTTGCCTGATCCGTTGGGTCCAACTATACCTGTTATTCTTTTAGGAAATAATATTTCGGTTTTTTGATTAAAACTTTTAAAACCGAACAATTCAAGGCTTGTTAGCCTCATTTAATCATTCTCCTTAATGCCTAAGTTTTCCAAAGCCAATGCAGCTGCAAGCCTTTCAGCTTCCTTTATGCTTTTTGCCTTTGCTTGGGATAAAACTTTTCCTTCTAACTTTAATTCAATAGTAAAACTGCTGTTATGATCTGGGCCTTCCTGCATTAAAACAGTATATTCTGGTAAGCTTAATTTATTAGCTTGAGCATATTCTTGCAATATACCCTTGCTGTTTTCAGGAATACTATTTTCTAATTCTGGTAAAGAATTATAAAGTTCAGTTATTACTTTTTTAACTGCATCAAAACCACCATCTATATATACTGCGGCAAAAACAGCTTCCATAGCATCTTCAAGGTTATGTGAATTATTTCGGCCGCCACTTTTTTCGTGACTTTGCTCCAAAATTAAGAAGTTACCAAGGCCAATTTGCTTTGCTAATTTAACCAAGGCAGTTCTACAAACTAACCTTGTTTTAAGGCTAGTTAAATAGCCTTCATCCTTATTTTGATACTTATTAAATAGTCTTTCGCTTATAACAAGCTCCAAAACAGCATCCCCTAAAAACTCTAATCTTTGATTGTTGTTTTCAGACTTTGATGGGTGGGTGAGGGCAAGCTTTAAAATGTTTACATCTTTAAATGTATAGTTTAAAGCTTTAAAAAGTTTATCCATTAGTACTCCGTAAATAATAAGCCGATAAAGGCATAAACAAATCTACCTCTATCGGCAAAATATTATTCTGCTTTATCTATATAATCAACTATATCTTGTACAGTTTTTAAGCTTAATATAGCTTCATCAGCAACTTCAATATCAAACTGAGTTTCCATTTCCAATATTAATACCATAACATTGGCGCTATCTGCCCTTAAATCCTCAACAAGGCGGCTTTCTGGTTTTATTGTATTTGCATCAATTTGCATTTGTTCTGCTAACATATCTCTAACTTTATCGAATGTCATAATAAATCCTCCTAAAAATCCTTAATAATTATTTACAAGCATTATCAGCCGTTAAGCTTGATTCTATGCGTTGTGACAAGTTTACTTCTACCATATGTACCGCTTGAGCTATGGCAGATGCTATTGAGTGTGCGTTTGAAGATCCGTGAGCCTTTACTACTACTCCATTTACACCAAGCAATGGTGCGCCACCTACTTCAGTATAATCCATACTTTTCTTTATGCGCTTAAATGCTGGTTTTGCGAATAGGGCACCAACTTTACTCAATTTATCGCTCATAAGTTCTGTTTTAATTATGCCCATAAGGGTTTCAACAACCCCTTCCATGAACTTAAGTACAATATTTCCACTAAAGCCGTCGCATACCAATACGTCAGCAATAGCATGGGTAACCTCTCGGCCTTCAATGTTCCCAACAAAGTTTAAATTTGTACCTTCTATAAGTTTATAGGCGGCCTTTGTAAGTTCATTGCCTTTTTCAGCCTCTGCACCATTATTTAATAAACCAATACGTGGGTTTTCTAAATTCCTCACGCTTTTCATATATGCATTTCCCATAAGGGCAAATTGCTTTAAGTACTCAGGTTTACAATCTACGTTAGCGCCACAGTCTATAAGTAGAAAAAAGTCTTTACCATTTGGAAGTAGTGGTGCAAGGGCAGGTCTTTCAATTCCCTTAAGCCTACCAAGCCTAAACATTCCACCGGCCAATACTGCACCTGTTGAACCTGCAGATACAAAAGCATCAACTTCTTTATCCCTTAAGGCTAACATACCTTTAACTATTGCAGAGTCTTTCTTTTGCCTTATAGCCATTACAGGAGCCTCATCATTGCCAATTAATTCACTTGAATGCTCTATTATTAAGCGGCTTTTATCATACTCTTTATCAACTAAATGTTTTTCAATTTCTTCTTTTATACCAGATAAAACTATTGTTAGGTTTTCAAAACGGTCTAAAGCCTCTAAAGAGCCAAGAACTGTTGCTTCGGGAGCATTATCGCCACCCATAGCATCTAAGTAAATTCGCATCTAATCCTCCTGCGTAATATTTAATAGTTAATTTAATTAAAAAAGACAAAAGGCTTCTTTTAATCACCATTAAAAGCTTAAAAATTCAAAAAATTTATGTTGTTAAATAATCAACAACACAAGTAATAATACCATAATAAAACATTGTTGTAAAGTTATTTAAGTGGCTGTTAATAGCCTTTAAATAAGCTTGACAATTCAATTTTCAGGTTATATACTTACAAAAAATATGTTGGGTAGCTTATGAAGTTTAAATTACAATCATTTTTATTATCAATATTAGTTCTTTTAGTAATATTGTTAGGCACAATACTATATCAGGCTTTTGACTCTAATAACATGCAAAGCCTTTTTTTAAAGCATGGTAATTTTAGCCAAACACCTGTAAATGAAGAATGGGCAAGCAAAATTGCCGAAAGTGTTACTCGCTATTTGAGCGGTATGGAAAAATATATGCAATTGGATTATATAGGGGATAATGGGAGGGAATTTTTATTCACCCAAAAGGAGCTATCCCATATGGAGGATGTTAGAAAGCTTATATTAATTGCACAATCACTGTTTTTATTTAGCTTTATATTTTCGATAATATTGATTTTTAAAATGAAGGCATTCAGCATTAAATATTATATAATAGGCATATTGTGCGTGGTTTTAGTATCTATGGTGTTATTTATTTTTATTAATAATAACTTTGATAAAGCATTTATAATTATGCATAAGTTACTTTTTACAAATGATAATTGGCTACTAACCCCAGGGGAGGATGTTATAATAAGCCTTATGCCTACTTCTTATTTTATTTATGTATTTAATACCATTATTACGCAATTTATAATACTATTTATAACAATAAACGTGGTATTATTGGTTTATATTAATAAAATAAAGAAAATTTAGTTTGATTTTTTTGCAAATATACTAATTTAATAGTATAATATTCCTTTGAATATTTATGTAACAATAAAGGGGATTATTTATGGGCTTACCAAAGCTGTGGACATATAAAAAAGAATTACTAAGCAACGAAACAAAAGTACTTCGTTTAGAAAACGTTAAATACAATACATCTGGCTTGGATATATTAAAAGGTATATCTTTAGTTGTTGAGCCAGGGGAAATACATGCAATAGCAGGTGAATCTGGTGCGGGTAAAACAACAACTTTAAAGCTAATAGCTGGTATTATTAGCCCCAATAGTGGTGATATTTTTTGGGGTGACACAAAAACAAATAAAACTTGGCATAAATTTAGACCTTTTTCTGTATCCATAGATAATAAAAATTTAAATATTCGTAAATCGGTTTACGATAATTTTGTTATAGCTTTAGGTGAAAACAACGAAACACAAATAAATAACATATTAAAAAAAGTTGGTTTGTTTAAGGCAAGCAACAAATTGGTGTCAAGCTTAAGCAATGGTGAAAAATTAAGGCTTTCTGTTACTTGTGCTGTTATTGCAAAAAAACAGTTGATTATACTTGATGAGCCTTTTGCTAACCTTCAAACAGAGCTAAAAAAACAAATGAGGGAATTTATTAAGCAAAACATAAAAGCAACGGGTAAAAGTTGCATTATTGTTACCCACAACTTTGCTCAAGCAAGCTCCATAGCCGATAAAATATCTATATTAGAACATGGTAAAATTACACAAACAGGCACAGCACTCGATATTGCCAAAAACCCAAAAACATTATTTTGTGCTGATTTTGTAGGCTTATCAAATAAAATTAAGGCAAGTATAGTTGCATTATCTGAAAACGGTGGGGCTTTGTTGGATATTGGTGGAATAAATATACCCGTTATCGTAGATAAAGACCTTAAAATTGGTCAAAGTGTTTTGTTTTGTATAAAGTCAAATCAAGTTGCTTATGGCAAAACACCGCGTAAAAATGTATATCTAAATGGAGTTGTAAAAAAATACGAAATGCAAAATGGCATACCCTCGTGTACAATTACATTACCAAACAAAATAGATATAATAGCAAACATTCAGCCATCATCAGAGGTTGAAATAAAAGTTGGTACAAGAGTTTTTGTATGGTGGAATAGCGAGGATGTTATTGTAATTTAATTTGTAAATATATACTTTTTATTATATAATTTGTAATGTTAGTTAGCATAAAGGAGCATTAATTAATGAGCGAAAATATTGATAACAGTAATTTGAATACAACTGAAGAAACACCTGTAAATGATACAAATGATACTAAAAAGAAAAAAGGCTGGAAACGTGAATTGCTTGAATGGGTGGTAAGTTTAGGCGCTGCTGTCGTAATTGCTTTGATAGTAAAGGGCTTTATATTTGAGCCTGTTAAGGTTCAAGGTAGATCCATGATGAACACATTACAAGATGGCGAAATTATGATAGTTACAAAGTATGATTATATACTAGGCGAACCTGAACGTTTTGATATTATTACTTGCAGGTATCCTGAAAGGTCAGAGTTTTTTGTTAAAAGGATAGTTGGCCTACCTGGCGATACTGTTTCAGTTTCAAACGGATACCTAACAGTTAATGGAAAAACCTATGCTGAGGAATACCTTGATTTTAGGCCCAATTACAGCTTTGAAGAATATAAAGTTCCCGAAGGAGAATACTTTGTTTTAGGCGATAACAGGTCAAATTCAAATGATAGCCATATTATTGGTACAATTACAAGAAAACAAGTTTTAGGGCATGTAAGGCAGATAGTTTTTCCCTTTAATGCGTGGCGAAATGTTGAATTAAAAGATAATGAAGTTAAAACTATTGATGCAAACTAAGTAAGGCAATTAGGAGTATAAAATGCGTAAATTAGAAGCTGTGTTCTTCGATTTAGATGGAACACTTGTAAACACAATTACAGACTTGGCTAATGCATATAACAATGCATTGGAAAAATTTGGTTTACCAAAAAGGAATGAGGCAGAGTACAAATATTTTGTTGGTGATGGCTCATTAAATTGCACTATTCGCGCAAGCAACAATTCCGAATTGGCTCCACAGATAAATAGCGCAGCATTAGAATATTATGGTGAACATTTAGTAGATTATTCAGAACCATATACAGGCGTATATGATGCACTAGAAGTTTTAGTGAACCGTGGTATTAAAATGGCTGTATTAAGTAACAAGCCAGATTTTGCTACTAAAAAAATAATCAATACTTGCTTCCCTAAGGATACTTTTGCTATTGTTCAAGGCAAAGAAGAAGATATGAAATTAAAGCCTGACCCCAAGCATCTTTTAAGTATGTGTGAGGAAATGGATGTTGACCCTAAAAACTGTGTTTTTGTAGGGGATACAAATGTTGATATGCAAACTGCAAGCAATGCAAATATGGTTGCAGTGGGTGTTGAATGGGGATTTAGAACAATAGAGGAATTAGAGGAAAATGGTGCAGATGTAATATTAGAAGAGCCTGCCGAAATTTCATCATTACCCGAGATTTTTGAAACTATTGATAATTAATTGATTTTTTAACATAAATAATATAGAATAGCCGTGGACACTTATATTTTTATGCAATTTTTTATTGTCCAAAACTATTATATTATTTGGAGGAAATAAAATGCCGTATATTTACATGACAGATAGTAACAGTGATATTCCTTTTAGATTTGTGGATGAATATAATATTCCAATTGTATTTATGCCCTATGTTCTTGAGGGGGAAGAGTTTTACCCAGACTTAGGCCGTGGGGGAGATCAAAAATCATTTTTTGATAAAATGCGTGCTGGGGCTGTACCGGTTACATCACTTTTACCTACAGCAAGTTATCTTGATTACTTTGAGCCAATTTTACAAGCAGGTAATGATTTATTGTTTGTTGCTTTTTCAGGCAAACTAAGCGCTACAATAACAAATATATATGAAGCGCAAAAAATACTACTTAAAAAATATCCTGAAAGGCGTTTTGAAGTAGTAGATACATTAAGTATATCCGCACCACAAACATTGCTAATATTGGAATCCAATAGGTTATACCGTGAAGGTGCAGATATGGATACAGTAATTAATTGGCTAAACGATAATAAATTAAAATCACAAGTTTATGTTACTGTTGAGGATTTGGTTTATTTAAAGCGCGGTGGTAGAATTAGCAGCACAGCTGCAGCCATGGGTTCAATGTTGGATTTAAAACCTATAATAGCTATAAACAGTGAAGGAAAGCTTGAATCTGTTGAAAAAACCATGGGCAGGAAAAAAGCATTGCGTACTTTAGTTAACCATGTTGTTGAAAATATTGAAAACCCAGAATCACAAGAAATTCTAATTATACATGCTGATGCCCTTGAGGACGCTGAAAGGGTTGAAAAAATGTTAATGGAAAAACTACCATCATTAAAAGGCGTTATGATAGAGTTTGTTGGCCCAGTAATAGGAACACATTGTGGTCCAGGAACAGTTGGGGTTTCATTCATGGGTAAAAACAGGCAATAAAAAATAAATTAACATATTTTTATTGCAATTATTCTCTCAATATGCTATTCTAATTTGGTATTATCAAAGTTTGGAGGTGTAGTATGGAAACTGTATTAGGAATTTTATTAGTTATTGCAGCCCTTGTAATGATTATTGCTATATTAATGCAACAAAGCAGGCAACAAGGTTTAGGTTCCATCGGTGGTGGTGCTGAAACATTCTTCGGCAAAGCTAAAGCTCGTGGTATGGATGCACGTCTTGCTTTGATAACAAAAATTTCAGCTGCAACATTTATTGTTCTTAGCCTTATTATGGTTGTAATTGGCTAAACATATTAAATAAAAAAATCACCTAATTAGGTGATTTTTTTATTTTTTAATATAATCAATTTTTCTTAGCTAAGCTATCAAAATAGCTCCAAGTGTTGCTTGCGCTAGATTTAATACCATACTGTCCACTATCATTAACTAAAATTACTATGGATTCTTCTTCGTTTAATTTATATAAATCAATTCTATCATCCCCAAAGGCAATAATTGCATCTGGATCACCCTTAGTATCTCTTCTGCTTGCGGTGTTTTTTATTTGGCTAATATAATATTTAATTTTTTTGCTACTTTCGTTTGTAAGTGTGATTTCTTTATCCTTATAAATAAAGTAAATGGGAGTATCGCTAGTTTCAGCAGCCATAAACATAAAGTTTAAATTAGTATTAAAATTATCCTTTTGTTTTATAAAGCCAGCATTGCTTATAAACATATATACAAAAACTAAAAATAAAATTAATAATAAAAGCACATATGGAAATAAAGAATTTTTAAATTTATTTTTAATATTCAAAGCAACCACCTCTTACTAAAAAATATACTAACATTAATTAAATATTAAACTAAGCTTAATGCTATTTCATCCGCATTAGGGCCAACTATTGCCATTGCAGGGCTAGCCTCAAGTACATATTTGGCAACTTCCATAAGGTTTGATTCGTTTATGGCTGCAATATTACTTAATATTTTTTCCTGATCTTCTATTTTATTTAATATAAGCTCACTTCTACCAAGCCTATTCATCCTTGATGAAGCGCTTTCTAAACCAAATACAAAGTCTGCCCTCATCTGAGTTTTTGCGCTTAAAAACTCTTTTTGGCTTATACCATATTTGAGTATTTTTTCTGTTTCACTTCTAATTTCGTCAATTACTTGTTTAGCAGCCTTTGGGTTTGTACCCGCATAAATTTTAAATGTACCAATATTTGAGTAACTGGATGTATAAGTGTAAACAGAGTAAGCTAAACCTAAATCCTCCCTTATTCTTTGAAACAAGCGCGAGCTCATACCGCCACCGAATAAACCACTTAATATGCTTAAAGTATAGCTTTTTAAGCTACCAATTTCAAAACCGGGGAAACCCATATAAATGTGGGTTTGCTCAATTTCCTTTTTTATATACTTTTTATCACTAATAAGCTTATTTGGGTAACTATCATAAACGGTTTGTTCGTTTTTAAAGTTAATGGCTTTATTGCTAAGTTCGTTTACCAACATATCCCAATCATAGTTACCAGCAATAGATATAACTATTTTATCAGGTGTATAGTGCCTTTTCCAATAACTATGAACATCGTCGTGTGTATAATTGCTTATTAGCTCGTGGGTACCTAATATAGGCTTATTTAACGAACCATCATATTGGGCTAAGCTTAATAGGTCGGCAGCCAAATCGTCAGGAGTATCCTCTACCATAGCAATTTCTTCAAGAACAACTCCTCTTTCTTTATTAATTTCATCCTTATCGAACATAGGGTTGTATACTAAATCGCTTAATATATCGATAGCAATAGGCAAATCTTCTTTTAATACCCTTGCATAAAAACAAGTACAATCCTTACTTGTAAATGCGTTTAAATGAGCACCAATTTCATCCATTTCTTCAGCTATTTGCCTTGCAGTTCTTGTACTTGTGCCCTTAAAAACCATGTGCTCAATAAAGTGACTAAGCCCGTTTTCCTCAGGTAGCTCGTGGGATGAACCAACACCAACCCAAAAACCGATTGTACAAGAGTGTATGTGGGATAGCTTTTCCCCAACCACTCTAATACCATTATTTAATGTGAATTTATCGTACACTAAAATACCTCGTTATTTTACATTTTTAAAAAGGAACGTTTTACCGTTCCTTTTTAATTTTAGTTTTGATTATCTTCTGATGTGCGGCGTGGTGGACGTCTGCGCATTGGTGAATCATTATTTCTAGGAGCAGAATCTTTTTTAGCTGAGTAGTCAATATCTGTACGTATCAAATTAACACGTCCTTGGGCATCAATTTCTGTTACTTTAACAGGTATTAAATCCCCTTCTTTAACTACGTCTTCGCATTTTTCAACACGGTGGTCGGCTAATTTGGATATATGTAGCATACCATCTTTACCAGGTAACAATTCTACAAATACACCAAAGTTCATTATTCTAACAACTTTACCCATGTATTCATCGTTCAATTCAACGTCTTTTGCTATGCCCATTATAATTTTCTTAGCTTTTTCAGCTGCATCAGCATCAGGTGTTGCGATGTATACTCTACCGTCATCTTCAATATCAATTTTAACACCAGTTTCTTCAATGATTTTGTTAATCATTTTTCCGCCTGGTCCAATTACTTCCCTTATTTTTTCGGGGTTAATTGTAAATCTGATAATCTTAGGTGCATACTTGTTAAGATCTTTTCTAGGTTCACCTAGTGTTTCAAGCATTATTTTTAGTATGTGTAATCTACCATCTAAAGCTTGTTTTAAAGCTTGGGATAGTATTTCCTTGTTTATGCCTTTAATTTTAATGTCCATTTGAATAGCAGTTATACCATTCATGGATCCAGCTACCTTAAAGTCCATATCGCCAAGGAAGTCTTCTAAGCCTTGAATATCAGTTAAAACTGCAACTTTGCCAGTTTCTTTATCTTGTATTAAACCCATTGCACAGCCAGCTACTGGAGCCTTTAGTGGTACGCCTGCATCCATTAATGATAGTGTGCTGCCACATACGCTTGCCATTGAGCTTGAACCGTTACTACCCATTATTTCACTTACAAGCCTGTAAGCGTAGGGGAACTCATCTTCGCCTGGTATAACTGGAACCAATGCACGTTCAGCTAAAGCACCATGACCAATTTCTCGCCTACCAGGGGATTTTAGCCTTCCCGCTTCACCTGTTGCATATGGTGGGAAGTTATAATGATGGATATACTGTTTAAAGTCCTCAGATCCTAAATCATCAAGTACTTGGCCTTCACTTACTGGGCCTAATGTTGTTAATGTTAAAGCTTGTGTTTCACCACGTGTAAATACAGCACTACCATGTGTGCGTGGAAGTACACCAACTTCGCACCAAATTGGTCTAACATCTGTTAAGCCTCTACCATCGGGGCGAATTCCATTATTAATAATGTTGTTACGCATTATTTCTTTGTTTATATTGTAAAGAACATCGGCAACTTCG
>CAZJEB010000018.1:0-18145 GCA_964544955.1 uncultured Oscillospiraceae bacterium | reverse complement strand
CGTTTCTTTTAGCTATCTTTATTCTTCTGTATCGTTTTCAAGGTTCGTTGCCATCCATTAACGGTGGCAAAACTTATAGTACCATAGTTTAAATTTTGTGTCAACACTTTTTTACAAATTCTTTTAATTTTTTTTGATTAATTTTACTTTAAAAAATCAAAAACGAACATTGTTCCATTCATCTTGAAATTTTGTTCGTTTTATATCGAATATTAATTGCTATTTTTATATCCTATTATACCTATTCAACTACATACTTATATATATCAATTACGTTTTTGTAGCTTTCTACATACTCGAACTTTCCAATTTTAATATTTCTAAGTAAGTTTTCTAAATTATAATTTGGATTATACCTTGTGGCATAATATACATTATCTAACAAGAATGTATTTAAATTTAGCTTATCTATATTTAAACTTTTTAGTTGATCTAAATAAAATTGAGAATTATATGTTGTACCACCCCAGTACATTACATTATTAATATACCTTGGGCTTGGATTTAGCCTTCCATCAACAATTAAACTACTATCATATATATAGATATTATTTTTATTAATAGAAGCATATTCTTCTAGTTTCTTTTTATTTTCGTTACTTAAATTAATCAAATCAACATAGTCTTTACTATATATTTTATCACTTATATATTTTGATTGGTTTAAATTTCCAAACACCAATACCACAACAAGCAATGCAATTATGGGAAGCTTGTATAAAGTTTTAAGTGGTTTTATAGTTAAAGATAAGTATGTAATTGTAATTACTATTAATATAGCTAAATACAAACCTTTATTTAATGCATACATGGCTAAAGTTGTAGCAATTAACAATGTACTAATAATATAATCACGTTTTAAAATAGTTTTTCTATCTATATTATTAAGGCTTAAAACTAAAACAACTATACTTGATGCCATATATGTTAAACTTGCTGGGTATATTGCCCGCCATATAATTCTACCTTTATACACAACATACATTAATACAATAATATACATTAAAGCACTAAATATATTCATTAAAATGTACATTATATTTTTTCGGTTTAAACCATTATACAGCTGAACACCAAAGGCAGACATAGCAATATTCAAACTTAGCACAAACAATGCCAATAAAGTTACATCGCTTAAAACCACATCATTAAAATTTACAATAACAGAGATTATACCTTCTGTTTTTAAAGGCGATAGAAGCGCCATGTAGGCCATGGAATCAGTTGTTACTCTTTCATCCATCATAAAAAATTGCCTTACAAGGTTGTAAATATCTTCAGTCCAACCATATTTACTTTTAACATCTTGGGCATTTTCAAAACTTACCATAGGGTAATCAACTAGGCTAGATTGAGCTTTTTGAAAAGCAGTATAGCCCTTTGGTTCAATTACATGGGTTTTTAGCAAATTATCTGCTACGGCAAAGCATAAAACAAAAATTAATACACAGAAAACTGGTAAAACAACATTTTTTAAAATAGTTTTAATTTTAAATTTAGGTTCTAATAAAAATATCTTATTAAAAAACAAAGCAATACAGTAAAAAGCTAATGATATTAAGCCACTTTGCACCCTTATCATAATAGATAAAAGCACAAATATAATTGACAACTTTTCCCTTTTACCAAAAAACAACAATACAATTGCAGCAGCACCACAAAGGGCGGATACATATGTATATTGTATTAATGCAAAAGACCAAAGCGAAATAACAGCAACAACAGAAGTGATGAAAGGAATTGCAAGGGCTTTATATTTTGAATTAATTTTATTAAATGAACAAGTAACTATTATTGCAAAGCATAATACATTTAAACCAATTAAAAATAAAGTATACCACTGCACTTGGGGAATTATTCTATAAAGCAAGGATATAGGTAAACCTAAAAACACGCTAAAGAACATTGCTTCACCCGAGGGTGTACCTGTTACCCTACCAGATAGTGTATTTAATATAGTAACATCATCATTACTTTCAAACACAGGTGGATGAATACTGTATATTATTGCACATATAATAAAAGGCAACATAAAACTTAAATATGTAAAAATTTTATTTTTAGATTTTAACACAATAATCCACCACCTTTTTAATACACAGTTATTTATTTTCTACTTCAGTTATTATTCCACCACCGAGGCAAACATCACCATCATATATAACTAAGCTTTGCCCTGGAGTAACTGCCCTTTGTTTTTGGGCAGATACAACCCTTAATATACCGTTATCCTCATAAACAGATACATCTTGATCTGGTTGCCTATAACGATATTTGGCCTTGCATTTATATTCACCATTTATAACAGGCGACTTTCCATTTATCCAAGTAAGATCTTTAGCGTAGGAAACCGTGCTATAAAGAAGTTCACTATCTTCCCCTTGGGAAACTATAAGTTTGTTATTTTTAATATCCTTATCAACAACAAACCAACTTCTACCATCGCCCCTGCCACCAATACCTAAACCACGCCTTTGGCCAAGGGTATAGTACATAAGGCCATCATGCTTGCCAACAACCTCACCATCAACGCTAACCATATCACCTTGTTGGGCGGGCAAGTATTCTTGCAAAAACTTTTTAAAGTTACGTTCACCAATAAAGCAAACACCTGTAGAATCCTTTTTAGTGCTTACGGGTAGTTTAATTTCTTCTGCAATTTCCCTAACTTGAGCCTTTGTTAAATCGCCAACAGGAAAAACGGCATTACTAACTTGATTTTGGTTTAACATATAGAGGAAGTAGCTTTGATCCTTATTAGGGTCTAAGCCTTTAATAAGTTGTGTTTCACCATTTACATCCCTACGCCTTACAAAATGGCCCGTGGCAATATGTTTTGCCCCAAGTTTTTGAGCATAATCCAAAAAGGCTTTAAACTTAATTTCCTTATTGCACATAACATCAGGGTTAGGTGTTCTACCTGCCTTGTATTCATTTAGGAAGTGGGTAAAAACTCTATCCCAATATTCTTTAACAAAGTTAACGGAATAATACGGGATATCAATAATATCGCAAACCCTTTGCACATCTGCCCAGTCCTTTTCCGATGTACAAACACCATTCTCATCTTTTTCTTCCCAGTTTTTCATGAATATGCCAAGAACATTATAGCCGGCTTTTTTTAGCCTGTATGCAGTAACTGATGAGTCAACCCCTCCACTCATACCAACTACAATGGTTTCGCCTTTATCTAAAAAGTTTTCAAAGGAATACAAATTAATTAACCCCTTCCCAATCTGCCTGTGGCTCTAATGCCTTTGCCACGTTTTCAAAAACATTATTGGCTACATTTTGAATAGTATCATCTGCATTAACAACAACAAATCTATCACCATTTTTATTAGCCAAATTATCAAATACATTCTGAGTTTTAATATAAAAATCTGATTTTTCTATTTCAAGCCTATCAGGTTCTCTTTCACACGTTCTTCTTTCCATAGCCTTACCATGATCCATTTTAAGGTATATGGTTTTATCTGGCATTGTACCATCAACGGCAAAGCTGTTTATACTTGCTACAACATCAACGCCCAATTCTCTACCGCCACCTTGGTATGCAATTGAAGAATCAATAAATCTATCACACATAACATGTAAGCCATTATTTAAGCTTGGTTTAATTAACTGTTGAACATGTTGCGACCTTGCTGCTGCGTAAAGTAATGCTTCTGTATTTTTGTGCATTTCCAAATTATCTGTTGATAATAGTATATTACGAATTTCTTCCGATATTTTACAGCCACCTGGCTCCCTTGTGGATACAAAGTTAAAGCCAAATTTATTTAGCTGTTTATAAAGCAAATCAACCTGTGTAGTTTTGCCACACCCATCCATACCCTCTATGCTTATAAACTTACCCTTTGGCGAAGGTAAATTATCAAGGCCTAGCAAGCTTGCAAGCTCCTCTG
Source organism: uncultured Oscillospiraceae bacterium (assembly GCA_964544955.1). Taxonomy (GTDB): domain Bacteria; phylum Bacillota; class Clostridia; order Christensenellales; family Aristaeellaceae; genus JAAZPT01. The sequence continues at coordinate 14,237 of CAZJEB010000018.1, read as the reverse complement.
TGCTATGGGCAATTGCCTTTGCCCCAGCCTTATTAAGTTCGTCATCATCACCAAAGCCATAACCTGCGCCAATAAAATCAATGTTATTTGCCATGGCGCCATTACCATCATATTTTCTATCGCCAACCATAACGGCATTTGTATGCTCTAATTCTAAAGCCCTTGCAATAATTGTTGTTTTAGTTTCCTCGTTATCATCATCTTTTATTCCATTTATTGAGTCAAAGAAGTGGCTAAGCCTAAGGTATTCCATAACCCTCATTGTTGGGCCAATAGGTTTTGATGTTGCCAAAGATATTTTTATACCGTTGTGTTTAAGCTTTGTAAGTAAGCCCCTGAAGCCTTTATAAAGAGAATAATCCTTATAGCCCTTAGTGGCAAAGTATTCACGATAAATAACCCCAGCCTCTGCATGGTGTTTTTTATCAACGCCTAATATACCACCTAAGGAAACCGAAAGGGGTGGACCTATCATTGTTAACATAACATCATCATTAGGTATACTATAACCTAAAGTTTTTAGAGCATGTTTTGCAGAATTTAAAATACCTGCGCCCGAATCTGTTATAGTACCATCAAGGTCAAATATTACTAAATCATATTTTAAAGCCATTTAATTTTCCCCCTCTTGTATAACACACAATACACGTTTATTTTTAACCCCAAATAGTTTGGATTCAGCAGCATTTAAAAGCATATAAACAAGGTTAGCATTATAAACTTCTCCCCAAACAATTAAAGGTGTTCCTGGTGGATAAAAACCTGATAAGCCTCCAGCAATTCTACCCTCGGCCTCGCTTAGCATTACCCATTCCTTTTTTGAAAAATAAGCTGAATTAGCACTTATATCTTTAATTGGTAAAGAATAATTAATACAGTTTTCACTGATATTTTCAAAATTTTGTACACCCAAGCGTTTTATAGCTTTTAGCAACAATTTTAACTGTTTTTTTAGCAGTTTTGTATTTAAGGATATAATACAAACAACATAATTGCTATCAGCCAGTTCCACATCAATGCCCATGTTTTGTAATTGATTTTGGAACTTGTACCCGCCTTGATTTGCTTTTATTACAAGGCGTGTTTCATCATATATAATACTATCATCTTTTATTGTATTTTTCCATTGATTATAGGCTAAAGTATAGCCAAAACCATAAATTTTTAAAGCAAAGTTTTTTATTAAAGCTTTTGCTTTTATTATATTATCAGCACCAAACTCATCCATATAAGCCCTTGCATCATCAAGGGATAACATATTAATAAATGATGGACTTGTTGTTTGCACTGTGCTTAAACATTCAAGCAAAAGTGAATTATCCACACTATCATTAGATAAAAGCCATGCACTTGATGTTAGGGAAGGCAATGTTTTGTGGGCAGATTGAACAAATATATCTGCACCGCATTCACCCGCGTTTTTAATATCATTATCCCAATTAAAATGGGCGCCATGAGCTTGATCACAAAGCACAAGCATATTTTTACTATGAGCAAGCTTCACAATATCAGTTAAATCAACAATTTTTCCATAATAATCTGGTGTAGTAATCAATATTGCCGAAGCGTCTGGGTTTTCAATTATTGCTTTTTCTAAATTTGCTTTACTGATATATATATGCCCACTTTCTGTTTGACTTATACCTGTATAAGCAAGCTCTAAATTTAAAAGCATAGCAATGTTATAAGCTGATATATGGGAATTGCGTTGTATTATAACTTTATTACCAAAATGCTTTGCATATATTAACATGGCTTGTATGCCTGCTGTGGTACCATTGTGCAAAAAAATTGCATTTGCCACATTTGCGGATTTAGCTAGCATTTGTTGTGCATTTAAAACTGCCCCACTTGGGCTATAAAGGTTATCCGTTATATCAAGCTCCGTAGTATCAAGCTTATAAACATTTTTATACTTATATGGAGCTTTGCCATGATGTGCCGGCATATGCAGGGATAGCCTTTTAGATGTTTTATTAAGCATGGAATAAATTGGTCGATTTTTCATTTTTTCCTTTTTTAAAGCCGAGCCAAAAGGCTCGGCTTTATTATTTATTTCATAGTATTTAAAATATGATTCAAAAACTTTACGCTATTATCATCATTTTTATTTTTATAAAGTATAGCAAAGTACATATCGCTTGGGTTTATATTAAATTGAGATAAACCTTTAAGCGATGTTGCTGGTATTCCATAAGTATTAGTTACTTCGGCTGTATTGGCAGTTTGAGATGCCGGTATTGTTACAACACCCCTTTTTACATCTATACCATCAATATTAAGCGAACCACTTGCAATATAATCATCTAGTGGCAAAAATGCCCCTGCCCTAGCAAAGCTTAAAAACTTATCCTTTGTTAAAAGGTATACATCACCTTGCTCCGATATTATAAATGTAGTAATTTGCATATCGCTATACATTTCCTGCATTCCAGAATCGAATAATACAACTGCGGATAATTCCTCCATATCAGGCATTACAGTTTCACGTGTTGTTGCCATAAATTCATCAAGTTTATCCTGGCTTGCAAGTGGGTTACCACCTATGTACCATTCAACTTTTTTATTTTCTGGCGCCCTATATTCTGTTGATGTATATATTACATCCCACAAGAACACAGATAATATAACTACAAGTAAATATATGCCTGCTGTATAACGAAGGTGATTTATTACCTTTTTTTTGGTTATTTGCATAATAACTAATCCCTAGGTTTCATTGTGGGGAACAATAATACATCACGAATGCTTGAATTGTTTGTGAATAGCATTACCATTCTATCAATACCAAAACCCAAACCGCCTGTTGGTGGCATACCATATTCAAGAGCATTTAGGAAATCTTCATCTATACTTGCATTAATTCCTTCTGCGCGGCGTTTTTCAACTTGGTCTTCAAACCTTTTTCTTTGATCTATTGGATCGTTAAGTTCTGAGAAAGCATTGCCCATTTCATGCCCATTTATAAAGAACTCAAAACGTTCTGTAAACTCTGGATTATCTTGTTTACGCTTTGCCAAAGGTGAAATTGCAACAGGATAATCTGTAATAAACACAGGTTGAATTAAATGTTCTTCTACATATGCATCAAAGAAATCAGCAAGTACATCACCTTTTGTAGCGTTTTTATCACACTCTACATTATGTTGTTTTGCACAAGCACGAGCATCCTCATCACTTTGCCAAGAGAAGTAATCAACATTAGCATATTTTTTAACAGAATCAACCATAGTAATTCTTTCCCATGGTGCTTTTACTTCTATAATATTATCGCCACTTTGTATAGCTGTTGTGCCGCATGATTTTTGTGCAACAAAGGCATATAGTTCCTCAACCATTTTCATAACCTCTGTATAGTCTACATAAGCTTGGTAAGTTTCAACACTTGTAAACTCGGGGTTATGGGTTGCATCCATACCTTCATTACGGAAAAGCCTACCAACTTCGTAAACTTTTTCCATACCACCAACTATTAAGCGCTTTAGGTAAAGCTCTGTTTCTATCCTTAGGAACATATCAATATCCAAAGCATTATGGTGGGTTTTAAATGTTTTAGCAGCTGCACCAATTTCTAAGGTTTGTAAAACTGGTGTATCAACTTCTATAAAGCCCCTTGAGTCAAGGAATTCCCTAACGGCTGCAATAATTTTTGAACGTTTAACAAAAACATCTTTAACTTCAGGGTTAACTATCATATCAAGGTATCTTTGCCTATACCTTAAATCAGCATCCCTGAGGCCATGGTATTTTTCTGGTAGGGGTTTTAAGCATTTGCTTAGCAATGTTATAGACCTAACATGTATGCTCATTTCGCCCTTTTGTGTTCTAAACACAACGCCATTTACACCAATAACATCGCCCAAATCAAGGGTTTTAAAGTTAGTATATTCATCAACACCAATATCATCACGGCGAACGTAAAGCTGAATTTGACCTTGATCATCAAGTATATGCACAAACGAAGCTTTACCCATAAGCCTTTTGCTCATAATTCTACCTGCAAGGTTAACTTCTTTGCCTTCAAGTTGATCAAAATTATCCTTAACTTGTTGGCTATAATTGTTTACAGGGTAGTTTGTTAGCTTATAAGGGCTATTTCCATCACTAATAAGCTGGTTAAGCTTTTCACGCCTAATAGCCTCTTGCTCTGAAAAATCTTGCTCTGTCATAGGTGTTTGATTTTCAAGTTGATTATTATCCATTTTACATCCTCCAAATTTAATTATTCTTTGCCCATTCTTTCAATTTTTTTAATTTCAAGCTCAAAAACTCCGGCGGGGGCTTCAATTTTAACTACATCGCCTTTTTTGTGGCCCATTAGGCCAGCACCAATAGGGCTTTCGTTAGATATTTTACCATTGCCAGGGTCGCTTTCGCGGGCACCTACTATATAATATGTAACAGTATCATCCTCAAAGGGATCATATACAGTTACTTTGGAGCCTGTATTTACAGTTTTTGTATTAACCTTTTTTTCATCAACAACAACTGCTGTGCGAATATATTCTTGAAGTTCCATAATTTCAGATTCTAACCTAGATTGTTCATTTAGGGCTTCATCATACTCTGCATTTTCGGAAAGGTCGCCAAAACCACGAGCTGTTGCTATTTGCTCTGCAACTTCCCTCCTGCGAACTGAGGTTAAATAATCTAATTTTTCTTGAGTTTCTTTTAAACCAGATGTAGTAAGAACTCTTTTACCGTTTTTATCCATTTATAGCTCCTTCCGAACCCATATGAATTTACAACAAAATTTGCAAGTAGTAGCTTGCATAAAGGTTATTATATTGAATGCAAAGGGCTTTGTCAATTATAAAATAAATTAGATTTTCTTGTTACAAATTTATTAAAATTGTTGACTATTTTGTTATTTTCTATTAAGATATTATTGAAAAACTATAATATATATCGGGGGTATCTTTTGTGAAGGATTTTAGTGGCTTTAAGGCTATAAAATTTATATCTTTAACAATAGCATTAATAATGGCTATTGCTATTGCGCTACCTATGGAAGTTGCCTATGCAGTTAAATATCCAACAGAGGGCATGGCAACCGATAGTATAAACATGCGCAAATACGCCAATACAAATAGTTCATTGGTGTATAGGTTAAAGCAAGGTGATATTGTTACACTTTTAGGTACAAAGGGTAGCTTTTATCATTTAAAGTATAACAGTTATGAAGGTTATGCTTTAAAAGACTTTATACAAATTGGCACAGAGCCAACACCCACACCCGAGCCATCTAAATATATTTCCCTTAGCAAAGGCTCAAGTGGAAGTGAGGTAACTGCATTACAAGAGGCATTAACCGAACTTAAATTTTATGATGCAGACATTGACGGTAAATTTGGTAACTCTACCTATGATGCTTTAAAGGAATTTCAAAAAGCAAACAAACTTAAACAAGATGGCGTTGCTGATGATAAAACACAAAAGCTTTTATATGAAGGTAGGCCAAACAACAGTAAAGGCAACAAACAAAACGTTAAAACATTAGCCCCATTACTTGGTGTAATGATAAACGCTGGCGATAAAGGCGAAGCTGTTAAAGCCTTACAACTTAGGTTAATGGAATTAGGTTATTATAGCGGTGAAATAAACGGTGTAAACGATACAAAAACAAGCAGTGCTATAAAGGCGTTCCAAAGGAATAACGGGCTTAAAGTTACTGGCAATGCAAATGCAGATGCTCAAACTTTAATAAGTAGCATATTAGCTATACCCGCAGATGCTACCCCCACACCAAAGCCCACAGCAACACCAAAAATGCCCACTAAAAAACTTAGTAAGGGTGATACTGGTAAAAGTGTGCAATACTTGCAAGAAATGTTAACTGGTTTAGGTTACTACAACGGTAAAATTGATAGCATTTATGGCACAAGCACAGTTAACGCTGTTAAGGCCTTCCAAAAGAACAATAATTTAAACGCTGATGGCGTTGCTGGTGATGATACAATTGCAATAATGTATTCAGGCAATGCTATATACCACGCAAGCAAGGCAACACCCGCCCCATTAGCTACAGCTACCCCCGCCCCAATAAACTACCCACAAGTACAAGAAGGTGTTGAATCCATACGTTTAGGCGCTACTGGCGATATGGTTTTATATGTTCAAAGAAAGCTTACAGAATTAGGCTATTATAGTGCTAGAATGGATGGCAACTATTTGGCAGATGACCAAGCGGCAATAATGGCATTCCAAAAGGCTAATAAGCTTAATAATGACGGTGTTGCTGGTTACCAAACATTAAAACTTTTATTTAGTACAACAGCTGCAACAACTACGTCAACCCTTGCACAAGTTACAATAAGCCCTGCACCTGTAAAAGTATCATTAAGGCTTGGGGATAGTGGCAGCGATGTTACAAAAATGCAACAAAGGTTGATAGAGCTTAACTATTTAAGTGGTACAGCGGACGGTAAATATGGTGAATCAACAAAGGATGCTGTATCAGCATTCCAAGCAGCTAACAAATTATCAAGGGATGGTATAGCGGGTGCTACAACACTAGAAACCCTTTATTCTACAAAGGCTGTTGCAAAAAAATCACAAGTTACAAGTTCTACAATACTTAAAAAGGGTGATAATAGCCCTGCTGTAAGGGAATTACAAAACGGATTAATTAGTTTAGGATATTTAACTGGTACAGCGGATGGTAAGTTTGGATCTAACACATTGCTTGCCTTAATGAAGTTCCAAGCAAGAAACGGACTTAAAAACGATGGTATTGCCGGAGCAGAAACACTTAGTAAGCTAAAAAGCGAAGATGTTAAAATTGCTGCTGGCGCACAACCCACACCAAAGCCTAATGCCCCATCAATTAGCTTGGTACCCAGTGCATCAAGCATAAGGTATGCAAACTGGTATACAGAGATAAGGGCAAGGATAAGGAAATATCCAAATATAACAGTATACGATTACAAAACTGGAGCAAGTTGGCAACTTAAGGTGTTTAGCACAGGTAGCCATGCGGACGCCCAACCTGCAACAGCCGCCGATACAGAAAAAATGATGCAAGCTTTTGGCGGTGAAACAACTTGGACACCTAGGGCTGTATGGATACTAATGAGCGATGGCCGAAACTATATGGCAACATTACACAACACACCCCACGGCACTTATAGCAACAGGGGCACAAACTTCCGTGGCCATATGTGTATACACTTCCCAAGAACAATGGCGCAGGTACAAGCTATAGGTCCATATGCTACATCACACCAAGAGGCCGTTGAAATTGGTTGGAAGCAAACACAACAGCTTGCAAAATACAAATAATTTAAACAATAATTAAACAAATATAAAAGGAGCAATTTGCTCCTTTTATAAATTCAGTATATTGAAAATATTAGCTAAATTAAGTATAATACATTAGATTAATGAAGGGAGTGAATGTGTTTGAAATATTTAAGGCGCATGGTTTGGTACATAGCCGGTAGACTGTTTTTTGTAAGCACACTACTCTCTTTGTTTATTGTTGTATTTTACTATTCTATGAATGCATCGGACATTTACATTGTTTTAAAAGATGGTATGGCTAAAAGGGCTCAAGTTATTATGCTTGACGAAAAAAGCAACGATTTAAACAAATACTTTCAGCCCGCATTTATTGAAAGGGATGAAGCTTTACAAATAGCAATATCAGGTTCATCACCTTACACCTGGTACAAGGTAAGAGGTATTGACCATAGAATAGAGTTAAAATGGCTTTGGAGTTGGCCTTGGGATAATACTGCCACTGTGGATTTTATTGAAAGAATCCCCCACATTGACGGCAATGTACTAGCCCAATACCGTGAGGTTGTTGTTGACCAAAATGGTGAGGAGGCTTTATACCCACCTAAATGGCAAGCTGGCAAATACAAGGCTGTAATGATACATGAAAATGGAAGATGGTTAGTAAAAAGTATTACAAGGGATAATTCGTGGAATGAACCTTAGAATTTAGGAGCAAGTTTGATAGACGTAATTGTAAACCCAACAGCGGGTAATGGATATGCGGTTAAAGTAAGCGAAAAAATAACTGAGCATTTAAAAAACAACAATGTTGAGCACAAAATTTATTTTACAGAATACAAAAAACACGCTACCGAGCTTGCAAAGCAATCAGTAGCAAACAACGTGGAAACCGTTTTATGTGTAGGTGGTGATGGCACTGCCTTTGAAATTGTAGGTGGGCTTTCAGGGTCTAAAACAGCTTTAGGTTTAATACCCGCAGGCACAGGTAACGATTTTATTAAAACCCTTAAAACCCCTAGCGACCCTGTTGAAGCCTTGGAAAATATATTGGTTACAAAGCCAAAGGCCCTTGACTTAGGCAAGGCAAATAACAACATATTTTTAAACGTGAGTGGTACTGGCTTTGATGTAATGGTGCTTGATTATGCGGAAAAGGCTAAAAAGTATGTTAGAGGCCTTCTACCTTACCTATATGGTATTATAAACACTATAATTCACCATGAGCCTTACAAACTAAAAATAACATTGGATAATGATAAAGTTATTGAGGGCGAATACCTTGTTTGTGCAGTGGCTAACGGAAGATATTTTGGGGGTGGCATTAAAATAGCCCCTAATGCTGAAGTTGATGATGGTATGTTTGATGTAGTAGTTGTTGAAAATGTAAAAAGATGGCAACTACCAAAATATTTATTTGGTCTTTTAAAAGGTAAAATACTTGAATTTGACATTACAAAATCATTCCGTGCAAAAACTGTAAAAATTGAAAGCAAGGGTATGCGAGTAAATGAGGATGGCGAGATATTTAAAACTGATGTTGTTGAGTTTACAAACTTACACAACAATTTATATGTGCATTGGTAATAATAGCGAAGGAGGCATGTAAAATTGCACAGATTTACAAAAAGTGCATTGTTATATTTTGCTATAATAGCTATAATATTAAGTGTAACAGTGATAAGGGCAGAAGAGGAAATTTCATTAAGTGATTTAAGGTTTACACCAAGTGTTTACATTGTTTCCCCCGAAACAACAAGCAGTTATGAAAATGGTGGCAAACTTAAAGTTGTGGCTACTGGCAAGCATGTTAAAAGCTACCGTGTAAGCTTAAAATGGGAAGACCAAAGCCTTGTACAGGAAATTAGTGGCGAACAATTTGAATCAACATTTGAATTTGAGCCTACCCATGTAGCCATGGAGTTAAGTGTTACAGGCTTTACCCAGGATAACTTTACTGGCGATAGCACAGAGGTAATAAGGCAGGTTTTAAGCCCTAAAGATGAAATAACATATAAAATGATTAGTTTGGCTTTTAAAAACTCTAAAGAGAAGCAATACATGTTTGCCCCTGCCGAGGAGGATCACCACATAGGTGTATGTAAAAACTTTGTTATGAGGCTTTTTGATACTTACTCTAAGGATTATAGAATGGCGGAATACCCCGATTTAGTGTTACATATGCCAAAAAATAAAAGCCTTAAAGATAGTAAGCCTTATCAATATGGCCTTGAATGGCGAGATGAAACTGCGGAAGATGGTAGCCCCTTTGAAATTGCTGCTCAATTTAAATACGATAGGGATTTAAGCAAGGAAGAAAACTTTAAACAAGCTTATGCCCTAATGCAACAAATACAAAAAGGCGATTTTTTCCAAATGGTTGGCGATTATGGTGGCGGCAACGGCCCCCACTCCCTATACTTTATTGAAAACTATGACCCTAATACCGATATGTTGCACTGGACTGATAGCAATATGTTTGGTAAAAGAATTGATGGTGTTAGATGGGGCTATATGCAATATGATGCAATAAAAAGTGGCAATTGGTTTGCAAATGTTTTTAATATGAAGGATAGAGGCGCAACAATATATAGGTTAAGAGACGATTTAATTAAACCGTAGAGAGGAGAAATATTATGTCTAAACTTTTAGAAAACACAAGGGAGCTTTTTGTAAAAGCTATGGAAGGTTTAAGCGATTCAGCAGCAAAAGTTGCTAGTAACGCAAAGTACAAGGTTACTGAGGTTAATTTAACTACAAGGCGTAGGGAAATTTTAGAAAACTTTGGTAAAAAATGTTACGATTTGTGGAACAAAGGCACACAGTTTCCACCAGAAGTTGAAGCTCAACTTGTTGAATTAGCTGATATAGATGAACAAATAAACACATTAAAGGCAGAGCATTATGCTTACCTTAACCCAGAGCTTACAAAGGAGCTTAACGAAAAGGAAAGCGCAAACAAAGACGAAGAAGCTGTAAACGAAAACACAATAGATTACCAAGATGAAATAGATGAAAAAATTCTAGAAAACAGCAGTGAAGAGATAATTGAAGAAATTGCTAACGACGCTGACGAAAACCATAAATAAAAAACACACCCTATTATTAGGGTGTTTTATATTGCAATACTACATATAATGTACGAGGATGCCGTGGCGATTTTAACCAAAAGAAACGGAACCGATATGGAAACTTTGGTAGTTTACGATTTAACAACTGAAGAAAGGGTATTTATATCGGAAGCCAGAAATATAGGTCTTAGCACACACTACACACACAGTCAAGAAAAGATCATAAAGAGACTAAATAAAAGGCAACATGATTTGTGTGGCCTACATAATCACCCTAATGGGATGCCTCCAACAATGGACGACGGATCATCCGCTAAAGGGAGGGGTTTCAGCATAGGAGTAATTCCCGCGCATACGGGGGCGGTATTTAAGTACAGCCCGACAGACAAAATATATCCAGATGAAAGCTGTATATCCGTGCATGAGGGCATCACAAACTCTGCCGACATCTTATTTAAACTTAATAATATTGATATAGACACGAAGATAAAATCGGATCCCCATCAAATTAACGAAATACTTGACTTCGCCTACTTAAATGCGCTAAGATCATATCAGATGGATTATATAAGGAGGTAATTTTTATGGGTATTAGACTGTTTCCAAAAACTAAAAACATGGGCGAATTTGATGCCTATGCTATGAGATTACGGGATCCTTCTAGTGTTTCACTAGAGGAACTTAAGGCTATACAAGATTCCTGCGTTCAAAAAGAAATAGACTGCATTAACGCGGATAGACGGGCGCAAAAGCTACCAAATCTAACCGCTGAAGAAGAGGCCAAGTTTTGGGATCGTCGCATCCTAAAATAATTAATCTATTTTTGCACAGTACTTCCCGCACCATAGGTGGACGGAGGAAGGCAGAAATTATATAAACTAAAAGCAAGCTATAACGGCTTGCTTTTATATTGCAGAAAATACGGAGGAAGGACAATATGGGATATACGCAGTATACAGGAACGCTGGGGATTGGTGAGCGTTTATATACCAGTATAGCCAGCGGAAGGCTTACAGATTTAACCGAAAACATAACAATAATGTGGCGGGACTATAACATACATTTAGACGGAACCACGCCATGGGTAAACTTTCCATTTAATGGCCAAAGCGCATGGATTCCAAAGCTAATCGCTGAAGAAGAGGCCCAATTTGGGGATCGTCGCATCCTAAAATAATTAATCCATAATAAACTTGTTTTATGTTATAATATAAACAAAAAATATAGAGGTGTACTATTATGGCAAAAATATGTGTAATAGGTAGTTTAAACATAGACCTAACTGTTAGCATTCCAAGGTTTCATTTGCCTGGGGAAACTATATTTAGCAATGATTTTAAAACCTATACAGGGGGCAAAGGTGGTAACCAAGCGGTTGCTGCCGCAAAGCTTAAAAACGATGTTATGATGGTGGGTAAATTGGGGGATGACCAGTATGCAAGCATATACATCGATTTAATGAATGAGCTTAAAATTAACCATGACGCAGTTTTAAAAACAAAGGATGCATCAAGTGGCGTTGCATTAATTGAGGTTGATGAAAAAGGGGAAAATAGAATAGTTGTAGTTGGTGGGTCAAACATGTTAGTTGATGTACCACAAATAAAAAACTACTTAAGCAAAATACTAAGCTATGATATATTTTTGTTCCAGTTGGAAATTCCATTAGAGCCAATGGTTTACTTAGTAAAAATACTAAAAGAAAATAATAAAACCATAATACTTGACCCGGCCCCAGCAAGGGAATTACCCGACGAGCTTATATCTCAAGTTACAATACTTACACCAAACGAAACTGAGTTGGGTATTTTATCCAAAATGCCCACAAAAACAGATGATGAAGTAGTTGCTGCTGCAAGGTCACTAATTGCTAAGGGTGCAAAAAAAGTAATTGCTAAGCTTGGGTCAAGGGGTGCAATGTTGGTAACTGAAAACAATAGCACTATGGTACCCGCTTTTAAGGTTAAAGCAATAGATACCACTGCCGCTGGGGATAGTTTTAACGCTGGTTTAGCAACAGCTTTAGGGCAGGGTTTAAACGATTATAACGCTATACGCTTTGCGAACGCTGTGGCTGCCATATCAACAACTGCAAGCGGTGCACAAGGTGCTATGCCAAGCTTAGATCAGGTTAAGGAATTTATAAACAGCAATAAGTAATTAGGAGTTTTAATGAACATAGCTATTGATATTGATGATACTTTAACCAATTCATTTGATTATTTTATGCCCTTTGTTGCTGAATACTTTAATGTTGATATTAACTTATTAAAAAGTAAAAATATATCCTACAGCAATTTACCTGCCCAATGGAAATATAAGGAAATTGATTTTTGCAAAAAATATTATGATACTTATGCCCCGCACACGCCTTTTAAGTTAGATGCAACATGGGGTGTTAATAAATTACGTGAACTTGGGCATAAAATTATTATAATTACTGGTAGAACTACGGCTTTTTATACAGACCCTTATAAAACAACAATAGAGGAATTAAAAAACGGAAATATAGCTTATGACAAGCTAATTTGCACATTAGATAAAGCCCAGGCTTGTTTAGATGAAAACATATCACTACTAATTGACAATATGCCTGGCAACTGTAATTCCGTAATAAAAAACAATATTGTAGCAGTGTTATTCACCAGCAAGGCAAATATTGATGAAAAGGTTGATTACACTAGGATAAACAATTGGGAAGAGGCTGTAAAAGCTGTGCAGCAAATAGAACGAGGTTACCCTGATAAGTTTAATGCCCTTAGTTTGCTTGCTGAAGCGGAAATAATAAACCCTGGTAATTGGATAAATCACAGCAAAGTTGCTGCCTTTTGTGCCCAAAAAATAGCAAAAGAATGCTCTATGAATGAGGAAAAGGCCTTTGTGCTTGGTTTATTACATGATATTGGTAGAAAGTTTATTGTAAAAGACCTTGCCCACATTTATAATGGTTACATTTATATGAAAAGCTTGGGTTTTTATGAAGTTGCTAAAATTTGTTTAAGCCATTCTTTTCCAAACAATAGTGTGAGTAATTACATTGGAAAAATTGATATAAGCGAAGATAAAGCCACCTTTGTTGATACAACAATAAACAACATGAAATTTGATGATTATGATAGGTTAATACAATTATGTGATGCCTTGGCAGGGCTTGATAAGGCAGTTAATATAGAAGCTAGAATGGCCGATGTAAAAAAGAGATATGGTAGCTATCCACAAGATAAATGGGATAAAAATATTGAATTAAAACAATATTTTGAAAATAAAACAAATAAAAACATTTATGATATAGTAAAAGGTTTTTCTATTAATGAACAAGTTTGAAATTTACAGTTTTTTAAAAAATAAAAACATTAGCTTTGAAGTAACAGAGCATGAGGCAGTTTTTACTATGGATGCACTTGCAAACATATCACTGCCCTACCCTGAACTAGATGCTAAAAATATTTTTGTTAGGGATGATAAAAAGCAGAACTACTATTTAATAAGCTTAATAGGTAATAAAAAACTAGACCTAAAACAATTTAGGCGTGATAACAATACACGCCCTTTATCCTTTGCATCAGCAAATGAATTAATGGATATTATGAAACTTATACCTGGTGCTGTTACCCCCTTTGGAGTATTAAATGATGTTGAAAGAAAAGTTCAGGTATTTATTGATATGGATTTTACCTGCGAGCCTAGCATTATTGGCGTACACCCAAATGATAATACTGCCACAATTTGGCTTAATATTAACGATTTAATTAATATTATTAAGGATAATGGCAACAAGGTACAAATGTTTAAAGCATTATAATAAAAAGTGAATTTAAGGCAAAATTCATTAAATTTTCAAACAAAAAAAGGAAGTTATATAACTTCCTTTTTTGGCAAAGGACACGAGTTTGATACAAAATGCACCCGATAGCCTTGTTTCCGTTT
>CAZJEB010000017.1:25313-28652 GCA_964544955.1 uncultured Oscillospiraceae bacterium | reverse complement strand
ATGAGGTGTGAGGTATGAGGTATGAGGTATGAGGGATGAGGTATGAGGTATGGAACAAATTCCTACGGAATTTGTATTAGATGAATTTATACCGAGGAATGAACGAGTAAGGGTGAAACCCTTACAATGTGAATGGTGTTGGCGAGAAAAGCAGTAGAGACGGGTCAAGGGACTGGTCCCTTGCGGGGTTGAGAGGGGCAGAGCCCCCGGAAGAACAAGGCGATAGCCTTAGAGTTTGGCTAATGTATAGCAAACGGGAGCGTTGAGCGACAATGTTTGCGTGGTTGTGAGGAAAGCAATGTTGGTTAAAGGGATTACTTAACTATTTTAAACTTGAAGTTTAAATGATTGTTTGCTTCCCCCCCACATTTATACTATAACATATTGGATTTTTTGAAAGGGCATTTTTGCCCTTTTTATTATGGGGTGTAAGCCTTGTATTATATAGGGTTGAGGGGTGTTGGGAGTTTTTGCTATACAATGAAATTTAGAAAAAAGCGTATAATAAATAGGTATATTATTTTTTTAACAAAACAACAATATCTGTGTTATAATGTTATTAATTGATTGGGACAGTATTTATAAAGGAGAACCCTTATGAAAAAAATATTTACAATGTTATTTGTTGTATGCATTTTATTGCTTTTATCTGGAAACGCTATTGCAAATGCACCTAGATTACCTGTTAGAATAAACCAATATAGTTTCACAGACCCAGTATTTAGGAATTGGGTTAAGTATAATATTGCAAATGGGAATGACATTTTAACTGAGGATATGGTTAAAAGTACAACCAAAATTGAAGTTGCTTCAAAGGAAATTAAAAGCTTAAAGGGAATAGAGTTCTTTAGTGATTTAATAACATTAGATTGCAATTATAATGAGATAACAGACTTAGATATTTCAAATAATAAAATGTTGGAGGATTTAAATTGTTCATTGAATTTTATAACTACATTAGATGTTTCCCAAAATGTAAATCTAAAAAAATTGAATTGTGCAGCTAATGAAATAAGAGTGTTAGATGTTACTAAAAATACAGAGTTAATATATTTTAGCTGTTCTAATAATAACTTAAATGAATTAGATGTAACAAATAACAAAAGCTTAGTTGAACTATATTGTTATAATAATAATTTAATTAGCCTAGATACTTCAAACAATACAAGTTTAAGTACTGTTTATTTAAACGGTCAAGTTCATAGAGTAAAAATGCTAGATAATGGAGAACCTTACATTATTAAATTAGAGGATATTGACCCAAATATTGATACTTTAAATATAAGTGGTGTAAAAGGTGATGGTGTTAGCCTTGATAAGGATAGTGCTAGTTTTATTATTAATGCTCCAATAAATAAATTTAAATATAATTATATAACTAATAATAACAAAGATGATTATGAAAGACGAGAAATGGCTGTTGAAATACAGCTTGTTCATCAAGATGATTTACAAACGGTTGAAAATAAAGAAACATTAGATTTTAGTGATGTGATAATAGATAAAAACACCTTCCCAGACCAAAACTTTAGGAAATGGGTAATAGAAAACATTACTGAGGGTAATGGGGTTTTAACTGCGGATATGGCTAAGAAGGTTAAAGAAATTAATGTTGAATTTCAACATATTGAGAGTTTAAAAGGGATAGAATATTTTATCAATTTAGAAAAACTATACTGTGAATATAATAAATTAATTTCTTTAGACGTTAGTAACAATATTAACTTGAAAGTGTTAGCGTGTTATTATAATGGTTTGACAGAGTTGGACCTTACAAACAATAAGAAGCTAGAAGAAGTTTCTTGCTATAGTAATCAATTAAGGAATTTAGATATTTCTAATAATAAAAGGTTAAGAATACTGGTGTGTTTTGACAATAAATTATCAATGCTGGATACATCTAATAATAGAAGATTGGAATTCCCCGATACTCAATTTGGAGATCAAACCACTTCATTGTCAATAACAGGAGTTGAACCTTATGTTATACAATTAGATGATATTGACCCAAATATGGATCAAGGATGGATAAATCGCGTAGAAGGTGCTACATGGAATTTAGAAAACGGTAACTTTACAAACTTTAAGATAGATGAAGGTTTTACATACTATTATGGGTCATTAAAAGTTAATATGAGGCTCAAACTTAAAGGCGATTTTATTATTGATGAGAACTCCTTCCCAGACCCATTGTTTAGGATGTGGCTGGTAGAAAATATTGCTAAGGGTGGCAATAACTTAACGGAAGATGAAATTAATGCTGTTGAGAGTATTGAAATTGAAAGCACTATAATTACTAATTTAAAAGGCGTGGAATATTTTACCAATCTGAAGAAATTATATGTTTTTAATGGTGAAATAACAGAACTAGATGTTAGTAAAAACACAAAATTAGTAGAATTAGATTGTGAAGATAATAACTTAAAAAAACTAGATATTTCAAATAATAAAGAAATAGTAGATTTGAATTGTTCAATTAATAATTTGACAGAACTGAATTTTAAAAATAATGAAAAACTAGAAACATTATATTGTAATAGTAATAACTTAAAAAAATTAGATATTAGCTACAATAAAGAACTACAGGAGTTGTATTGTCGGAACAATAAATTAATTGAGTTAGATATATCAAAAAACACAAACATAACAACATTGGACTGCTCTAATAACAAGCTAACAAAGCTAGATATTTCTAAAAATAATAAGCTTTATGAGTTGCTTGCGCGAGATCAAGAAACAGAAATAATATACATAAGTGAACCTAATATAATTAAGCTAGAAGATATTGACCCTGATATTGACCCTGCAATGATTGGAGACGTATTTGGTGCAAAATTTGATTTAGAAAACAGTTGTTTTACTGATTTTGTGTTGGGAGAAAACATTACATATGAATATGATTTTAGTGATTATAATGTTGTGAATGATGCAGGGAATCAACGCATGACTGTTGAAATAAAACTTGTTTCTACGGATAAGTTAACAGGAGGTTATGTGAACTCTTTAGTTGAAGAGCCATTAGAAACTGACAATGATGAGCTTGTAATAATGTACAATAATATATCAGTAGAAGAGCAGAACGAGTCTGATGCTGTGTTTGAAGACGTAATAATAGATGAAAACAGCTTTCCAGACCCTGTATTTAGATTATGGGTTGTAAAAAATATTGCTATTGGTGGACGATTAGACAAAGAAAATGCAAAAAATGTTATAAATTTAGATGTTTCCGAGATGAACATTAATAGTTTAAAAGGTATAGAGTATTTTTATAATTTAGTAAATTTAGATTGCCGTAGCAACAACATATATGAACTTGATATTAGCAAAAATACAAAATTA
>CAZJEB010000017.1:0-25213 GCA_964544955.1 uncultured Oscillospiraceae bacterium | reverse complement strand
ACAAAATTAGTAGAATTAGATTGTGAAAGTAATAAATTAATGAATTTAGATGTTACAAAAAACACAATGTTGGAGCGGCTAGATTGTAGCAGAACAGAAATAACAGAACTAGATGTTAGTAAAAACACAAAATTAGTAGAATTAGATTGTGAAGGTAATAAATTAACAAATTTAGATGTTACAAAGAATATAAAACTAGAAAAACTTAATTGTTCAAACAATAAAATAGAAACATTAGATTGTTCAAATAATATAGAATTACAGACTTTAAATTGTAGTGTTAATGAATTATTAACGTTAAATATTTTAAACAACAAAAAATTAGAAACGTTGGAATGTAATAATAATAAACTAAACAGCTTAGATATATCAAACAATAAAGAATTATATAAGCTAAACTGTAGCGAAAACAGCTTGACACAGTTAGAAACAATTAATAATCCCCAATTAGAATACATTATATGCTTTAATAACAAATTAACCGAATTAGATATATCAAATAATAAAGAATTATTTAGTCTAAACTGTAACATTAATAATTTAAAGGAGTTAGATATTTCTAATAATTTTAACCTACATAGTTTAAGTTGCAATAATAATAAATTGATAAAATTAAATATCGATAATAATGATTGGCTAAGGGAGTTAAATTGTAGTGAAAACAAGTTAACTAATTTAGATGTGTATAAAAATAATAGCTTGGAAAAAGTGGATGCAATCATGCAAAGCCCTGAGGTGATAGTGGCCAATGATGGTGGCCCCTATACTTTAAGCATATTTGATGTTGACCCTTATATTAACGCTTCAAGGATAAGCCCTTACGTTTATGGAGCGATATGGGATGCTGAAAAAAATAGCTTTATAAACTTTAAACCAGGGCAAAGTATTAAATACTATTATGATATTGGTAAATTTGGCAGTATGGATGTTGAATTGAGGCTTGTTATTAGTGATAATACAGTAATAGATGAAAATATTGACCTTGCACCAGCATTTAATGATGTGGTAATAGATGAAAATAGCTTCCCAGATACAGTTTTTAGGGCGTGGGTAATAGAAAATATTGCTCAAGGTAATGCCGTTTTAGATAAAGAGATGGTTAAAAATACTACTAATATAAATGTTAGTAAAAAAGGTATTGGTAGCTTAAAAGGTATAGAGCATTTTAGCTATTTACAAAAACTATATTGCGATGGTAATAACTTATCAATGTTAGATGTAACAAGCAACACAATATTAATCTTGTTAAAGTGTAGCGAAAATACTATAAATAGCCTGGATGTTAGTAATAATGAAAAATTAATGATTTTAGATTGTGGTAAAAATAATTTAACGACGTTGGATTTATCAAAAAATACTAAGTTAGAGCAACTATATTGTGGATTTAACAACTTATACCAACTAAATATTTTAAATAATAAAAACTTAAAACGTTTATATTGTGGAAGTAATAATTTAAGCCTTTTAGATGTGACTAAAAATATTAATTTAGATTATTTAGGCTGTGATATTAATAAATTATCGGAGTTATATATTGACAATAATACCAAGTTAACAATAATAAAATGTAATGAAAACAGTTTAGGCACTTTAGATGTTACTAAAAATATAGGTTTAACAGTTTTAGACTGTGGCAATAACAATTTAAAATTGTTAGATGTATCAAGAAATATAGACTTGGAACAGTTGTTTTGTGGCAATAATAACTTGCTTGAATTAAACATTTTAAATAACTTAAAGTTAAAGAACATGTATTGCGGAGGTAACAAAATAAGAAAGCTTGATATTAGTAACAACAACTTGCTTGAAGTTTTAGGTTGCAATGAAAATAACTTATCTAGCTTAAATGTAATTTATAATACTAACTTGAAGCTTATAAATGCAGTTGGTCAAGTATGTGAGATAAGTCTTGATGAAAAAACTGATAAATTTAAGGCGGGTGATATTGACCCTGATATTGACCCATTGAATATAAATGTAATAGAAGGAGCAATATTTGATTTAGAAAGCGTAAGTTTTAGTGGCTTTACATTAGGGAAAAGTATAAAATATAAATATTATATAAAGGATACAGATTATATGGACGTAGAACTAAAGCTTGTTGTTAAAAGTGGTTCTACATTAGGGGAAGCGATGTCTACTGAATATGAAGTGCCAGTGGAAGAAAATATTGAACTAGATACTGTTACTGAGGATAATGTAGATAGTGAAAACAACACTGTTTTATTGGTGGAAGATGATCATGGTACACCTTCGGTTGAGGTTGAAACAGCAGAGGATAATAATACATTCCTTTTAATAGAAGATGAATTAGAGAATAATGCATTTGTACTGATTGAGGATGATTAGAGTGGAATAACGATTAAAGGCGGGGTCAAGAGGTCCTTTCTCCCATCAATTAAGCTTCGATTAATCGCTGGGTACGTTCGCTCCGTAAAAGGCTACGCCTTTTGTACTCAATCACTTGCTTCGCCTCAATAAACCTTGCGGGTAGGCAGAACCCACGAATAACAAGGCTTTAGCCTTAAAACATGTGTAAAGGATAGCAAACGGGAGCGTAAGCGACAATGTTTGCGAAGCTTGTGGGGAAAGCAATGTTTGATAAAAGGAGTTATC
This sequence comes from uncultured Oscillospiraceae bacterium, assembly GCA_964544955.1. Lineage (GTDB taxonomy): Bacteria > Bacillota > Clostridia > Christensenellales > Aristaeellaceae > JAAZPT01. The sequence goes on along the minus strand of CAZJEB010000017.1, from coordinate 22,597 downwards.
AACTATTTTGAATTTGATGTTTATAAGATTGTTTTCTTTTTTGCACTCCTCTATTTCCCCACATTTATCTATACCATATTGATATTTTTAAAAGGGCGATTTTGCCCTTTTTATTATGGCATAAAACAAGCGAGATATAAAGCTTACAAGCTTTTTTAAAAAAATAAAAGTATGATATAAACACAAGTTTATATAAACTTATACATTCATATGCATACTTAATAATACACAAAATAAAAATAGGGACATGGAAAATAATTCCTTAACAAATAAAACAAAAAATATATTATTTATTTTAAAAAAGGGAAACACCTATTATAAGCCTTGCAAGCCTATAAATTAAATAAGGCTTTAATGCTAATTTACAAAAACAAATTGAAAAAACAATTAATATGGGGTAGTGGATATATAAATATCAAAATATGCCAAAAATTTACAATAAATAACAAGTGAAAAACATAAAAAAATAAATAAAATTTGTTATATTTTTGCTTGTTTTGGTTTGTAAATTGATAATAATAAGCGTATTTTTGCATATTTTTAACAAAAACGTTTGCAATTTTTTGTATTATGTGTTATAGTTTAACAAAACAAACAGATAATCTATTTTTAACCCTGTTGTTTTAGAAGTAAAAACTTAAATTTATGGAGGTATTTTATGAAAAAACTAATTGCATTGTTCCTAGTTATGGCAATGATGTTATCTATGGCATCAATCGCCTTTGCAGAAGATGTAACAGTTACAGTTTTCCAACTAAAAGTTGAAATTGACCCAATGTTACAAAAATATGCTAAGGAATATTCCGAAAGAACACCTGGTGTTACAGTTAAAGTTGAAACATTAGGCGGCGGCGGAGACTATGGCGCAGTTCTAAAAAGCAAAAAACAAGGCGACCAAATGCCCACAATATTCCAAATTGAAGGCTTAAGCGGCTATGAACTTTGGAAAGAAGATATGGCAGACCTTGGCAGCGCAAAATTCGTTGCTGACACAAGCATGGCTTACACATCCCCAGAAGGCAAAGTTGTTGGCTTCCCAGTAGCTATTGAAGGTTATGGCCTTGGCTACAACGCTGAAATTCTTGAAAAAGCTGGCGTAGACCCTGCAACACTTAACACACGTGCTAACATTCAAGCAGCTTTTGAAAAAGTTGATAGCATGAAAGAAGAATTAGGCTTAGATATGGTAGTTGCTAGCGCAGCATCATTATCAGGCGGTATGTGGTGGGTTATGGGTCAACACATTTGGAGCGTATACTTCAGTGGCGGTTTAGCATATAATGATAGCAGTATCATTGATATGGCAGCTAAAGAAGGTAAAGTAGACGAAGACCGTTTAAACCAATTTGCTGAATATATTACATTATTGATGAAATATTCAGATCCAGACGTTCTTTCAAACGGCGACTACAATGCTCAAATTACACCTTTTGCTAACCAAAAAGCAGCCTTTATTTTACAAGGTAACTGGATAGACCCCAACATGGCTCAATTAGGCGCAACATTTAAGATGGGCTATGCTCCTCACGCTTTCCTAGATACAGAAGATAATGGTATCCAAATTTCACCTCCAAGCTGGTGGTGCGTAAATGGCAAAGCATCTGAAGCTGAAATTAAAGCAGCTATAGACTTCTTAGATAGCATTGCTACAACAGAAGAAGGCGCTAAGTACATGGTTGAAGAAGCTGGCATGGTTCCTGCATTCAATAGCATTACATTAGAGCCAAGCGGCCAATTCTCCAAGGAACTTATCCGTTACAACAAACTTGAAGGTGGCGCACATAACTGGTACTTCCCACTTCAACCAGCTGACTACGGTATGCAAAAAATTGGACCTATCATGGACCTATATTCTCAAAACCCAACAGATCCTGCAATGTTAGTACAACTATTAACACAAGCAGTTGCAGAAATGCCTGCTGGATTTGCAAAATAATTAATTAAACATAATTGAACAGCTGATATGGCCTCGGCTTTATCAGCTGTTCTTGACTAAAAAGATAAAGAGGATGGTGGCAAATGAAACGTAGTAAAGCATGGGATATTTTATTTTTATTCCCCACAGTGTTTGCCTTCATAATGGTTATATTAGTTCCCTTTGGTTTAGGTATATACTACTCCCTTACCGACTGGAATGGCGTTAGGGATACAATGAACTTTGTTGGACTTGAAAACTATACAGGTATGTTTAAAGAGGGCCAATTCCAATTTTCATTTTTAATTACGGTATTCTATACGCTTGTTAACGTGGCCTTAGTAAACCTTGTTGGTTTTACATTAGCCTTGCTTGCAACAAGTAAAATAAAACTTAAAAACCTTTATAGGGCAGGCTTTTTCGTGCCTAACCTAATTGGTGGTATCGTTTTAGGTTATATTTGGCAGTTTATGTTTAACAACCTATTTACTACCCTATTTGCAGCTAAAAGTATGCTTGCAAGCCCAAGCACAGTTATTTGGGCAATGAGCATAGTAAACACTTGGCAATATGGCGGCTATATTATGATGATATACGTTGCTGCACTACAATCTATACCAGAGGATGTGCTTGAAGCTGCCGAGGTTGACGGAGCAACATATATGGTAAGGCTAAGGAAAATACTAATACCTATGATGGCAAACTCCTTCACAATAACCCTTTTCTTAACGCTAACAAACAGCTTTAAACAGTATGATATGAACTTTACATTAACAAACGGCGGCCCAGCAACATTCTTTAGCGGTAAAGTTGTAAAAAGTAGCCAATTGCTTGCTATGGATATTTATAACACAGCAAATACATCTAACAACTTGGCCCTTGCCCAATCAAAAGCCGTTGTGTTCTTCATTATACTTGTTGTATTCTCCCTTATACAGGTTAGTTTAAATAGAAGAAAGGAGATTGAAGCATAATGAGTGAAATAACTAATGTAATGCCTGAATTAAGCGAACATAAAAAGCGCGAGATGAACAGGCAAAAACGTAATATTTTAATCGCGAGTGTTATAACCTTTATAGTATTTATCATTTATATGGTACCCTTTATGATGGTTATACTAAACTCAGCTAAAACATCTCCTGAAATTATGAACGACCCACTAAGCATGCCTTTAAATTGGGGTCAGTTGTTCATAAACGTTCAAACAATTTTCAATAGCCCTATAACAGACTATATTGGCGCATTCTTTGATTCACTTATTATTACCGTTGCAGCCCTTACAATTATTGTAATATTTAGTAGTATGGCAGCATGGGTGTTAGTAAGGAATAAAACAAAATGGAGCACATTTATATACATGGGCTTCGTAGCTGCTATGGTTATACCTTTCCAAGTAGTTATGTTCCCCTTAGTGCAGTGGTTTAATATGATGGGTAAAACCGTGGGCATACCCATGATAAATAGCTATCAAGGTATATTGTTTGCATATTTGGGCTTTGGCTGTTCATTATCTATATTCATTTTATATGGCTTTGTAAAGGGTATACCGTTGGCATTGGAAGAGGCAGCAACAATAGACGGTTGCAGCCAACCCCGCACATTCTTTACAATAGTAATACCATTATTGCAACCCGTTGTAGTAACAGTGTTAATATTGAATGGTATATGGATTTGGAACGACTATTTGCTACCCTTGTTGCTATTAGGCCCAAGTGGCAAAATTCAAACATTGCCATTGGCTGTTACAGCATTTGCCGGCGCATTTGTTAAACAGTGGGACTTAATACTTACAAGCGCATTGTTGGCAATGTTACCAATAATTGTATTGTTTATATTCGCTCAACGCTATATCATGAAAGGTATGGTTGACGGCGCAGTTAAGTAATAAATACAAATATAAATACCGATAGAAATATCGGTATTTTTTTGTTTTAATTTTCAGGGCTAAAGGCGTTTAGGCTTAAATTAAAGTGGGCACGGGCAAATATATTTTGTATGCCCTGGAATAAATCTAAAACTTGGTTCTGTTGCTGCATAAATTCCAAATCATCCCCAGTAAAGTTTTTAAGCTTGCCTTCATCGGTGTAATAAATATTATCGCAGCTTATAACTATATCATTAAACAAAAACTTGTGGCTTGTGCCATCCATTGTGGCGTTGTTTATGTAGTTGGGCAAAAGGTATAAGTTTTGTTGCTTTATAAGGGCTAAAACTTCCTGAGCGTATTCTGGGCTGGTGCTTGTGGTGTGGGTTTTACCTTGGCTTGTGTAGATAATATCACCATTTAATTTTAGGCTAACAAGTGTAGTGTAATCCTTTTCGTGGGCGGGCTTTGTGGAATACTCAAATATAACAGTATCGGTATTTTCCTTGTTGGATTCATCATATAGTTCTATGCCAGAACTTCTTAAAATTTCCTCTATGGCGTTGGATAAGGCAATTGCTCTGTTTTCAAAGTGCATAATTTTGAGATACTCTTTATCCTTAATAGATTCAAATAAATCTGGGGAGTAGTAGGATAGATTATCACCGCTTATAAGCTTGCCTTTAAAGGTGTATTTGATAAAAGCTCCGTCTAAAGAATTGTTGTTTATATAGTCGGGAATGTCGGATATATCGGTGTTATCTATTAAAGCTTCAATTTTATCCACATATTTTTTATCCACAACATAATGTTTTTCGTTAATTATTGTGTTGTTGCCCATAATGGTGTTGTAATATATTATTTCACCTTTATTGTTTAACTCAAAATAACCGCCACCTATACCCCCACCAAAACCCCAGTTGGAACTGTATGAACGGGAATAAATTATGTAAGTATCGGTAGTATCGGCAAGGCCTAGGCTTCCAAGTATTAATGAAAATACAATTATTTGGGAAAAAGTTTTTTTAAGCATGCTATCACTCCTTTAATATATAACGATTTTAAGCGTAAAAATCTTTCAATAAAGGCCTAGCATATAATTATTTGTTTATTTCATCCACCCTGTTATCGATAGGGACATATTCCCTGCGCTTGGCAACGCTTATGTAAGCAGGACGGATGATTTTGCCCTCGTTTATAAGCTCTTCCATACGGTGGGCGCTCCAACCGGATATACGGGCAATGGCAAATATTGGGGTAAACAGCTCAAGGGGTAGGCCTAGTATGTGGTATACTAAACCGCTGTAAAAGTCTACATTTGCGCTAACGCCCTTGTATATTCTGCGCTTTTCGCCAATTATTTCAGGGGCAAGGCGCTCAACTAAACTGTATAGATGGAACTCATCTTCCATGCCCTTTTCTTGGGCAAGTTGCTTAACATAGGCTTTAAGTATGTTTGCACGGGGGTCGGATAATGTGTATACAGCATGACCCATACCGTATATTAGGCCAGTTTTATCAAAGGCTTTTTTATCTAATATATCGTTTAAGTAGGCACGAACAGCATCCTCATCCTGCCAATTTTCAACGTTTTCCTTTAAATCATCAAACATTTGTATAACTTTTATGTTTGCACCACCGTGCTTGTGACCTTTTAATGATGCCAAAGCGGCGGCTATTGTGGAATAAGTGTCCGACCCGCTGGATGTAATTATGTGGGTGGTGAATGTACTGTTGTTACCACCACCATGCTCGGCGTGGAGTATAAGGGCAATATCAAGCACATGGGCCTCAAACTCGGTATACTTATTATCTGGGCGCAACATGTAGAGTATGTTTTCCGCAGTGGAAAGCTCGGGCTGTGGGGTGTGTATAACTAAACTTTTGCCCTTTATATAATGGTTGTAGGCTTGGTAGCTGTAAACGGATATAAGGGGGAAGTTTGCAATTAATTGTAGGCTTTGCCTCATAACGTTGGGCAGGCTTATGTCCGTAGCGTTGTTATCATAGGCGAAAAGGGTTAGAACACTGCGTGCAAGGCTGTTCATAATATCCTTTGTGGGGCCTTTCATAATAACATCACGCACAAAGTTTGTGGGTAAACTTCTGTATTTGGCAAGTAAGGCCTTAAAGGAATCAAGTTGATCCTTAGTGGGTAGCTCGCCTAATAAAAGTAAATAAGTTACTTCCTCAAAGCCATAGCGCTTTTCAGTAATAAGGTTGGATATAATATCATCCACATTCATGCCACGGTAAAAAAGCATACCCTCTGTGGGGATTATTTGGTCGCCCTCTTTTGCGAAGGATTGAATTTCCGATATATCCGTAAGGCCTGTAAGCACACCTTTACCGTTTACGTCCCTTAGGCCACGCTTAACGTCGTAACGGGCGTAAAGTTCGGGGTTAATATAGTCGCGTACCTTGGTAAAGTTGGTCATTTCTACTATATCTGGAGTGGTATCTGAATATGTGGAAAATGAATTTTTCTGTTGCATATGTTGTACCTCCTTGTATATTGCTGATGGAATGGCTTTTAAGCCTTCAAGCATAAAAATTTATAAAATTGAGTTATTATTCAATGGTGGGTTTTTTGCTGTTATTGTAGATATGTTGTAAATTGTGCATAAAAATAATAACGCTATTATTATACTAATATATTTTTAAACAGTCAAGCTGTATAATTATACATAATTTATATTTGTTGTTGTATTATAAGGCTTTTGGCTTTAAGCTTGTAAATACTGTTAAAATACTAAAGGTTTAGTATTTTTGTGCTTGCTTATTCCATTTGTAGATGTTATTATATAGATGAACAAATGCATAAAATATTTTATAGCTATTGTTAAATGGAGGGGGTTAAGGCTATGGAATTGGAATTAGAGATGGAAACGAAGCATTTAATTTGCCCAGTGTGTGGGGATATAAACGTGTATGATGCTTTGGAAATTTGCAAGTGTTGCGATTGGGAAATTACAGGCAGTGATAATGGTGATATTGATTAATAATACCTTGATGTTGCTGTTGGTACAAATTAGAACGTAAACAGGCTTTAAGCCTGGTTTTTTTATGGGGAAAATTAAGAGGAAGGAGGGGATTTTGAGTAGCAGAACAATTTTGTTATGATAAACTTAGCTTTTCGCTCTTTGGTATGAGGTATGAGGTATGAGGTATGAGGTGTGGTGCAAACTCCTAACGGAGTTTGTATTGTATGAATATCTTGGGTTTTTACTTTGTTAGTTTGTAAAGCCTTGTTGGGTTAAAGGGTTTATTAACTAATTTTAATGGCGTTTAATTTAAATGATTGTTTTGCTTTCCCCATATTTATACTATACCATATTAATATTTTTATAAGGGTGATTTCGCCCTTTTTATTATGGGATTAAATGGGCTTGGGGTGTGGGTTTGAGGGGTGTTTGATGTTTTTTTCAGGTGGGGAGTTTTTGGTTGTTTGCAATATCATCCCTATTCAAAAACATTGCAATTCAAATTTTTCAACCGCGCAAAACATCATAGAACCTATTCGGTTTGACGAAGTGAAGGCGTTTGCAAAACGCCGTAACGCAAAAACCGATAAAACGAAATGCAAGTTCAAGTAGAAAATTCACCATTGTTTTCAGATAAGATTAGATAATTATTAACGTTAAGTTTTCTTTATCTCTAAGGTTTCAGAGCGTGCAGGGGAGGAAGGGGGATTGTTAAGGGGGAAAAACGGGGGCTGCCTCGCAATTAAGCCCCCATTTTCGCCCCTTAACGTACGGACTAAAACAACGTAAATGCCCTTGTTGATAACATAGATTTTTAAAATGCTAGAGTAAAGCAAGATAAGCATTACAAGTTAGTGATTAAGCGTTATCCCTCTACCCCAAGGGTATTAAAAAATTTAATCCTTGTAATACGGTGGCTTATATGTTAAGTTAAAACCAAAGCTATGTGGGGGGTTAGTATGAAAAATAGCGGGTTTTATAAGTATTGGACCATATTTTATAATATGTTTGTTATAAGCGCCTTTACCTTTGGGGGTGGCTTTGTTATTGTTAGCCTTATGCAAAAAAAGTTTGTGGAGGAATTGCATTGGCTAAAGGAGGATGAAATGTTGGATTTGGCGGCAATTGCTCAAAGTAGCCCGGGGGCTATTGCGGTAAATGCAGCCATACTGGTGGGCTTTCGCATGGCGGGCATTGCGGGTATGCTTGTGGCAGTGCTTGGCACAATATTGCCGCCTTTTATAATTATTGGCATAATATCCATATTTTATAATGAGTTTAGGAATAATAAAGTAATTGCCCTTATGCTAAAGGGTATGCAAGCTGGGGTGGCAGCGGTTATACTTGATGTGGTTGCAAACCTTGGCAAAAATGTGCTTAAAACAAGGGATTATATTAATATTGCCATAATGGTGATTGTGTTTGTTGCAAGCTATGTGTTTAAGGTAAATGTAATATATATTGTGCTTGCCTGTATAGCCTTTGGGGCAGTTAGAACATTGCTTGCCCAAAGGGCTAAGGTGGAAGGAGGGCAAAAATGATTTTATTGCAATTGTTTTTAAGCTTCCTTCAAATTGGGGCATTTAGCGTGGGTGGAGGCTATGCAGCTATCCCCCTTATACAGGATCAGGCTGTTAATATACATAATTGGATAAGTTTGCAACAGTTTACCGACCTTATTACAATAGCGGAAATGACTCCAGGCCCTATGGCAATAAACTCTGCTACATTTATAGGTATAAAAATGGGGGGAGTGCTTGGGGGGATAGTGGCAACCCTTGGGGTTATACTTCCATCCATGATATTGGTTACATTGCTTGCCCACCTTTATTATAAGTACCATAATTTAGATATTATGCAAGGGGTGCTGTCTAGCCTGCGCCCCGCGGTTGTTGCCCTTATATTTGGGGCGGCAGTGTCGCTGTTTATGATGGTCTTGTGGAATGTATCTAAAATAGGGGATGTGGTGCTTGCTAATACGGATGTTGTTAGCGCTGTGCTGTTTGTGTTGGCCTTTGTGGCCTTGCGCAAAACAAAGCTAAACCCTATTGTTGTAATGTTTGCCTGTGGTGTTATATATACAATAATAAACTTAATAATATAAAGGCCTTGGGCCTTTTTTTATTGCACAAATAATTTAATTAGGTGGTATAATAAGCTATAAATGTTTGGGGGATGTTATGAAAAACTTGTACATTGTAGGTGGACCTATGGGCGTGGGTAAAACCACAGTTTGCCAAAAACTTAAAAGCTTGTTGCCTAATAGCGTGTTCCTTGATGGGGATTAGTGCTGGGATGCTCAACCTTTTGTTGTAAATGATGAAACAAGGAAAATGGTTTTGGAGAATATAGTTTTTTTGCTAAACCAGTTTATAAAATGCTCCGCCTATAAAAATATTGTGTTTTGTTGGGTGATGCACGAACAGGGTATAATTAACAATATATTAGAGGGCCTAAGCCCCTGCAATGTAAAAAGCATTTCCCTAATAGCAAGCCCGTGTAGCCTTAAACAACGCCTTGAAAAGGATGTGGAGGAGGGCAAACGTGATGGGGATGTATTTGCAAGAAGCCTTGAAAGGCTTAAACTGTATGATAAACTTAATACAATAAAAATTGATACGGATAATAAAAATGTAGAGGAGATAGCTAATTTAATAGCAAAATTATGACAATTACAGAATATATAAACCAATATACTGGTGAACATAAGGCTTGGCTTGAGGAGTTTGTGGCCTATATGGATAAAAAGGCTATGGCGGGTAAAATAAGCTATAACATAATAATGTATAAATTGCCTGGGGATAAAAACCATAACTTTGTGGCCTTTAGCGTGGCAAAGGAACATTTTTCGTTGCATACATTGGATTTTGAGTATATAGTTGAGCTTAAAGCTAAACTAAAAAAACCAGGTAGAGGCAAGGGCTGCGTTAATGTTCCCTTTAAAAATAGCTTTGAAAAACCCACGCTGTATAAGGCTGTTGATGATATTATAAATAGAAATTTGTTTGTTTAAGTGGTGAATTATGGCAATAGATAAGGTAAAAGAATATTTTAAACAATATGGTATGGATAATAGGGTGCTGGAGTTTGAAAAATCTAGTGCAACGGTAGCCCTTGCGGCAAAAGCCTTGGGCTGTGCGGAACAACTTATCGCTAAAACATTATCCTTTAAAGTGAATAATGAGCCAATACTAATAGTTGTGGCAGGGGATGCTAAAATAGATAACCCTAAGTATAAGGCGGAATTTGGCGCAAAGGCTAAAATGCTTGGCTTTGATGAGGTTGAAAACCTTATAGGGCATGACGTGGGCGGCGTTTGCCCCTTTGCAATAAATGATGGGGTAAAGGTGTATTTGGATGAAAGCTTAAAACGCTTTGACTTTGTTTACCCCGCCTGTGGTAGCGCTAATAGCGCCATAAAGCTTGATATAAATCAACTGGAAAAATACTCTAACTATATTAAATGGGTGGATGTGTGTAAACTGCCTTAGGGGGATATTGTGAACTATACTTTGCAAGGCCTAATAAAATTTGCCTTAGGGGCTTTAATACTTGCCCTTTTGCTGTTTGTGCCTTCGGGGAGCTTGGCCTTTTGGCAGGCTTGGCTTTTACTGGGGGTGCTGTTTATCCCTATGGCTTTTTTGGGGCTGTATATGCTTAAGTGTATGCCTAATCTTCTTAAAAAACGCCTTAACTTTAATGAAAAACAAAAAGGTCAGGGAACGCTTGTAAAGCTTAGCGGGCTTATGTTTGTGCTGGGCTTTGTTGTGGCTGGCTTGGATTTTAGGCTTAAATTCAGCCTCTTACCCTCGTGGGTATCTTGGGCTTTTGCCCTTGTGTTTTTATTGGGCTATATGCTTTATTTTGTGGTGCTAAAGCAAAATGAGTATTTATCACGCACGGTGGAGGTTCAACAGAATCAAAAGGTGGTGGATACAGGGCTGTATGCCATAGTTCGCCACCCCATGTATAGCGCCACAATAATAATGTTTTTGGCTATGCCCTTGGTGTTAGGCTCCTTTGCTGCCTTTGTAATATTTTTGGCCTACCCAGCAATAATTGTGGTAAGGCTTAAAAAAGAGGAGGCATTGCTGGAGGATGGGCTTGATGGCTATAAGGATTATAAAAATAAGGTTAAATATCGCCTTATACCTTATGTGTGGTAAATAAATGCAATGTTAAAACACAAATTTAATAATAAAGCCTTATAATTGTATTGGGGGGTGTTATTATGCGTACAAAATTAAAGGATAGGCTTTTGCCTAATTATACAAAGGGCGAGGAGATAACAAACATGGTAAGCCATATTGTGGGTGGAGTGTTTGGTGTGGTTGCCCTTTTAATGTGTGTTATAAAGGCATCACTAAAGGGTGATGTGTATGGTATAGTATCATCAATAATATATGGCTTATCTATGATAATACTTTATACAATGAGTAGCGTTTACCATGGCTTAAAACCAGGTATGGCTAAAAAGGTAATGCGTATATTGGATCATTGTGCAATATATTTGCTTATTGCGGGCACAACGACCCCTGTGGCATTGGTGGCTGTAAGGCCTGTAAATTCCTTGGTGGCTTGGCTGTTTTTGGGCTTTGAATGGGCTTTGGCTGTTGTGGCAATAGTGCTAAATGCAATAGATTTAAAAAAGTTTGCAATATTTAGCATGGTGTGCAACTTGTTTATGGGCTGGGCTGTGGTTTTTATATGGAATTTGGCAGTGCAGTCCATGGGCTATAATGGCTTTATGCTTATGCTGGTGGGGGGAATACTTTACACCGTGGGGGCAATACTGTATGGCATAGGTAAAAAACAAAAGTATATGCATAGCTTGTTCCACTTGTTTGTGTTGCTGGGTAGCTTTTTACAGTTTGTATCCATATATAAATACGTGCTTTAAGGGGGCTATATGGGCTTTATTCAGCTTAGGGATATTTGCCTAAAACAAGATAATAAGCTAATTTTCCATAACTTTAATTTGAGTGTGGAACGGGGCGAAAAACTTCAAATAGCGGGCAAATCTGGCAGTGGAAAATCCACATTACTTAAAATATTGCTGGGCTTCCAAAATATAGATAGTGGGCAAATTATATTTGAGGGCAATACCGTTGAAGGTAAGGCCTTTACTGAACTTCGCCAAAATTTTGCCTATGTGGATCAGGCGGTGAGCCTGCCCTCGGTGGATGTTAAAAGCTTGCTTAAAACCATAAGCCAATATAAGTATAATAACTATAACGGTGAGTTTGATGAGGGCTTGGCAAAGCTGTTTGAGTTTGATTTAAACTTGCTAAATAAAAATACAGATGAATTATCCGGCGGTGAACGCCAACGCTTGGGCATAATAATAGCAGTTATGCTTAATCGACCCGCTTTTTTGCTGGATGAAGCAACATCCGCCTTGGATCATGACCTTAAAATTAAAATAGCCCAATATTTTGCAAATGTTAGCCAAACCGTTGTAATTGTAAGCCATGATGATGTGTGGGGAACATTGGGCAATTTTAGGAGGGTGGAATTGCATGAATGATAGTATAAGCTATTTAAGCCTTTGCTATATCGCAGTGCTTATTATACCCACACTGTTTATGAATAAAAAATTGGGTATAGGGCTGAATAAAAAAATATTGATATCCTTAACAAGGATGATAGTGCAATTAAGCCTTGTGGGCGTGTATTTGCAGTATATGTTCCAGTTAAATAACCCCTTTGTAAATATCGCCTATGTGCTTTTAATGGTGGTGGTTGCCACATTAAGCGCCTTGAATAGCGCAAAGTTTAGCGTTAAACTGCTTTTTACCCCATTGTTTTTTTCCATGTTGATACCCGATTTGTTTATGGTGCTGTTTTTTAATACGGTGGTGCTAGGCCTGCCTAACCCATTAGATGCTCGCTATTTAATTACAATAAACGGTATGTTGTTGGGCAATATACTAAATAATGATGTAGTGGGTATGCAAAACTTTTATAGGGGCGTAAAGAATAATAAAAATGGAATTAATTACTCCTTGGCCTTGGGCGCAACACGCTTGCAGGCGATAAGGCCTTATATAAATAGCGGTATAGTTGCAAGCATATCCCCCAATATAGCAAGTATGGCAACAATGGGCTTGGTATCCTTGCCAGGGATGATGACGGGGCAGATATTAGGGGGAAGCCTCCCCTTTGAGGCGATATTGTACCAAATAGGTATAATGTTTGCCATATATGTTACCAGGTATTTTAGTATATACTTGGGGATAATGTTAAGCCAGAAGAGGATGTTTGATGATAAGGATAATTTGGTGTGAGGGCTTATAAACATAAAGGTGGGGTCAAGGCGTGACGCCTTGACCCCACCTTTACTCTTTATAAAGCTCTATGTGGTATTATCTTTTCCGCCTTTTTATTAAATCTTATCAACAACAACGCCGATACCACCGCTGTGCAAAACATTACAAACAACGTATTCAACCATATCCCCGTTAAACCTAAGCTATAAAACACACCCAAGCCTAACATGGGGAACACAAAGCTCATACATGTGCTTATTATACCAGAATACAAGGGTTGCTCCACTGCGCTCATGTAACTTTGCACCGCAAACCCAAACCAGAAAAACAACCTTGCCCCCGCATATATCCTCAATGCTGTTGTTACCATATCTAAAAAAGCTTTATCCGTATTTGTTGAAAACATAGCCGCCATTGTTGTGGGGAACATAAACATCACCACTGCCGATATCACCCCTATAACACCACTTGCCCCAAAGGTATGCTTCGCAAGGGCTTTAACCCTATCAAATCGCCCCGCACCCCAGTTATAACCTATTGCAGGCTGTAATGAATCGTTTACACCGTATATTAAGGGTTGTATCAAATCCCCCGAGTACATCACTATTCCATACACGGATACGGATATCTCTCCACCAAAGTTTAACAAGGCCGAGTTTATAGCTATTGATGTAACCCTACCCGATATATTGCTTAAAAACGTGGGCAATCCACATTTTATTATCCTAAATACCTCAAATTTACTAAACTGTGGTTTAACAAACTTTAACTCCAAGCGCCCTCTAACAAAGGGGTACAATGCTATTGATGCTATTGTTGCCATACCTATGCATGATGCCAATGCTGCCCCCCAAATATCAAACTTAAACACCGCTAAAAACACGTACTCCAAGGCTAATGTTATTATTGAAAGCACTATATTAAGCACCATGCTAAACTTAATTTTGCCGGATATCCTTAAAAAGTTATCCACCGCAAACAATATTGTTGTTATAGGCGAGCACAAGGCATACACCCTTATATACTGAACCGCCAAATGGGCAAGCCTATCATGGGCGCCTATAAGGCTTAACATTGCAGGGGCTAACACATACATTAATGCCCCCACAACAAAGCTCATTACAAATATCATAATACAAGCCATTGTAAACACATTATTTGCGTTTTTATTATCCTTCATCCCTAAATATATGGATATTGGCACGGATGATCCCACGCCAATCAAATCCGCCAATGAAAAATTTATCATAACAAATGTTATGCCAAGGTTTATTGCCGCAAAGGATGTATCACCTAAAATTTGCCCAACAAAAATACCGTCAAACACGCTATACAAGGCCATAGCAAGCATACTTATAGCCCCGGGTATAGCAGCAGTAAAAAACAACTTACGCGGGCTTTTATTCAAATATAATTGTTTAGAATCCATAATTCTCCTATCTTTACAAGCTTAAAAAGCCTGCACTACTAATATATTATTAAATAAACTTAATTGCAAGCATTGTTAAATTGTATGTAATATCATGGTCTATTCATATTATTCCTTTTTGTAGGCTTAAATTTTATTATATCGCCTAATCTTTATCAAATCCAAACAGTCAAAGTATAGTTTATTTTCTACACTTAATGTAGGTATCAACCACCTTTGACCCATACCTTCCTTAGTATCCTTATACAGTTTTTGCATTTCATCGCTCATTTGGGGCAACAGGAACTCAACCATATCCTTCTCCTTTTGGCCCACAACAATAAGCAACATAAAGCTACCCTTACCAGGGTACAGGGTGCACAAGGCCTTGCCCGCCTTTTTAAACTTTATATTCCAGCCAGGTATCAAGCTACAACTACTATACTCTATTGTTACCTTAGGCGCATACTCCTCGTTAATCTTATTTAAAAAGTTATTAAAAAGTGGGTTATTTATATAGTTTTGCAGGTCCTCAATTGTTGGGGTGTAAGACTTATCCGCAATATTCATGTATACCTCCAAAGGCTTTTCTATATTCTAACATTAAATATAAAAAATGTGTATAAAAACCTTGACTATAACCTTAGGTAATAGTTTATTATATATTTGGAGGTGAATTTATGCTTATAAACGAAGTAGCCAAGCTTACAGGCCTTAGCGTTAGAACATTGCAATATTACCACAAAATTGGTTTACTTACCCCCGATAGTATTTCAAAGGCTGGTTACAGGCATTACAGCCAAGCCAACCTAGTTCGCCTTCAACAAATTATGTTTTATAAGGAGTTAGGCTTTAGTTTGGATGATATTGCTAACATGATAGATAAGGCCTTTGATAAAAATTCCGCCTTAGAAAATCACAAGCATATTCTTATTAAAAAGAAAACCCGTTTGGAAAACATTATTAAACTTATTGATGATATTCAAAAGCAAGGCACAAAGCTTAGCTTTAAAGAATTTAACACAAAGGAGATTACTATGGAAATGGATAAATACGCCCAAGAGGCAAAGCAGCGTTGGGGCAACACCGATGCCTACAAGGAAAGCCAAAAGCGCACAAAAGGCTTAAGCAAGGATGAATGGAACAGTATAAACGATGCTGCCAACAAAATATTTGAGGCCTTTGCCCAAATAAAAGATGGCAACCCCGCAAGCCCACAGGCTAAAAGCCTTGTACAAGCTTGGCAAAGCCACATAAACACCAACTTTTACCCCTGTGATAATCAAATGTTGCTAAACTTAGCACAAATGTACAAAGGCGATTCCCGCTTTAAAGCCACTATGGATAAGTTTGGCGAAGGCACTACCGATTTTATATGCAAAGCCATAGAGGAATATTGCAAATAAAAAATCCCCCATTTGGGGGATAATTATATTTTACTATGCTTTTTTAAAACTAAGCTTACCACTGCTATTGATAATATTGCCAACATTACAAACAACAATGTGTTTTGACTATCACCCGTTTGTGGTGCCGTTATTACAGGCACAGAAGTACTTGGTGGCGTTGGTGTAGCCGAGGGTGTTGGAAGTGTTGTTGGGGTAGGCGTTGGTGTTAATGCAGGGGTTAATGCCGGCGTTAGTGTTGGGCTAATGCTAGGTGAACCGCTAATAATAGGCTCATATGTAAATTTAGCAACAACAAATACCAACATATCCGTTGGTTGTATGCTTCCAGTTCTTGTGGCATATGTATATGAAAACCTTGATTCATTTCTTAAGCCTGTAAATTTATCACCGCTTATTGTTGCATCTGTTACTGATAAAACGTTCCCTGGAATAATATTGGCATCTAATTCGGAAAAAAGAAGTTCAAGGGGTTCGTCTATACCTATTGTTTTATCCCTTTTTACACTCTGAGGCGATAAAAATACCCTTATTGGGTTACTAACTAAGTTTAAACAGCTTAAATTATTGTTTGATAAATCAATATCGTTCAACACAGTATTATTGCTTAAATCTATTGATGAAATTTTATTACTGCTTGCATGTAGTGTTTGTAGCTTTGTGTTACTTGCTAAATTTAAGCCTTCCAAGTTATTATTATATACAACTAATTTTGTTAGCTCGGTATTTTTACTAACATCCAAGCTTGTTAATTTATTATCGTTAACTACTATTGATGTTAATAAATTAGTTTGGGGCAATGTTAAATTTGTAAGGTTGGACCCTGTAATGCTAAGCATTTTTAAGCGTGTATTGCTACTTAAATCCAATGTTGAAATGTTTGTTTTGCATTCAAACTAATGTTTTCCAAGTTTGTATTATTGCTTAAATCCAATGCTGTTATGGGGTTGCCAGATGCATAAAGCCATTTTAAATTTGTAAAATGTTCTATGCCTTTTAAGCTATCTATACCTGAGCTTATAACATCAAGGGTTTCAAGGGCATTAACATCGTGAAGGCTTAAAGTAGTACCATTGGATGAAAATCCCTTTACATACTCCCTAAAAATTGGGTTAGGGAAGTTGGCTTCATCTATATTTATGGGGTATGTAGCACTCGCAAAGGCTATGCTCGTAATGCAAATTAACACCAATGTAATTATTAAGGATATTTGTTTTTTCATAATAGCTCCTTCGCTTATACATTTAAACTAATTGTAATAATTTAGATTATGAACCAATATAAAACCCGTGTCAAGCCTTAAAGGCCTATAATATATTATATTTAAAGGCTTTTATGCCTATATTTTTATATAATATTTAAGCAACAAAATAAACATTTTGTAATATTTAAAAATAAAAACAATATATATGGCTAAAAAAGTTCAAAATTAAAATTTGAACAAAACAATTAAATGTTTAAAAAGCTTACACAAAACAAAGCTAAAACCGATTAATGCAATAATGTTTTTTATAAAAACATATTATATTCAATTACTTGATAAAATTTTAACACATTGTATTTTTATTATGTTATAATACATTTATACATTATATTTACAAAAACATAAAAAGGGGTACACATGCTGTTAAATGCAAAAAACCTTGTACTTAAGCTAAACGATACCACAATGGATTATATAAAGTTTGGCAAGGGTAGTGAAAACTTAATACTTATACCTGGCTTAGGCGAAAGCTACACAAACCCCAAGGGTAAAGCCTTGCCCTTAGCC
Source organism: uncultured Oscillospiraceae bacterium (assembly GCA_964544955.1). Classification (GTDB taxonomy): domain Bacteria; phylum Bacillota; class Clostridia; order Christensenellales; family Aristaeellaceae; genus JAAZPT01. The sequence goes on along the minus strand of CAZJEB010000017.1, from coordinate 4,980 downwards.
TACTTTTTTAAAGCCTTTGCAAAAAACTACACTGTGTATATCTTTGCTAGAAAACGCCCTTTGCCCCAAATTTATTCCAACAGGGAAATGGCGGGGGATATAGCTTATGCTATGGATTTGCTTAACATTCCCAAAGCCCACATATACGGCATATCCCAAGGGGGAATGATAGCTCAACACCTAGCGATAAATTACCCTCAAAAGCTTAACAAACTAATTATTGCATTAAGCCTATCAAGGCAAAACAAAGTTGTGCAAGGTGCAATAAAGCCCTGGATAAGCATGGTGCAAAAAGGTGAATTTAAAACTATGCTTGAGGATGTAGCAATAAAGTCCTACACCCCCAAGGGCTTAAAACTTCGCAAGCCCTTTGTGCCCCTATTGGCAGCCCTTACTAAGCCTAAAAGCTTTGATAACTTTATAACTCAAGCCAATGCCTGCTTAAGCCAAAACTGCTATATGGATTTATGCAATGTAAAAGCACCCACCCTTGTAATAGGTGCCCAAAAGGATGCAATATTAGGCGTGGAAGGCTCAATAGAAATAGCCGAAGCAATACAGGGCAGCCAATTATACATTTACCAAAACTATGGGCATGGCGCTTATGAGGAAGCTAAGGATTTTAACACCCGTGTACTAAACTTTTTGCAAGGAGGCTTAATATGAAAACCGTAAAAGATATACCCTTTAGGGATATAAGAGGCTGTATTTGCTTTATTGCGGAAAATGATAGCATTAAAAATTTAAACGTAAACGATTATATGCAAGGCAATGAAAAGGCTAACGGCCTACTTTGCTATGGATATATAGATTATAATGCAGGCATATCCTTCGAGGTGCTTTGCCAAGCCTATAAAGCCCCTGATAATACTATAAACACCTATGAGGGCAACAAAAACAAAACCCTAAAGCTTAGGTTTAGCGATGTGGCAAATTGCCAAATTATATTGCTTGATGATATTCAACTTTACAACACCCATTCCAGTAAAATAGAGGGCATAAACGAATACTACCGTGGCACAAAGGCCTTGGAAAAACTTCGTAGCCAAAACTTCGCCTACCTAGACCCTTTCCGCAACTCCGTTTTCCCTGATGATATACAAGCCACCCTTGGCGCAGAATCCCTATGGGTAAGGTGTAAAAATATCCGTGAGGATATATTCTACGGCACCCTACTAAACGAGCCAACACAAAGCTGTGGTTTGCACCAAGGGGATGAGGTAATGTTTAAATACATAAATGATAATAAACCTTATTGTGAAATTATAATGTAAGAGAATACCTTAAGTATATTTTTCTTTGATTAAAATAAAAGAATCAATATTAAATTATAAAACGTATGTTGATTCGTGGTAGGCATGCGAATAAACCTTCAGTTTTTAAGATTTAGATATGATTAATCATAGGATTATATTAATGAATTTTGTTATGAATTATAAATAATTTTTAATCCCCTTATCCAAGCATCAAAGCTGTTTAAGTTTGGTGTGGGGGATATTAGTTTGTATTCACTACAGTTTAATGTTCTATCTAAAAAGCCCATATCACATAAGGAACGCCTTAATGTTGCCTTGTCTCCAAAGTTGTGCCATTTTTCCAAAATATCGTTTACCTCAGGCTCGGTATAGCTTGTATTACTATCAAACTTACTGGCAATATATATCAAGGCACATACAAACTTCCTTCTTTTTTTAGGAAGTTTTGTTAAGCGCATATTATCATCCAAAAAAGCCCTAATTTCCTGCACAATTATTTCTTCCATAGTTTACTCCTGATTAAAGATTTTTTATATAAATTTGTTATATTTTTCAGATTTTATTTATTTATAATGGCATCATGCTTTACAATCCGTTAAAGTAATCAACCCAAGATATTCATACAATAACAAACTCCGTTAGGAGTTTGATCGTCACCTCATACCTCATACCTTCTTACGCCCATCAATTAAGCTTCGCTTAATCGCTGGGTGCGTTCGCTCCGTAAAAGGCTTCGCCTTTTGTACTCACTCACTTGCTCCGCCTCATTTACGCCCATCAATTGCCCTTACGGTCAATCGCTGGGTTCCCTCAGTCCGTAAAAGGCTTCGCCTTTTGTACTCCCTCGGTCGCTCCGCCTCCCTTACCTCATACCAAAAAGCGAAAAGCCAAGTTCCGCATAACAAACTAAGAAACTATACTCTCCTTAATCTCCATCCATTCCTTATAGGCTTTTGGGTTTCCGCCAACAATACTCTGTTTATCCCTCAAATTCATTTTATTTCCATGCCAATCGCTATATATTCCGCCCGCTTCTTCTAATATAAGGGAGGCGGCGGCATAGTCCCATGGGGATAGGGATCCTTCAAAAAACAGTATTGCCCTTGATGCTGCCACATAGCACAAATCCAATGCGGCTGAGCCTGTTCGCCTTACATCCATGCAAGCCATATAGCTTGCCTTGGCTAATTCAAATGTAACATCAGTTGTTTTATCGTTATAGGGGCTTGTGCCAAATATTGCTACGCCAGCTTTTAAGCCACCATCTATAACCTTAATAGTTTTACCGTTAAGCTTAGCGCCCTCGCCCCTTATGGCTGTAAAAAGCTCGTCTAAATAAGGGTTATAAACTGCGCCTATCACCACTTTATCATCCTCAACATAGGCTATGCTACAACAGCTATGTTTATAGCCAAAGGTGAAGTTTGCGGTACCATCTATAGGGTCAACTATAAAAGCTTTTTTATAGTAATCAACACCTACATTATCGCTTTCCTCACCCACAAAAATTGCATCAGGGCAAAGTTTTAGCAGTTCGGTTTTTAAAAATTCTTGTATTTTAACATCATAATCCGTTACCACATCCCTAAAATTGCTTTTATTATGTGTGCCCAAATTATCAAGCTGTGCATTTTTTATCATTTCCCCCGCTTGTTTAATAGCTTTAATTATTCCCTTTTCCATAATATCCCCCGTAATAATGTTTTATTTGGTTTAACATTTAATATATTTTATAAAACTACTTGCATTATTTTTATTTATGTTTTATAATACAAGCATAACAAGTTATTGAACACGCCTTGCCAAAAGTGATCCACTTTTTGGATATAGTAGTAGGGCAAGGGAAACTAGCTGTAGTCGATGCTTGTAACAGGCGGTTTGGCCGCCTTTTTGTTTGCCTATTTTTGGTTTAAATTAGCATTATGGGTTAATGTTTTTGCCCATTTACCCGATACAAACCTACGCATACCAAATATAAATTTAAGTATTTCATCGCTTAATGTAAACAAGTAAAGTATGCTTACAGGCAATGTAGTAAACTTTGTGCCTAAGGCAAGCAAGGGTATTGCCACAAACCACAGGAACAATACATCTATAAGCAAGCTAGCAATGGTGTCGCCCCCTGCCCTAAGTATGCCCACAATAAGCACGCTATTAAAGCTTCTTATCCAGCTAAACGCTAAGGATATTAAAAATATCACCATAGCAAAATCCAATGTTTCCTTGGATAATGTTCCAAATATTGAAAACAAGGGGTGGCGGAACACAAAGGCTATTAAAGCTGTAACTACTGAAAACATAACTGTGCCCGCAGTTAGCTGTTTAGCATAAAGTTCTGCCCTTTCCTTATTGCCAGCGCCAAGTTCCTTACCAACTATTATGGATGTAGCGCCTACTATGGCATATATTATTATAAAAGTAAGCCCATCCAATGTATTAAACACGCCCATTGCAGCAACAGCCACGTCGCCACGCATACCATAAAAAATGCTATATACTGCTATGCCCAAGCTCCACAATGTTTCGTTTAATATTACTGGGCTAACAGTTTTATTATATTTTTGTATAAAGCTTTTATTAAAGTTGAACAGTTCTTTTATTTTTGCTTTACCGCTTACGCTTTTTGTATAAGCAAAGTAAATATTTATTGCCATGCCTGCCACTGATGCTATAAGTGTTGCAAGGGCAGCGCCAAAAACGCCCCATTTGGGGAAGCCAAAGTTACCCATTATTAGCAAGTAATTAAGTATAGTATTTACTATCATGCTTACAACCCCTGCTATCATAGGGTATTTTGTTCGCTCCTCAGATTTTAATACGCTTGCATAAGCGTTTGAAACAGCCGCAACAACAAACATTGGTGATATTGTTTTTAAATATATTCTTGCTTGGTTAAAGCTTTCGCCCTTTTGCAAAAACAGCGATATTATTGTATCGGTGGCAAAAAAACCTAAAAAGCCCATTATTAAGGCGAGGCCACAGCCCCACACTAAGCCCAAGCCCAAGGATTTTTTCATCTCATCAATTTCCTTTGATCCCCAATACTGGGCCAAGAATATTGCCGAGCCTGTTGCTACACCAAAAAGCATTACATTTATAACCATTGTAAAGCGGTTTGCTTGGGCAACCCCAGCATATGCCGCATCACCTAATTGTGATACCATTACATTATCAACAAGGTGCAATGTTTGCCCTACTATTGATTGCATTAGTATAGGCAATGTTATAAACATTACATTTTTAAAAAATACATTATCCCATTTTAAATACTTAAATAACTTCATTCAAACCTCATAGGGGGCTAGGCCATTCTTAACCCATAAAGACGTGACGCCTTAACCCCAACTTTTTTTCTCACAAGCACGCAAACATTGTCGCTCAACGCTCCCGTTTGCTATGTATTATCCAAGTTTCAAGGCTATTGCCTTGTCCTTTCGTGGGCTCTGCCCACACCCGCAAGAGCATTTTTCGCCCATCAATTGCCCTACGGTCAATCGCTGGGTGCGTTCGCTCCGTAAAAGGCTTCGCCTTTTGTACTCACTCACTTGCTTCGCCTCAAGACACCCTTGACCCCAACTCTTCCGTTTTACAAGCCAACTACTATAAAACTCAAGATATTCATAAAATACAAATCCCGAAGGAATTTGATCCTCACTTCGTACCTCTTTACGCCCATCAATTAAGCTTCGCTTAATCGCTGGGTTCCCTCAGTCCGTAAAAGGCT
>CAZJEB010000016.1:0-30648 GCA_964544955.1 uncultured Oscillospiraceae bacterium | reverse complement strand
AAAAAGCGAAAAACTCGCCCCTCATAACTACTTAGCCAATACACTCAACATCCCAACCGCCTCCAAGTATCCTTCCGCCCCTTTGCCTTTCACCGTGGCCACGCAAGCTTCCCTCACATAGGATACTTTCCTAAACTCCTCCCTAGTATCTGGGTCGCTCATATGCACTTCAACCGTTGGCAAGCCCACCGCTTTAACAGCATCAAGTATTGCCACGCTTGTATGGGTATAGGCTGCTGGGTTTATTACAATTCCATCAAATTTACCATAAGCCCCTTGTATAGCATCCACAATAGCCCCCTCATGGTTAGATTGAAAAAACTCCACATCCACCCCAATTTTAACTGCATGCTCCTTTATTAAAGCAAGCAAGCCATCATAGCTAATTGTTCCATAAATATCTGGTTCCCTTAAGCCTAACATATTCATATTCGGCCCATTAATTACTAATATTTTCATCAGTTTTCCTCCAAAAATTTATGCCAAATACCCATTGCCACCTGTTCCACAGGCCTATCATTATCCACCTCAAAATCTTTAAAGGCATTATAAAAGCCTATCCTATCCCTATACATATCAATCAATTTTGCCCCTTGGGATAAGGGTCTACCCTCAACTTCCAACAAGCTTATATCCCTATTTATAAAGAATATTTTAGCATTTTGTTTTAAAGGGTAATAATTGCTTTCATCCTTAACTGCACCGCCACCAGTTACAATTATTTGGCCATGCTCTTTACCAAATTGTTCTATATGCTCCTTCTCCATTGCCCTAAAGGCTTTTTCGCCCTTTTGTGCAAATATTTGTGGAATTTCCATACCCGCTGTTTTAACAATTTCAGCATCAATATCCACAAGTTTTTTACCACTTATTTTTGCCAACTCACTACCTATTGTTGATTTTCCACTACCTGGCATACCTATTAAAACAATATTTGTCGCATCCATTTCAAGGCTTTTTATTATGCTTTCCACTAGTTCATCATCAATTTTTTTGCCAAAAAACAGTTCCTCTGCGGCGGCAGCTTGGGCAACCAACATAGGCAATCCATTTGTATGCCGTATGCCCAACGCCTTTGCATCAAAAAGAAACTTTGTATAGCTTGGGTTATACACCATATCAATAACGCCCTCACAGGCCTTAAACATATTCAAATTAACAGGGCTTTCCATATTATTAGGGTACATGCCTACAGGGGTGGCATTTATTATTACTTGGGCATCATAATTAATATGCAAATTGTTATAGTTATTTTCACCCGTTCTTGATACCACAACAAAGTTTGCCCCCTCATTTTTAGCCACTGCCTGGGCTGCAAGGGAGGCGCCACCACTGCCCAATATTAGCACCTTTTTATTTTTAATTATTATATTAGCCCTTTTAGCCGCATAGCTTAGGCCATACACATCGGTATTATAGCCATATAGTTTATTATCCTTAGCCCTAACAATTGTGTTTATACTGCCCACAAGTTTTGCATCATTATCAATATTATCGCAAAAGGCCATAACATCCTTTTTATAGGGGATAGTTACATTTAGCCCCGCAATATTAGGGTTTTTAAAAAAGGCGGGCAAATTATCAGGTTCAAGCTCTATAAGCCCATAGTTTTTACAGCCCATTTGGCTATGTATAAAGGGGGAATAGCTATGTTTTAGGCTACGACCCACAAGGCCATATATTTTATTTATCATACTGTAGAATAGTTGCCCAAAAATTCAAAGTTTAATGTTGTGCCTTCTAGCTCGCTTAACATGGGCAAAACTCCTTCTTCCCTTATATTTGCATCCAAATCTATAAAAAACACAAACTCAAAGTTGCGGCCCACAACTGGGTAACTTTCAAGCTTGCTCATATTAACCCCATAGGCGGAAAATATAGATAATACATCATTAAGGGATCCTGGTTTGTTTTCGCAGGATAATATTAAGCTTATACGGTTTGCACCGCTATATATTGTTGCATCCTTAGTAATGCATATAAACCTTGTATAGTTATTATCACTATCCTGTATATCCTCACTTAATGGCACAAGCTTATAAAGATCTGCACATTGGGGTGATGCTATTGCTGCAACGCTATTATCCCCCATTTCTGCCACCATTTTGGCTGCCGAGGCTGTGTTTTCATAGGGAACTATATTAACATTTTTAAGCTTTGCTAAAAAGTTACTACATTGGCCCAAGGCTTGTTCATGGGAGTATATTGTTTTAATATCCTCCAACTTTGCCCCTTCCTTTGCAAGCAACTCATGGCGAATAAGCATATTTGTACTGCGCACTATGCTAAATTTATATTCACGCATTAAATTGTACACAGCCCTTACAGACCCATTTGCACTATTTTCAATAGGCACAACGCCATATTGGCACAGGCCAGATTTTAATGCATCAAACACCGCTTTAAAGCTTTTTACATACATTATGCTTCCACGAGGGAAAATTTTATCACAAGCGGCTTGGGCATTAGACCCCTCTACCCCTTGGCAAGCTATGCTCCCCGTTTTAGGGAACACAACATCATTTTGTATTGTAGCCTCAATTTTATCTATAAGTGTTGATTTTGGCCTATTTAATCGCCATTGGCGTGACCTTGATAAGTCTAATATTTTATTAAAAAAGTGGTAGGCATATTCTTCCTTATCCCCCGCCTTTTTCATGGCATTTTCAAGTATTTCCCTCTCCCTTGCCTTATTGCGTATGGGTACATTGTTTTCCGCCTTATATTTTGCAACCTCATCGCTTAAATTAAGCCTTTGCAAAAACAAATTTAAAAGGCCATCATCCAAAACATCTATTTCATTACGAATATCCTTTAAATTCATATTAAGCCTCCAATATTAAATCAAGTATAACAAGGGCGGTAACTGCCTCCACAACGGGCACTGCCCTAGGGGCTATACAGGGGTCATGGCGCCCTGTTATTTCAAGGTTTTCCACTTTATTATTTTCCAAGTTAACTGTTTGTTGCGCCTTGGCTATGGATGGTGTGGGCTTTACCGCTAAATTAAACTGTACAGGCATACCGTTTGTTATTCCCCCTAATATTCCCCCACAATTGTTTGTAAAAGTTTTAATATTATTACCATCATCCAGTTCAAAGGGGTCGTTATTATCATATCCCCTTAAATTAGCCACATTAAAGCCTTGGCCAAACTCCAAGCCCTTTACTGCCGGTATGGCAAACAAGGCTTTTGCAAGGCAATTTTCCACCCCGTCAAACATAGGGGCACCTAAGCCCACAGGCAAGCCAATTACGCTACACTGTATTATTCCACCCACGGAGTCACCATCTTTTTTAGCATCAAGTATGGCTTTTTGCATAGCCTCACCCGCATCATCATTTATTACAGGGAAAGCTTTATTTGCAACATCCACAAACAATTTATTGCTTGGTAGCATAGGGAATTCATCATCCCTTATGCCTGCCACATTTAGCAAATGGGCACCTACATATATACCCTTCCTTGCAAGTATTTGTTTTGCTATGCCTCCTGCAATACAAAGGGGTGCAGTTAGCCTACCGGAGAAGTGACCACCCCCACGCATATCCGCCTTACCTGCCCATTTTACATAGGCTGTATAGTCCGCATGGCCAGGCCTTGGCAACTTTAGCAGCTGCGTATAATCCTTAGACCTTGTATCTTTATTATAAATTATTGCACAAAGGGGGCTATCAATTATTTTTCCGTTTTCAAAGCCAGATAAAAATATAGGCTCATCCTCTTCCTTGCGGGCGGTAGATAGGGCATTTTTCCCTGGTTTGCGCCTTGATAAAAAGGCATTAAGCTCATCCATATCAACAACTTCACCCACGGGCAAGTTTTCAATTAAAACCCCTATGGCTACCCCGTGGGATTGGCCAAACACGGTAGTTTTTATTGTATTACCAAAGCTAGAGCTCATTTGCTACACCTCCAAGGCTAATATAATCATCAAAAAATGTTGGGTAGGATTTATTTACGGCCTCAAAGCCTTTTATTATAACAGGCTCTTTACACACGCTTGCGGCAATAGCGGCCGCCATAACAATGCGGTGGTCGTTATAGCCATACACAGTGCCACCCTTAAGTGTACCACCTGTAACAACAAGGCCATTTTCAAGCTGCTGTGCGTTACCCCCAAGGGCATTTATCATTGCCGCTGTGGATAATAAACGGTCGCTTTCCTTTGCTCTAAGCCTTGCACCATTCACAAATTCCGTTTTGCCCTTGGCACAACTGGCTAAAACAGCAAGTATTGGTAAAAGGTCTGGTGTAGCATCTATATCTATCATTGTGCCCTGTAAATCGCCTTCTCCCTTAGTATACACACCCTTATTCTCAGGCACATTTACTCCAAAAGCCTTTACAAAATCCACAATTTTTTTATCCCCTTGGGGCGAATTATCACTCAAGCCCTCCAAGGCAATATCATTATTTAAGGCATTGGCAACAACAAAGAAAGCGCCATTGCTCCAGTCCCCATCCACAACAATATTTTGTGGGGATGCAATTTTACTTTTACCTTTAAGCTTATAGCCCTTAGCCCCTTGTTTTACATATACACCAAAGGCCTTTAAAGCCTTTATAGTAATGTCCACATAGGCGGAAGATACCAAGGGGGAGGATAATACTATTTCGTTTTCCCCCTCAACCACTGCCAAAGCCAACAACAGCCCCGTTATATATTGAGAGCTAACATTGCCCTCAACGGTATATTCCCCCGCCTTTAATAATCCCTTTGTTGTAAAAGGCAAACTGTTTGATGAAAACTGTATGCCCTTAGCCCTTAAACTATCCATAAGCTCATTAAGGGGCCTTTCAGGCAATCTACCCTCACCAGTAAATTCCACCTCGCCATATAGGCTTGTGGCAACGGGCAATATAAAGCGTAGGGTTGATCCACTTTCCTTACAGTTAAGCTTAGGTACACCCTCTATTTTAACTATGGGTTCAACCAAAAAATTATCCCCAGCCCTTGTTATATTTGCCCCTAAGGCCTGTAAACAATCAATTGTAGCCAATATATCCTGGGATAATATATTTATGTTTAAATTTGTAGGCTTATCACCAAAGGCGGCGCATATAAGTAACCTATGGGCCTCACTTTTAGATGATATTGCCCTAACACTACCCCTTAGCTTTTTTGGCTGTATTAATATATCCATTATTCCTCCAAGGCTAAGCTTATAATATTAGCAAATTCATCTAATGCCACATTTTTTAATTCACAAGCCCCAATTTTGCTAGGTATAACAAGGGTAATATGGTTATCTGCCCGTTTTTTATCCACCAAGGCCGCATTATAAAGTTCCTTTTGGGTATATGTTGTGGATGTGGGCAAATTGTTGTTTTCCAAGGCTTTTAATATGGCCTTTACAGTTTCCAATTTAGCCCAAGCCTTACGGTAACTAGCCTTTGCTATAAGGGCAATACCTATGGCAACTGCATTACCATGGGGTATGGTAAAATTGCTACATTTTTCTATGGCATGGCCCAGTGTATGCCCAAGGTTAAGCAGTTTACGCTCCCCTTGCTCCCTTTCATCCCGCTCCACAACCCCAGCCTTATATTTAACGCAAGCCTCTATGGCGCTTAATAAATCTTCACTTTTCAGGCCATTTTCATATTTGCTAAAGGGCTTATCACCAAGCAATATTGCAGTTTTAATAGCCTCCGCCATGCCTGATGTATATTCTTCCTTTGGCAATGTGTTCAAGCAATCCACATCGCAAACTACTGCCTCTGGTTGGTAAAATAAGCCCGCAAGGTTCTTGCCTGCCTCAAGGTCTATGGCTGTTTTGCCCCCTACAGATGAATCCACCATGGCAAGCAATGTTGTAGGCACTTGCACAAACTTTATTCCCCTTAAATAGCAACCAGCAGCAAAGCCTGTAATATCACCAACAACGCCGCCCCCAAGGGCAACAAGGCAATCATTCCTTGTTAGTTCTATAGAGGCACAGCCCTCAAGTATGTTTGATAATGTATGTATATTTTTATGCTTTTCCCCCGCAGTAAAAACGTGGGAGTACACGGTAAAGCCCTCAGACTCTATACTATCTGTGCATTTTTTTAAGTATAGGGGTGCAACATTGCTATCGCTTATTATGGCAACTTTATTAATGCCCTTTATGCCAGCGATAATATTGCCAAGGGTTTCAAGGCCTCCATGGCTTATATACACATTATAAGGCTTTGCAGTTTTTACATTAACTATGTTTACCATAATACCCCCTATTAATTGCCACCCGCTTGGGCCTTTTTCTCCCTACCATCCTTAAACAACTGTGTAAGCATGGCTTTATCGTTATTATTTAAGGCTTCCCTATATTCAGCAATATTATCTATAAGTATATCCAACTGTTCAACCAAAAAGTCGCTATTATCCATACAAAGCTCGCTCCATAGGTTTTCATCAAGGCGTGCAACCCTTGTCATATCCTTAAAGCTACCAGCGGAAAAGCCACGGCGCTTTTGAGCCTCTGGTGATTTTATATAGGCGCTTGATACTATGTGGGCTAACTGGGATGTAAAGGCTATTATCCTATCATGCTCCTCCGCTGTGGAAAACGTAACCATGCCAAAACCAAGGTCTATAAACAGGTTTTTAACCCCTTCAAGCATAGTTATATCCGTTTTTGCACCAGGCACAAGTATCATGGATGCACCATTATACAGTGTTGCCGATGAGTTCACAAAGCCACTTTGCTCCTTACCCGCCATGGGGTGACCCCCTATATAGCTAAAGCCATGTTCATGGGCAATGGCACCAAGTTGTTCACATACAAGCCTTTTTGTGCCACAAAAATCAATAACAATTGCATTTTTTGCAATTTTAGCCCCATTATCCCTGAGCCAATTTATTGTTAGCTGAGGAGCCAATGCAATAAAAATATAATCACAATTACCAATATTATCATCATTAAGGGCTGCATCAATGGCACCGCTTAGGCGAGCAAGCAACATCACCTCATCATCAATATCAAAGGCGAAAACCTTATGCCCCGTTTGGGCTTTAATACACTTTGCCATTGAGCCACCTATTAGCCCAAGGCCTATAACACCTATATTCATAAGCACCTACTATTTTAGAATACTATGTAAATCAAACACTTTTTTAGCCAATACATCAAACACTTCTGGGCGAAGGGATTGGCTACCATCGCAAAGTGCCCTTGGTGGGTCGTTATGCACCTCTATAATAAGACCATCTGTACCCGCTGCTACTGCTGCAAGGGCCATTGAGGGCACAAGTTCCGCCTTGCCTGTGCCATGGCTTGGGTCAACAATAACGGGCAAATGGCTTAGCCTTTTTAGGGATGGAACTGCTGCCAAATCCAATGTATTCCTAGTATAAGTATCAAATGTTCTTATCCCACGCTCGCAAAGTATAACCTTTTCATTGCCCTCGCTCATAACATATTCTGCGCTCATAAGCAATTCTTCCAATGTGGCACTCATACCACGCTTTATCATAACTGGTTTACTTTGGTTACCAAGCTCTTTAAGCAGGTTAAAGTTTTGCATATTCCTTGCACCAACCTGTATAACATCCACATCATCAAAGTATTGCAATTGGGATAATTCCATAATTTCAGTTACCACAGGCAAGCCTGTTGCAGCCTTTGCAAGGCTTAAAAGCCTTAGGCCATCAAGCCCTTTACCTTGGAAGGCATAGGGTGATGTGCGAGGTTTAAAAGCGCCACCACGCAACATTGTTGCGCCACTAGCCTTTACAGCCTTGGCAACAGCAATAATTTGCTCCTCGCTTTCCACGCTACAAGGGCCTGCCATAATTGTAAGCTCGCCACCACCTATTTGAGTATCCCCCACTTTTATAACCGTATCATCCGGGTGAAACTTTCTATTTGCCTTTTTATAAGGCTCCTGCACCCTTTTTACGCTTTGCACAATATCCAACGCGGAAATAAGGTCTGTATCCATAGTTGCAGTATCGCCAACAAGGCCAAGCACTATATGGCTTTCACCTGTACTTTTATTAACTTTAAGCCCCTTTTGCTCCAACCAAACAAGCAAGTTATCCAACTGAGCCTTATCAGGGTTTTGCTTTAAAACAATAATCATATTTACCTCCAAAAAAACAACCTTGTAGCCGTTTGGCAACAAGGTTATGAATTGATTAACATATTATGCAACTCAACACGGTATTTACCAAACTTTAAAATGCCTTATCATAATAAATAAAGCCAAAGTATGTAAAATAGAACACATTTCCGTTACTTTGCATATAAATACCACACAAATTTATTTGTACATATGTACTGCTTTAGAATAAATGATATTTAGCCAAATGTCAATATAAAAGGGGTGGGGTGGTATAATAGTAAATAATCTCCCCACAGGAACCAACCCCACCCCTAAATCGTTATATAAGTATAAACAGAAAATAATAACAGGAGAATTATTATGTTTAAAAAAATTATTGCAATATTGTGCCTAATAGCTATATTTTTAGTACCCGCCCAGGCTCAAGAGGTTTATGCAAAAATAAATGGCATTACATCAAACAAGGTTCATTTGAGGGTAGAGCCCTCTTCAAAGTCAAAATCCTTGGGGCTTTACTTTACAGGCACAAATGTTGTATGCAAAGGCGATACATCAAAACCTTGGGTTTTGGTACACATTGGTAGCCAAAATGGTTATATAAAAAGGGATTACCTTGCCTTTAGTGATGGCCCCGCACCCCAACAGCCAACAGGCATAATAAAAAGCGCAAATGGTAGGGATGTTAATGTAAGAAAAACTCCATCTTTAAAAGGGAAAGTTTTGTTTAGCTTGCCCGTGAACACGGAAGTGCTTATACACGGCGAAACAAGCTCAAAATGGTATTTGGTAGTAATTAACGGTGAAGAGGGCTATATAAAATCCAACTATGTTAAGCTATCACCCACAACAAACAGCCAAAAACAAAGGAATATAGCATCTTATAGAATATATAAATATCAGCCTACAAAAACAATAAGCATGGAATACCCTCAATTTATTGGGGAAAAATTTAAAGGCTTAAACGCTGTAATTGAGCAAAAAATAAAAGAACCCTTTGAGCTAGGCTATAATGAGCTAACATACACAAGCAAAAGCGCTGTTACTTTTATGAACAGCAAAATTGTAAGCATAGTTTTTTGGGGCAATGGGGCTTATAAAACATCGGCCTTTCCTACCACAGACCTTAGCACCCTTAACATAGACCTTAAAACTTTGCAAAACATACCTGCAAATGAAATATTCAATATAAATAGCAATTTTGAAAGTGTATTCTTTAAAAAGGCCTTTTACCCAGGGAGTCCACAAACATCCTTTACACAAAGGGAATTCCCAGATATGCTTGCATTGCAGGCACAGGATAGCAAGGCCTCAAGCCGATTTGTTTCATACAGTTACTTTTTAAAAAACGATGGTGTGGTTTTCAGCCTACCCTCAGTACATGCCACAGGCAACGACCATTTTGAAGCCCAAGTAAATTTTGATGATATAAGCAATTATATTATTAATGGAAAAGGCTTGTATTGGAAGTAGCCAATTGTGTATTAAAAGTTTGGAAATATCCAAGCTTTTTTAATTTAAACGCTAATAAATACAATACCATTTAAAAGGATTTTTTGTTATACTAATTATTATATAGGGCTTACACAATTTAATACCACGCATCAAGCCTACAAAGCCTCTTGACAAATATTCCCCCTTGTTCTACCATTGTTTTATATAAATTAAGGAGGCTACAAGCCTATGAAAACTGTAATGTTAGTTGCCGGCGGCAAATGGCAGGTGCCCTTGGCAAAAAAAATAAAAAGTTTAGGCTACCGCCTTGTGTGCAGTAACCTATACCCCGACTCCCCCGCCTTTGAATATGCAGATTATAGCGAGGTTGCCGATGTTTTGGATAAGGAACGCAACTTGGAAATTGCCAAAAAGTACAGGATATCCGCCATAGTTAGCGATCAATCGGATATTGCAACACGCACAATAGCCTATATTGCGGAACAACTTAACTTACCCACAAATGGCGTGGCCTTAGCAAAGCTATTTAGCAATAAGGTTGAAATGCGCAAGCATTGCCAAAAAATCAACTTTCCATCACCCCAATTTGCCCCCTGCCATAGCGTAGATGATGCCTTCGCTTTTTATAACAAAGGCAAGGCTAAAATTATACTAAAGCCCCAAGATTCCCAATCTAGCCGTGGTGTATACATTGCCCAAAGCCCTGAGGATGTTATTCAATACTTCCCCCTAAGCCAAGAGCAAAGCCATGGGGATATGACCGTTATTGTTGAGGATTATATAGAGGGAACAGAGTTTACCGTAGACGGTATATTTATAGAGGGCAAACACCATACCCTTGCAATATCCCGTAAAAAACACTTTGATTTTAACCAAAACATAGCATCGGAAATATTGTTTTCCAACTATGATGATGATTTTGACTATGACCTATTGCGTAAACAAAACAACTTGCTTATGGATAGCACTGGGGCACATATGGGCCTTACCCACAACGAATATAAGTTTATGAACGGTAAATACTACTTGGTTGAAATGAGCAACCGTGGTGGCGGCAACATGATAGCATCCCACATAGTGCCCTTAATAAGTGGTGTTGATAACTACGAAATATACTTAAAGCAAGCCTTAGGCCAAAGTGTTGGCAATATAGAACAGTATAGAAACCACCCCACATATAAATATGTTTTACTTAAATTTTTAAACGATAGGGATTATAGGCAGGGCAAAAACGGTATAATAAGCAAAATTGAGGGCGTAGATGAAATTATGGCCTCATCGGGCATACTTGAAATACAAGTGCATTGCAAAGTTGGGGAGCATATGGGGCCTGTAACAGATGATAGCAAGCGCATGGGCTTTTATGTATCCTTCGCCGATTCCCTACTACAAATTAAAAATATAGATAACAATGTGGTAAACACATTAAAAATAGAGTTGGAGGGCTAATATATGGCTATTATGCAAGATATTATTGACTATATTATTGAAAATAGAGTTTCTTCCACAGAGGTGGCAGACTGTTTAGGCAAAAGCGGTGTGCTTGAAAACGCTAACGCAGTAAACAGGGGTATGTTTAAAGTGGGTCCTGTGCGTTGGATATATGGTTACAACAACAGTAACTGGAGCATACACGAGCAAGCCCGTGACGTTCAAAGGGATGAGGTTGTGCTTATAGAACTTTTTGACTGTGGGGATAGAGCATCCATAGGTGAGCTTGTAAGCAAGTTTATTGTGCTTTACCGCAGGGCTGCTGCAATAGTATCAAGCCAAAAGCTTAGGGACGGCAACGACCTTATAAAAAACAACTACCCCGTATGGTGCAAGGGCTTTACCCCCATTGGCACATTTAACACAAAGAATGAGCAGCCCCTTGATGCAGAAATTTTGGCCGATAGAAAGGCTAAATATGATGGAGCAATAGCTGTTTGTGATGATAGTGGTGTTGTAATTATCCCTCCAGATAAGGTTACACCAGAATTTCTTCAAAAGCTTCACGATATTGAGGAGCAGGAAGATATTTGGTTTGATATGCTCGATAGAAAAAAATGGGATACCTACGATATTGTATGCCTAAAAAAATATAAAAATCTATAAGGGGATTATCCCCCTTTTTATTTACCAATATTTAACGCAATATATTTAAAATTAAGTTATAATATAAAAGCATATATTTTATATGCAACATGTTAATTAGCACAATTGACAAGGCAACTACCCTTAATTTTAGCCATTTGCAACCAATAGTTGCGCAAATTTAAAGCCTAATTTATGGTGTGCAATCGCCAAAAATGGGAAAATATAATTGCGAAGGGGAGGAAAACACAACCACATTCGCAATAAAATTTTAGGAGGAAACACCATGATATTGGCAGATAAAATTATTGAACTAAGAAAAAAATTCGGTTACACCCAAGAGGATTTGGCAGAGAAGTTAAACGTAAGCCGCCAAAGCATATCTAAATGGGAAGGCGCCCTATCCACACCCGACCTTAACAAGATTATTGCCCTTAGCAAAGTTTTTGGCGTAAGCACCGATTACTTGCTTAATGATGAAATTGAAACTGTAGAGGGCAGCACAATCCCCGAGGAAGAAGCCTTTAAAACAGTAAGCATGGAAACCGCAAACGCTTATATTAAGGATACAAAAGATTATGCTAAAAAAATTGGTTTTGGAGTTTTTCTTTGCATATTATCCGCTGCACCATTAGTACTATTCCCCACCCTAGCTGAAAAAAACCTTTTACCCATAAGTGCTGCTGCAGCCAACGCCATATGTTTGGTATTTTTACTAGTAATAGTAGCCATTGCCGTAGGAATTTTTATAAAATCATCATTAGATATGGATAAGTATGAGTATATAGAAAAGGAATACACGCTGCTTGATTATGGCGTTGAAGGCATGGTTAAAAAGGAGAGGGAAAATTATAAGCCCACATTTAACACAAAACTTGTTGCTGGTATAATACTTTGCATATTAAGCGCTGTACCTGTAATAGTAAGCTCCTTTTTTGAAAACTCTGGTGAAATTTTCGTTATAGCATCCGTATCATTACTACTTTGCATGGTAGCCATTGGGGTGTACTTTATAATAAGCAGTGCTGTTGTGTGGGATGTATTTAAGCAGTTGCTAAACGAGGAAGAGTACTCTCAAAAAGGCTTAGAACAGGAAAAGTTAAACGGAAAAGTAGCATCCATTTTTTGGCCTTTAGCCACAGTTGTTTACCTTGGATGGAGCTTTATAACAAACAATTGGGGCTTTACATGGATAGTTTGGCCCATTGCTGGTATATTATTTGTTGTAATTATAGGCATTGTTCAAATATTAAATAGTAAAAGGTAAATCAAAAAGGCTGTGAATAAAAACACAGCCTTTTTTTATTGGCTAAATATATAGTATAATATAACAAAAGGGGGTGGCAATATGGGCTTAAAAGATATGAGCCTTGAGGAACTTTGGCAATTATTCCCTATATTTTTAGTTGAGCATAATAATGATTGGCATAATTGGTATTATGATGAAAGCGCCATTATAGGCCATATATTAAAGGATTACCCCCAAAGGCGTATAAGCCATATAGGTAGCACATACATTAACACCATATGGGCTAAAAATATCGTTGATATACTTGTAGAACTACCTAAAGCCACAAATTTAGATGAGGTTAAAGGTCTATTTACAAACAAGGGCTATAACGCCATGAGCCAAAGTGAAACACGCCTTTCCCTTAATAAAGGATACACTCCCCAAGGCTTTGCCCCTAGAGTTTTCCATATACATATACGCTTTTTTGGCGATAATGATGAACTTTATTTTAGGGATTATTTGGCAGATAATCCCCCTGTGGCAAAGGAATATGAAACCCTTAAGCTTAAACTATGGAAGCAATACCCAAACAACAGGGACGCCTATACTGAGGCAAAAACTGAATTTATTAAGCTTTACACAAGCAAAGCAAAGGCAGATTATAAAAACAAATACCAATAAAAATTCAATTGTTTTAAATAAACAACACATGGGTATATTTACTTATACGGAGGTGGGTTTATGGATGAAAACAAGATTTTTGAAAATACAGTAGATAATGCAGTAGAAAGCACTAAAATAGAAAATGCTATTCCAAAAGAGGAGCTAAGCACGGGCCAAAAGGTTTTAAAATTAGTTTTAGATATACTAAAGTTTGTTGCCTTTGCTGTGGTGTTTGGATACCTTTCACAAAGTGCTACAGTAGGCATATTGTTTGCCCTATTCCTAACAAACATACTTAATAAAAGAAATAAACTTACCACAGAAGGGGAAAACGGTGAAAGCTGTAACTCCTACGGCTGAGGGTGGTTTTAATAGCAAGGCGGTGCCTTGCTTTTTATTTTATAAGCCTGTTTTAAACCCAAAATAAAGGGGTATATACAAAACTAACAGGAGGTGATTTATGGATAATTGGCTTAAAAAAGTTTTATACGGCGATGTAATAGAAGATTTAATTAGCGAAGATACTGAAGATACCTTAAATAATGATAAGGCCACAGGCAAAGATGATGACGAGGAAAAGGGTTTTTGCTTTAACTATGGCTGAATGTGGTAATTACAACAAGGCGGTGCCTTGTTTTTTTGTGGGAAGAATTTAATTAGTAGTTATTATATTAAATTTGGAATATAAATTTAATATATAAAAATAATATTTCTAATTCAAATAGAATCTTTTGTTTGTATATGTATTGGTATTTCATAAAATTTATCCACAGGCATCATATTTTTAAATAAAAAGTCAAAAAGAATTTTTATTACTTGATATCCTTGTTCTTTTGGGTTTTGAGTTATAACAAAATCAATAATATTCTCTTCAAGCAGAATTTTCGAATCATTAAGTAAGTCATGACAAATTAGAAAAAGGGATTTATTGGCTAATTTTAAAGCATTTCCTACACCATAAATACCGCCACCTGTAACGTAAATTCCCTTTATGTTGGGATATTTGTTTATAAGTTCAAGAGTAGCAGAAAAAGCAATTTCTTTTTTATCAAAATTTTCTATTATTTTCACGATATTTATATGTTTCTTTGATTCTAAAATTCGATTCTTAAATCCTTGTAATCTATCTCTGTGACATGTTAAATTTTTCGAACTTATTATTACGCCTATATCAGAATTGTCGTTCAGGAACTTTGTCATTAAACCTGCAGCAGTTTTACCACCTTTTATATGGTCTTGCCCTACAAAACATAAATCTAAAATGTTGTCTATTTTTGAATTAAATGTAATTATAGCAATACCTTTTTTTGATAAACCATTTAATTTATCAACAATTACTTTATTATTAAAAGGAAAAACCGCTATTCCATCTACTCCTAATGAATCAAACTCATTTAAAATTGCAAGTTGTTCTGCAACTTCTAATGTAAGAGTCATTCTAATTAAAACTTCTAAATTAAAAGCAGATAATTCTTCTTCTGCATTTTTAATACCTATTATTATTTCTTGAATAAAAGGATTATAATCTGGCGTTAAAATTACACCTATTGTTATGGGTTTGTTGTTATTTGAAAGCATTTTTCCAATTAAGTTTGGCTTATATCCAGTTTCTTTTATAATTTTCAAAACCAATTCTCTGGTTTCTTTTTTCACCCCTGGCCTATTATGCAAAACCTTATCTACAGTTCCTCTTGAAACCTTTGCAAGATCAGCAATTTCCTTTATTGTTGTACTCATGTTTAGATCCTTAATTTAATTTTTTCAATTATAACAAATAAATTAATACTTTTCAATTAACAATTTAATTTTAAGTATTGCATTTCTATAAAACATATGATATTATAATTTTGCACGTGCACATGTGATATTCTGTAAAATATTGATATATTTCCACAAATTTATTGTTGCAATAATAACGTGCACATAGGAGGGCATTTATGAAATTTGGAACTTTATATTCTTTTTGGAGCAAGGATTGGACGTGTGATTATGTTGAAACCATAAAGGAGGTTTCAAATATTGGCTTTGATATCTTAGAGATAGGAGCCGATCATTTATATAACATGAACGATTCCGAAATTTCTGCAATTAAAGAATCCTCAATTGAAAACAATATTATTTTAACTGTAAACAGCGGACCATCTAAAGATCATGATTTAGCATCCGAAAACAGGGAAACCAGAGAAAACGGAATAAGATATTTTAAAAAGATAATGGATAATATGAATAAGATTGGCGCGCATAGTTTGATTGGTGCAATATATTCTTTTTGGCCATGCGATTTTGTTTATACAAACAAAGAGGTCGCCTGGAATAACAGCATTGAATGTCTAAAGGAATTAGCAAAATATGCCGAAAGCAAAGATGTCTTAATAAGTTTAGAAGTATTAAATAGAAACGAAACATATATTCTCACAGATTGCAAAGAAGCAATAGAGTATTGTAATAGAATTGGAAGCGATAACGTAAAAATATTACTTGATACTTATCATATGAATATTGAAGAAGATAATATGTGCGAATCTATTAGATTAGCTAATAATATGTTAGGCCATATTCACGTTGGAGAAAACAACAGGAAGCTCCCTGGAACAAACAACAGCATTAACTGGATTGAATTAGGTAAAACATTGAGGGAGATCAACTATAAAGGACCCGTTGTCATGGAGCCGTTTATAGTAACAGGCGGAGACATATCAAAAGATATACGTGTTTGGAGAGATTTAAATGACGGAGCAAACACACATGCTCTTATGTCAGAAAAAATAAAAAAATCACTTCAATTTTTAAAAAAAGCTTTTTTAGAGGATTGATTTATGATAGAAGTATTTATTATGGGCGAACTTTTGGTCGAAATAATGAGGAAAAACGTTAATGACACATTATATGAGGCAGGCGAATTTTTGGGTCCATATCCTAGTGGGGCTCCTGGAATATTTATAGATACAATCGCAAGATTAGGTCATAAATGTGCAATTTCAAGCGGTGTCGGTGATGACGATTTTGGAAAATGCATATTGGATAGATTAAAAGAGGATGGCGTTAATTGCGACAACGTAATATTGAGCAAAGAAAAATCTACAGGTGTAGCATTTGTAACATATTTTGAAGATGGTAGAAGAAAATTCATTTTTCATTTGGGCAATACGCCTGCAGTTGAAGCAAAAATGCCTAATGTTAATAATTACCCAAATGTAAAATACATGCATATAATGGGTTGTTCAATAATGGCAAATATCTCTTTTGCAAAAGAGATAGTAAAAACAATGCAAGCTTTCATAGATAATGGAACAAAAATTTCATTTGACCCCAATATAAGAATAGAGCTATTTAACGACAATAGAATAAAGCCTTTGCTTGACGAAGTATATCACAACATGAGTGTTTTTATGCCAGGTAAGGACGAACTCCTCATGTTCTCTGGCTGTGATAGTGTCGAAGATGCCGTTAATGAATGTTTTGAAAAAACCAAATGTGAAATAATAGCACTTAAAAATGGCTCAAAGGGTTCTATAATATACACAAAACAAAGAAAAATTGAAATTGGTGCATATGTAGTTGAACAAGTTGATCCTACTGGTGCAGGAGATTGTTTTGATGCAGCTTTTTTAAGCGGTTTAATTCATAATAAACCTTTAGAATATTGTGGAAAAATGGCTGCAGCAGCAGGGGCCATAAATGCAACAGCTTTTGGTCCCATGGAGGGAAAAATTGATTTTAAAAAAATAGAAAACGTTATTCTGAATAACAATATGAGGTGTAATTAATGCCGTTAGTAAATACAAAAGAAATGTTTGAAAAAGCTTTAATTGGAAAGTATGCAATTGGAGCTTTTAATGTGGAAAACATGGAAATGATGCAAGCCGTTATTGAGGTTGCTTCTGAACTTAATTCACCAGTTATAATACAAACTACGTCATCTACCTTAAAATATGCACCACCACGTGTTTTTGCATCAATGTTAAAAGCATTATTATATGAAAAATCTATAAATGTTGCACTTAATTTAGATCACGGCGATAGCATAGACTTATGTAAAGAATGTATAAGTTCTGGTTATACTTCAATAATGATGGATGGTTCTAGAATGAGTTTCGACGAAAACATTAATATCTGTAGCACGGCTGTTAGGCTTGCAAATAAAAACGGAATATCAATAGAAACAGAATTAGGTGCTGTTGGAGGAAAAGAAGACAATGTTGTTGTTGAAAAAAACATATATACTGATCCAAACGAAGCCGAAAGATTTGTTGAATTAACTGGCACACATTCTCTAGCTGTTGCAATAGGTACTGCCCATGGTTTTTATAAGGGAGAACCAAATCTTGATTTTAATAGATTAAGCGAAATTTCATCAAAAGTTAATATACCGCTAGTATTACACGGTGCATCAGGAGTTCCTGATTCGCAAATAAGAAAAGCAATAAACTTGGGTGTAACAAAAGTTAATTTTGCTACAGAACTTAGATATGCCTATACTGAAGGTGTTAAAGACTACTTTAAGACTGATCCTGCAGTATATGATCCAAAGAAATATAATAGTTTAGCTATTAAATATGTAAAAGAAGTGGTCAGAAAAAAAATTATACTTTGTCAAAACAAGTAAATAACGGGGTGTTTATGAGTAACTATAGATTAGAACTTAAATGTTTACACAAAAGATTTGCTGGGGTTCACGCAATAAAAGGCGTAAGCCTAAACATATTAGCAGGAGAAGTGCATGCTTTAGTTGGTGAAAACGGTGCAGGTAAATCTACGCTAATGAAATTAATAACCGGAGAATATAAGCCTGATGAAGGTGAAATTCTATATAATGGTAATAAAATTAAGAATTTTAGTCTTTCAGAATCTCATAAGCGAGGCATTTCAATTATACACCAAGAATTGGCTCCCTTGCTCGATATGAGCATTGCTCAAAATATTTTTTTGGGGCAAGAAAAAACTTATGGTTTGTTTTTAAAAGATAATGAAATGAACCAAGAAGCAGAAAGAATATTAAAAGAGTTTAATATAGATTTTTCACCAAATACATTAATGAAAGATCTAAGCATTGCTCAAATGCAACTTATTGAGATTATAAAAGCTATAAGGAAAAAAAACGAGCTTATTATTATGGATGAGCCCACATCATCGTTGTCTAACGAAGAAAGCACAAAATTATTTGAAATCATTTCAGAATTAAAGAAAAAAAATGTATCAGTTATATATATTTCACATAGACTAGAGGAAATTCTAGAAATAGCAGATAGAGTTTCTGTTCTTAGGGATGGTGAATATATTGGTACATATAAAGCTTCAGAAGTAAACAACAATCAATTAGTAGAACTAATGGTCGGTCGGAAAATTGAGAATATCTATCCAAAAGAAAGTATTATCCCTGGAAAAGTAGTTTTTGAGGTTAAAAATTATTCACTAAAAAAACTATTTAATAATATAAACTTTAATGTCAGGGCTGGCGAAATATTGGGATTTTCAGGGCTTATGGGCGCAGGCAGAAGCGAAATAGTAAATTCCATTTTTGGTATTTTACCACATGATTCTGGCGAAATATTTATAGACGGCAATAAGAAAATTATCAATTCAACAAAGGATGCTATAGATAATAAAATCGCGTTGGTAACAGAAGACAGGAAAATGTACGGCTTAGTTTTATGTAGGTCTATAAAAGAAAATATATCTTTGCCAAATTTAAAAAAATTATTTAAAGGGTTATTTATAAATAAAAAGGAAAAAACTATTGCGAGCGAATATATCGATAAATTAAGTATAAAATGTCCTAGTATTGATATGGACACAAATAAGTTAAGTGGTGGAAATCAACAAAAAGTAGTAATTTCGAAATGGCTATTATCTAAACCTAAAGTGTTAATTTTGGATGAACCAACCAGGGGTATAGATGTTGGCGCTAAGTTTGACATATATAGCCTCATTCAAAAATTAGCAAAAGAAGGAATTGCAATAATTATAATATCTTCCGATCTTCCGGAAATAATGGGTATGAGCGATAGAATTATAGTTGTATCAGGCGGAAACATTACAGCAGAATATAAAAGAGAAGAAATATTATCTGGAAAAATAAACCAAAGTAATTTGCTAAATAGCGCTTTACAAGGAATATATTAGGGAGATTTAATGTTATGAATATTGAAAAAAGTTTGAAATATAGAAATTTTTTACGCAAATATGCTGTATTGTTGGTTTTAATTGTAATGATAATTATTATGTCTATAGTATCGCCAACATTTAGAACATTAAAAAATGCAGAAAATATTTTAAGGCAAGTTTCGGTAAACGGAATTCTTGCTATTGGTATGACACTAGTAATAATGACAGGTGGTATAGATTTAACAGTAGGACCACTTGTTGCTGTTTCAGGTGTAGTAGCTGGTAGTATTTTAGTTGTTAATCCAGACAATATTTTTTTAGCGATATTTGCATCAATAATAATTTGTGGATTATTTGGTTTAGCAAATGGGGTTTTTATTTCAAAATTCTCTGTACCTCCTTTTATCGCGACATTAGCTGGTCAAACAATCGCAAGAGGTTTTTCATATGTTTATTCAAACGGTAAACCTTATACATTATCTTCTGATAAGTTCAGAGTTTTCGGTAGGTATAGCGTCCCAATATTTATATTTTTGATACTATTAATTTTATTCCATATTATCCTTTCTCATACCAAATTTGGACGATATATTTATGCTACAGGAGGAAATCGTATAGCAAGCGATGCCTCTGGAATAAAAACTAAAAGCGTTTTAATAAAAGTGTATACAATAGCTGGAATTCTTAGTTCTATTGCTGGAATAGTACTTGCTTCAAGAACAAATTCTGGCCAACCAGCGGTTGGCGTTGGGTATGAAGTTGATGCTATTGCTGCTGCTGTAATTGGCGGAACAAGCATGAGTGGTGGAGTTGGTACGATAAAAGGAACGTTAATTGGAATATTAATAATTGGTGTTATGAATAATGGTTTGAATTTGTTGGATGTTTCTTCGTATTATCAACAAATAATAAAAGGTTTGATAATTCTTGGTGCTGTTATTTTTGATAATAGATCCAAGGAAAAATCATAAATATAATTGGAGGTCGAATTAAATGAAAGCAAAAAAAATCATATCACTAATCTTTGCATTGGTGATGGTCGTTGGCGCATTCTCGATTAGTGTAGCTGAAAGTAATGAGTATAAAATTGGTGTGCTCATGAAAACAATGTCAGATACATACTCAAATAAGCTTGGATCAGCAATTGAAACCTATGCTAAGGAAGCTTATCCAAACGCTAGTGTGTTTTTGATGGACGGACAGGCAGATATTGCAAAACAAATTTCACAAGCGGAAGATTTAATTGCAAAGCAATGCGATGTAATAATTCTAAATCCACAAGATGCTGATGGTTCAGCTCAAGTTTTAGATTTATGTTCAGAAGCTCAAATACCAGTAATTGAAGTAAATACTGAAACAGTTAGAACTGATTATATCTCATATGTAGGTTCAGATGATGTAAAAGCTGGAGAAATTATGGGAAATTATGTTATTGAAAAACTTCAGGGTAAAGGAAAAATTGCAATTCTTGAAGGAGAACTTGGTCAAAGCGCTCAAATTTTAAGATATCAAGGATTAGAAAACACCATATTAAAAGAAAAAGACATAGAGTGTGTTGCTGTACTCTCAGCAAGTTGGTCAAGGGATAAAGCAATGGCTATAACTGAAGATTGGCTTTCAAAATATCAAGATTTAGACGCAATCATATGTGAAAACGATGATATGTCTATGGGCGCACTACAAGCTTGTGAATCTCAAGGTCGTAACTTAATCATCATAGGTGTTGATGCAATTCCAGATGCATTACAAGCGGTAAAAGACGGCCGACTAAATGGTACCGTACTTCAGGATGCAAACAATCAAGCTAAAACTTCAATAGACGTAGCTATTAAAGTTGCATCATCAGAACAGGTTGATAAAAGATACGATGTTCCTTTCCAATTAATAACAAAAGATAACGTTGAAGATTTTATTGATTAAATTTATATTTGTTAATCTAGAATATAATAACCCCCCTTTAATAGGGGGGTTATTATATTCTAATTATAAAACATTATTAATTTATTATGAGATTAATATATCTGGACGATATATATTACCATATTTAGTTTCGACTTTGACTTGAGGCCAACTATTAGACAATGTAAGTATTTCCTGATTATTCCCAAAAACAATAAACGTATCTTCCGATTTGACTTTTGATATGGTTGGATTCCATGAAAAAGCTTGTCTATTATTTACAACTTCTCCAGATTGTCCAGTAGCGCAATAATCTCTAGTTAAATAGCCAATTGCGCCTCCTTGGTGATGTAACAAAAAGTCATTTTCATATTTGTGTTTTTTATATATCTCTAGCCCATCTTTTATTATATCATCAGTGCTTCTTCCGGATGTTGTGCCTTTAATATAGTTTGCATCAATTTCAATTACTGCATTAAACCTTTTTAGAATATCATCACTCAATTTCTTAAAACTAACAATTCTACTAAGCGATACGGTAATTCCATACTTTTGAACACATACTGCAACCATAAAAATATCTTCTATTTTTTTAAGCTTTGGTATAGGATGTCTATATTTTTTTAGTCTATCATCTGAACCAATCAAGCATACTGGTATTGTGTATCCTTTAGCTATAAGCCTTGAACACACTAATGTTTCAACATCAACTTCAGAAAATCCACTTCTAACATATTTACAGCAACTTTCACAAATTTCTGTTACTTCACGTCCTATTTCTTTGTATCTGTCAACTTCTTCATCAGTTAAAGAATATCTCAATTCTTTAATTTCATTTGATTTATTAATAGCATACTTACAATAAAAGTCTGAAGCAACTTTATAAACATCAATCAATGATTTAATAATCGTATCTTCACTATTATTCCAATCATATGATATTAATTCATAATTATATTTCTCTTTGCACAATTCTTCTTCTGGTATTCTAAACATTTCACTTGAGTTACAAATTAAATATACTTTATCTCTTAAAAAAAGTAGTTTTGCTACAGAGTTTTCGCTTCCTTTATCAACAAACGCATTTTTTCCGCAGCTTATCCACGAGAAGTTTGCATTTGTACCCAATATAACGCCATCAAAATTATTACTATACGCAAATTCAAACAATCTTTTTTTCTTTATTTCAAATTCATTCATGTTAATCCTCTATTTTATCATCTGATATAATTATATCTATTCCATTTATTTCGTAATCTCTTTTTATATCTTCAGCTATCAAATCATCAGTTATAATCTTGGAAATTTTAGATATTTTGCACAGTGAAACATTTCCACTAGTATTAAATTTTGTGTTATCTGCAAGCAAAAATGTTTCACATGCAGCTTCAATAGCTGCTCTTTTTGTTTCAACCTCATACAACGTTGCATCAAATAAGCCATTACTTAAGTCAAAACCTTTACAAGATATAAAGGCCTTTTTGGGTTTGAAATTTTTTACAGATTCAACCGCCATACTGCCGATAACAGAGTAATTGCTAGGTCTAAAAATTCCACCAAGAATTATTAATGTATAGTTAGGATTATTTATTTTAATTGACTCTAGTAGCTGATTTACAGAGTTAGTTAGTATTGTTACGTTGATATTTTTGGGTATATATTTCATCAATTTTATAGTTGTTGTACTATTATCCACAAAAATTAAATCATTATTCTCAACATATGTCGCTGCTTTTTTTGATATTTTTTCCTTTAATTTGCTGTTTTGGATTTCCCTTGTTGAATAAGATTGCTCCGAAAAAACACTATATTTATTATTAGGGTTTCTAATAGCTCCACCATGAGTCCTTTTTAATATTTCTTTTCTTTCAAGAGATTGTAAATCTCTCCTTATTGTTTCTTTTGATACATTAAAAAAAGTTGCTAACTCTGAAACTTTAACCATTTTTTTTAAATCTAATAAGTTCATAATTTTTTCTTCGCGCTCAGCTTGATACATATTTATCCAACTTTCAATATTATATAAATAATTCTATTGTAATTTTATAATAGTTTATATTAAAAATCAACAATTAGTGAACGGAACCATTATATTTTATACTATCAATCATAACTGCAATAAAAATAATACACCCTCTTATAATTTGATAAATATATGGAGACGCTTGTATTAATGTTAATCCATTCAGAATTATTTGGATCATCAAGATTCCTAATAGTGCGCCTGGCAAAACTTTACCTTTACCGCCAAATAAACTAGCGCCACCTATTACCGCAGATGAAATAACTACGAATTCATCTCCTATTGCAAAATTCTGATTTATCATAGATAAATTACTTGCATTAACCATACCCGCTAGTCCTGCACATGCCCCACAAAAAGCATATGCGAAGAAAACCACTTTAGTAGTATTGATTCCTATTTTTTTTGCTGCTTCAATATTGTTTCCACAAGCAAAAAGTTTTCTACCAATACTTGTTTTTGTTAAAATCAAATGTCCAATCAATACAACGAAAAGGAAAATATATGCCACTAATGGAATTCCAAGTATTTTTGTATTCGACACAATAAAGGCTTCCTCGTTTAATACTATCAGTTTTGTATTTGAAACAAGCAGACCGAGTCCTCTAGATATACTCATTGTTGCAAGTGTTGCAATGAAAGGAACCATTTTAAATTTTGCTACAAACAATCCATTTATACTTCCAATAATTGATCCAGCAAGAGTAGAAATAATAAAACATAACCATATTGGTATATTGTAACTATTCAATATCATGCTAGAAACAACCGCTGAAAAATACATATTTGAAGCAACTGATATATCTACACCACCAGTAATAAGTATAAAAAACATACCAACAACCACAATGCCCAAGGTAGACGCCATTTGAATTATTGTAATAAAGTTTCTAAAATTTAGAAATTTTGGGTTTAATATACTAAAGAAAACAATCATAATCAAAAAAACACCATAAATTCCATAGTTTATTAGAATTTTTTTAGCTTGAAATGATCGATTATCAAACAAATACTTATTCATTTATTTTTCCTCCAATTGCTGCAAGCATAAAATCCTCTTGATTATATTCGTCTTTTTTAAATTCTGAAATTATTTTATTGTTGCTCATAACCATTATTCTATCGCACATTCCCATAAGTTCTTCCATCTCACTCGAAACCATTAAAACAGCAGAATTATTATTAACTAACTCATTAATTATTGTATATATTTCATATTTTGCCCCAACATCAACACCTCTAGTGGGTTCATCTAAGAAAATAATTTTGGGATGTTTAGCTATCCATTTTGCCAGCACTACTTTTTGCTGATTACCTCCACTTAAATTTATGGTTTTTTGAATGTTTGCATCAAATGTTTTTATATTTAATTCTTTTACCATATTTTTAGATATTTTTTCTTCTTCAATTGTATTAATTTTTCTAAAAATTGAACCTGAACTAAGTGTCTTCAAGCTTGTAATTACAATGTTCTCTTTAACACTCATATTTATCATCAAGCCTTCTGCTCTTCTATCTTCGGTAACATACGCCAATTCATTCTTAATACAATTAATTGGACTTATTTTTTTTATTTTCTTTTCCATAAAAATGATTTCACCGCTTATCACAGGTTCTAACCCAAAAAGACAATTTAAAAGTTCCGTTCTCCCCGCTCCCATCAAGCCATACAAACCAACTATTTCTTTTTCATGCAAAGTTAAATTTATGTTTTTGAATCTATTCTGTGAAGATAAGTTTCTAACCTCGAAAATTTTCTTACCTATTTTTTTGTTAATAGTTGGATAAATTTTATTTAATTCTCTGCCAACCATCGCTGAAATAACTTCATTTTTTGATAGTTCATCTTTTTCTTTTTGTATGATTGTTTTCCCATCCCTTATTACTGAAATTTCATCGCACATTAAAAAGATATCATCTAAAATATGAGAAATAAAAATAATTGTTTTTCCTTTGTTTTTTAGGTCTCTCATAACGTTGAATAGAAGTTCTTTTTCCTTTATTGATAATGATGTAGTCGGCTCATCAAATATTATTATATTGGCATTACTTGCAATTGCCTTTGTAATTTCAACTAACTGTTTTTGTCCCATTGTTAATGTTTCAACCAGTGTTGTTGGCTTAATATCATCGACCTTAATTTGTTTTAGATTTTCTTTTGTTTTATTATTAATATCTTTATAGTTTACAAATTTTTTTAAATCATTCAAGTATAAATTTTCTGCTACTGTTAAGTTTCCAAAAAGGTTTAGCTCTTGGTGTATAAAAGCTATTCCTGCCTTTTTACATATAACAGGGTCTTTTGGTTCAAATAGTTCTCCATTCAAATATACTTCACCTTTGCTTGGGGGAACCACTCCACCTATTATATTCATCAACGTAGATTTACCAGCCCCATTTTCACCAACGATACCAAATATGTTACTATTTTTAATTTTCATAGAAATGTCAATTAAAACATTTACATTTGAAAAAGATTTATAAATTCCTTTAAGTTCCAATGCGTATTTATTCTCGTTGTTCATAAACTTCCTCTATTCTGTAGTTAAACTCTTCTTTTCTGCGTTATCTCTACTGCTGCTGCAATAAGAATAATCAAGCCCTTTATTATGTTAATTACAAACCATGGAATTCCAAGTAAATTCATACTCACATTTAATATTATTATCAAAAATGCACCTTTTACAGTGTTTGTTATTTTCCCACTTCCACCTGCTGGGCTTGTCCCACCAATTATTATAGCTGACATTATATCAATAAACATATTGTTTCCAAAAGATGGTGCCGCTGATTCCATTTGAGCAATCATTATTATTCCTGCAAATGCAGCCGTGATACCCGTATATATATATATTTTGAATATTGTTTTCTTTACGGGAACCCCTGATATTTCAGATGCTTTAGCATTGTTTCCTATTGCGTACAATTGTCTTCCATATAATGTCTTGTTTAGAATATAATTACAGATAAAAACAATAACCAATGCAATTATAAATGTATATGGGATTATCCAAATGGTTTTAATTCCGATGAATGTAAAAAAATCTGGTAATCCGCCTATAGTTTTACTTTGAGTGTATAATAAGGCGACTCCTGAACCTATCATTTGGGTTGCCATTGTAACTATAAACGAAGGCATTTTGAATGTAATTATTGACAGTCCATTTATAATACCAAACAGTAAACCAATTATCATCATTATTAATAAAGCAATTGGCACAGCATACCATTGTCCAGCAAAAATGCCTGTGGAATTACTCATTATTGAAGCACCTACAACTCCACTTAAAGCTATGATTGATGTTTGCGAAAAATCTACGCCTCCATTTAAAACTGCAAAATGCTGACCACAAGCAGCTATTAATAACACACAAATTTGGCTAAGAATATTTTTGGCATTATATTCTGTAGCAAAATTAGGAACAAAAATAACGCATAGAATTATATAAAATATAACTATCCAAAAAATTACCCCTAAAGATTTTGTTTTTTTAATTAGTAAGTCCATCTAAATACCCCTTAAAATAATTAGCATTAAATACAGAGCGATTAGAATATAAATTCTAATCGCTCATTTTACTATTTATATAGTAAATAGATTAATAGCCAGCAAACCCTAGTTCTTCCCAGTTATCTTGAGTTACTTCAAATCCAGGATCAAATGCATTCGGATCAACACTTTCACCCTGTGCTAATTTAACAGCATTAACTACACAAAGTCTTCCTTGTTCTGTTGCGTTCTGTACAGAAACAATATCTATGTATCCTTCTTTTATTTCATTTATTGCATCAGCAGCACCATCAAACGTTACGTATAATACATGTCCCTCTTCTCCGGTTTTCTTCCACATATCAAATTTTTTCAACATTGATTTAATTGTAGGTACATAAACATCCGAAGCAGAAAATATCATATTAATATCTGGATTTGCTTGTAAAGCTGCTTGCCCTAAGGCATCTGCTATTTCCGCTTTCCATTCTGTAGGAATTTCAACAACCTTTGTAAAAATATCTGGATTTTCACTTACTACTTTTTGAAAACCTTCATGTCTTGCTACAGCATTTGTATCGCCGAGATTGCCAATAAATTCCATAACCACATATTTTTCGCCAGTTTTTTTAGCTTTTTCTACAACCATGTTCATTTCCCTAACAACCATGGAATAATTATCCGATGCTACAGAACAAGCCACTTCAGCTCCTTCTCCTGCACCCCTATTATTCATAACAACTGGTATACCCGCTTCATTACATTTTTTAATTGCAGAAACAATAGATATACTATCTTTTGGACCAATTATTATTGCATCAACTCCAGAAGCAATAAGTGTTTCAATTTGTTGGTTCTGCTTCTGAGCATCTCCATCTGCTATTACTTCTATGTATTTTATTCCCATCTCATCAAGCGTATTATGCATTGACGCTTGATTTTCTGTCCACATTTGCGATTCTATCGCATCCATGGAAATTCCAATTACAATTTCATCTGAAGCTAAAGCTAAGGTCATAAATGATGAAATCAAGAGAGTTAAACAGAGCAACATACCGAGTAGTTTTTTCATAAGTATCCTCCTAAATAATATTTATAAACGGAAAGCTTCCGTTTAATTTAAAGAACTTGTAAAAAATAATTTGGTTACAGCTTGTTATAAATTTATTAATAATTGTATTTATAAATAAAATATCACAATTCAAAAAAATTGTCAACACAATTTGTGTTAATTTGTGTTTTTGTTTTTGTTTTTATTTTTATTTGTTGCATTTGTTCGAATTTTAGAATATAATCTTATCGTATATTAGTTAATAAATCAAAAACAAAAATAACTCACATAAATCAAAAGACAAAAATAACTATTTGTTTTTATCAATAATATCGTATATAACATGCGATTAAAAAATAATGGAGGACTTTTTATGAAAACAATTGCAAACAAACAAATTCTTGTTGCGGCCGACGTTGCAGGAGCAGACTTAAAGAATGCTATAGTTGAGCATCTAGAAAAAGAAGGGTGGACAATAACCGATATTGGCGTCAAAACATCTAACGATAAAAACCCAGAAATGTTTCATAGAATAGGTTTAAAAGTCGGTGCCAAAATAGCAGAAAGGGAGTTCGAAAGAGCATTAATCTTTTGTGGCACTGGAATGGGAATTCATATTGCAGCTAGCAAATGCCCACATGTTCATGCTGCTGTCTGCGAAAATGTTCCAAGTGCATTAAGATGTATAACCGGAAATAATTGCAATGTACTTTCTATGGGTGGGCATTATGTGGCCAACGCAACTGGAATAGCAATGGCTGAGGCTTTCTTGAATCACAATATGGGAGATGGATATGAGGATTTAGATGGATTCTATGAATTCCACAAATTAGCATATGATGAGCTTGAAAGTTTTGATTATGAAGAGTTTAAGAAGAATGGCTTTAAAATAAAAAAATTAGGCGAAGTAAATTATAGGTAAAAAAAGACCGCTTATTGTAATAAGCGGTCTTTTTTTACCTATAAAAGTATACTTACACCACTCGCCAATTATGGTATAATTTAAACACATATAAAATAAAGGGGTGATAGTTTGAAATTGGCTTTTAAAGGGGGTAGGCGCTTCCATATGATGTTGCCTAGCGCTAACCATACCGATGTAAATTTAGAGGATATGAACCCTATTGTTAATGCCGTGTATGAGTTTGCAAACGATATCACACCCAAGTATATATCCCAAAATTTATTAAAACTATGCCTTGAATTAAGCCATTCTGCCTATAATTTACTTTTGGATAAGTAC
Organism: uncultured Oscillospiraceae bacterium; assembly: GCA_964544955.1. Classification (GTDB taxonomy): domain Bacteria; phylum Bacillota; class Clostridia; order Christensenellales; family Aristaeellaceae; genus JAAZPT01. Next base: position 1,365 of record CAZJEB010000016.1, on the reverse strand, counting down.
GCCATAGCCGATTGGCAGGATATTAATATATATACGGATAATAGCATTAAAAACCTTGATGAATTTAATATTATTCGCTTTAAACAACCAAAGTCTAGCTCCAAGTTCCAAGGCGTTAAACTAATATACCAGTATGCAAAACATAAAATAACTAATAACCATTACCCAAAAGCCTTTGTGGCAAGCCATAAAGCTGGGGCCAAACACGTTATTGCAATAAGCATAGCGGGCACAGGTAAAAGCTTGAACGATTGGGCTAATAATATAGATATGGCCGTGGTTAATTCCTTCCATAGTGGTTTTTATAAGGGGGAACAATATTTAGAAGCCCTTGCAAAAAAATTAGAACTTCCCGAAACCGCCGCCGCCATGGGCTTAGATAAATTAAGCCTTTATGATGTATATAAGGCTTGCACAAAGGAAGATAGCCCCTTTATTATACTTGTAACCGGCCATAGTAAAGGTGCAGCAATTACACAAATATTAGTACAAAGGCTTGTGGATTTTTGGGGTGTTAAGGCGGGCAATATTATAGGTGTAGGCTTTGCATCCCCAAGGGTTGTAAACTATAGCTTTAAGGGGGATAAACATAAATACCCCTTAATAAATATATTAAATAATGATGATATTGTTGGGCGTATGGCCTTTATGGCTCAATTAGGTTATTGCTTAAACTATAATGGCAATGAGGCTATGCGTAATGCTTGTTACGATTTTGATAAGTATAAAAACTTGCAAAATGAAATAGCTATTGTAGAGGATGTATGGCCAAAACTAAGCAATATGCCAAACTGCCTTGAGTTTATGTATGCTTATTTTAGCTATTTAAATATGTTTGCCGAGGATGAACTTGATAACTTTTTTGCTTTACACCTTAATAAAATAAAGCAATTATCTAACTTGTATGATTTATTGCCTAAAAAGTTTGTAGATGGCAAGTTAAAACAAATAAAGGAAACCTATTTGGATATAAGCAATAAGGAAATGCCTAAAAGCAAGGTGGATTATTACTTTAATTTAATAGAGCCTGTAATGGAAACAAATAAAATAAAGGATTTAAGCGCTGCATTTTTAATATTATTTGGTACATACCATAGCTTAGTGGGTAGAGGTAAAAAAGTTGGCCCTTATAAATATATAGTTAATAATGGGGTTAATGAGTTAAACTGCTATGCTTGGGATAAGGATTGTAATAAAGTAAATATGCAAAATGATATTATTATAGGTAGAAAAATGGATAGCGGTGTTCCTATTCCGGTTAGGTTGGATAGACAAAGGGTTGTGGATAGGAAGAAGAGAGCGGGATGGAGGAGGGGCTGAGCTTGGGCTGTTATGCGTTTGTTCGGTTTTCGCTCTTTGGTATGA
>CAZJEB010000015.1:0-30711 GCA_964544955.1 uncultured Oscillospiraceae bacterium | reverse complement strand
TGATATAAGTGACATGGAAAAGTATTTTAAAAATTATGTTGATGCCATAGAAAATAAAAACCTACCTTTAGAGGGATATAAAAAAGATGTATTTTTGATTGAATATAATCAATTAATAGCTTCATTTATACCAAACAAGTATTCTCTTGACCATTTTAATAAAGAAAAAGCAGCAACCCGCAATAAGGACGACTTAGTTTATTTTAATAATTTTGAAAAAAGGATTAATAAGCTTATAGCCAACTATTTACCAAAGGAAATAGACTTAAGGGAAATTGATTATAAGTTACCACTTGTAAAAGAAAAATATGAAGACTTTGAAAATGAAGTAGTAATTAACAATAAAACCTGCTGGGTAGATATAAACCTAATACGAACATTAGACCTTTATAAAAAATATTTTGATGAATATTTACTTGCTAAACAAGAAAACAAGCTGGAAGAAAACCCTAAATTGCAAGCAGCTTATAAAACCAACTTAGAACAATTAATGAACATCAACCTTAGAATATATGAAGAAGATGATTTTGAATATATTTATAATTTTATAGAAGAAATAAAGGTTTTGCTTGGTTTGAATTAAGGCAAATATATACAAAGTATTTTGCATTTTAATAGGTAATAGAAGAAAGGACCATATATAATGAGAAAGCTAACGTTTTTATTAGTTATAATACTAGCCCTATCCCCTTGTTTACCTACTACTTTTGCATACGATGAATTTGATGAATATGATGACTTTGATGATTGGACTGAAGAATATGACCTTGACGAAATAGACTTGATAGATGACTATTTTGAATTTGAGGACGTATTTGAGGATTATGACTCCTTTGATTACCTTGAGGCTGCTAAGCAGAAGAAGAAAGAGGAAGAGAGTAAAAAGCCTTATAAGCGATATTCACCAAGTAATTATAAAAAGGCTACACCAACACCAACAGCAAGCCCTATACCTACGCCCACACAAGTGCCTTTAATGGAATATGATGAATATAAGGCAAAGCAAAAGTTGAGCCTTGAACCTATAACTTATAATAAATATTGGTTTGAAAGTTTTGTATATGTTAAGCTTAAAGATAAAACTTATTATTTAGATAGTTCTTTTTTAGAGAGCATAATATCTTTCCATAAATATTATGAAAGTTATGCTATGCTTCAAAACTTTAATAGTATAACTGTGAGAGGTTTGTTAAACAATTTCCACAATTACAAATATGATTGGAGGGATTTTAATATAGATAATATTCCTGATGATCATTTAGAATTTTATAATATAATAAAGCATGAAATTGATAATATTCCTAAGCCCGATATTTACGATACTATTGATAAATATTTTGCCTTTGGTGGTTATATAGAGAAGGAGGATCCATATATTAGAAGTCCATTAGCTTATGATGAGAGGGTTAATAATATAAAAGAAGAAGTTGATGGACGTACTTATAATGTTAATATTTGGTTAGTCGTATGCTTATCAGAATTATTAGAATATTTTGATAATTATGTGAAAGCCACAACATATAGGAACTCACACAGCTATGATTATGCAAAAGTTGTAGCGGCATACTATCCAAACAAATATGTAATTGACAATGTTCAAACTTTAAGAATACCAATAGAAGCTAGGGATGATAACGCTTATTACGGAGTAATGATGGGTAAAATTCTTAGACTTGTATCCACAATTGAAGAGTTAGGGTTGGATTATATAAACTACAAACTACCTCCATTTGAAAAAGAATATTATGGAGAGAATATGTTAGTAATAGTAGACTATGATAAAGAATTAGTTGATATTGGTTTAATGGCTTTATGTGAACAATACGAAAAATATTTTAAAGAATATAATGCTACCCCTAAGGATGTTAACCCTGATTTACACAATGCCTACCAGCATAATTTAGATAATGTTTTAAATGCAGATACATCAAATTATCGTGATTATGATTTAAAATATTATAATATATTTTTAGAAAACATTAATGAATTGTTAAATGAAAGCAATTAAATAATATAATTGAAAACAAAAAGCCTTCTTATTTATATAAAGAAGGCTTTTTTATGCTTTAATTTAAAATACTTTATAAATAAAAAGCCCCTTATGGAGCTAATTTTACTATTGTTTATGGATAATATGGGTTTGGTTTAAAAAACAAACGAACTAAATCTATAACCCAACCTATACCAAAAAGGCCAAAGGTGCAAGCATAAACTATACCTAGCATAATTTTGCCTTCATAAAATTTATGGGCGCCAAGGTAGCCAAAAAACAAGCAAAGGAAAAATGCATACCATTTTCTTTTGGGCATTTTAGTTTCCCCTTTCAAATTAATAAAAATATTATACCATAAAAATAAAAAAAAGCTCCACTAAGTGGAGCATATTATCAACCTTGTTTTTGTTTATGTTTAGGATTTTCGCATATTACCATGACTTTACCTTTACGCCTGATAATTTTACATTTTTCACAAATTGGTTTTACGCTTGGACGTACTTTCATTATAATGCGCCTCCTTCAATTAGATTTATATTTTAGCCCTTACTTCTCCAAGTAATTCTGCCACGTGTTAAGTCATAGGGTGACATTTCAACAGTAACTTTATCACCAGGATATATTCTTATATAGTTCATTCGCATTTTGCCGGATATATGGGCTAAAATACGATGACCGTTGGGTAGTTCTACATTAAACATAGCATTAGGCAATGTTTCAATTATTGTACCTTCCATTTCGATTACATCACTTTTTGACATTAGCATACCTCCTTAATATCAGTGTATTGTTTAATTTCATTTCTTAAATCGCTATTTAAAACTAAAATTTTATTATTAACCTTATTAATATAATTGTTAGCAACAAACGGTGTTGCACGCAAGTGCTTTATTTTTTTTAGCTTAGGTTTATCAAGTTTTCTTAAATCCCCATCGGCCAATAAAACAAAATTATCATTTACTACATCAACAATTATAAAAAAGCGACCTTTATCCCTACCTTGTTTAGATAGTACGATGCGCCCAACATCAAACGGAATAACGTTCAAAATTAAGCGTCCTCCTTCCAAGTAAAGCCAGGGTAAGATAGTAATTCGGGCAAACCATCATTTATTAAGATAGTATGTTCATAATGAGAGCAAAGGGATCCATCAACAGTTTCAACGGTCCAATTATCATTCAAAACTTTAGTTTCCGAAGTGCCTGCAGCTATCATAGGTTCTATTGCCAAGGTCATGTTTTTAATAAAACGTGTACCATGTTTAGCAAGGCGATAGTTATAAACTGAGGGTTCTTCATGCATATCTTTACCGATACCATGGCCACAATAGTTTCTAATTACGTAAAAGCCTTTATTTTCTGCATAATCTTGGATGGCTCCACCCAAGTCATTTAGCCTTTTACCTAATACCGCCTGCCTTACACCAGCAAAAAAGCTTTCCTCAGTGGTTTTAATTAGCCTTTCAGCTTCTGGTGATATTTTGCCAACACCTACTGTGATAGCACTATCCGATTGCCAGCCATCTAAAATAACTCCACAATCGATACTTATAATATCGCCTTCTTTTAAAACTACTTTATGGCTTGGTATACCATGTACAACCTGATGGTTAACACTGGTGCACAAGCTTGCTGGGAAACCCATATAGCCTAAAAAGCTTGGTACTGCATTGTGTTTTCTAATTAAAGATTCTGCAATAGTATCTAGCTCTTTAGTTGTGATACCGGGCTTAACGTAGCTTACAGTTGTTTGCAAAACTTCGTATAAAATTTTACCTGCATCACGCATTTTTTGCACTTGTAGTGGGTTTTTAATGCTTATCATTTTATGCCTCAAAAGCTTTTTTTACATCTTCAAGAACTTCGTTTACAGCTTTTGCGCCATCAACTGTTACAAGTTTATTAGCCTTTGTATAATACTCAATTAGAGGTGCTGTTTGCTGTGCGTAAACGTTAAGACGTTGACGGATAGTATCCTCATTATCATCTTTACGTTGAATTACGTTGCCACCGCATTTTGCACATACTGGGGAATAACCTTCAAAATCAACATGGTAAACTGTTTGGCAATCGGGGCAAACCCTACGGCCACCAAGGCGTTTAACAATAACTTCATCGGCTACATCAATATTAACAACAAAGTCTATATTTGCAATTTCATCAAGGGCTTCAGCTTGGGCTACTGTACGGGGAAAACCGTCTAGTATATAGCCTTTTTTGCAATCATCTGCCTGTAGGCGTTGTTCTGCAATAGCAATAACTACGCTATCAGGAACAAGTTTACCAGCATCCATATATTCCTTAGCTTTTAAACCAACTTCTGTGCCATCTTTAATAGCTTGACGAAGGATATCGCCTGTGGAAATTTGTGGAATACCATATACTTGGCTGATTTTTTGGGCATGTGTACCTTTGCCTGCGCCCGGAGGTCCTAAAAATATAACGTTCATACAATTACCTCCCAATAATTTGTTCTAAAACCGGCGGAACAAAAAGTTCACGCCGGTATAATGTTACCTAAGAAAGCCCTCGTAGTTACGAGTTGTAAGTTGACCTTCCAACTGACGCATTGTTTCAAGAGCCACGCTAACACCAATTAAAATTGATGATGCTGCAAATGGAATTGCTGCCTGGAGCTGTACTGTTGCCAATGTTGGAATTGTTGCAATAACAGCAAGGAACAAAGCGTTGAACATTGTTAAACGGTTTTTAACACGGTTCAAGAAGCTAACTGTTGCTTTACCAGAGCGAATTCCGGGTATCATACCACCATTTTCCTGTAGATTTTTTGAAATATCTTCAGGGTTATATGAAATGGATGAATAGAAGAATGTGAAGGCAAATATCAACAATGCTGTGATTATTAAGTAAGAAATTGAGCCTTGGTGCATATATTTGTTCCACCAAAGTGCAAAGCTACTGTTTCTTGCAGTAAGTTGAATAATTGTGCTTGGGATTGCCATGAAAGAATAAGCAAATATCAATGGTAAAACACCACTGGCATCAACCTTCATAGGCATGTATGTGTTTTGACCACCATACATTTTGCGGCCCCTAACCCTTTTTGCATAGTTAACGGGTATACGACGTTCGCCCAAGTTTACAAATGTTACTAGTACTACTATAAGAACAAGTAGTGCTAATACAACAAATACCATAATCCAGTCGCTGAATAAGCCCCTAGAAATTGCTGTACGGATTAACTGTAATGTACCATTGAACAAGTTAGAGATAATACCTGCGAATATTAACAAGGATATACCATTGCCAATACCTTTTTCGGTAATTCTTTCACCCATCCACATACATAAAGCAGATCCGGCAGCCATGCTAATACCAACTAATAAATAGTTGAACCAACCAGCTTTAATGAAACCAAGGCTTGATACAAGACCAATAGCTTGGAACAATGCTAAAGCGATTGTTACATAGCGTGTAATTCTTGCAATTTTCTTTCTGCCTTCTTCACCTTCTTTTTGAAGGCGTTCAAGGGCAGGAATTGCAATTGTTAATAGTTGCATAATAATGCTTGCGTTGATATAGGGTGTGATACCCATGGCCATGATGGTCATTTTCTGGAAAGCATTACCGGTCATCATGTTAATCATATCAAGCATATCAAGGCCGCTACCTATGCTAGCCTTTACTGCAGCAAAGTTTACACCAGGTGCAGGTATTACGCTTACAAGGCGGTAAATTAATAGCATGAAAAATGTATAAAGTAATTTTTGCCTTACCTCTTTAACTTTAAATGCATTACGTACGGTTTCAAACATACTTAATTCACCTCGGCTTTCCCGCCGAGTGCCTCAATCTTTTCTTTCGCAGCAGCTGAGAATTTATCTGCCTTTACAGTTAGTTTGCGTGTTAAATCGCCTTTAGCTAGTATTTTAATACCATTATAAGTCTTTTTAACAAGACCAGCTTCCTTTAATGCGTTAACATCTACAACTGTGCCGTTTTCAAAGATTTCTAAGCTCCCTACGTTAACTGTTGCATATACTGTTTTAAAAATATTAGTAAAACCACGCTTAGGAACACGACGGATTAATGGCATTTGTCCGCCTTCGAATCCAGGACCCTTACCGCCGCCACTACGTGCTTTTGCACCTTTGTGACCTTTACCTGAGGTTTTACCAAGACCGCTGCCTGTGCCTCTTCCAAGGCGTTTAGGTGCAGTTCTTGAACCCTCGGCGGGTTTCAAATCATGTAATCTCATAATTTGTACTCCCTCCTATTCTTCAATCTCTGCTACTTCTACCATGTGTTTAACACGGAAGATCATACCGCGAATGCAAGCGTTATCTGGTTGCTCTACAGAGTAGCCAACTTTTCTTAACCCTAATGCTTTAACGGTTTTAATTTGATTTTGCTTACAAGCTATAGGGGATTTTTTTAATGTAATTCTTAATTTCATTTTTATCCTCCTAGCCCAATATTTCTTCAACGGTCTTTCCGCGAAGTTCTGCAACTAGTTCAGGGGAACGAAGATTTTTAATACCTTCAATAGTTGCTTTTACCATGTTAATCCTATTGCTTGTGCCGAAGGACTTAGTTCTAATATCTTTAATACCGCTAAGTTCCAATACTGCACGGGCAGCTCCACCAGCTATAACACCAGCACCTTCTTCAGCAGGAAGTAGAACTACTTTAGCTGTGCTAAACCTACCTACAACCTCGTGAGGAATTGTTGTGTTAGACATGGGAACTGTAACAAGGTTTTTCTTGGCTACTGCTGCGCCTTTACGGATAGCATCGGATATTTCTGTTGATTTACCGATACCAGCGCCAACACGGCCCTTTTCATCGCCAACAACAACCAATGCGGCAAAGCGCATATTACGGCCGCCCTTAACAACCTTGGTAACACGGTTGAGTGAAACCAGCTTTTCTTTAAATTCGCTTGGTTCTCTGCGATTCATGCGATTATTGCGTTGCATGTACGTGTTCCTCCTTTATTAAAATTTAAGACCGGCCTCACGAGCACCTTCAGCCAAAGCTTGTACACGACCTGTGTAAACATAACCACCACGGTCGAAAACTACTTTTTCAATACCGGCTTCAGCTGCACGCTCGCCTACAATTTTACCTACAATTTTAGCTGCTTCGGATTTTGAAGCTTCTGCTATTTGGCTTTTAATTTCTTTTTCCATGGTTGAAGCACTTACCAATGTGCAACCCTTTGTATCGTCAATAACTTGAGCATAAATATGGTTCAAGCTACGGTATACGCATAGGCGTGGCATTTCAGGTGTGCCGCTAACCTTTTTACGTACACGTGCATGACGAATGACACGAACTTCATTTCTATCACGTTTTGAAAACATTTGCGTTCACTCCTTACTTTATTTGCCTGTTTTACCAACTTTACGACGAATATGTTCGTTTTCGTACTTAACGCCTTTACCAAGATATGGTTCAGGTTTACGTAGAGCACGGATATCCGCAGCTAAGTTACCAACTTGTTGTTTTGAGATACCACTTATAACAATTTTTGTGGGTTCTGGTGTTGTAAATGTAACATTCTCTGGTGCATCCATAACTACTGGATGAGAGAAACCAATATTAATTGTTAAAGTTTTGCCTTTAACATCAGCACGATAACCTGTGCCTACTAATATTAGTGTTTTGCTAAAACCTTCACTAACACCTACTACCATATTGTTAACTAGGCTACGGTATAAACCGTGCATAGCTTTATGTGGCTTTGCATCTGATGGACGAATTAATGTTAAAACGCCATCCTTTTGATCTAATTTAATATCGCGGTTGACAGCCTGAGAAAGCTCACCTTTAGGTCCTTTCACTTTTACGATGTTTTTATCATCCACCGTAACCGTCACGCCCGCGGGAATTGTAATCGGAAGTTTACCGATACGTGACATAATTCACACCTCCATTGACGTGTCAGGTTTATTACCAAATATAAGCCAATACTTCGCCGCCTATATTCTCTTTACGAGCTTGACGGCTTGTCATAATGCCTTTAGATGTACTAACAATAGCTATACCTAAGCCACCAAGTACTTGAGGCAGTTCACTGCTTTGTGCATATATACGCAAACCTGGTTTGCTAATACGCTTTAGGCCACCAATTACCGGTTGATTTTTACCGTTAACATATTTCAATACTAATTTTATTGAACCTTGGGGACCATCATTTATTAATTCAACATTTTTGATGTAGCCTTCATCCAGCAAAATTTTGGCAATAGCCTTTTTTGTGTTGCTGGCAGGTACAACCACTGCATCATGCTTTGCTATCTGCGCATTACGAATACGAGTAAGCATATCTGCGATGGGATCGTTAACAACCATGCTTTGACCTCCTTTGCATTAAATGCCGCTTACCAACTGGCCTTGCGGACACCGGGGATTTGACCTTTATAGGCCAGTTCTCTGAAACAGATACGGCAAATTCCGTACTTGCGCAACACTGAATGGGGACGACCACAGATGTTGCAACGTGTGTAAGCTCTTGTAGAGAACTTAGCAGGACGGGCTGCCTTAATTTTTAAACTTGTTTTAGCCATAATTCTCTCCTTACCTTGCGAAAGGCATGCCTAATAGGGCAAGCAATTCTCTACATTCTTCATCTGTTTGTGCGCTTGTAACAAAGATGATTTCCATACCACGAATTTTTTCTACTTTATCATAGTTAATTTCGGGGAAGAGTAGTTGTTCACGAATACCTAATGCGTAGTTACCACGGCCATCAAAAGCCTTTGTGCTTACGCCACGGAAGTCACGAACACGAGGAAGAGCTACATTTACCAATTTATCAAAGAATTCTTCCATACGTTGACCACGAAGTGTAACCTTTGCACCAACGCTCATACCTTGACGAAGCTTAAAGTTAGCAACACTCTTACGAGCCTTTGTAACCATAGGAGCTTGGCTTGATATTAAAGCAAGTTCTTCAACAGCGGTGTTTAATGCTTTGCTATTATCTTTACAGTCACCTAAACCTGTGTTTAACACAATTTTGTGAAGTTTAGGTACTTGCATGATGTTTTTATAGCCGAATTTCTGCATTAAGGCAGGAACGACTTCGGCTTTATATAATTCACTAATTCTTGTTGCCATTTACGTTCCCTCCTTTAATCAATTTCTTTACCGCATTCTTTGTTTTTGCAAACACGAACGCGTTTTGTAACTTTTTTACCCTCTTGGTTTTCAACCTCTACCTCACGGCGACCGATTTTGGTGGGTTTATTGCACTTGGGGCAAATTAACATAACATTTGATGCATCTATGGAACGTTCCTTTTGGAATGTGCCACCTGGTTCGCCTTGGCGACGAGGTTTTTGATGCTTTGTAACCATAGCTACGCCTTCAACTACAAGGCGATGGTTTTTAGGGTTAACGTTCAGTATCTTGCCTGACTTACCGCGGATGTTTTCACTACCGGTTATGACAACTACACGATCACCCGTTTTTACATGAATTTTTGAGCTCATTATCATACCTCCGCATTATAATACTTCTGGAGCAAGGGATACTATTTTCATAAAGTCTTTATCTGAACGTAGTTCACGTGCCACTGGCCCAAATATACGGGTACCACGAGGCATTTTGGAGTTGTCTATAAGAACTGCAGCGTTATCATCAAACTTGATATAGCTACCATCTACCCTACGAATGCTTTTATGCTGACGTACGATAACTGCTTTAACAACATCACCTTTTTTAACAGCGCCACCGGGCTGTGCACTTTTAACGCTGGCAACAATAATATCGCCAATGGAGCCATGACGGCGGAATGAACCACCTAGCACACGAATGCACATGATTTCTTTAGCACCGGAATTATCGGCAACTTTAAGCCGTGTTTGCGGCTGAATCATAAGTTTTTCCTCCTTTTTCGGGTTCGATACCTATAAAAAAGATGGTATCGATCCTGGGATTAACATTGAGGAAACAAAGCCAATAGGCTTAGTTTCATTATTTTGCCTTTTCAAGAATCTCAACAACGCGCCAGTGTTTGTCACGGCTTATTGGACGTGTTTCCATAACGCGTACTTTATCGCCTATGCCACATTGATTTTGTTCATCGTGAGCTTTGAATTTTGAAGTTTTATTCATAATCTTTCCATATAAGGGATGGCGTACACGGGTTTTTATTTCAACAACTATGGTTTTATCCATTTTATCGCTAACAACCATGCCTACTCTGGACTTACGAATGCCTCTTGTTTCAGTCATTGAAGCTATTGCCTCCTTTTAATTATTTCCTTTAGCTTGCTTGTGCTGCTTATTTTTCTTGTTTTTGGCGTAAAACTGTTTTAGCGCGAGCTATATCACGTTTTACGTTGGTAATAACCATTGTATTTTGCAACTGACCGGTCGCAAGCTGGAAACGAAGGTTGAACAGTTCGCTCTTAAGCTCCTTGACCTTTTCCTGAATTTCGGCGGGGTTCATTGCAGCAAATTCTTTAGCCTTCATTATGCTTCACCACCCGATTCTTCATTATTTTCCACTACTTCAGTGGTTTCGCTTACTACTGCTTCTTCAGCTTCAACAGCGGCGCCTTTTTTCTTGGATGCCTTTTGTGCTGCTGCTGCGATATCAGCATCGGATAAGCCTTCACGTTTGATTATTTTACACTTTAAGGGTAATTTGTGTGATGCAAGACGTAAAGCTTCACGTGCTACTGACTCACTAACGCCCTTAATTTCAAATAATACTCTGCCTGGTTTAACTACTGCAACCCAGTATTCTGGTGAACCTTTACCGGAACCCATACGAGTTTCAGCAGGTTTTTCTGTAACAGGTTTATCAGGGAAAATTTTAATCCATACTTGGCCACCACGCTTTGTATAACGTGTTAACGCAATACGTGCAGCCTCGATTTGTTGGCTGGTAACCCATGAGGGTGCCTGTGCCTGCAAACCAAAATCTCCATAGGCTAGGAAATTACCGCGGCTTGCCTTACCTTTCATACGCCCACGGAATTGACGGCGGCGTTTTACTCTTTTTGGCATTAACATGGCTTATTTCCCTCCTTGTTCTTTCTTTTCAGGATTACGCCTTACTGCAGGAAGTTTTTGACCTTTGTAGATCCAAACTTTAACGCCTAAACGACCATAGGTTGTTTCAGCTTCAGCAAAACCATAATCTATGTTAGCCCTTAATGTTTGTAGTGGGATAGAACCCTCGTGATAATGCTCGGTACGAGCGATATCAGCGCCACCAACACGGCCGGATAAACTAACTTTAATACCTTTAATGCCTGAACGCATTGAGCGTTGAATGCTTTGTTTCATAGCACGACGGAAACTTATACGTTTTTCGAGCTGTTGAGCAATGCTTTCTGCTACTAGTTGTGCGTTTGTTTCAGGTTTTTTAATTTCAATAACGTTAATTTGAACGGGTGAACCGAATTTTTCAGCTACAAGGCCGTTTAATTTAACGATTTCTTCACCACTGCGTGCAATTAAACCGGGTTTGGCAGCGTGAACGAAAATTGTAACTCTGCTTGCTGTGCGTTCAATGTCGATATGACTAACGCCTGCATTGAAGCATTTTTCTTTTAAGAATTCACGAATTTTGTAATCCTCAGCGAGGTTTTTCGCAAAATCTTTTTTATTAGCATACCAGCGGGTACTCCATGGCAATATTATGCCTACGCGAGCGCCGTGCGGATTTACTTTCTGACCCATTAGATAACCTCCCTCAGTTTACTTTTTCGTCAAGTATCACAGAAATGTGGCTTGTACGCTTTAAGATTGGTGATGCACTACCACGTGAGCGTGCAATAAATCTTTTAAGTGTTGGGCCTTCATTTGCATATATTTCAGATACATACAAGTTTTGACGATCTAATTCGTTATTATTAACTGCATTTGCAATTGCGCTATCAAGTAATTTTAACACTATTGGGCTTGCAGCCTTAGGTGTAAACTTGAGAATTGCACGTGCTTCATCTACCTTTTTGCCACGTATTAGGTTTATTACAATCCTAACTTTTCTGGAGGAGATACGCACGTTTGTGACATGGGCCTTTGGGCGCCTGTCTTTTTCAGCGAGATGTTTTTCGCCTTTTTTACGTGTATTAGTTGCCATTGTTAATTCCTCCTATATTATTTGCCACCGGTCTTTTTATCCCCTGCATGTCCACGGAACAGACGAGTGGGGGCAAATTCGCCTAACTTGTGACCTACCATATCTTCAGTAACATATACTGGCACATGCTTACGGCCATCATGAACAGCTATAGTGTGACCAACAAATGTTGGGAAAATTGTAGAAGAGCGTGACCATGTTTTGATAGGACTTTTTTGACCTTTTTGTGTCATTTCCTCAACACGCTTTAATAATGCGGCTTGGACGAAAGGTCCTTTCTTAATAGAACGACTCATTTAATGCTTGCCTCCTTCCTTCTCGCTTAACGTTTACCTGCACGTTTGATAATATCTTTATTACTATATTTTTTATGTTTACGTGTTTTAAGACCTAGTGCAACCTTACCCCAAGGAGTAACAGGTGCTGGCATACCAACTGGGGATTTACCTTCACCACCACCATGAGGGTGATCTACTGGGTTCATTACAACACCACGAACTGTTGGGCGAATACCCATATGGCGTACACGGCCTGCTTTACCAATCCTTACGTTACCGTGATCTGGATTGCTTACTGAGCCTATTGTTGCCATTGCATTAAGTGGAATTAAACGAACTTCACCACTGGGTAAACGTACTTGTGCTTTTGCGCCTTCTTTAGCTAAAAGCTGAGCACTGTTACCTGCTGAACGAACCAATTGGCCGCCCCTACCAACTTTTAATTCTATGTTATGAATTAAAGTACCTGTAGGAATGTTTTTAAGTGGTAGTGCATTACCTGGCTTAATATCAACGTGATCCGCTTCACTGGAGATGATTTGGTCACCAACCTTTAGGCCTAATGGGCAAAGGATGTAACGTTTTTCACCATCAACATAGTTTAGCAATGCAATAAATGCAGAGCGGTTTGGATCATACTCGATTGTAGCTACACGAGCTGGTATTTCTTTTTTATCGCGTTTAAAGTCAATAATACGATATTTAACTTTGTTACCGCCACCACGGTGACGAACTGTGATTTTACCTTGCTTATTGCGCCCCGCATGTTTTTTAACTGGCTCAAGTAATGATTTTTCTGGTTTGTTTGTTGTAATTTCATCATATGTGAGCACTGACATGAAACGGCGTGCGGGCGAGGTAGGCTTATATTGACGAATTGCCATGATTGCTTTTCCTCCCTGCTATTATTCTTCTGACATACCTTCGAAGAATTCAATAGCTTTAGAATCCTTAGAAAGTTGAACGTATGCTTTTTTAACTTCTGGCCTGCGACCGGAGTATTTACCCTGGCGCTTAATTTTACCTATTGTACGCAATGTGTTAACTTTTTCTACCTTTATGTTAGGGAAAACTTCTTGCAATGCGTTTTTAATTTCTGTTTTTGTAGCTGTTTTAGCAACTTCAAATACATACCTTTTATCGGCTATGCCATCATAGGCTTTCTCGGTTAATACCGGGCGTATGATAATATCATGTGCAAATTTCATTATGCATACACCTCCTCGATTTGTTTAACAGCATCTTTAGTTATAATAACTTTATTTGCTTTTAGAACATCGTATGTGTTAATTGTATTAACAAAGTTATAGTCAAGTTTTTCAATGTTTTGACCTGCACGGCGAATATCTAAATCATCGCTTGATGTTACAAGTAATGTTCTTCTATCAGCATTTAGGTTATTAAGAACTTCAACCATAAGTTTTGTTTTTGGTGCTGCAAGCTTTAGCTCATCTAAGATAATAATTTCGCCATTGTTAAGTTTGCTTGTTAAAGCGCTCTTAAATGCTAAACGACGAACTTTTTTGTTAACCTTAACCACATAATCACGGGGCTTTGGTGCAAATACTACACCACCGTGTGCGAATTGAGGTGCACGATTGCCATGATGACGAGCATTGCCTGTGCCCTTTTGACGATATATTTTACGACCGCCTCCACGTACTTCGCTACGTGTTTTTGCACTTTGTGTGCCACGGCGTTTGTTAGCAAGTATTGAACGAACAACGATGTGCATAGCTGATTCACTTATTTTACTAGCAAATATATCATCGCTAAGCTCGATTTCGCCAACTGTTTTGCCTTCCATATTATACAGCGCAGTTTTTGGCATGGTTTCTTCCTCCTTTTAGAATTTACTTTTACTGTGCTTTAACGGCGCTTTTGATTTGAACTAAAGAACCATTAGCACCTGGCAAAGAACCCCTAACCAATATTAGGTTACGCTCTGCATCAACTTTAACAACTTTCAAGTTTTGAATTGTTACTTTATCTACACCATAGTGGCCTGACATGTGTTTGTTTTTGAAAACACGTGAAGGGCTAGAGTTAGCACCCATTGAGCCTACACCACGGTGATATTTTGAACCGTGTGACATTGGACCCCTGCTTTGATTCCAGCGTTTGATAACGCCTGTGAATCCGTGACCCTTTGATATGCCTGTTACGTCAATAACATCATCAGCTTGGAAAGTATCAGCTTTGATAACATCGCCAACTTTAAATTCGGCAGAGTTTTCAAGTTTGAATTCTCTCAAGAAACGGGTAGGAGCAACGCCAACTTTGGCAAACTTACCTTGAAGTGGTTTTGTTACCAATTTTTTAGCACGGTTTTCAGGATATTCTTTAAACCCAACTTGAACCGCTTCATAACCATCTTTTTCGATGGTTTTAACTTGCACTACTGTGCAAGGACCAGCCTCAACAACCGTTACAGGTACGAGGTGTCCGTTTTCGGTAAAGATTTGGGTCATACCCAACTTTGTACCCAAAATAGCTTTTTTCATTTTAACACCTCCGTATTAAAGCTTGATTTCGATTTCAACGCCTGCTGGAAGATCCAACTTCATCATAGCGTCAACTGTGCGTGGGCTTGGATTTAATACATCAATAAGCCTTTTGTGTGTGCGCATTTCGAACTGTTCACGACTATCTTTATACTTGTGAACTGCACGCAAGATTGTTACTACTTCCTTCTCTGTGGGAAGTGGGATTGGCCCAGAAACACGAGCTCCAGTTCTTTTTGCAGACTCAACAATACGTTCTGCAGCCTGATCAATTAGAGTGTGTTCATACGCTTTTAACTTAATGCGAATTTTGGAACTGGCCATTATTATTCCTCCTTATAAATAGGTCTTAAGTACACTCTGCCGTGTGTTTTGATAACATCGCAGGTTGATTCACAACACAAGGTGGTGCCTTTATCCTGTCGCCCGATTTAGCGGGCTAGTCCGTGATAATTACCCGTATGGCCCGCGGCAACTTATCACTTCATCCCTAAATAGACAGCTTGATTAGTATACTACATACTAAATATAAATACAAGACTTTTTTTGAAAAAAATTGAATATTTTTTAATATTTTATTTTTAAAGCCTATTATATGCGCTTTAGCGCTCAAGATTTTATCAACTTATCCGTGTGTTTTAATTTTTGTATTTTTTAAGGCAGGATTTATTTCCATATTCCCGCCTTAAAATGCCTTTTTTAGCTGTACAACAGTAAATTATGGTAAGTAATAGTGTTTTATTTTATTTACTGTGCCATTATTTAGGTAATATTCAACTACCCACACCCTATTATCGGGGGTATTGCATGCGTATTGAATATAGCGTGTACCATTATCATCAATAAGTACTCTGCCTACATCAGGTAGGCCATAATATAAACCACGAGTTCCATCTAAGTTAGGGGCTTGCCCCATATCCTTAAACTTGCTAATAATTTCTTCCTCGGTGTTGCCAAACCCTACACCCCTTGGCTCCGCAGTTATTTTTGTGTTCATATCCAATGATACTAAAACCCATTTATTGCTTGCTAATATAAACTCAGCATAGCCCCAGGGATAATTATAGCGTTTAGCACTTGTGCTTATTAATGTGCTATATGCAACATCTGCACTGGATTCTGCACGCCCAAATTGAGTAAAGAATTCATCAGATGTGGTTGAGTATAATTTTATACCGTTAAACAAATCCTCACTATTATACAATTTTTGTAGGTAAGGCTTAACATCTATTTTATAACCTACCTCTTTAGTGCTGCTTGTTTTGCCCCTATCATTTTTAGAGAAAGCCTTTATTGATACCCTTCCACTTGGTAGTTTTATTGGATTGCCATCGTATATTGGAGAATTTTCTGTGGGCATTGATCCATCTATTGTATAGTATATTGTTACTTCCGTATTATCATCCCCTGGGCTTAGTGCCACTGTTTTTGGCTTGCTATATGTACCTGGAGCAAGGTGAACATTGGGTGCAGCGGGCGAAGGATAAATTATTATGTAGCTTACAACAAGGGGGTCGCTAACTAGGTTTATACTAGTGCTTACAGCCCTTAGTTTTATATTGCCCTCTGGAATTTTTATTGGTTTACCATCATAAAGAACTCCATCTTGCGGCAATATAGCCGTATCATTGTTTATAACATAGTAAATTTCATAGCCTTCTGTAGAGCTTAAATTTATGCTTCTTTCGCTATTATACCTACCACCAGGAAGATCTACCATAGGGGTTGCTGGGAGCATTTCAGTACGTTGATCCATAAAGGATTTAAGCCCTGTGTTTTCTGCCGCAAGTTTTAATATATTTGTTGCTTCAGAATCCCTATTTTGTACCATTAGCATACGAGATAAGGCTCTGTAAGGCTCTGGCCTATTTGGGCTTATTTCATTTATTATACGCATATATATGGCCTCTGCCTGGGATGAGAAATTGCCCGACTCGTAAGTTGAGGCCAAGGATAGCAAGCCATCGGCATTGTTAGGGTCTTTACTATCTGCCAAGGTATAAGCCCTTATGGCATTAACAATATCACCTTGATTTGCAAATTCATCTCCCACCATCCAATAAGCTTGAGCCTTATCTGCTTTAAAGGAGCGTGCTAGAATTATTTGACCTTGCTCTGTTTGTTTAAAAAAGAAATAAATGCTGCCTATAATTATTATAAGCACAAGGCTTAAAATAATCCCCCTATACACCCAGTTTACAGACCTTTTTTTCGCTTCCTTAGGGTCATATTCTATACGCCTTACTGTTGGAGAACTTATTTTTGATGCAGTGTAACCACCCCTATCCCAAAGCTCATAATCGGCATAAGCTCTACTTGGGCTATCGGCCTGTTTTTCAATATGCTTTTTGGTTATGGGGAAAGCTTCCCTACCCTCCCTTATAGCTTCAACGCTATCGATAGTTTGAGGGCCTTTGTTAAGGGGAGTGCCACACACAGTACATACTACTGTTTTTTCATCATCTAAATAAGTTCCACACTCTGGACATACCATTAAATCACCTCGGGTTTAGAGTTTTGTTGTTATGTGTCTACTCAGCCTGTGTACTGGCCTATCGTTTATAAATAGTTCAAAGTTACAGTTAAGGAACACTGCGGCCATTTGGCACATGGATATTCTATCTGTATATATTTTGCAATACTCAAATACGCTTGATATTTCATCATCCATAACTAAGCTTTGCCTAATAATTCTTTCCTCATTTAAAACTATAACTTCATTTTTTTGTATGGAGTAGTTTACCCTATCATGTATATCGCTTAAATCAGGCTCGCCACTTCTAACCCTTGATTTGTGGGCATCACTTTTATCGCCAATAACAAGGGCTGCACTTATAGCATCTGTTACAAAGCCATTTTGCTCCTCATGGTTACCAACGGCAGTAACAACTGCAACCGCATCCTCAACAGGCATTTCCATTTCCTTTAATATGGGGAAAAGCAATGTTGCACCAAGGGCTCCGTGGTTTTCCCTATTTACAGCATTGCCCACGTCATGAACCCAGCCCGCTATTTTTGCAAGTTCCACTTCCCTTTCGGAATAGTTTAAGGAGCTTAGTATATAGCTTGCAACTTTGCTAACATAGCCTAAATGCCTTGGGCCATGGTCGGTATAACCAATAATATCTAAATAGTGGTTACCCGCCTCAATTAATGTTTTTATATTATTATTCTTTTTTACTTCTTTTAATGTAATCAAATTATCACCTTTTTACTTTTATTATTTATGTAACTCCCTATACATAGGGTCGTTTTTAAAATCCCTTTTAGGGCATTTGCCCCCAAGGTTTTCTATTGCTAGCCTTATTTCAAGCCAATCTACATAGTTTGCAAACTGAGCGGCTTCAAGCAAGGCTGGTAATGCCCTTTCATCACCTATTTTGCTTAGGTAGTGGGCATAGAGTTCCTTATCCTCCGCTGTGGAGAATGTGTTTAGAACATATTTAAATACCATTTCATCACAATTTGGTTTTGCCAATATATCCAACATAGCATCCTTACCTTCATCGTTAGATATTTCAAATACCTTCAACATTTTTGGGCCAATTTCATCCTGTGGCATATACTTTAGTACTTCCATTGCAAAGTCGGCCAAGTCATCATGTTTTTTGCGATTTACCTGTAAGTTTATACAAAACTCCATGGGCAATCGGCTACCCATATCATCCAGTATGCCCATACTAGTCATCCTTAAGTTTTCAGAGCTTTTGGCATTTTTTACAAAGGAAAACAGTTTTTCCTCCAAGGGAACGCCAATTTGCACCATTTTAGCCACAAGTAAATCAGGTGGGCTACCAAATTGTTTAAAGTACTCAATATACATATCAACAATTTCATCATTATTAAAACCATCAAAGTACTCACTAGGTTTTTTACCTGATAACCATTCCTTAGGCTCGTCCATAAAATCTTCATAAAGGGTAAACGCCATTTTATCAAGTTCTTCTGCCATTTTTTCCTCACTTAAGCCATCAATGGCACTATAGTTTGCGTGTTCCTCTATATATTTAGCGAGCTTACCATCAAAATCAATTAATTTCATATTTTCACCCTTAAATATTTTTAATTAGATGTAGTATTTCTTCATTATTAAAGAAATGTTTTTTATGGCAGAAGTGGCAAATCATTTCAACGCCATCCTGATCGTCATCGGCTATATCCTGTAATTCTTTTTTACCAAGGGATATAAGGGCTTTTTCCATTCTTTCCTTACTACAATCACACACATAATCTAGAGGGCTTTCACCAACAATTTTAGGGTCTAAGCCACCAAACCAGTTTTCTATTAAGGTTTCAGCATCATTTTCTAAAAGGTCATGGCTTATATCGCTCATTAGCATTGCCCTAACATCAAGGGAGTCAAGAACTTCATCACTACAACCTGGTAGTGGTGCAACAAGCACACCACCTGCGGAAAGAACGTGTTCACCACTCACAAGTACCCCAAGGGATACTATTGAGGGTTGTTGTTCACTCTTCATAAAATAAAGGGCAAAATCCTCCCCAAGTTCACCGCTTACTATTTCTGTTTGACCAATATATGGCGCTTTCATACCCATATCCTTTACAACAGTAATAAGGCCATCTGTACCAACTACTGCGGCAACATCAAGTTTTCCGTCTGTTCTATTTGGTATAATTATGTTAGGAACACTAACATAGCCCTTTACATTTTTGCCATTTGATACTGCGGTTATTTTACCTATAGGGCCACCACCAGCAACAGTTACCGTAACGGATGATTTATCGCCTTTTAGCCTTGCGCCAAGCATAGCTGTAGCTATTAATGTACGGCCAAAGGCGGCTGTGCACACAGGGCTTGTGTTATGTATTGCAGCGGCTTTAGCCACTGTATTTTTTGCATCTATAATAAGTACAGCAGCTTGACCATCGGCTATGGTAGCGTGCACTATTCTATCTTCCAAGTTCTTTTTTATTGGGAATTTTATTGTATTACTCATATATTTTTATTTACGTATTGCAACAATATGCAACCTTTCTTCATTATCTTTTGGGTAGTTAAAGTTTTTATCGCCATATACACTAATTTGTGAAAACCCAGCATTTTCAAGCATTTGTGTATATTCGTTTATGTCAAAAGCCTTTTGTTTTTGATATTCATCAAGGCGAGCATACAAATTATCGCCTTGTTTAACAAAAATACTAAGGTTTAAATGGAGTATATTCTCATTATTATCGTACTCATTTTGCCAAAAATAGCTTATATCATCCCTATCCTCAAACCAAAGTTGTGAGGGCAACACTTTGCTAAGCTTATATTTTGATGAAATATCAAATATTAATGCTCCCCCTGTTTTCAGGGCATTATAGGCATTTTTAAAAAATGAAATTACATCGGCTTTATTTGTTAAATAATTTACGCCATCACAGGTGGCAAGCACAAAATCAACTGGTTTATGCAGGCTTAAGTTTTGCATTTTTTGTTTTACAAACTTTATATCAAGGGCTTGTTCCCTTGCTTTTTGGCCAGCGATATCAAGCATTTGTGCAGAGCTATCAAGGGCAATAACATCATACTTTTGCGCAAAGTACAGGCTTAAATTACCTGTACCACATGCACATTCTACAATTGTTTTTGGGTTTTTATTTATACCCTCAATCAAAGCCATGTAGTAGTTTGACCAAGCTTTATAATCCACATCCTGCATAAGGGAATCATAAACCCTTGCAAAATCTGTATACATTATTGTTCCACCTTTGGCTCATTATCTTCCACTTCTATATAAACAGCGTTTTCATCTTCTTCTGCTGATTTAAGCTCCTCATCAATTTCCTTATACTTATCATCCCTAAGGCCCATGTTTGTTTTTGCCCCTTCTATACGTGGGTTAATAAATTTATCAAAAACTGCAACGGAATAGCTTGCATATATAAAGCGCATAAATGTGTAGCCAATTACAAAATAATACGCTACAGCTTCTAACATACCCCACTGTATACCTACAAATACAGCAAGTATAAAAGCTATAAGCAAGGGTATAAGGCTTATTAGTTTAACACCTAAAGTTTGTGGAAAGCGAGCAATAGCCAAAAGGAAGCCATTGCGAATTACATCCTTAAATTTAAGTTTATAGCCTATAATTAAATAGTAGAAGTACACTAAAGCAAACCACCACATAAGGCTTGCTAAAAGGGAAATAATTAAGGGGATATAGAAAACTACATTATCCTTTGCCATTTGGCCATAGAAGTAGTAGCAAACATAGGATATTAAGGGTAATATTGATGTTATTACTGATATACCAAGGCCTTGTTTCCAGTTATCACGAACGGCGTCTTTAAAGTCGCTCCACAGGAAAGCATGCTCATCCCTTGCCCAATTGCGCACATCGTAGGATACACCAGCAGTTACAGGGCCAGTTATGGCAATGCAAGGCACTAATATAAGCAATGTTCTTAATATTAAGCTATGTTGAAACTCCCTAAATTCCGCAGTTCTTAACGCAAGCTCATCAGCACCAAGGGTTTTAACCATATCGCTTAATGTGTTTAAGCCACCAACCCATGTTGTTAATGCGTTCATCAACACAATTATTGCAGGCAACCAAATAACAAAATATATTAAATTAAGCTTAATAAGTGCAGAAAGCCTTACTTTTAACGTGGTAAAAAATAATTCCATTCTATTTTTTGGCATATCTGACTTTGTATAATCCCCTTTACCACTTTTACCATAGTAAAAGCGATTTACTAATTTTGAAAACATTTAAAATCTCCCTTAAACACAAAATATTAATAATATATTATAACATAATATTTATACCTTAACAAATAGGGTGTAATGGGTTAATATAGCTATTTTAATTTAATTCTGTTATAATTTTAATACAAAACATAGGAGGTGTAATTTTGTTTAAATACTCCCTAATATTAGTAGATGCGGATGGCACGCTTTTAGACTTTGACAAAAGCGAGCATGCTGCAATAACAAACACATTAAATAAGTTTGATTTACCCAGTGATGAAAAAACAGTTAATAGGTATGTTGAAATAAATTTAAGCCTTTGGAAAGCTCTTGAACGAAGGGAAATTGAGCAAGAGGCTTTAAAAATAGATCGCTTTAGGCTTTTATTGTTAGAGCTTAATAAAGATGGTGAATTGGCAAAGGATATGGCTGCTTGTTACATACAAGAACTTATGAAAGGCCGTTTTTTATTAGACGGCGCCTTAGAATTTGTACAAGCAATTAGCAAAACCCACAAGCTTTGCATAATAACAAACGGAATTGCCCAAGTGCAATATTCCCGTATGAATGAAAGCAACCCATTACACCCTTACATAGAAAAATTTTACATAAGCGAAGAAGTTGGTGCCCCCAAGCCTAACCCTAAAATGATATTTGATGCTATGGAATATGCAAACATTAGCGACAAAAGCAAAGTGCTTGTTATTGGCGATAGCTTAACATCAGACATAGCTGCGGCAAATAACGCAGGGGTAGATAGTGTTTATATAGCCCCCTACTCTACAGAAAAAAGCGATAAGGCAACATACACAGTTAAAAACATTACTGAAGCTATAGCCCTTGCCCAAATGGAGAACTAACATGAAAAAAAGTAAAATACCTAATATGACATTGGTTGATGCTTACTATATACCCAACGAAAGGGTGGAAGAATATATAAAAACGAGGGAACACTTTGCTAAAATTGCTATGGATTATTATAGTAAGGATAGCTTTAGAGTATCCAGGGACCACGCAGGTAGCCAAGACGGTGAAGCCGTGGTTGGCTATGACGAAAATGACAATGCCATTCACTTTATGCACCTTGACCCCTATTGCTTGGAGGAAATGGAAATAGCCGAGCGCGAGGGTAAGTTAGAAGAATACTTAAGTAAAAACTAAAACATATACTCCTAATTATGGGAGTATTTTTTATAGAATAAATTTATCTACCCCCATATATCTATAATACCACACCGTTTTTTTAAATTAAAAATTAAAACTGAGTAAAGATGCTATACAGCTTGCTAAAACCATTATTTATTTTTTTCAAACTATTATTTTTAATAAAAATAAGCATAAAAAAAGCCCTTTAACAAGGGCGTTTTAAATTTATCTATGCAAACCTAATGTTTTACTAACTGGTTGAACAAATATTATGCCTTTACCCGGCTTATCAACTTCCATTTTTGTGCTAATAGCATTAACAACATTATCAACAATTTCAGTAGGTACTAAGTTTAGTACAATTTCCTTTTCAGGCTCTATATCAATGGCAAAAACTTTGCATACTTCATGGGCCCCTGCGCCCCTTGCTTCTATAACTGTGCCACCCTTAGCTCCAGCTAATGCTGCAGCCTCTATAACATCGTCGGCATTACCCTTTTCTACTATTGTATATATTGCTTGATACACAAAATCTTCCTCCTGATTATTATTAGTTATAACTGTATTCCTTATACCTACAACCATTTTTATTGGCATTGTATAGGCTATGCCATGGTTGCGTTTTTCAAATTTAAGTTCCTCATTAAAGGCCGCCAAGGCCTTATTTGCTACGTCTGTAGGGCATACCATCCACACAATTTCCTTACGGGAATCGTTTAGGCCAAACAAATCCATAATTTTGTTATAGAACGTGCCAGTACCCAACATTATTGTGCCACCATTTATACCGTTTTCCTTAGCAATGTGTATAACTTTAGAGCCAGAGCCATGGTTTACTATTACACATACATTGCATAGATCCATATATTCATGATTAATCATTTTTTGGCTCCTCCTGCATTGTTATATCATTATTTTCTATAGGAAGTTCTGTTTCAACATTAACTTCGCTTGTGGTTTCACTATCGCTTTTAGGGCTATCAACCTTAATTTCTTCAACTATCTCTTCTTGATTAGTTTTTTTAACATAAGTTTCATCAACTATATTTTCTTGAATAACTTCTTCAATTTTAAGTGTTTCTTTAACTTCATTAACACGTTTTGTATTAATTTTGTAAACAACGCCCAATATTTGTAAGGCTATTAATGGCGTCATAGCCACCATTGCTATTGTACCAAAACCATCAATTAATACATTTGCCCCTGGGGTTTTTGCTGCTGCACCTTGTACAAAGGCAAGCACAAAAGTAGCAGTCATAGGGCCTGAGGCAACGCCACCGCTATCAAAGGCTATGCCTACAAATAAATCTGGGCTAAAGAAGGTTAGTATTATTGCTAATGCAAAGCCTGGCAATAACACATGCCAAGATTGTAAACCTGGTATTATTACCCTTAATATTGCCAATGTTACAGCAACACCTACACCTATTGCCAATGTAGCCATAACAAGTTTACTTTTAACATAGCCACTTGTAACATGCTCTATTTGCTTTGTTAATATGTGCACCGCAGGCTCAGCTAATATTGTAACAACACCAAGGAGGAAGGAAACAAGTATAAGTAAAAAATCACTATCTGTTGTAGCAAGGGATCCACCAACTATTGAGCCAACCTCCATAAAGCCTTGATTTACACCCAAAAGGAATAAAACCAAACCTAAAGTTGAAAACACAACACCTATTACAACCCTTGCAAACCTGTGCTTGTTTAGCTTAAAGCTAATAGCATTACCAACAACAAATATAATTAGTATGGGCAAAAAGGCAATAAATACCTCCCAAAGTTGTTGGGGTAGGTTTTGAATAAAGGGCGCAAGAACCCCTGTTGATGCTTTTACACTTACATCAAGGTCGGCTGCAATTTCACCAGGCTTATTTATTGTGCCCATAATTAAAACTGCAAGTATTGCCCCTATTGATGATATACCAACAAGGCCAAAACTATCTTCCTCAGCACTTTTACTATCCTTTTTAATACTTGATGTGCCTGATGCAATGGCAAGTATAAAAGGTACAGCTAATGCCCCTGTTGTAGCCCCTGAAGCATCAAAGGCCAAGCCTAAAAAGTCTATTTGAGCCAAAAGGCCTAATATAAACACTATTCCATAAAACAACAAAAGCAAGTATTGCATTTTTAAGCTATAAACTATCCTAAATAAGCCTATGGAACACATTATACCTGTGCCTAAAGATACGGATAGCATTATAGATGAGCTACTTATTATACCATTTGTTACCATATCAATTTGGTTTGCCAATATAATAAGTGAAGGCTCGGCTATGGTAACAACTATACCTAACACTAAGCCTGCAATAAGCAGCAACCATAGTTTATTTGCCCTTGCAACAGAACTACCAAGCATATTCCCAATGGGCGTTATACCAATATCAACCCCCAAAACAAAAAATGTTAGGCCAATAACCATTATAAGGCTACCAAATAAAAACCTTGAAAATGCCACACCATCTAACGGTGTAACAGTAAAATGCAATAACATTACTATTACTAATATGGGAAATATAGAAAAGAATGTTTCCTTAAACTTTGTTAATAATACCCTCAATATATATGCCCTCTACTTAATTAATTTCACTTTAAAATAATACAGTTTTATTTATTTTTATGCAATAGAGTTAGGTTTATTACTTTGAAAAGGTAATCACCTGGACAAGACAATCCGCCATTTTACGGGCTTTCAGGCATCTTGAACGGAGCTTTGGTGTTTATCTGGTGTTTGAAATTATGTCATTTTAGAAGACGATAGTGAACAGCACATCAAGCTTGTAGTAATCAACCAGGTCAATTTTCCCATTCGCAGCAGTTGTTGCAAAATTTGCAACAACTGAATCTCTAACACTTAGTGTAAATAATTTTGTATAACCTCTCTTGTTCCCGGCATTCGAACCTGTCGGAATTCCCGACAAGTTGCCTTTTCTTCCAGTTCTCCGTCAGAATAAGTGTTTTTTATATGCTCTACAACGTTTGTCCGACTGGACTGAAACAACTCTACCATCTGCGGCAGTTGTTCGGAATTTCCGAATAACTGAATTTTCGTCTAATTCTCCATCATCAAATATATTGCTGATATGCTCACTGACATTCGCTTTGCTTGATTGATACAGCTTGGACTAATTCACATTTCGAGTAACTTCCAGTTCTGTTTCCGGAGCGTCCTCAAAATGCCATTTAATGATTATTGATTCAATTCCTCCACCCATTATACGAGCAATCATAAACTGATAATTGTCACCATAAGCAACAAATTTAGGTAACCCTTCTGCTATCAATAAACCTGCCGACTCTTTAGGGATGGCAAGTATCTGAGTAATAGTAGCATCTTTTCCGGATTTGTTTTCTAATAGGCAAGAAGATTTTCCTACTCTTATAATCTCACTCCATGGAGCCGGAGCCTGAAGTTTCTGCAATTTAAAAGCCTGCTCACTAATTTTGTTAGCCTCTTTTGCAAGGCTATTTGCCTCTTCAGCTTTTTTATTTGCTACACGTGCTTCATGTGCAGACCACCAAGCAAAGCCAACAGCAATCACAGCAACAAAAATAGATATAAGGGACACAATCAATTCAATTGGCATTATACAAACTCCAAAAATAAAATTTCACCTTATAATTTAGAAACTGCTTTTTCAAACTCCGCCGGTCTGTACTCCTCATTAAAAAACGGCAGGCCAATGACCCTATACTGATTATCATCAGCATATTTCTTGCAAGGGATACCCTCTTCTTCTATACGAAGCAAGAAGGCTTCTTTCCATGCGTCTTTTTCTAAAAGGTGACTCCCTTTAGGCTCAATATATATCTGTTCCTGCTCATAACCGTCCGCATGCTTTTTTCTGAGGAAAAGCAGATAATCCGGCTCAAAGCGCTCTCCAGTATCGAAACTATAAATAGCCAGATCGGCGATCCGTTCATTTCTCACTAAATAAATCTCTTCATACTGCTTCTTGATCTCATCAATTTGATGGCTGAAATATTTTACAAAGGCTTTCTCCTCCGAGGTACCGTAATTGTCGTTATAGACATACCAGTCTTCCTGCTTCAGGTTGATAGCAAGTGGTCCTTGCAGTTCTGACTGGGCATAACCCAGACCATAGTCTCCCTCTTTTTCGGCCAGATAAATTTTCTTGTCACGGAGTACATCCCGCACCGGTTTATCGTAAAATTCCTTGCTGCCTTCATACTCCTGTTTAATCGATAGGACATAACGACTCACTTCATTCAAAACTTGTTTGGCTGCTGTAAATAGTTCTGATGCTCTTAAATCTTCGTGATTACTTTCAATATCAAGACGGATCTTACCAATGTAGTGATCCGAAGTTAAAAACTCCTGCAGCGATTTCAAATTGGGATAATGGCTCTGTAGCACATTAAACTTCAGCCCTTCAAAAGAATCGGCGGCACCAAATAAAATATTGAGCGGCAATTCTTTCAATTGAAATGATGTCCGATATAGGCGAGAGGTCTGCTCCAAGCTTCTCATTTGAGCACTTGCCGTATCCTCAAACAAGCCGTACCGTCTGGCCCGGCGCTGATCAAATGAAAAGCTGAAAGAACTGTGTTTGATACGCTCCTCTATTTGTTTCACTTCACGCCTGTGCTTAACTTGCTTACGATTTGAGAAGACAAGGCCATAGCGAAAGAAATCGCTATTCTTAAACTCATCTTTCAAGCGATATTCAACTTCCAAGGGATTATCCGGCAAAAGTCCGGTTGCTTTAAGAGCTTGCCTAAGCTCAGTAATATAGCGAGAATCTTGTTTGCTATGGTAGAGCATCGTTTCCAGAATACGGTTTTGGTTCGTCAGGTCATAATCATATTTACGCTTAAAGCGTTCCTGATCCTCTTCAGCAACAAAGGGGCAATACCTTGCTCCGCGGCCGATGAGTTGCGCCTCCTTGATTGTGTAAGAACCTATTTTGCCTGCTTTGCCGCTGCCCTGCCTGGTTTCATAAAGGCGAACGATATCAAAGAGATTCAAAACGTCCCAGCCTTCATTGAGCATATCCACAGTAAAAATAATTCGGTAAGGATTATCACGCTCTTCCAAGGAGTTGACGGCAAGTTGCTTTTCTTTGGTATTGTCAGTAGTGCCGTTCATGATGATGGCATTTTCTTCCGCAAAGGACTGGCGCAGAGATGTAACAAGCGATTGCAAGCTCTTATCTTTCTCGCGGAAATAATCTAGAGCCGTCTGCAAGAGTTCATCGCCAACGTTTTGCAGAGCCTCGATTTGCTCAGCGCGCAGAGTTTCCAGTTTGGGAAAGAAAGCATCATAAAAAGCTTTGGAATCATCGATCCTCTGTGATTTAAGCAAGATGACCGGTTTTACGTTTTGACCGCAGTCGGCAAAAAGGTTCAGGCGATATTCGCTTAGGACAAGAGCAATCAGAGTGCGTTGCCACAGGTCTGTATCGCTTTGCAAATTTTGAAAGTCTTTCGTATAGCCGCTGGAGCGAAATTTTGCTAGGGGATAATCAAAGATGATTTTATCCAGATATTTACGCCGGACGTTCGGATCTTTCAGATCGGCTGTGGCTGTAAATTCAAGCAGGACATTATCCCGATTTGCTCTGAATATACGTTCGACACTGTATTCCCAGGAATTTTCTTCCGCTTCTTCCGTCTTGCTAAGTTTCTTGGTTCGTGTATTAATGTGATGCGATTCATCGGATATAAGGACGACCTTATTATCTTCAAAATCCTCGATGGTCAGGCTATTTTCCTTAGAGAAGTTCAAATCCAAATGGAGCTGTTGTGTCGTCGTAAAGCAGAGATTAATTCCTTCGGGGTTGCTGTGCGCAAAGTTTTCCACTTCACTAATCGGTATATGGTCTCCATATAGGGACGGAGATTCGGCAAACAGGTATTTACCCGATGTCGGATTCAGAAAATTTTCCTTTGTCTTTTCCAAAATATTCGTCTGATTGACGAAAAAGAGAAAATTGCGATAGCCCTGTGCGTAGAGATAGAAAATAAGACCCGCCATGATGACCGTCTTACCGCTACCGGTTGCCATATGAAAGAGGGTATGAAGTTGCTTATTCTTTCTTAGATTGTCGTTTTCAGCATAAGAAATGAAATAGCGAAAAGCCAGCTCCTGATAATCACGAAGCTCAATGCTCTCTGATAAGTTGACCGGGATATATTCAGGCAGCTCACCCAGATATCCTGCCTTTTCGATCACTTCTACTTCTTCATAAAGATACCTGTCATTCATGTTAGACCTCCGTATCTTTATCTAAGTTGTAAAAACCGCGTGTGAAAGCCCTGCTGTTTTCTGAAAGACCCATGTTTTCATCTTCCATATCACATAAATTGACATAGAGCTTGTTTTTATCGAGCAGTTCCATCACAAGCCTGCGCTGCTCATCCAGAGAGAATTCCAAGAAGTCCTCTCTCGTTTTCTTGAGATCATCAGGCAGGACAGAGGGACGAAGCAAGCCTTTTTCAGTGGCTTCATCCAGTATGGCAAGGATGGAATCAGAATCTTTTGCTGACTGAAGCCCTTTCATCAATGTTTCACTTCGCTCAGCCAGTTCGCAGTAGACAAAGGAGCCGCCGCCTATCCAACTATTCCTGCGCGACACTCCACATTGTTCGCCCTCCATAACTCTATTCATTCTTCTCATCATAATGTCTATATGTTTATCCAATTGTTCGCACAATATGAATTTTCTTTTTGTTTTTAAAGCAACTGCTCCAGTGGTACCTGTTCCCCCAAAGCAATCAAGAACGATATCATTTTCCTCAGTATGTGCTTTAATAATTCTTTCAATTAATTTTTCAGTTTTTTGGCCCTTGACAGCATCATCAGGCTCAAGCATTTTTGAAACTGTTTCCCCTGAAAAGGAAACAATAGCAATGCTATTCAAATCATCATATTCGTTTCCATTCCATACGTCCTCTATCGGGTATCTTTCTGCCTCACTTTTTGCAATATCTTTAAATTCTTCTCTAGGGATATAATATTTATTAAAATTCAAGCGGGTACTGTCCTTTGAATAAAAAAAGGATAGTGTCATGATTTCTAATCCAATTTTTATCCGCTGATTTATACCCAGAAATCCATCCTATGCGCCATATTATTTCCCTTTGAAAATTATCTTCACCAAAGATTTCATCCATTAACACTTTTGCATAATGCACCTGATGATAGTCTAGTTGAACATAAATTGCCCCCTCAGGTGCAAGCAATTGACGTGCAAGTTCCAACCTGTTTTTCATAAACGTCAGCCAAGTTGAATGGTTAAAACGGTCGTTGTAGCCAAAGCTATCGTTCCCCGTGTTGTAGGGCGGATCTATATATATCAGCTTTACCTTGCCCTCATATCGTCTGAGCAGGGAGGAAAGTGCCAGCAGATTGTTTCCCTTGATAATCAGATTGTCATCGTCTAAAAATTCTGTTGTCTCTTCATAGGTAACTGTACCTTCCCCGCCGACAGCCTTGCCGGTCAGGTCATAGTCTCCGGCATAGCTATACCGCTTGGCATTCGCTAAGGCCTTCGGGTATAGGAGTCTTGTTACCTGGTCAGGAGCTAAAGTCTCGTTATAAAAGACTTCATCACGCTTTTCATCGTCTTTCGTCTGGCCACCTTCAAGCACACAGTCTTTGTACGGCCATACCAAAGTAACGTCCTGCTTTTGACTGATAAGATCGCCTGAACTGTCTACAAGGCCGATTTTATTTTTGTACATGGTATAGCTCTCCGGCAGAAATTCTCGCGAGTTAAGCACCCAGGTAAACTCAACCTTATCGAAGATGAACGTGTCGTTTACTTTCTTAAAGAAGTGATCCTTCAGAACTTGTTCTGAAAGAAGTAAGTGCAGTAAAACCTCGTCCATCGCCATCGCGGCATCGTAAACCTTGGCTTTCAGAACTTTGCCATCTTCCGCTATAAATCGTTCATCTTGTAATAGTGTCTTTTCCAGTATTTCTAAAAAGGTCATTTCACACCTCATCATGCTCTAAATACAAGAGCTCATTTATTTCGCAATCAAACAGGG
>CAZJEB010000014.1:0-33644 GCA_964544955.1 uncultured Oscillospiraceae bacterium | reverse complement strand
TGTCGTTTCGTTTCTTTTAGCTATCTTTATTCTTCTGTATCGTTTTCAAGGTTCGACGTTGCTGCTTGAAGCGGCAACAAAATTAATAATACCACAGTCCAAAACCAAAGTCAACAACTTTTTTTAATTTTTTAAAATTATTTTTTATTGTTTTTCTATTAGGCTATTTACCTATATAAATACCTATATAAAACACAATTTACTATTGTATTAAATTCAAATTCAATTATAATTATTTTATATTGTTTAAGGGGGACTAGATTTTTGAACTTAATTGATAGGGTAAAAAATAGTGAAATAGCAAAACAATATATAAGTTGTTTTATTGGCTCTATATTATATACTGTAAGTTTTAATGTTTTTATAATACCTCAAAACCTATATAGTGGTGGTTTTTTTGGTATAGCCCAGTTATTTGAAATATTTATAAGTTGGGCATTTAACATTAAAGAATACCCCTTTAACTTAGTTGGTTTAATATATTTTATATTTAATTTCCCCCTTATGTTTTTATTGTTTAAAATAATGAAGAAAAGTTTTTTATATAAAACCATTTTTACCCTTGTGTTTCAAACAATACTATTTATGTTTGTACCCATACCAAAAGTATTAATAATAGAAGAAAAAATTACATCGGTAATAGTTGGGGCAATGTTAACAGGCATTGGGCTAGGTATGATATTAAGGGCTGCCTCAACAAGTGGCGGTTTAGATATAGTTGGCATATATTTTGCAAAAAAATCACCCACTTTAAGTGTGGGTAAAATTGCTATAATTGTAAATACTACTATATATATATTAAGCGCATTGTTGTTTGATTTATCAACTGCAATATATTCATTGATATATTCCATACTTACATCCGCAATAATGGATTATTTCCACCTACAAAACAGAAGTTCAAGTGCATTTATAATAACAAAAAACACGAATATAAACGATTCCATTATAACTGAACTTAAACGTGGCACAACGATAATGGATGGTATAGGTGGCTACACAAAACAAGGTACAAAGGTTATACTTACAGCAGTATCCAAATACCAAAAAAGGCATTTAAATAGAATAATTCAGGAAAACGATCCAAACGCCTTTGTTATATATAGTGAAAATTGTGAAGTTTTGGGCCATTTTGAAAAAAGGTTTGACGAATAAATTAATAAAAAAAGTTCGCAGTGTAAGCGAACTTTTTTAAACTTATTTAGCTGTAGCACCGCTATAGGTTTCAAGGCAAAAGCTTGTTTTACCACAATTATTGCATGTAAGCTTCCTTGTTTTTAGGGTATGTTTTGCAAATACAAACTGCTTTACTTTGGGTTTGAACTTTGTATTGCACTCTGGGCATATATAAGCGGTTCTACTATAGTAGTATTTTAATAAAAATATAACACCTATTATACGAATTGGTAGCCCAACTAAATAGGGTATATAATTGCCCTTAATTATCCACATAAGTATTGTAGGCCATTGTATTAACAATCCTATCACAACAGCAAAACAAGTTAACACAATATAGGTTTTTTTCATTTCCTTTTTATCATTCATAATA
This sequence comes from uncultured Oscillospiraceae bacterium, assembly GCA_964544955.1. Classification (GTDB taxonomy): domain Bacteria; phylum Bacillota; class Clostridia; order Christensenellales; family Aristaeellaceae; genus JAAZPT01. Next base: position 32,095 of record CAZJEB010000014.1, on the reverse strand, counting down.
TTATATATGTCTTCCTTTGATGTTATTTTATTTTTGGTTTTAATGCCTTCCTCCAACACCGCTATGTTTTGAAGCTGTTTTTGTTTATCCTCAATTTCCTGTTGAATGGTATTTTTTTGTTGATTTAAAATCATGCTTAATACTTTATTACTATTTTCGCTTTCAATTATCTCCTTTATGTTGTTAAGGGAAATACCTAATGATTTTAACAAACAAATTAACGATAACTTTTTATAGTCATTATCATTATAAAGGCGCCTACCACCTTCAGTTAAATCACTTGGAACAAGCAAGCCAATATTATCGTAATATTGAACAGTTCTAACAGTAGTGTTGCAAAGTTTGGCAAGTTCACCAGTTGAGTAATTAGACATATATTCACCTCCTTATGTTTACAATAGCACATTACCTAAGGTAACAAGCAACACCTTACCCAGGGTGATTTTTTAATTTTATTACATTTTTTTAAACTTGCAATATAAAATATTAAAAACTATAATATTTTTGAGGTGTTAATATGATATATATTTTAATTGGATTAGTTTTAATTGCTGTAATTAGCGCATATTTTATGGCTAATTATTTGCTTACCCATAAGCGAAATTTGGAAGAAATGAAAACCTTATTAGTACATTTGGGCTGGTATGATGCTGATAGGGATGCCCAAGCAATAAAAAAAGACTTTGAAATTGTAAATAGTAGAAATGAAAAACTGCTTGGTGAATGGTGGCTTTGTGGTGATGGAACAAATAAAGTAATTGTACTTTGCCACGGTTTTGGCTTTAACAGGGTGGCATCACGCCGTTATGCAGCAATGTTTAATGATATGGGCTTTGATTGCTTGCTTTACGACCATATACACGCCGGAATTAGCGAGGGCAAATATTCAACAATGGCAAAGCTTGAAAGCGAGGATTTAAAGCTTATTGTTGATAATGTAAAAGCCAAAAATAATTATACCTACATTGGTGTATGTGGCGAATCCATGGGTGGAGCAACAGTTTTAAGGTATATGGCTAGAAATGGTAGTGTGGATTTTGTTATTGCAGACTGCCCCTATGCATCATTAAAGGAATTAATAGATTTTAGATTAAGCAAAATCGGCATACTATCAAAAATACTTTTACCCCTTGCAAAGTTTTTTGTTAAAATACGTAGTGGCTTAAAATTTGAAGATGTGGATATAATTAAGGACTTAAACGAGAATAAATTTGCTGATAATATACCATTATTATTAGTACATGGTGATAAGGATGAAACAGTACCCCTTGAACATAGCATAAAAATAAAAGATGCTAAAAGAGGCTATGTAAACTTATATATTTGCAAGGGCGCAAACCATGCAGAAGCAATAACTTATAACAAACAAAAATATATTGAAGTTGTTTGTAATTTTTTTAAAGATAATAATATAAAATAAGGTGCATAGCACCTTATTTTTAGTTTGTTAATCTAAATTATATTCTATCCAGCAAAGAGTTTAAAAAATATAGGGTTTTCTCCTTTGTATACACATAGTTATAGGGCAAATGTTCCTTTACATAGCTTATAAACATTTCATTAAAGGCTTTATTGTTTATAAGCACATTTTTTGTTGCGTATTTATCTTCAAAATAATCATATTCCACCAATATCCCATTATCCTTATTAACAAGCAGGCTTACACCTAAGGGGAATACATCCATATCGGTTATAAGTAAATTTAAACTATCGTTATCATCACTAACCCTGTTATATAAATGCTTTATTATTTCCTTACGCTCGCTTTTATTAAAAACAATAAGGGGCATTTTTAATGAGGCTACACCCGTATCCATAAATTTTATAAGCGCATTTTTACTCGTTACAAAGTGGCTTGGTATTTGGCTTTTAGAAGCATTGCGGGCATCTATAACATCAAACCAATATTTAAAAAAGTGTTCAATTTCATAGTATTGTACTGGGTTTTTAGAAAAATATTGAATTATTTGAACCGCCCTTGCCTCATCTGTTCTGTTATAAAGTTGTTTCCACACAGATTTAGGTATAAATTTAATGCATAACTCATTCTTTATTAAGGCATTTTCTGCGCTCGTTTCTAAATACTCAACAGCCCTATCAATATCATATGAATTATTAGCTTGTATTAATGTTTCGCCATATATGTATTTATTTGTTACAAAGAAGCTAATAAAAAACTCATAGTATGTTGAATTTTTAAAATACATGCACTTTGATGCTTTATTTTCATTAATCAATATTAAAAAATAATCGTTATTTTTACCTTTATCATGTTCAATGGCAATAAGCATAATATTGTCTGCAATGTTATTTTCAATTTTGCCAATATTTTCATTTTTATAGTAAACGTTATAGTTTTCTATACTTAAAACATTTATTATATTTTTAAATAAGTGCCCTATGTTTTTTGAGTTTTCAAAATCCAAGGCAATAAAATGCTTAAAGCCAGTTTGTGGGTATTTATTGTTTATTTGGTTTGAAATGTTGTATAAAAACGAAAAAGCTTTTTCCTTTTTAAAATTGCTAGAATGTATATCAACATTAGTAGTTTTTTCATCAATTAAATTAACAATATTTCTAATTGTTTCATTGCTTGTTTTAAGCAGCTTTTTATCTTCCTCGTAAAACTCAAAATTAAAATATTCTAATGGTATGTTTGTTTTTTCACCAAACATAATTTCATCAATATATTCATAAGCCCCAGAATAATTTTTTTCGTTGTTTTCACCTTTTAATAAAAGGCTCATTTCATTTTTTTCATTAGCATCCAATTTTAAAAATTTAATAATATTTGTTTCAAAGGATGATGTAATAGGAGTTTCCTGCTTCATAAACCTATACAAAGTGGTTCTACCAATGTTGCAAGCTTTAGCCAAGTCATCAAGTTTAACTGACTTTTCTTTAGCTTTATTTTTTATAAATAAATAAAAAGTACTATTATCCACGCCTATAACACCACCTATTTCTGTTTATTGTCATTTAATTATAAAGCATATAGAAATATTTAGCAATAAAGTTTCCATAATCATTTGGAAAGTATTCGGTAATTTTACCCGAAAACTTTCCTTTTTATTTTCAATATGGCTAATTCAGCTTTACTCAGTGATTATTTTAAATATTATTAAACCATAAAGGAGGGATTATATGCCGCTCACAAATTTAAATTTATATGATGGTTTTGTTACCCTTAATAATTCAGCCAACAAAGAAGTGCCCCATTGGCAACAGCCAATAATTTTTAACTTAAAAAATGAAAGGGATATAAAATTATTAGATTCATATATAAAAAGCGGGCAAGTTAAAAATATAGTTGATAATGTTGAAAAAATAGCCAACAACTTGTTTGAATATAATTTCCCCCACCTTAAAAATGACGATAAGGCAAGGGATAAATATGTTAGCAACCCAAGTTTTATAAAAAACGATTTTGGTGTATGGGTATTTTTCCCTTGGAGTGGCGAGCTTGTACGCTACCCTGATAAGGATACTTACTATTATTTAAGAACATTTAGGTTTAGAAACCTTATAAGTAAAGAAGAGTTAGATATATTAAAGCAAAAGAAAATTGCTGTAATAGGCATGAGTGTAGGCTCTAACATAGCAATATCATTAGTGCGCAACTTTTTGTGTAACGAAATTTTTATTGCAGATTTGGTAGAGCCAAATATATTTAACATTGGTCGGGCTAATTTTGAGGTTTTAGATATTTGCATTCCAAAAGTTGACACAATTGCAAAGCAAATAAGCTATTTAGACCCCTTTATTAAAATAAACACATGCTATGATGGCATAAATAACAATAATATAAATAAACTTAATAATTTTAAGCCTGACATATTAATAGATGAAATTGATGATATGAAAGCTTCTATTTTGCTAAGAAAATATGCAAGAGAAAATAAAGCTCCTTATGTTACTGCTGCCGATGTGCACGATATATGTACTTTAGAAGTAGTAAGGCATGATTTATATAGCAATACTCCCCTATATGCTAAATATATTAAAGATAGTGAATTAGATAATTTATCTAAAGATAGTGCGGATATGCTTTTAAGCAGAAGCGTTGGTTTGCATAATTTATCATATAAATTAGCAAATTCTGCAATGTTGATAGGCAAAAATCTTTGTGGTTACCCTCAGCTTGGTAGCACAACACTTGCTGCTGCCGCTTTTACAACAAGCACCTGTAGGGATATATTACTTGGCAAAACAATAAAAACTGGTATTTATAAGCTTAATATTGGAATAGCTAAGGAAAGTAACGACTTAACGCGTATAAGCAAATTAGCAAGTTACTTTATTAAACTTAAAATAAATAAAGAAATATAGAAAGGTGAAAAAAATGAACAATTTAGAAACTAAGGATTACAGCATTTTAAACCAATTTGTAAAACAAGCTGTTGAGCTTGCAGGTGGTATGTTTTTTAAAGACCCACATGCAGTAACAAAAGAGCATACCGTGTTGCTAATTATTGATGCACAACAATGCGTATTAGCAGAGTATTTAGAGAAAGAAATGTTAGCCTTGGGTATGGATCCCACACCTTATTTACCACTACTTGCACAAATTGATGAAATAAACTACAGAACAGTAGGCAATATTAAAAAAATAATTGACGCTTGCAGAGATAAAAGCATATTGCCAATATATGTAAAAGTAGAATCTTTATTGCCTGATGCAAGTGATGTTAGCCACCAACACAAAAAAACAAATGTAGTTTACCCAAAAGGCAGTGGAGAAAGCACAATAATAAAAGAAATTGCTCCCTTGGAGGATGATATTGTGCTTACAAAAACTTGCTCTGGGGTACACGTTGGCACAAACATTGATAAAATTTTAAGGAACCTAAACACAGAAACTGTTTTAGTTACAGGCTTTTACACAGACCAATGTGTAAGTACAAGCGTTAGGGATTTAGCAGATTTAGGCTATAACGTTACATTAATTAAAGACGCATGTGCTGCACAGGGCCCTTTAAGGCACACTAACGCATTAGAATCATTAATAGGTATTTATTGCGCTGGGGAAGATACTGAAAGCATAGTAGATAGAATAAACAAAATTTGAGGTTGATATGTTAAACAATTATATTTTAGAAAACATTAGTAAAAATAATTGGCAAAAGCCCCTATATTTTGACCTAAGAAATAATGAAGATATAAATAAATTGCTTGAGCTATTTAAAAACAAAGCTGTTAGCAATGTGGTTAACCCAATAGATGCAATTAAAGAAGATTTAACTATGTTCCTAAATAATACAGACAAGGAAAAATTCCACGAACATTTTAATAATATCAATTTATTTAATGGTTTAGAATATGGAACTTGGGTGTACTTCCCTTGGAACAAAAACCTTATTAGGTACCCTATGGGCGAAGATTATAGGAACTTAAAAACTTACCGTTACAGGAACCTAATAAAAAAAGAACAACAACACTTACTTAATAAAAAGCGTATTTGTGTGTTTGGCATGAGTGTTGGCTCAAACGTTGCATTAAGCATTGTTAGGAATGGTATTGGGGAAGCTATTGCCATAGGCGATTTTGACATGCCCAGCGTAACAAATATGGGCAGAATAGAACTACTTATGGAAGATTTACCATATAGCAAGCTTGACGGAGTTGCCAAAAAAATAAGCCAAATTGACCCCTTTATAGAACAAAAGCATTTCCCCTTAGGCTTTCAGGATGAAATTATACCTGAACTTTTAGCCTTTAAGCCAGATGTAATAATTGATGAAATTGATGATATGGAAGCAAGCTACAGAATACGTAGTTTATGCAAAAAGCACAAAATACTTTATTTAAGCGTAACCGAAATACACGATAATTTGGCTTTAGAAGTTATTCGCTTTGATGCTGATACAAATGCTCCACTTTATGTAATTTCACCCAGCGAAAAAGATATTGATATATTAAAAAGCAAAAAGGCTTCCAAGCTTATGCAATTTGGAATTGAAGCAATACTTGTAGGAATAGATAACTGGACCCCTGAAATAATGAATTCTATTTTAGATGAAAAGGGGGAGCTAGGAGGCGTTCCCCAATTAGGTAGTGCAACTATAGCTTGTGCAGGCCTTATAACAACAGCAGTGCGCAGAATATTTTTAGGTGAAAACATATCCACAAAACTTTATTCTATTCAAATGGGGGAAGTTTTTGACGACTATATTTCACATGAATCCAAACAGAATATGCATAAGGTATTTGAAAGTGTAATGGACAAACTCAGAGAGGTTTAAATAACAAAGATGGAAGAAAATCTTAACAATAGCACTCAAATTACTAAAAAATATTTTATTATGCCTGGGATAATATTAATTATTTTTTGGGCAACAACATACATATTAACATTAATTTTACCCCACGGTGAAATGGAAAGAACAGTTATAGATGGTTTGAGCCATGTTAATTTGGATTCATATCATAATGTTACAGAAGGTATAAGCTTTTGGAAATTTTTATTTTCTCCTTTTTTAGTATTTACTAATTCAAATAATACCGCAATTATACCAATAATGATCTTTATGTTTATAATTGGCGGTTCGTTTAGGTTGTTAAACGAATCAGGTATAGTAAATTATATTCTCAAAAAAATTACAATTAATTTTATAAACAAACGAAAAATATTAGCCGCATTAATAACATTGTTTTTTCTTTCATTTGGGTCTTTTTTAAGCGCTTTTGAAGAAGGTTTGCCAATGATACCCTTTGTTGTAGCTTTAGCATTAGCAATGGGTTGGGATGCATATACGGGGATTATAATGTCTTTGTTTTCCTGTGGAGTCGGGTTTGCAAATGGAGCTTTAAATCCCTTTACAACTGGCACAATGCAAAGTTATATGGGCTTGCCAATATTTAGTGGTTTGTCAATGCGATTGCTTACATTTTTTCTTTCTTACATAGTTATACTATTGTTTTTATTTATACACATAAACAAATTAGAAAAAAAGGTAGTAAAAATTGAAAATAATGATTTCCAATTTGAAAAAGATATAGCAAATGATAATGCTAGCAAGTATTTCACTATAATATTTTCAACATATTTGCTTATGGCAATATGTTCTGTATTTATAAAGCCTTTGCAGAACGTTTTATTTATACTTTTGGTTGTTTTGTATTTGATATTAAGTATTGGTACAGCATACTTAAGCGGTTTAAATAAAGGTAAATTCAAAATTTTTATAAAAGGACTTTTTGATATTACACCTGGTGTATTGCTTATACTTTTATCAACAAGCATACAGTATATAATTACTGAGGGCAAAATACTTGATACAATAATTTACTACTCAATAACAGCCCTAATAAATACCCCAAAATTTATTATAATCGTTGGCATATTTGCACTTATTATGATAATAGACTTTTTTGTTCCCTCAGGGGTAGCAGAGGCTATAATCCTTGGGCCAATACTATTGCCCTTAGCAAATAACTTAGGCCTCAGCAGGCAATTAGTTACCCTTGCATTCAACTATGGTGATGGGTTTTCAAACATATATCATGTTACTAATGTTCCTTTACTTATAGGCTTAAGCCTTGTTGGTTTCTCTTACATTAAATGGATAAAGAAAAGTTTTTGGTTACATTTATCTATGTTTGCATTATCTTGCCTATTACTTGTAATAGGCCTATATGTTGGTTATTAAAATTATTTAAACATAAAAATAAGGTGCTATGCACCTTATTTTTTATTCACCCTTTTGTTCAAGCTTTTTATTTGGGTTAGGCCTTGTTTTTTTATGTTTAACAGGGTTTTTAATTTTATTAATTTTTTGAACGGGTATTGGCTTTGCTATTGGTTTTTCCGCAATTTCCGTTGGGCGTTTTGATTCCCTGCCCATTTCCTGAAGTTTTTTTATTTCAGCAAAGTTACGTGGTTTGCTTAATATGTTTAATGATGGATCTATTTGTTGGGGTTTATTGGGTTTTGGCCTACGTTTTTTTATGCTTACAGGAACCTTTTTAGGGGCTTCATTATTAGCTTTTTCAGGCCTTTCTGCTCTTTCCGCCTTTTCAGGCCTTTCAATTTTATCAACAGGTTTATTTTTGGGTTTTTGGGCGCCACTTCTGCGGTTTGGCCTATTATTTCTATTATCCCTATTGTTACTATTTTGTTCCCTATTGTTGTTGCTATTATTTCTTCTATCGGCGTTATTTGGTCTTTGGTCCTGTTTAGGCTCGGTTGTTTCTGTTTTAGTGCTTTCTGCGTTATTTGCTGCATTTGATTCCCTAGCTTTTTTAATATAGGTATCAAACTCGCTTAATTTTTCAACCTCGTTAGTTTTATATTTTTCTGGGTTAAAAATTTGATCCAAGGTATAAGTTTTAACTTCGGTTTCATCATCACCCTTATTAACCCTAACAGTTACGGTTTCACAAATAACGTTTACATCGCCAACTACACCATCACCATCAGGTGTTGTAACCCCTTTGCCAACCTTAGGCATAATTTTATGCATTTTTTCATAATAATCTTGCTCAAACTTCAAGCAACACATAAGCCTACCGCAAGCGCCTGAAATTTTTGTAGGGTTAAGGGAAAGGCTTTGTTCCTTTGCCATTTTAATTGATACAGGTTGAAAATCACCCAAGAATTTGGAGCAACATATGGGCCTGCCACACATACCCATGGATGCAAGTATTTTTGCTTCATCCCTTACGCCAATTTGCCTTAGTTCTATCCTTGTTCTAAACATAGCTGCCAAATCCTTAACCAAATACCTAAAATCTACCCTTTGGTTCGCAGTAAAATAGAACATTATTTTTGTATTATCAAACATAGGTTCAACGCTAACAAGTTTCATATCAAGGTTATGTTCAATAATTTTTTCCTTACATTGTTTAAAGGCTTCGACTGCAAATTTATCGTTTTCCGCTTGGTGCAGTAAATCCTCAGTGGTAGCTATCCTTAAAACAGGTTTTAAGGGTATTGTTATGCTTTCATCAGGAACTTTTTTTAAGCCCATAATAACTTCACCCATAACCATGCCACGGGAAGTTTCAACTATTACTTTATCGCCTTCTTTAGGCCATGTGTTTGCCGGGTCAAAATAGAAAAGTTTGCCCGAATTTTTTATCCTTATTCCAACTATTGTTGCCATTGTTTGGTTGCCTCCAATATATACGCAAGCATATAATCCATACACGCTTGCCAGTTAACTTGACTGCCTTTCATTTGCCTTGCCTTTGCTACAGTAGATAATATGCCTGTAAAAACTGCCACATCAACATTATCTGCCGCCCACTGCCATTTGTATGGTAGATGTTGTATGGCCTGTTTATCATAAATGCCTGATTTTACTTTAAGCACTAAATCAATAACATGTTCTATGTCATCCAAAAGTTCATCTTGGGCAGGGGTTTTATCCTTTGCATGCTCCGCCGAAAAGCTTATTATATTGTACTTGTTGTTTGCACTTATTGCATTTAATATCATGCCCTGGTTTGCCTTTGCATCATCTATATTATTAACATAATAAACAGCTTTATCAATTAGGCCATTAGAGTAATACGCAGCAGCCTCAACCAAAGAATTATCCAAGCTAAACCTATCTAAGTAATTTTTAATGGCTTGAATATTCCATTCATGTATATTTACTTTTTGGCACCTTGATTTTAATGTTGTTATAATTTTAGATGAATCATCTGTTACAAGCAAAAACACTATATTAATTTGTGGTTCTTCAACGGGTTTAAGCAAAGCATTTTGCGCCTGCTCCGTTAAAAGGTCCGCCTGCTCCACAAGCACAACACGGGCAGTATTTAAAAGGGAAAATGCATTTACAAAGGGAATAATCATTTCCCTAACAGCATCAACACTTATTGAGCTAAGGGATTTTTTGCCTAAACTTTCATTTACCGTTTGTGTAGATATTTGCAAAACATCAATATTATTTTCAGCATATGCATCAGCCCCAACAATTAGGTTTGCAAGCATTTTGCACAACTGAATTTTACCACAATTTTTATCGCCACTAATTAAATATGCATGGGAATGATTTTTATTAACAATATCATTAATAAAGGCATCTTGACTTGCATTAATGCCCTTATAATCATCTATTAACAATTTACTATAATCAATATTTATCATAAAAACCTTTGCATTTAAAAAACAAGTACTATTAAAGTACTTGTTTATTTTACAGTATTTAAAGGTAAATTGCAACTAAAGCAAGCTTTGCCATATATTAGTGGGTAATAACTGTTATTATGCCACCCATGTTATCGTAGGATGAAACAACATTAGTTGCTGATGCAGGAACATCAATTGTTTCAACACCAGTTGCCAACCCCTCACTACTAGCTTCCTTACGGTAAATTTCATACCTAAGTATGCCATCCTCATAAACTGCAATATGGGGTGTTGATATTAGGTAATCAATATATTCTTCAAGCACAAAATTCTTTAAATGCATAACTGTTGCGCTTGGAATACCAACATACCTATATGTATCAAGCTTTATTGAAACGCCTGTAAGGAATGATTTATCCATCCAAGAAGAATCTGGGAAATCTTCTGCTGGGAATCGGAATACATAGCCATATTTCCAAGCATTTTCGGTTAAAAATTTGCCTTGGGCTGTGCCTTGGAATGTTTGTTTTGCAATACTAGGATCTTCTTTGTTATAAAGTGCAACTCTAAATGCTAATCCACTTTGGTATTCACTTGTACCAGGGTAGTTAACTCTTTTTTTGGTTTCTTCTACAAGTATATCCCCGCTAAACTTATCAGCAAGCTCAGTTCTATATTTTTCAAAAAGTACACTTTGTTCCGAGTTAGACCTAAAAGCCTCCCTAATTATATAGTCGCCCAAACCTTCTTGAGCAGCATCATTTAACATATTTGTCATAGCCTCTATAGCCATTGGAAATAGTTTTAAGTTATAATCCTGTACGGCTATTTTGCCTTGGCTAGCTGTACCAATGCTTTGTAATGCATCCATTGTAAGGGCTTCATAATCCCCTGGTAGTGGGTGCCATGGGTTTACAAGCATTAAACCACTTTGTAGTAGCTCAGCACGGCTAACAGTCATAGTTTGAGAGTTTTCAATTGGGTAGCCACTTAAATCAACAATATCCCAACCCTCTTGGGCAGGAGCAGGCCAAACCTTTGATTCTGTTTGTGCTGTTGTTTGCTCGTACTCAGATTTTAGGAGGGCATAATCCTCCTCAAGTTTTTGATTTTCGGCAGCAATTTTTTCATTTTGACCTTTTAGCCAATTATCCTGCCCTGAATTCATCATGTTGGAAACAACCATTGAGCCAGCGGTAATAATTAAAAATACGCCAAGGAGAATTAGCATTATCCTTACAGCTTTATTTTTTTTGCTTGTTTTATTATCCGACATAATCCCGCCTCCTATATATTAAGATAATTTATTTATTAGATAGTAAAGGTTATCCAGTTCTTCCTTTGAGTTATAGCTCAATACTATCCTACCTTTATTTACATTGCCAGTTAGTTTTGTTTTAAGCCCCAACACCTGTTTAATGTTAAGCTCAAATGCTGCAAGGTTTGCATCAACTGATTTTGGTTTTTTTGATGGTTTAGCTTTGCTTTTTAAGTTGCTAACAATATCCTCCAAAGTTCTTACGCTAAAGCCCTTATTAACACAGTCTTTAGCTAAAGATAGTTGAATATTTTCATCATCAACACCTGCAAGCACCCTTGCATGGCCAAAGCTTAGGGAATTATTTTTAACTAACTTTTTAACATCTTTATTTAAATTAAGCAACCTTAGCAAGTTTGCAATTGTTGACCTGTTTTTACCAAGCTTTTTTGCAATATCTTCCTGGGTATATTTAAAGCGTTTCATAATGCTTTCTATTGCTTCAGCTTGTTCCATAGGGTTAAGATCTTCACGCTGAATGTTTTCAATAAGGGCTACTTCAAGCACCTCCGAATCGCTCATATTACGAACAATGCAAGGCACTGTATCAAGCTTTGCAATACGGGCAGCCCTATACCTGCGCTCACCTGCAATAATAGTATACCTGCCTCCAACTTCCATAACTATTATTGGGGATATTATACCAGTATTTTTTATACTTTCAGCAAGTTGATTTAAGGATTCTTCCGAGAAGCTTTGCCTTGGTTGGTTTTTATTTGGGTCAATATCCTCTATGGCTATTTGTTTTATTGAACTTTCATCAAAGTTTCCAATATCAGGCAATAAAGCATCAAGACCCCTACCAAGCCTTTTCTTTTGCATACTATATCATCCTTTCAGAAACTATCTTTTTTTACCTGCACGGGAAACTAAATCCTTAGCAAGTATATTATATGCCTCTGCACCAAAGCTTTTATTATCATAAAGGTGTATTGGCAAACCGTGGCTTGGTGCCTCACCTAAGCGAACATTACGGGGTATTGCTATATTAAAAACTTTACTTTTAAAATGCTTTTTAACAGATTCTACAACTTGCATACTTAAATTTGTTCTACCATCAAACATTGTAAGCAATATTCCCTCAATATCTAAATTAGGGTTATAAGCTTTTTTTACCCTGTTTATTGTTTGAATTAGGCTTGTAACCCCTTCAAGGGCATAGTACTCGCACTGTATAGGCACAATTACCCTTTTTGCTGCTACTAAAGCATTTATTGTAAGTAAGCTTAAAGAGGGTGGACAATCTATAAATATATCATCATATTTTTGCTCTATTGCATCTATAATTTTTTTAAGTTTAAACTCACGTTCATGCATAGGTGCAAGTTCTATTTCTGCCCCTGCAAGGCGAATATCCGCAGGTATTAAGTGTAATTTAGGCACTATTGTTTGAACAATACAATCCTTTATATCAAGGTCGCCAAGCAAAGCCTCATACACACTATTTTTACCCGCCCTTAAGCCAAAGCCACTTGTGGTATTCCCTTGAGGGTCAAGATCTATAAGTAGAACTTTTCTACCTAAGTTAGCTATGCAAGCGGATAAGTTAACTGCTGTTGTTGTTTTGCCTACTCCACCCTTTTGATTTGTTATAGCGAAAACTCTGCTCATTTATACATTAGTTCCTTATTACAATTGATATTTCTGCCTCACCATTAACTTCTTCAGACATGGTAATTTGTGGCTTGTTCATTTCATGCTCGTGGGCTAATACATCCTCTATTGTACCACCATTATCAAGGAATGTTTGCAATGATTCCTTCCATTCCTTTGTAAACTCTTCATGGGTATAACCTTTAACTGAGATATACTGGGCAACAGAATCGCCTACAAACCTTAAATGCCAAGGCTCGTAATAAATGCCTGTAATATCCTGCATATCTTTAGGATATCTTATTATAAAACCATAGTTTGTGCAATTTTCTGCAAGCCATATGCCCTCTGTAGTTTCCGCAAAGGCTTGGGTCATTCTTTGCCCACCAATTAGCCCCTTATTAACAACGTCCATAGCCAAGCCACTTTGGTGTTCACTGGAGCCTGGATAGGCAACTATGCCATCATCTTTGCCATTGTTCATTTCAAGCCTGTTTTTATACATTGTTTTTTGTGTGCCGTAAGATCTATAACCACTTTTGGCATAAAGTATTATACCTTGGGCCTCGGCATCATTAAACATTCTAGAAAGTGCATCATCAACAACTGCTCTAATTTGAATGGGTGATGTGCTTGCACGCCTAACAGTTGTGTTAATTAAGTCACCAGGTACGTAATCCTCTTCAAGTAGGTTATCCCTATTTATAAGGCGGTTAACATCACTTTGCAAGTTAGATATAAGCAAGGTGTACTTCCATGGTACCTTCATTGCATATGCATTAGCAAGCCCTAAAACAAGGCTTATTATAATTATTGCAATGATTTGCTTTTTTATTATTTTCATAATAATCTCCTTTTACTTGCAGAGTATATTATTCCGTTATTAATGATTGATATGTTTTTAACCTAAGATCCGATACAAACCATTCTAAAGGTATATTATCCAATTTATTTATTGCATAAGCCGCCTCAACACCCACATAGCGTAAATGCCACGGCTCGTAATTATACTTTGTTACTTTCTCATATTCCTTTGAATACCTTACAATAAAGCCATATTTGTAGCAATTTTCTTGTATCCAGATACCTTGTTTTGTTTTACCAAAGGCAGGGCCAAGGTTATCCCCCGCAGGGGTTTTAACATCCATAGCTAAGCCTAATTGGTGTTCACTTGCACCAGGTGGGGCCACATATTCTTCAGCTTTTTTTACGCTACCATTATGAGAATCTATTTTTTTATGGTATATGGTTTTTTGCCTTGAATAGCTTCTTGTGCCAGAAAAACTTCTTAAATTTATTCCTTCTGCTTTAGCATCATCAAACATTATTTCAAGGGCTTTAGCGGCATCTGGCCTCATTTCCCTTATTTCACCCTTAACATTTGCTTCAACAACATTTGGGTAATAGGCATCACTTATTTTATAATCCTTATTAACCAAAAATAGCGTTCCTGAAATGTTTTTGTCAGGCATGGCATAGTTAAAGCCACCGTTTGCAATGCCAACACTAAGGGCAATTGTTGATAATATTCTATTTAATAACAAATTTAACCTCTACAAATTTTGAATTACATTTATATTATGGGATAAACCAAGTTTTTTTGCAACAGCTATTGGTAAATTGGCTGTTATTTTTACACCAGTATCATCATATTCCTCATTTATTACCTTGCCGTTTTTATGTATTACATCCAATGCGGCAAAGGAAGAATATGGTATATGGTATATAGCAGTGCAAAAACGTGATTCAAGCGCTTTTTCTATTGCAAGTTGAAGTTTATCTATACCTTCACCTGTTTTAGCACTTATATAAACGCCCTCGCTTAAAGGCTTATCTTCAAGGGAATCGCATTTATTAAAGGCTATTATTTTCGGCTTATCGCCAGCTTTTATTTGGTTAAGCGTTTCCTCAACAACATTTAGGTGTTGATATTTTTCGTCGCTTGAGCTATCAACAACAATAAGAATAACATCAGCAAGTGCCGCTTCCTCAAGGGTTGAGGCAAAAGTTTTTACTAAAAAATGTGGTAGCTTTTTAATAAAACCTACAGTATCAACAAGCAAAACTTCTTGCCCATTTGATAATTTAAACTTACGGGTTAGTGAATCAAGGGTAGCAAAAAGTTTATCCTCAACATAAGCCCCCGCATCTGTAAGTTGGTTAAGCAATGATGATTTGCCGGCATTTGTATAGCCCACCAAAGCTATAACAGGTATATCCGATTTTTCCCTTTCCCTGCGCCTTAGGCTTCTTTGGGCTGCAATATTTTTAATTTCTTCATCCAAAAAAGCAAGGCGAGTTTGTATACGTCGCCTATCAACCTCAAGTTTGGTTTCGCCAGGGCCTCTTGTGCCTATACCTCCACCAAGCCTTGAAAGCACAACACCCATGCCTGTTAACCTTTGGGATCTATACCTAAGCTGTGCCGCTTCAACTTGAAGCTTGCTTTCACTACTTTTTGAATGCTTAGCAAATATATCAAGTATTAGGGCTGTTCTATCAATAATTTTTATTTTTAAAGCAGACTCTAAATTTCTTTGCATTACACCAGTAATTTCATCATCGCATATAACCGTATCAATGGCTTTTAGCTGTATAAGTTGTGATATTTCATCAACCTTACCTTCACCAATATATGTTGAACTATCCGCCTTTGCCCTTTTTTGCAAAACCATATCAACCACTTCAACATTAGCAGTTTCCGCAAGGCTTTTTAACTCGTCCAAAGACGCTTCATCATCAATACCCACAAGCAAAACACGCTCTATATCGTTTATATCAGAGTTTTCCGCATTACTAACAAGGTAGTCTGCGTGAAGTATTGCATCAAACCAAATATCATGGGGTACATTGTAGCCCCTAACAAGTGGTAAAAATTCAAAACCAATTTCTAGCTCGGGGTTAAGGGTAGCAGTTTGCATTTCAGTTACATTGCCATCAATACAGCCCACTGCTGTTATAGCATCAAGCTTTAAAGCAATTAAGGCACTTGTATCAACATTTGAAAGCCTGCCAATGCCATTAGGGTGTGTATGTATGCATCTTACACCTGTAAGCCTATTGTCACCACGCCTAGTATTTATTGCCTTTAATTCAACTGTGGCATTTGTGCCAATAGTAATATCTAGTACTTTACCATCTCGGGATATGTATATAGCAATTTCCCTATTATACTCGTTAGATATTTTACATAGGCTGTCTAATATTTCTTGACTTACAAAAACATCTGAAGATATTGGCACTTCAAAAAGAGATTCAAGTTCACTAATTGCACTTTTTCGTATTCCTTGTACATTTCCTTCAACTTTTGCCATTAATATCCTCCATATTTTTTTGTATTCATTTAATTATTATACTATAAAAAACAGCTTTGAGCAATAAAAACAAGGCTCAAAGCTGTAAACTTATCTTTTTGTAAAAGGGTATTCCTTACCAAAAGTTTCAACTGTAATACTTTCAATTGTTTGTGGTTCTAAGGGTTTATCCTGCATATTTCTTTTTACATTTACTATTTTAAATGCATTATCCAGGCCTTTTGTTATCTTTCCAAAGGCTGCATATGATCCATCAAGGTGAGGTGAATCACTTGTCATAATAAAAAATTGTGAGCCTGCAGAGTCGGGCATCATGCTCCTAGCCATGCTTAGCACGCCTTCAGTATGTTTCAAATCATTCTTAAAGCCATTTTGAGAAAACTCGCCTTTTATATTGTAGCCAGGTCCGCCTATACCCATGCCTTTTGGGCAACCGCCTTGAATCATAAAGCCAGGTATAACCCTGTGAAATATCAAACCATTGTAAAAGCCCTTATTAGCAAGTTCTATAAAGTTACCAACGGATTCTGGTGCTATTTCTGGGTAAAGTTCACCTTCCATAACATCGCCATTAAGCATTTTTATTGTAAATTGAGGAATTTTATTATCCATAATTTTAACCTTCTTTCTTAGTTTATAAAATATATTATAACATAGGCTTTAAATTTGGCAATAAAGTAAGAATTTGATTTTACATTTATTGTAATGTTTTGTGTTATATAGTATAATATAGTGCAAATAAACATAATGGAGGCATTATGAGCACCGACTTAAAAATTGGTAGCCGAGAAGTTGCGCGGGCTGCTGTGTTGCTAAGCTTAACAAGCAGCCGCACAGAGGAGCAAACTTTAAAAGCTAAAATGCTTGAAAATGGTATAAAAACTGCCGCAGTTGATTATGGTGGAGAGTTTTTACCAAGTGTTGTTAAAATAATAGAACGTGCAGTTGTTGCCTCCAAGCGAGAGGGCTTAATAGAGGATAGTCATTTGGAGCAAGGTGCTGTAGCTGGCGCAGCCAGGGAAGCAATTAGCCAAATATCCCAAAAAGCAATGGGCCTTAGTATAGGCGGTAAAATTGCAATTGCCCGAAGTGGCGAGCACCTTGTTGTAGCTGTGTTTTTTGAAATTGGCCTTAGCCATTTAAATGAAATTTGCGTAGGTATGGGACACCGTGCATTATAAAGGAGAAAATATGCCCTTAAACATAACTATAGATGGACCTGTTGGAGCTGGAAAGTCAACCGTAGCTGATGAAATTGCTAAAAGGCTTTCCATATTACATTTAGATACTGGCGCAATGTATAGAGCCTTTGCATACTTTTGTATAGAAAAAGGAATATCCGTAGAGGATGAATTAGCTGTTGCAGCCATAATTGACGAAGTTGAAATATCGGTAGCATTTAGCAATGGAAAACAAAAAACATTATTAAACGGAACCGCTGTTGACGATTATATTAGAACACCCGAGGTTTCCATGGCCGCCTCCACTCTATCTAAAATGGGAATAGTTAGAGAAAAACTTGTTAAAGAGCAAAGAAAAATTGCTAAAACAAGGGATATGGTGCTTGATGGGCGCGATACGGGCACAAATGTATTAACTGATGCTGAGGTAAAAATATATTTAACAGCCAGCCCTGAAACAAGGGCAAATAGGCGTTTTAAACAGAACTTATCAACTAATAGCTATGAAGAAATTCTTGCAGCTGTTATTAAAAGGGATTATCAAGATAGCAACAGAGCCCTAAACCCCTTAAAAAAAGCTGATGATGCCCACTTGCTTGATTCATCCAACATGAGCTTGGATGAGGTAGTTGAAAGTATTTTACAAATAGTGAGGAATAGCAAATGAGTCAAAACATCGAGTTTGATAAAGACGGAAATCAAAAAACAACATTTGCATATAGATTATTAAGGGTGGTTGCCGCATTCTTATTTAGCACAATATTCCCCTTGGAATATGTGGGCGTTGAAAAACTTAACCAATACGAAGCCCCCTACGTTTTAGTTGCTAACCACAAAAGCTTTCTTGACCCACTTGCAGTAGCGGCTCCATTAAAAAAATACCCCATACATTTTTTAGCAAAGAAAGAGTTAACTAAGTGTAAACCCTTTGCTTATATACTTAAAAAAGCGTATATGATACCTATAAACAGAAAAGGAACCGATTTAAAAGCTATAAGAGAATGCTTAAGTGTGCTTAAAAATAAGGGTGTTATTGGATTATTCCCTGAAGGCACACGCCATAAGCCAGGAATAATGCAAGAACCTGAAGGTGGCGCTGCCCTATTGGTTATGAGAAGTGGTGCACCAGTAGTTCCTGCTTTAATTAATGGTAAAATTAAACTATTTAGGAAAACTAAAGTTGTTTTTGGTGATCCAATGGATTATACCGACCTTCTTGAACAAGGTGTAAGCACACATACTTGTGAGCTTTTTACACAAAGAATGAAGGATGTATATAGCAAATTTGTTAAAAATATATAAAATATGTATTTTTTAAAGGATTTATGCTAAAAAAACTTGAAATTATTTAGGTGATGAAGTATTGTATAATTGAAAGGATATATGTATGCCAATTATTGTTGCAGACCATGCAGGTTTTTGCGTGGGTGTAAAAAGAGCAATTGATTCCGCTTTAAGCGTATCAAATGTTGATAATGTAATAAATAGTTTTGGCGAGTTAGTACATAACCCTGAAGTTATAAACAAGCTTGAAAATGCAGGCGTTTACGCAGTAAATAAACTTGAGGATGTTAAAGGCGAAACCGTGCTTATAAGAAGCCATGGTGTTTCACCCGCTGTATTAAAACAGTGCAACGATTTTAACTTAAATGTAGTTGATTTAACATGCCCCTTTGTTGATAGATTGCATAAAAAAGTTGCCGATTATAGCAAGGACGGTTTACCCGTTATAATAGTTGGTGATAAAAACCATCCAGAAATAATTGGTACCGTAGGTTGGTGCAGTGGCGCTGTTTACACAGTAAACAACGTTGATGAGGCAAAGGATTTGCCCCAAATTGATGAAGCCTTGGCCGTTGCTCAAACAACTTTCCCCCATGAAGATTGGGAGGAAATTACAACCTTTTTAAAAAGCAAGGTAAAAAACTTAGTGCTTATGGATACCATATGCACTGCAACAATACTAAGGCAAAAATCAGCAAGGGAAATAGCCAAAAAGGCTAATGCGATGATAGTTATTGGTGGCAAAAATAGTGCCAATACTCGCAAGTTATATAATTCTTGTAAGGAATTATGTAGCAGAACAATTATGGTAGAGCGCGCGTCGGATATACCGATGGGCTTTGCAGATATAAATACGGATATAATTGGGATCACAGCCGGTGCATCTACGCCGGAATGGTCACTCAAGGAGGTTATTACACGCATGACAGACATCGAAAATAAGGAAGAAGTTCTTACCCAGGAAATTGCAGCTGAAGAAAGTCAAGTAGTTCTTGATAATGCAGCCCCCACAGCCAAAACCGAGGAACAAGCTAATGCTGATTTTTTAGCCGATATTGAAGCAACATTGGTTAAAATTAGGCCCGGCCAAGTTATGACAGGTACAGTCGTTCAAATCACTGAGGATGAAGTTTGTGTTAACATCGGCTTCAAATCCGATGGGCTCATTAAGCGCAGCGAATTAGCTGATAAAGATGTTAAAATGGGCGACGAAATCGAAGTAGAAGTGGTGAAAGTAAACGATGGCGAAGGCAATGTATTATTATCTCAGCGTAACATTGTTAACCGCAAAGTTTGGGATGCACTTGTTGCAAAGCATGAAAACAACGAGGTTGTTGAAGCTGTAGCAAAGGATGTTGTTAAGGGCGGTATAATAGCCAACATTGATGGTGTTCGTGCTTTCATACCTGCATCACAATTAGCAAATCGCTACGTTGAAAACTTAGAAGAATTCAAAGGCCAAACATTAAGGCTTAGAATTATTGAACTTGACAAACAGAAAAAACGCATTGTTGCAAGCCGCAAGGTTGTAATGCAAGAAGAAGCTGCTGCTAAAAAAGCTGAAATTTGGCAAACACTTGCTGAAGGCGAAGTTGTTGATGGCGTTGTTCGTCGCTTAACAAACTTTGGCGCATTTGTTGATATCGGTGGTATTGATGGTCTTATCCACATAACCGATTTATCATGGGCAAGGGTTAAACAACCATCAGACGTAGTTAAGCCCGACCAAAAGGTTAAGGTTAAAATACTATCCCTTGACCAAGAACGCGAACGTATACAATTAGGTTTAAAACAGTTAACCGCCCGCCCATGGGAAGTTGCTGAAGAAAAATACATTGTTGGTAGCGTTGTAGAAGGCAAAGTTGTTAGAATTACAACATTTGGTGCTTTTGTTGAACTAGAACCCGGCCTTGATGGTTTAGTACACATTTCACAATGTGCCCTTAACCGTATACAAAAGGTTGAGGATGCTGTACAAGTTGGCGATGTAGTAAGGGTTAAAATACTTAACGTAGACCCCAACGCTCACCGCATAAGCTTAAGCATTCGTGAAGTTTTAGCAGATGAAGCTCTTGACAGCTCTGATCTTTTAGAAGATGATAGCCAATTGTTTGGTGAAGCTCCAGAAGATTTTGTAGAAGAAGTTGTTGAAGAAGTTGTAGAAGAAAAAACGGAAGAATAAGCCGTAAGAATTTTTCGGAGTAAAGGAAGGCAGAGTTTTCTTGTTTTTCCTTTACTCCATTTTATATTGAGGTGTATTTTATGAAATATGTATACAGGGGCCAAAGAAGCAATATTTTAGTTGGCTCTGATAATTCAAAAATTAAATATTTAATTGTGATTGTAGTGTTAGCTATTGCACTTATTGTATCACTATCTTTTTTGCTATTTGGCTCTAAGGATTTATCCCAGGAAAAAGTAAATACCTCAATAAAAACCATGATAAACACGGAAATGAAAAACGCTTTAACCCAGTCAGAGAACCTATCCAGGTCTGGTGCAAGTGGCACATCTAACACATTAGGCAAAGTAAGGCAGCATGTGTACGCCTTGGAAACACTAAATAAACTTAATATACAGCTTTTTGGTCAAAGTGGAAGGTTATACCCACAACAATATTTTGATACCACCCAGGGTATAATTGAAAGTTATGCAACAATGTTACAAACAGGCCAAACAACTAACGAAGTTCTAGCAAAGTTAATTGAGAACCTTAAAATTATGCAAGATGCAACTACAGCACTTGTTGGTAACTAATAAGGAGATATTATGAAAACGAAAATTACGAATATAGTTTTATACCCAGGCGTTGATACAGAAACTAATATTCCTTTTATATATGATGCTGAAATACAAATATTAGATAATACTATTGTATATGCAGGCAAAAAAGATTTTGCACCTGCTTTTAATTTTGATAATGAAATAGATGGTAAAGGCAACCTTGCAATGCCTGGTATGATTAATTTACATACACACACACCTATGACACTATTAAGAAGTGTTGGTGGCAATTTAAAACTTGAGGATTGGCTTAATAAGGCTATATTCCCAAGGGAAAAGAAATTAACAAATGAAAGTGTTTCGGCTGGTACAAAGCTTGGAATAATGGAAATGCTTAGGTATGGCACAACTTGCTACTGCGATATGTATATGTTTATGGATGCCCAAGCAAAAGCTGTTGAAAGTACAGGAATGCGTGCTGCCTTATCCTATGGCATGACAGACTTTGATGGTAAATGTAAAGACTTTGAAGAAGGCTTAAGATTTACAGAGGCTTGGAATAATAAGGCAGATGGTAGAATTAAAACCTGCTTAGCACCCCATTCCACATATTTAGTATCACAAAAACTTCTTGAGCTATCCGCAGAACATGCAAAAAGGCTTAATGTTCCAATACACACCCATGTTAGCGAAACTCAAACCGAAGTTAACACTGTAATGGAACGTTTTGGCATGACACCAAGCCAAATGTTGGATAAAACTGGAATACTAGATTGTAATGTAATTGCTGCTCACTGTGTATGGCTGACTGATGAGGATTTTGATTTAGTAGCTAAAAAGAATTTTACTGTTGCCCATAACCCCGTAAGCAATTTAAAGCTTGCCAGTGGTATAGCTAATAGTAAAAAAATGCTTGATATGGGTATACCCATTGGTTTGGGTACAGATGGCGTTGCCAGCAATAACAACCTAAACCTTTGGGAAGAATTAAGGGCTTACCCTCTTTTACAAAAGGGAAAACACCTTGACCCAATGCTAATTACCCCAGCACAAGCGCTTAAATCCGTTGGTTTAAACGGTGCAAAGGCTTTGGGTTATAATAACTTGGGCTTGTTAAAAGAAGGCTATTTGGCCGATATTATATTAGTTGATTTAAATACAAGCACAGCATGCCCACAATTGGATTTAGAGCAGGATCTGATTTATTCCATTCAAGGTTCTGACGTTGTTATGACAATGATAAACGGCAAAGTGTTATACAAAGATGGCGAATACACCACATTTAATAAAAATGATGTTTTGTTAGAGGCTAAAGAGGCTGCAAAATCGCTTAACATTTAATGGAGTTTTAAATGAAAATAGCTGTAGTATACCAACATTATTATCCCGAACCTTTTCGCTTAACCGATATTTGCGAAGAGCTTGTTAAGCGTGGGCATAGTGTTACAGTATACACAGGTTTACCAAACTATCCCCATGGCAACATACCTGAAAAATATAGACGGTTTAAAAACAGGCTTGAATATAGAAATGGCGTGAAAATTGTAAGAACTTTTGAAATTGGCAGAAAAAAAGGCAAACTTGGGCTAGCATTAAATTATGTAAGCTATACTGTATCTTCTGTATGGAAAGCCCTTTTTTCTCCACTAGATTTTGATGTTATTTTTGCCTATTCAACATCACCTATACTAATGAGCCTACCTGGATTGGTTTTAAAGAAAAGGTCAAAAAAGAAAATTTTGCTATATATAATGGATGTTTGGCCAGCTTGCTTATCAGCAATGAACGTTAAGGAAACCTCATTGCTTTATAGGCTTATGAAGCGTGTTAGTAAATTTATATATAAAAATTGTGATATGCTTACATATTCATCAAGGTCATTTAAGGGATATATGGAAAGCGTTCATAATATATACATACCTGATGAAAACTATACTCCCCAGTTTGCTGATGCTCTTTTTGAAAATTTAACACCAACAAATAATATTAATAATAAAGAATTTACATTTGTGTTCGCTGGTAATGTTGGCAAAATGCAAAATGTTGATGTTATAGTTAAAGCTGCTGATATATTAAGGGATTATAATATAAATTGGCAAATATTAGGCGATGGGTCCGACTTTGAAAGGATTGTGGCTTTGGTTGATTCTTTAGGTTTAGAGGACTGTATAAATATGCCCGGCAGATTGCCTGTTGATAGTATGCCAAACTATTACAACAATGCTGATGCATTAATTGTAACCATGAAGGATGACCCCCTTGTAAATGGAACATTGCCTGGTAAAGTTCAAAGTTATATGGCCTTTGGAAAACCCATACTAGGGGCAATTAATGGTGAAACCGCAAATATTATTGCTGAAGCGGATTGCGGATTATGTTCAAAAGCAGAAAGCCCTGAGGCTTTTGCAAATATAGTATTACAATTTATTAATATGCCCATAGAAAGAAAAATAGAGCTTGCTGAAAATGCTAAAAAATACTATACAAATAATTTTACTATGAAAATGCATATTGATAGGCTTGAAGAGCAATTGTTAAACCTATGCGATAAAGAATAAATATATATGGAGGTTTTATTATGAAACATTTAAAAAGAGTGTTTATATTAGTATTTAGCTTTTTAATTATTTTATCAATAAATCAAGCTTTTATTGCTGAGGAATGGCTGGAAAAATCCGTATTAGAGCAATTTGTAAGCAAAACCTTGCAAGAAATGGTAAATAATGAAAACCTTGAAAAGTATCCTTGGGCTAGATATAGCCTAGAAAAGGGGATAGATGATTTTAATATTGTTAAAGTAGGCAAATCAGGTAAAAACCAACTTATAGATGTTACCTTTAAAATAAAATCATTTACAGCGGATATAAGCAATATACGCAAGCTAAAAAAATACCCCTATGGCCTATGGGAAGATGCTCTAAAAAATGTTGATAGTTTTGATACTGAAATTAAAACTAGCTTAATAATAAACGCTGATGATAAAAGCGTAAGTTTTAAATCTAAAGATGCTTTTGATGTATATAAAAAAGTATTGCAAATTACAAATAATTCTAAAAAGAACTACACAAACAGGAACGCTATAAATGCCCTTAAGGAGATAACCATCCCATCACCAACAGGTGTTAATATTAAAAGAATTCAACACTTTAACATAGATTATTATTCTGATAATTATATTGAGTATTTGGCTAAAAACCAATTTGATAAACCTGAGCTTGTATCAAGTGCATTGCTAGGCATAAAAGCCAACAAGTATAACTTTGATCAAGGCCCTGAAAACGTATTGCTTGAAATAACTACAACAGATTATGATGCAGCATTGGCAGATGCTATTGTGAAAACAAAGGATGAACTTTTATACATGGGTAGCACTCAAAACCTTAATGACGATGAATTAGCTGAACTTATTATAAAAAATTTATCAAATTCCGTAATATACCAAAGGTTAAGAACAAACGCCAAAATAGTAAATACAATAAATATAAATATGTTCAACCTAACCGATGAAAACGCTAGTTGGAAAACAGATTTTAAAAACGTATTATTAACACCCTTAATGGAAAAAGTAAATAACAGTGTGGCCGAATTAAAAACATATATTGCAACATTGCCAAGCTATCCTAGGGTTGATATGCCACCAACTGGTTCATATAACGGCAAAAGGCCATTGTATGTTGAATGTAACTTTATTAAAGCAAAAAAAGATAAGGCAAATTATGCTATAATTATGCTTGATAGTACCGGCTCTATAACAGATAGGGGCTTCATACAAGGCAGAAATTCAAAATGCACCCTTTATGTACCCGAGGGTGAGTATACCCTTATTGCTGCATATGGAGACATATGGTACGGCAACAAATACCTATTTGGTGATAAAGGAACTTACATAAAAACAGAAGCTGTAAATGTGCTTGGAAAACCACATAGATATACATTTGAACTTAATGCCCAACAAGATGCAAATACATTAGCATTTGAAGTACCTTTAAGTTTAATAGCACAATAGGAGTTAAAATGTACCAAAACGATACAATAACAGGTATAGCCACTGCCACCGGTATAGGTGGCATTGCTATTATAAGGGTTAGCGGCAAAAATGCCGAAAGCATTATGGAAAAGGTTTTTAGCACAAAGGCAGAAAAACCTTTTAAAAGCCATAATATGTACTACGGCTTTTTAATGAACGGTAATATTAGGGTAGATGAATGCATGGCAGTGCTTATGCGTGCCCCCAAAAGTTATACCTGCGAGGATGTTTTTGAACTTCATACCCACGGTGGGCATGAAGCCGCTTATCAAGCTTTAAATATATGTATGGATGCTGGGGCAAGGTTGGCAGAGCCTGGCGAGTTTACTAAGCGTGCATTTTTAAACGGTAGAATAGATTTATCCCAGGCCGAGGCTGTAATGGCAATGATATCCGCTAACGGAGAATCCGCTTTAAAGGCTGCAAGCCAACAGCTTGAAGGTATGCAAAGCAAACTTATACAGGATTCTAAACAAATATTAATAAAAGCATTAAGTGGTATTGAAGCAGCAATTGACTATCCTGAGGAAATTGAGGATACCGAAGCCTTTGGTAACTTGATACCAGATTTAAAAAATTTAAAAATTTCCATGAGCAATGCAATTGATGAAAGGTCTGCCCGTATTGTAAGGGATGGGTTACAAGTAGTATTATGTGGTAACCCAAATGCAGGAAAAAGCACATTGTTTAACATGCTTTTAAGCAGTGATAGAGCCATTGTTACAGATATACCAGGTACTACAAGGGATTTAATACAAGGTAGCATTACAATAAACGGTATACTTATAAACTTAACTGATACCGCGGGCATAAGGGAAACAGATGACCCTATTGAAAAAATAGGCGTTGAAAGAGCCAAAAACGTTATAGAAAAAGCCGATGTTGTTATGCTTGTTGTTGATGGCTGTGAGCCTTTACACCAAGATGACCTAGATTTTATACTAAGCAAAGATAATAAAAATAATGCTGTAATTATTACAAAGGGTGATTTACCTGCTGTAATTAGCCCTGAGGATATACAAACTAAAACAAATAATATTAAAGTTTTTCAAACATCATCTATAACACAAAGTGGCCTTAAAGAGCTAAAAGGCTTTTTAGCTGAAAAAGCTTTATTGCCTAAAACAATATTCTTTACTCATGCAAGGCATTTAGAGGCAGCAAAGTCAGCATTAGTTCATATAGATAAAGCCCTTGAAGGCGCAGATATGAACCTACCTCTTGAGCTTGTTTCCGTTGACTTAAAAGAGGCCTTACATTATTTAGGTGAAATAACTGGCGAAAGTGTAAACGAAGAACTAATTGATAGTATATTCGCAAACTTTTGTGTAGGCAAATAAAAAACAGGCATTATGCCTGTTTTTTTATATAACTTTATTCTTAATTTAAATATTCTTTATCCGCCTTTTCAGCTTCCTCATCATTAGCATATTTGAGGGCATCAGGGGTAACATACACATTGTATTTAAAGTTTTTAACTCTTCTTGTAAGGTAATTAACTACCTGTATTGTGAATGTGTCTTCACCAGTTTTTAATGGTATTAACTGTATAACACTATCAGCAAGGGATATGTCTTCTCTATCAAGGGAAAATCTATCTACATCGCTTGAATAGTCAACAATATCATTTTTTGACTTATATCCAATGCCAAACATACCGCTACCAGTGGTATAAGTTACCAAAGCACCTTCTTTTGAACGTATTACCCTATCATAATCTTTAACACTTATACTTATTGTTGCTTTCTTCTTTGACCCATCTGTAGCCATAGCAGTTATTGTTACAGAACCTTTTTTATGGGCATACACTACACCTTTATCATTTACTGTAGCAATTCCCTCCTTTGACGATGACCATTCAACATTTTTGTTGGTAGCATCTTCAGGGGTAATTTCAGCTACTAAAGGATAGCTTGTACCAACTGCCATATTTATTTTTTTGCCAAGTTTAATGTTTTTTATGGGGTTTATAACCGTTAAATTGTAACTTTTTTCATATTTAGCTTGCTCTGTGCTTGCAAAACAAGTAATCTTAACAACCCCTGGTGCAACACCTTTTATTTGGCCTTTTGCGCTTATTGTTGCTATACTTTCATCGCTAGATTTATACTCATACTTCACTTTTTCCTTTGTATTTTGTAGCTTAGCTTTCAAATTTGTTGTTTTATTTACAAACAAAGTTTCTTCAGCCTTGTTAAATACAAGTTCAATCGCCTTTTCTTCCCCTACTACAAAATTAAAAATTGATAATACGCAAATAAAAGTTAAAATTAAAGCCACTGTTCTTTTCATATATTTTCTCCTTTATAAGTTTTATATAATTATAAGCTTAGTTTAAATACAGCCTGTCTATTATGGTAGACAGGTTTTTTATTTTTGTTACTTATAATTATTTTATGAAAAATAAAATCGCGAAAAAAACATGCACTGTTGTGAGGGCAAATTGCCTATTAATGAAAAGAGGTAAATGTATGGCTTACAACAGTAAAATAACAGGTAGCGTGATAAGGCGGCTAAGGGAGGAAAGGCATTTAACCCAGGAGGTGTTATCCGGCCTTGCAGGAATAGCAAGAAGCCACCTTGCCATGATAGAGAAGGGAAATAAAAGTGCCAATGTAGAAACATTGGCAAAATTAAGCTCTACTTTAGGTATGCCATTAAGTGAGTTTTTTAGAATAGTAGAAAACGAAACTTTTTAAAATAAAAATAGCTTATTTACATAAGCTATTTTTATTTTTTTGTTATAAATTATTGTTCATCTATATACTTTTGTACTACAGATGCCATAGCTTTTGCAGCATATAACATAGATTTTTCATTTATATTAAATTTGGGATGATGATGTGGGTATACTTCACCATCTGGCTTTGCACCAATATAGAAAAAGCAACATGGTAAAATTTGTGTATAGAATGAAAAATCTTCAGAGGGTGGCAATGGCCCACAATCTAAAACATCGTTTACCCCATCAATTTTAGCTGATTTTATTGCATCAACTACAAGCATTGTCATTTTTTCATCGTTCATAAGTACAGGGTAGTCATTTTTATAATCTAAATCTATATGGCAAGAATATGCAATTTCAAAGCCTTTGCACATTTTTGTAATTTCATCTTCAATAAGTTTTTTAGTGTGATCTGCCATACAGCGCACATCACCAACTAATTCAACACTATCCTTAATAACATTAAATTGACCCTTACCATCAAAGGATCCTATTGTAATAACTCCTGGTTCAAAGGGGTTTAAGCGCCTGCTTATTATTGTTTGAAGATTTACTACAAATTGGCTTGCAATAACAATTGAGTCGTTAGCTTCATGAGGGGATGATCCATGCCCTCCCTTGCCTTGTATTTTAACGGTAAATTTTGCCCTTGCTTGTTGTGTTGCACCCACATGGTAATATATATTACCAAAGTCCATCTCACTCATAACATGGCAACCTACAACATTATCAACCCCATCTAAAACTCCATCTTTAATCATTTTTGATGAACCGCCTGGTGGCATTTCTTCAGCTGGTTGGTGAATTATAACAATTTTACCTTTAAGTTCATCTTTATTTTCAATAAGGCAATCTGCCAATGTCATTAAATACGCAGTATGGGCATCATGCCCACATGCATGCATTACGCCCTCATTTTGAGAAGCATAGCTTAAACCTGTTCCCTCCAATATGGGTAAAGCATCAAAATCTGCCCTTAAAGCTAAGGTTTTGCCTGGTTTTCCAGAGTCGATGGTAATTTTAATTCCATTCCCACCAATTCCTGTTTCTATTTTTACATCCTTACCTTCATAATGTTTTAATATGTACTTACTAGTTTCTGTTTCCTGAAAGGATACTTCGGGGTGTTGGTGTAACCATCTGCGATTAGCCACCATTTCATCATACTTAGCATCCAACATAGTAAAAATTTTATCTTTTAACATATTAACACCTCCTATTTTTATTATATACCAAATTTACTCAATAACAATATTTATTTGCTTTACACAAAATAAATTTAGTTATATACTGATTATGTAAACAATGCTTCAAGGCCTGTTTAATGATAATAGTTTTAGGAGTAACCATGGAATTAATGCTTTTTATTTTTGAAATTATTGGTACTATTGCTTTTGCAATATCTGGCGCTTTAGCCGCTATGGATAGCGATATGGATTTAATGGGTATTACAGTACTTGGTATAACCACATCTGTTGGTGGTGGTATAGTAAGGGATTTAACATTAAACATTGCCCCGCCAAATGCCTTTAGGCAACCAGTTTATGTTTTGATATCTGTCGCAACCATATTTGTTTTGTTAATAGGTGTTAAAATATGGAAAAGTTCAGAAAAATTGCCCAAAATTTTAACACCCCATTTAATAACCCTTGTAAATATATCCGACGCAATAGGCCTTGCAGCTTTTACAGTTGCTGGTGCCAATGTTGCAATTAGTAGAGGTTTTGGCAATAACCTATTGTTAGTAATTTTTGTTGGTATGGTAACTGGTGTTGGTGGCGGCGTTATTAGGGATTTGTTTACTATGAAAAAGCCTGCTATTTTCGTAAAACATATATATGCTTTTGCCTCTTTTGTTGGTGCTATTATATATTTTATACTTCGCATTTATTTAAATGGCAAATTAGCCATGGCTATTGCCGCTGGTATTATTGTTTTTATTAGGTATATATCAGCTAAATATAAATTAAGTTTACCAAAGTTTAAATTTGATACTAAATAGTAAAGGAGAATTTTATGTATAAAAAAATTCACAAATTTCCTGGCGGCATGCTTTTAGTTCCCATGTTAATAAGTGCACTTATAAACACAATATCCCCCAACTTATTACATATGGGTGGCGTAACAGAGGGTTTTTTAACTACAAACGGCATAAATTATGCAATTGGCGCCACTTTGTTTTTTTCAGGAGTTAGTTTAAACCTACGTTCCATTGTTTCTGTGCTAAAAAAGCAAGGCTTAATAATACTTGTAAAAACTGTAATATGCCTTATTTTAGTTTTCTTATACCTTAAATTGTTTGGTCAAGCTGGTGTTCTTGGTATATCAACATTAGCTTTCGTGTCTGCCCTATGTTCCACAAACCCTGCATTATACTTATCAATGGTAAGTGACTACGGCGAAGAAGATGATAAAAAGGCCTTCTGTTTAGTTAGCCTTGTATGCATTCCAGCATATGCCTTGCTAATATTTGGAATTTCTCAAACAACACCCATAGATTGGACCCCTATTATTTCTGCGCTAATTCCCTTATTTTTAGGTGTAATAGTTGGATCATTAGATGTTGATTTTAAAAAGTTCTTTGACTCTGGTGTTGCAATAATGATGCCCTTGTTGGGTTGGTGCTTTGGTGCTGGAATAAATTTAGTAGATGCACTTAAAGCTGGCCCCCAAGGTATATTATTAACATTAATTTTTTATGTTGCAATATTACCAATTACTTTTGTGTTTGAACGAAAAATACTAAAATCCGATGGCCTATCATCTATGGCAATGGCTTCTATTGCTGGTATGAGTGCAAGCGTGCCTCAAATTATTGCAAGTAGTAACCCCGCTCTACAACCCTATGTATCAAGTGCTGTTGCACAAATTGCCATGGGCGTTGTATTAACAAGTATTGTTACCCCCTTGCTTATAAAACGCCTTGAAAAAGGTAAACCTATGAATGAAGAATAGTAAATAAAAACACTTATATAAAAAAACCTCCAAAATATTGGAGGTTTTTTAGTGCGTTTATATATCACCATTATCTTCAAAATATTCAACTGTAATATCGTTTGCTGGTACAAAACCTCTAACTAGTTTGCCTTCTGGCATTGTGGTTTCAATATAAGCCCAAGTTGAGCTATTCATATATGTGTTTAAATAGGTTACACTTGTTCCCTCATTTAAATATAGTATTGTACTGTTAGTTTTAGCTGGGTCATCAGTTATAAATGTATATCTATTAACTGTAGCATCCTCATAAGCAAACTGTAAATTGGGAACAAAAATATTATCCTTTAATTTGCTTGATTCAAAATATCCAACCCTTACAGAACCGTTGTTAGTTTCATACATAGCAAAATACCAACCCTGTTCAATGCCTGCAATATATACAGCGCCATTTGTACTTAACTTGGCCTTACCATTTGCCCCTCTGTATGAATTTGTTGTGGGTGCAGAATATATATCCAAGCGTTGATCCGCCCTTAGCTCTATAAAATCAAAACCTAAAAGCACATCAAAGCCCCATTCCACATAATCCCTAAAGTTTTTACCACCAGGGTTATACCACTTGGAGTTGCGCATTTCTGCCATTAAATCCTTACAAAGCTTTTCATTATACCATTCCACTTCGTTTAAATAAGGGTAGCAAGCCTCCGTATTATTAGGGTTATCATTAGGTGTATACCACGGCCTTGTATTAAAATACAAATCATACTTTTCACCAGGCCTAAAGTTATAGCCATGTCTAGCAAATATTTCATTAAATAAAAAGCCTATGGATTCATAATCCCACTCCATAAGTTCATCCCAAGTTAAATAGCGAGTATTGCTATCCTTAATAATATATTGGCTAGCTGCTTTTG
>CAZJEB010000013.1:0-36029 GCA_964544955.1 uncultured Oscillospiraceae bacterium | reverse complement strand
ATTCTATATAGTTTAATTCCGTTCATTTGCATATTGTATAGTGCAAATGTATTCATAAGTTCCCCATTATGGTTTGTTGCCTCTATTGTATAGGTTTCAACAGCCTCTAAAGGTACAATAACATTAGCAATGCCGTTTATTTCATCAAAATAAGTTTTTAAGCTTAAAGCAAATTGCATAACACATATATCAGTAACTAAACCAACAACAATAAAATTGCTTATATTTTCATTTGCTTTTAACCATTCTCTAAATTTTGGGGCATGGAATCCATTTG
The DNA here is from genome assembly GCA_964544955.1 of uncultured Oscillospiraceae bacterium. GTDB lineage: Bacteria > Bacillota > Clostridia > Christensenellales > Aristaeellaceae > JAAZPT01. The sequence continues at coordinate 35,752 of CAZJEB010000013.1, read as the reverse complement.
TGCAGTTTTTTTCCACCAATGTATCCATATCTTTATTAAAGGCTAATTCCTTAACTAAATTAGGCTCATTTGTTGTATTTACACAGTGGGGAGGGTAGCTATTAAACTCTGTAGCATTTTCAGGGTGGCAATCAGCAAAATATAGCTTTTTAAACCCCTTTGCTTGGCTTAATTTTTCCACATATGGCAATATATTTAAAGCCCTAGGGGAGCTCAATGCTCCTTCGTTTACAAAGCCCTCTATTACATCCACAAATATTATTGCTGTATTGTTTTTGTTGTAATCGTCTAAATTAAGTTTGGGTAATAACTTAAACCCTTCCTCAATGCCCAAAAGACCCTCAACGGCCTTTTCCATATTTTTGTAAAGTTCTAATTTCATATTAACCTCCTAATAAAAAATAGGCTTATATCTCTATAAGCCTATTATACTATAAATTTTATTTGTTTACATGTTCATTAATTTTTCTAAGCTTTATTTTCCAGCCAATATACTGCGATATCCAAGCTATTATGAATATTACTACAAATACAATAAAATATTTTATAAAGCCTATTAATGTATGCTCCATCCAATGGCTAAAATATGCTACTGGTAACATAATTAATGATGCAACTATAAAATGTACCGCACTTTGTTTAGCAATGCTCCAACTTTCAATTTCCCAAATTACAGATGCTGCCGCAAAGCCAAAACCTAATAATGCACTCATAGCTGTTTGAAAAATTACTGCATTAATCTCACTGCCAAAGCTTTCAACAAGGCTTGGCATAACTGGCGAATAATAACCATTTCCAATTATTGCTGATATTGCTATTGTTATTAAATAACTTATGCTTATACCAATGGGTATACCTAACAAACCCCTTACTATAATATTCCTTTTCATATAAAACACCTCATATCCCTAATAAATCCTTTAGTTTAGATACGTAACGTCTGCTTGCAAAGGCATTTTCATTGTTTTTAAGCTCCATACATATTGTGCCACTAAAGCTTAAGTCTATGTTTTTAACATAATTAATGTTCACTATTTCACTGTTGGATATTCTTATAAATATTTTACTATCCAAACTTTCTTCCAGTTCATACAACCTTAACCTAACTAAAAACTTTTCCTTTTCAGTTTGTGCATACACTTTTTGATCCTCTGTGTAAAAACGGATTATATCGCTTGTATTTATTATTTGAAGTTTATCCTTGCTAAAGCCCGCTATAATCTTTTTGTGGTTTATATTAAGCCTTTGCACAAGCTCCATAATTTCTTCATCAATATTGTTGCACCTTACTATAACTTCAGTTTCCTTTATGTTTGGGTCTACATCCACCCTTACCTGCATATTGTCACCTCCTTATTCTTTGTAATTTATATTATAGGGATAATCTTTGTTGCTACATCTGTTTTTAAATAAGTGGTTGATATTCCAATATAAATGGTATTATATTATCTTTCTACACTCTATATAATAACGTTTTTCATTGGCACTGCCCATACTAAAGGTTTTTCTAGGTAACACACCAAGCTTGTTAACAGTTTCAAATAAACCGCTCTTATCAATATCAGGTAGTATAAAACCAATATTGTTATTACTTAATTCCTCTATATCATCAAGGCCATGTATATAATCAATTTTAAGGGCATTATTTTTAGCTAAAACCTTGTCCAATGCAGATTGTAGTGTAGCAACTGGCAAAACTCCACTTTCTTTATTATAGGGAATATAAAGGCTGTTTTCGCCATACCTTATTATTATATCATCATTGCTTGTGGGTTCATTGCTAATAGGCAAGTATTCCTTTAGCTCTTTAATAAAACTTTCAGGCTCTGCGTTATATATAACCCTGTATATAGGCTCAAACAATAAAGCATCATCATGTATGTTGCAAAGTTCAATTGTTGCAAAACGTGCTGGGTGATTCTCCCTTTCCTCAGGGGATAAATTCGCTTTAATATTGTTCCAATGGCTTTGGGCAACCTTTAAACTGTGGTTACCATCACCAACACCAAATAAAAAGCTTCTGTTATTGTTGTTTTGTAATTCTACAAGGGCATTGTAAATACTAGCCATATCCTCAGGGCTATCAATCTTATATGCTTTTATATGGCCACCATTTTTGTTTAAATCAAAATTGTATAGCTCCGCCTCAGGCTTAGGGCTCAATGGCTCTATAACTGTTTTGTTAATATCATCAAAAAGCACCATAACGTGGGATAATTCCAAAGGAGCCTTTTCCCTTATCTCAAGGCGAGGGGGTATTCTTTCAATTACAACCTCCTCTGTTGATTGTATAAGGGGGCTATCCGTTGCAGCACCATATTTTTCCAAATCACAAACACAAAGCAAACCAAGCTTTACTTTACCTTTTACTTCCCTTTGTAGCAATATAAAACTATCCTTAACTTCATTACTTAATATTCCCTTGGCTAAATAATCTGCCATGTTTTGCCATACTTGTTCCTTATAGCTTTTTCTATCCTCCAAGTATACCTCTGGCAATATTAAATTTAATGTGGAAGGCGCATTGCCCACATATTCCTTTAAACTTTCCCAATAGCCTAAATCTTGAGTATATTGGTCACAGGCAACAATTGCCCATTTTTCCATATCTATATTATTTTTTGGTAGTAAAAAATTTGCAGGGTATATTCCTAATCTACTCCAATCCATACTAACACCACCTTTCAAATATTGTTTTTAGTTTACATTACAAAACATCTTCTGTAAAGATAGCCTCACTGTCCTTTTAATGTACCATACAATAAAGTATAATTAAATTAACAACATATAGGAGAATATTATGTCTAAAATTAAGTATTATTTGTTTATATTAATAGCATCGGCCTTAGTTTTGCTGTTTAATAATCCTTTGTTAAACCTAATTGCTAAAGCATTTATAATAGTGTCAATAATAGCCCTAATTAAAAGGAGGTTAATTAAATGATTGTAGAACTTTTGGAGCAGGATTTCTTTTATTATTTAGCATCTGAAGCTGATCATGTATTCCCTAATAAGCCTTTAACATTTATTATGAAAAGTGAAAAATATTGGAATGTTATTTGCCCAACAGAAAATGTTAAAATAAAAAAATCAAGTCCAGAAAGTGAAGTAATAGAATTATTTAAACAGTTTATATTAAGATGTTTTGTAATTAAAAAAAACACTAATGTACCATATTTTAGTGATGTATCAAAAATAGTAAAAACATTCCGTGAAAACAATATATATGTACAATTTAAATTTTCCTTTGATGCATATTATATATTTATTTATGATAAATTTTGTAATGAAGCGTTAGATTTATTAAAAGAAATTAACTGTACAGTTATATTTTGATAGGAGCTTTATTATGATAGTAAGAATTTTTGATGAAGAATTTTCCATTTGCAAACTAAACAATTCCTTTAATCTTGATATTGATGAAGATATTATATTTACATACAAAGGTGATGAAGATTCCACACTAATATGTAAAACAATTAAAGCGCCTGAAAATGTATTGGATAGGGATGATAATTGGCGCTGTATTAGAACAGAAAAAGATGAATATTTTTATAGTTTAATCATTGATACAAAATCAGATAAATTAGTTGAATTACTTGACAATAACCAAATTGAAATGATTGTAGTAAACGAAGATCAATCATATAAATATATTTTTGTTAAAGTAACAAACTTTAATTATACTATTGAATTAATTAAAAAAGCGGGTTTTATTGTAGTTGATGAATATTATATTAATATTGAAAAACAAAGCAGAAGGTATCAACTTATAGACAGTTCAAATATAGACATAACACCTTTATTAGAAGAATTTTCTTTATGTAAACTAAAAGATTTATCCCAAGTTAATATTAATGAACCCAACACATTTATAACTAACACTTTTGAAGGCTTATCTCTAGTTTGCCCTACACATAAGGCACCCAAAAATACAAAATCCCGAGAGGATGATTGGAAAGCCTTCAGAATTTATGGTAGGCTAGATTATCCTAAGGAATACCATATAGCTAAATTATCAAAAATACTTTATGATGGTAATATAGAAATATTTATTATATCAACATATAATTCATATTACTTTTTTATGAAAAAACAATATTTTAAAAAGGCTGTTTACTTAATTGGCTCACATTGGATGCCAACAGAAAGGGGTTGACCATTATCAAATGCGTTGTAATTAACGGCACGGAAGTAAAAGGCGTAACTTATAATATAAAACAACTATTTCTAAACGAACTAAAGCCCGATGAGCTTGTTGAATTTTACCTGCCAAAGGATGCACCTGATTACTGCATAGGCTGTAAAAATTGCTTTTTTATTAGCGAGCATAAATGCCCACACGCAAACAATGTGCAAGCAATATGGAATGCCATGAAACAGGCCGACCTAATTGTATTTGCCTATCCTGTTTACGCCTTAAGGGCACCTGGGCAAATTAAAAGCTTGATAGATAATTTAGCCTATAACTTTAGTCTTCATAGGCCTGAACCATCTATGTTTAACAAAAGTGCTGTTATAATAACTCAATCAATAGGTGCCCCAAATGGAGCAGCACAAAAGGATGTTAAAACAAGCCTAACATGGTGGGGTATACCCTATGTTAAAACAATTGGCTTTGGCTTGATGGAGGGCATAGTTTGGGATGAACTTTCTACAAAACGTAAACAAAAAATTGAGCAAAAAATTAAAACCTTTGCCAAAAACCTAAAGCCCATTGTTCCCCGTAAAAAAAGCTTCAAAACCAAGCTCTTTTTCTTCCTAGGTAAAAGCTTGCAACAATTCACATTAAAAAACCTAAAACCAAACCAACAACCCAGTAATGATACACAATATTGGCTGGATAAAGGTTGGATAAAAGTAAAATAAAAAGCATAGCACCCTATGCTTTTTTTTTGCCTTAAAAAAACACTCAATACCCCTCAAACCAATACCACAAGCCTGTTATACCCCATAATAAAATCCCAATTTTCACCTCTTTTTAAAACCCCATGTGTTATAGTAAAAATGTGAAAGGAAGTGATATGTATATACAACATAAAATATAACAAATACCCATAGCTCGGCAGAATTGTTTATTTATAAGCATAAAAAAAGGGCTTAAAAGCCCCTTTAATACTATGTTATTCAACTGCTTGTAATGCTAATAATAAACTACCCTTTGCACCGCTGTTTATATCAAGGCCAGGCTCAACTATGTAATTATCTATGTTTTTCATTATTGCATCGTGTACAACATACCCGTTTAGTAATCGTTGAACTTCTTTTCTAATCATAGGGAATAAATGCTTCCTTTGCAATACGCCCCCACCTAATACAATTTTCTCAGGGGATGCTATAAGTATTACACTAACACACATTTGCGCTAAATAATAAGCCTCAATTTCCCATGCAATATGGTCCTCTGGTAAATCCTTTGCGGATATTCCCCAACGCTTTTCAATAGATGGGCCACTTGCTAAACCCTCTAAACAACCCTTGTGGCTTGGGCAAACCCCTTCAGGCATTGGGTCATCTTTGTGGGGTAATAATAATATATGCCCTAACTCAGGGTGAACTAAACCATGCACCAAGTTGTTGCCAACATATAGGCCACCACCAACCCCTGTGCCTATTGTTACATATAAACAACTGCTAAGGCCTTTTGCTGCACCAAGCTCCGCCTCTGCCATTGCGGCAGCATTTACATCAGTATCTAACTTAACAGGTATACCCAAGGCATCTTTAAAACTGCTTAGCAATGGAAAGTTTCTCCAAGCCAATTTTGGTGTACTTGTTATATAACCATAGGTTTTACTTTTTGGGTTTAAATCCAAGGGGCCAAAACTGCCTATACCTAAAGATTCTATTTTTTCCTGCTTAAAAAAATTTATAAGCAAGGGCATTGTTTCATCAGGTGTAAGTGTAGGGAAGCTCTCCCTCTTTATTATATTAGCGTCTTTATCGCAAATAGCACAAACCATTTTTGTGCCGCCAGCCTCCAATGCTCCGTATAACATTATATTACTCCTTGTTAATTTGTATTCTACTATTATTATACAAAAATAATAAAAAAGTACAAGCTATGCCCATGTTTTATACATATATAATATATGTGGCAAATAAAATGCTCCCAAGAACAACTAACTATTCTTGAGAGCAGATATTATATTAAATTAACGTGTTAATAATGTAACTTCTGTTTCTTTGTCGAAGAAGTGTAGGTGGTTAACGTCGAAAGCAACTTTAATTTGGTCGCCAGAGCGGCTTGTTGTACGTGGGTTAACACGAGCAATAACGTTGCTGTCTTTGCCTGTTGTTGATAAGTATAGGTATGTTTCAGCACCCATCAATTCTGTAACTTCTACGTTTACATCAATTACAGCGTCAGGAGCAGCGCTTAAGAAAGCTTCTTCGTCATGAATGTTTTCAGGACGGATACCCATAATAACTTCTTTGCCAACTGCATCTTCATCTTTGAATTTGCCAAGTTTGCCAGCAGGGATAAGTATTTTGTTTTCGCCAAATTTAGCCCATACTTGGCCGTCTTCACGTTCAAGTTTAACATCAAAGAAGTTCATCTGTGGGCTACCGATAAATCCAGCTACGAATGCGTTTGCAGGATAGTCGTATAAGTTTTGAGGTGAATCTACTTGTTGCATTAAACCGTCTTTCATAACAACAATACGTGTACCCATTGTCATAGCTTCTGTTTGGTCATGGGTAACATAAATGAATGTTGTTTGTAAACGTTTGTGAAGCTTTGTAATTTCTGTACGCATTGCTACACGCAATTTAGCGTCCAAGTTGGATAGTGGTTCGTCCATAAGGAATACTTTTGGTTCACGAACTATAGCACGGCCTAAAGCAACACGTTGACGTTGACCGCCGGAAAGAGCCTTTGGTTTACGTTGTAGTAAGTGGCTTATGTCAAGAATTTTAGCAGCTTCTTCAACTCTACGTTTAATTTCTTCCTTTGGTGTCTTGCGAAGTTTTAAACCGAAAGCCATGTTATCATATACTGTCATATGGGGGTATAAAGCGTAGTTTTGGAAAACCATTGCGATATCCCTGTCCTTAGGTGCAACGTCATTTACTAAACGGTCGCCAATGTAAAGTTCGCCCTTGCTTATTTCTTCAAGGCCAGCAACCATACGTAATGTTGTGGATTTACCGCAACCTGAAGGTCCAACTAATACGATAAATTCTTTATCCTCAATTTCCAAACAGAAATCACTAACTGCTGTTACGTTACCAGGATATATTTTGTAGATGTTTTTAAGTGATAAACTTGCCATATAAATAGCCTCCTTATTAATTATGATACATCATAGTATCAACTACTAATTATTATAGTGCATACTTTCAAAAAAATAAATTGATTAAATCCACAAATATTATTTAATATGTTTGTTAAAAATGTACATATTGCACAAAATTAATATAAATACATCAAATTATTTGTCTAAAACTTGGTTGTGTATTGTTCTTATTGCAGTAAGTTTGTCGCTTAAAGCATTTTCAAGTTGCTCCAACACGGTATCAATGTTTTCGTATGTTTCATCATACATATTGTTTATTTCGCTTTGAGCCTTCTCAAGTTCATCCTTTGCCCTTGCTTGGGCCCTAACAAGTATTTCTTGTTCGCCTACAAGCCTTTCTGCCTCAATATTAGCGTTTTCAATAATTTCACTAGCTTGGTTTTCTGCATTTTCTATCATGCCCTGTGCTTCGTCTAAGGCATCTGCTAAGCGTTGCTCTGCTTGCATACCTAATACTTCCGCTGCTTCTTGTGCCTGCTTCTTTATTATTGAAGCATTGCTTTGAGCCTCTTGTACCATCTGTAATGCCTTAGCCCTTGATGTGGATATCTCGTTTTCTACCTTTTTATTTGTGGTATCAATAAGGGTTCTTGCAGTGGTTTCAGCCTTTTCCTTTGTTTCATTTGCCCAAGTTTGAGCACCTTGCACAATCTCCTGCTCCTTATTAATTATATTGTTTGCCTCCTCTATGGATTTTGGCAACATTTGAATTATATCATCTAATAAGTTGGAAATTTCCCCAGGGTTTATCATTCGCATTTCGGAAAAAGGAACCTTTTTACCTTCATTAAGTACATCATCTATACTCTTTATTTTTTGAATTATGTTCTCGTACATATTTACCTCCATTATTTGTATTGTTCTTTTATATCGTCAATAATGCATTCTGGCACAAAGTGGGAAAAATCCCCCTTAAAGTAGGCAAGCTCCCTTACCATACTACTGCTTATGTATGAATATTTTGGCAATGTGGATAAAAATAATGTTTCAATTTCAGGGGCAATTTCTAAGTTTATTTGCGACATTTGAAACTCCGCTTCAAAGTCTGTAACCGCCCTTAAACCCCTAACAATAACATTGCTTTTTACCTGCCTAACATAATCTACAAGCAAGCCATCAAAAACTTCAATAACAATATTATCCAAGTGTTTGCAAGCCTTTTCTATCATTTCCACCCTTTTATCTAGTGAAAAAGTTCCGCGCTTTTGTGTGTTGTTAAGTATTGCCACATAAACCTTATCAAATATTTTAGAGCTTCTTGTTATTATGTCTAAATGCCCGTGGGTTATTGGGTCAAAACTGCCCGGATATACGCAAGTATTATTCATTTTGTACTCCCTTTTGGTAAAAATGTATTCTTGTTATTCCATAATCCCTGTAATTTGTATGGGTAAAACCATTGTAAACGTCGTTTTCAATGCTTTTATCCTGCTCTAACACTACAAGGGCATCATCATTTATTAAATCTAATTTATTAAACATTTCAAATATTTTATTATATTTATCAAAATTATATGGAGGGTCTAAAAATACTAAATCAAACTTTATGTTTTTTTCTGCAATTCTGTTTAAACAAGCTTCCCAGTCGCCCTTTATAACATCCGTTTGGCTTTCAAACTTTAGGCTTTTAATATTACTTTTTATTGTGTTTATAGCATCATAGCTTTTATCACAAAATACGCAATATTCAGCACCTCGGCTTAATGATTCTAAACCCAATGCACCACTACCGCCAAATAAGTCAAGGCATATGGCATCAGGAACATGTTTTACTATTATGTTAAAAAGCGATTCACGTATATGGTCCTGGGTTGGCCTTGTAGCATTACCCTTAGGGCTTAAAATTGGTCTGCTTTTAGCAATGCCCGATATTATTCTCATATAAGCCTTTTTGTTTCCTTTTCCTTTTTTGCCTTTTTCTCTTTTGTTTTGTAGTTATCCAATATGCTTTTACGCTTTTGGTTAGCCTTTATTGAACTGTTTATTTTTATTCTACTCTTTTCCCCAAAGTAATAACCAAGGGCAAAACCTGATGGAACTATAAGCACAAGTAAAGGTGTAAGTTTTTCAAGTAAATATATTGTGTTAACACCAAAGTTATTAAACATGCTAAAGTATGGCATTGTTGCGGCCCTTACAATTATCCTTAATATATCAATAAATTTTATGGGCTCAAAGGTATAATAATAGTCAAGGGCCAAGCCAATATCTGTTTGGTATTTGTAAGTATTTATCCAATTAGGCAAACTGCCCAAGGTGTAATATTGTTTTGTTGTTATTGTAGCAAAAATTATAGCTAATATTAAATAGGGCAATGCTCCAATTAAAAAGGCACATACACCCTTTAATTTGTGGTAACATTTATCCTTTTCCTTATTATCAACGGGCTCGCCAGTAACTATCTTTTTGAATACAATTTCGCTGTATGCAGCATGGCTTTCCCCGCTGGATAAACCACTTACAAACATAAAATAAAAACAAAGGGATATAAATAATAAATTTACCACTATGGATAATATATTGCTTTTAAAAATAAGCATAGACCCAAAAATTAAAAACACAAAAATTAATGCAAACATGCTAAAAAATATTTTTAAGCTAAGCTTAAAAGCACTTTTACCACAAGGTTTACCTATATTGTAATCAATTTTTACGCTTTTTGTTTTTTTGGAATTGTCTTGCATAAAAACTCCTTATTATACTTATTTATTTACTTATTTTATAATAATTCATTTTTATGTAAAATGCAATATTTGCCAGGGCTTCAAAAAAGCATATATAAATGTAAATAAAAACGGAACATACCCTAATTTAGAATATATTCCGCTTAACTAATTATTGAAATTCTTCTTTTCCGTTTTCATAATATTGGCTTAGGTCAAACTTGTTATCAGTCCAACCATGGGTAGCCATAAACACTTCTTGAGCATTTAATACATGTTTTGGGTGCATATTCCTTACACGCACATAATGACCACTTGGTGTTAACTCCCAGGCCTTAACTGTGTCAAGGTGTTGAATTTCCATTATTTCATCAATTCTTTGCCTTATCTCCTCATTTTTTATGGGGAACATTAGCTCAACACGCTTATCCAAGTTCCTTGGCATCCAGTCGGCAGATGATAAGTACATTTCAGGCTCGCCACCATTAGCAAACCTGTAAATCCTTGCATGCTCTAAATGGCGGCCTACTATGGATCTTACTTTTATGTTTTCACTTAAACCTGGTATACCAGGCATCAAGCAACAAGCACTTCTAACCATAAGTTTTATTTTAACACCTGCTTGGCTTGCCTTGTATAAGGCTCTTATTATTTTTGTATCAACTAATGCGTTCATTTTTCCGTCTATTCTTGCTGGTATACCCGCCTTTGCATTTTCCGTTTCACGCCTAATTAATGCCATAAGCTTATCACGCAATGTATCTGGCGCTGTAATTAAGGAGTTCATCCCTGTTGTTTGGCCATAACCTGTTAGTATATGGAAAAATTGCATTGCATCATTGCCAAGCTTTTCATTAACGGTTAACAAACTAAGGTCGGTATAACTCTTAGCGGTACCATCGTGGTAGTTGCCTGTGCCTAAGTGCAAGTAGTGCTTTGTAGTATCTCCTTCATTTCTAACAACTAATGTTATTTTGGAGTGGGTTTTTAAACCAGGTAAACCGTATATTACTTGGCAACCTGCCCTTTCCATCATCTCGCCCCAAATAATGTTGTTTTCCTCATCAAAACGCGCTTTTAGTTCAATAAATACTGTAACTTGTTTGCCTAATTGAGCAGCCTCAATTAATGCGGCAATAATGGGGGAGTCACCGCTAACCCTGTATAATGTTTGCTTTATTGCCAATACATTTGGGTCTTGGGCTGCGTCTTTCAATAGCCTTACTATGGGGTCAAAGCTTTCATAGGGGTGGAATAACAATATATCGCCCTTTGAAATCTCATCAAACAGGTTGTTTTCTGCTAATTCCTTTGTCATATAGGGCTCATATTTTGGATAGCGCAACTCATCAAAACCTGGTATTTTATATAATGCTCTCATGTATGATGCAGTATCTAAAGGCGAGCTTAAATAGTAAATTTCTCTACTTTTTATTTTAAAGCTTTCAGCAAGCAATGCAACAAGCTCTTGTGGAGCGTTCTTAGATACTTCCAAGCGCATTACATCTCCACGTTTTCTTGTTTTTAATACGCCCCTAACGCTACTTAAAAAGTCGCCAGTTTCAATATCTGTAAACTCTGCCTCAGCATCCCTCAATATTCTATAAGGGGTTAAATAACGTATTTTGCGCCTACCAAATATTGATGAAATATGCTCTGCGATAATAGCATCTAAAAGCATCATTCTTGTTTTACCATCATCTGATGGAACCATCAACAAACGGGGCATTTTATCGGGCATTTTAACCGTTGCCCATGACCCAGGTTGGTCATCAAGCATAACAGCCATGTGTAAGCTTTTGCCTTTAGCTAAAGGGAATGGCCTTGTTGGAAGTATTGCAATGGGGGTTAACAAGGGGGCTATCCTAGTTTTAAATACTTCCTTACTCCATTTTATAATGTTTTCATCATTTGGCATTTTTGTGTATATGTGTATGCCTTTGGTTTTAAGCTCGTTCCTTATACCTTCAGCGATAGCATCCATGTTGTTATCCATATCAACAATATTACGCCTAATTTCGCTTATAAGGTCCTTTACAAACCTTTTATCTATACCCTTTGTTAGCTTTTTTGTGTTGTATAGGGCAGCAACACGCACCATAAAAAACTCATCTTCGTTAGATGATACAAAGGATAGGGATAAGGCTCTTTCTAACAAGGGTAAATTAACATCCGTGGCCTCGGCCATAACCCTGTTATTAAACATTATCCAGCTTAAATCTCTATCCGTCATAGGTTGTTTGTCATAAATGTAGCTCATTTAATCACCATCCATATATTATATGCTATCTATAATACATTAATTTGTATTACTGTGCAATAATACAAACAACAAAACATTGGTAATTAAACAATTAAAATGCTATTATAGTTCTATGTAAAAAGGAGGTAATGCTATGCCAATGGATGGTTTAATGCTTGCATTTGTGGCAAAGGAATTAGCTAAAGAGCTTATAGGTGCAAGGGTGGATAAAATTATGCAACCTAGTAGGGATAGCATAGTTATAGCATTAAGGAATAACAGTAAAAACTATAGGCTTAATATAAGTGCAAATGCCAGCTATGCAAGGGTTCACTTTACCGATGAAAAATTAGAAAACCCAACCGAGCCACCTATGATGTGTATGCTTATGCGTAAACATCTATATGGTGCAAGGCTTAAAAACCTTTATCAGTTTGATTTTGATAGAATTATTCATATAGTATTTGAGGGCATGAACGAGCTTGGGGATATAGTTGATAAAAAAATTATAATAGAAATTATGGGCAAGCATTCAAATATTATACTTGTTAATGAAAACAATAAAATTATAGATTCAATTTTTCATGTAAACCATGAAATGAGCCGTGTTCGCCTTGTTCAACCTGGTATGGACTATCAAAACCCACCTTCCCAAACAAAGCTTAGCCCATTGAATTTTTCAAAGGAAAATCTTTTGGAGGTATATAATAACTCCCTAGGTAAAATAGATAATATAATATTTAATAATATACTTGGCCTATCAAAACAATCGGCTACTGAAATTAGTTTTAGAATTAGTAATAAATATGATGCCTTTAAGGATGATATTACAGGCGAAATATTCGTAGATGGTCTTATCAATTTTTATAATAATCTGCATGAAATTTATAAGCCAAACATGGTTTTTGATTATGATAAAACCCCAGTTGACTTTTTCCCCTTTGAATATAGCCAGTATATAGACTCAAATATTGTATATACTGAAAGCCTTAGCGCAGCTATGGATAGCTTTTACGCTAAAAGGGATTTAAGGAATAAAATTAACCAACAAAGTGCGGATTTACGCAAATTAATAAATAATCTTATAGCAAGAAGTGAAAACAAACTAAACCAAATTGAGGAAATATTAGGTGACTCTAAAAAAGCAGAAGAATATAAGCTTTATGGTGAATTGTTAACATCATCTTTTCATGAACTTAAAAATGCCCCTAAGGGAAGCGAAACTGTTTATTTAACTAACTATTACCTTGAGGGTATGCCCAAGGTTGCTATACCATTAAACCCAACAGTATCCTTTAGTGAAAATGCCCAAAACTATTTTAAAAAATATAGAAAACATCGCACAGCTATGGAACTTGCCGTAGGCCAAAAGGAAGATATACTTCGTGATATGCTGTTTTTGGAGGGCAATATTCTAGATTTAGATAATTGTACCACTATGGCAGAAATTGCGGAAATTAAACAATCCCTAATAGATGCAAACTTTATAAAAAAGGATAAACTAAAATCCAAAAACAAGGTTAGCTCACAAAGTAAACCCTTGCACTTTATGTCCCCTGATAGTATTGATGTATTTGTGGGTAAAAATAGCGCACAAAACGAAAGGCTTACATTAAAGGCAAAACCAAATGAAACATGGCTGCATGTGCAAGGAATGGCAGGCTCACATGTAATAATAAAAAGCGAACAACAAATTCCAGATAATACTTTGTTGTTTGCGGCAAAACTTGCGGCCTACTTTAGCAAGGCAAAGAACAGCCCAACAGTAAATGTAGATTATACACTTAAAAAACATGTAAAAAAAGCTCCAGGTACCCCAACAGGTTTTGTTACATATAAAAATTTTAAAACGCTTTTAGTGGCCTTAAGCCCAGAAGATATAGCCTATATAAGTAACAAATCATAATTTTTAGCTTGTTGAAATTTTATCAGGTTTGTGATAGCATCAAAATATAAACACGTTTGAGTGTTGAAAATTTTATATTATTTTATAGGAGGATACTATGAAAAAATTAAGCTTTTTGCTTGTAATTATGTTAGTTTTTAGCATGTTTACAACAGTTGGCATGGGGGAAGAAGCCGGAAGTATTTATTTTTTAAACTACAAACCGGAAGTAACAGAGGCATTTGAAAAAATCGCCAAAGCCTATCAGGAAGAAACAGGCGTGGCAACACGCGTTGTTACAGCTGCATCAGGCACATACGCACAAACCTTAACAAAGGAAATGGATAAGGAAGAAGCTCCAACTATATTTGTTGTGGATTCACCTCTTATGTTCTCACAATGGCAAGAATATGCAGCTGATTTAACAGATTCAAAACTTGCATCCTTCCTTGCTGATGATACTTATACAATGAAGGCTGACGATAAAATTTACGGAATATCATACGCACTAGAAGCGTGGGGTATTATTGTAAACAAAGCTATATTAAATAAGTATTTTGAAATGGAAGGCAAAGCCACAGAAGTTACCTCAATAGATGACTTATTTACCTTTGCTAACCTAAAGGCTGTTGTAGAAGATATGCAAGCTAATAAGGAAAAATTAGGTATAGAGGGCGTATTTGCATCTACATCTATGAAACCAGGTGATGACTGGAGATTCCAAACCCACCTTATGAATACACCTTTATATTGGGAATTTGGCGATACTGATACAGCTGGTAAAATACCTCCACTAGAGTTTAAATATGCTGAGAACTTTAAAAACATATTTGACCTTTACTTGAACAACTCACTAATAGAGCGTAAACTAGTTGGCCAAAAAACAGTATCAGACTCCATGGCAGAATTTGCTTTAGGCAAATGCGCTATGGTACAAAACGGCGACTGGAGCTGGGGCCAAATAATTGGCACAGAAGGCACAACAGTTAAACCCGAAGATGTTGGCTTTATCCCAATTACAATTGGCGTTGAAGGCGAGGAAGCAATGGGCTTAAGCGTTGGCGCTAGCCAATATATGTGCATAAACACAAAATCTTCCGAAGCTAACCAAAAAGCATCATTAGCATTTTTAGAATGGTTGTTCAGCTCTGAAAAAGGCAAAGAATTCGTAGCTAAAGACCTTCAATTTGTTACACCATTTACCACAATGGCTGATGCAGAATATACAAACTACCTATTTGCAAGCGAAAATGAAATAACCGCTAAGGGTAAAAAAGGTTATCCATGGGTTGTTAGTTTAATACCATCTGACCAATGGAAATCAAATTACGGTGCTAACTTGCTTGCTTACGCACAAGAACAAATTGATTGGGCAGAAGTTGTTCAATTAGCAATAGAAGATTGGGCTGTTGAAGCTGATATAGTTAATGCAAATAAATAATTAATATTTATGCCCGAATGATCTTCATTCGGGCATTTTCTTTTTATAGGATGGTATATAATGCAAAAAACATATAAAAAATACTTTGCAGTATTTATGTTGCCCATATTAATTGTATACTTTATAGCCTTTATATTCCCCTTGTTATCGGGCATTTATCTATCATTTACTAGCTTTAAAACTGTAAGTGATGCTAAGTTTGTAGGCTTTGATAACTATGCCTTTGTTTTTAAGGATACAAGGGGCTTTTTGAGTGCATTATCATTTACAGTTAGGTTTGCAGCAGTTTCAATAATTACAACAAACATATTTGCCTTTGCCCTTGCCCTGCTGTTAACAAAGGGTATAAAGGGTACAAACACCTTTAGAACTATATTTTTTATGCCAAACTTAATTGGTGGAATAGTTCTTGGTTATATTTGGCAAATAGTAATAAATGGCGTGCTTATAAGAACCGTAGGGGTTGATATAACCTACTCTGCTAAGTATGGTTTTTGGGGTATGGTAATACTATACAACTGGCAAATGATTGGTTATTTAATGATAATTTATATTGCTGGTTTACAATCAATACCTTCAGAGCTTATGGAAGCAGCGGAAGTTGATGGGGCAAACAAGTGGCAAGTGCTTAAAAACATAAAAATACCCCTTGTTATGCCTGCAATTACAATATGCCTTTTCTTAACCCTATCAGGTGGCTTTAAAATGTTTGACCAAAACTTTGCTTTAACAAATGGTGCACCAAGGGGGCAAACGACTATGCTTGCCCTGGATATATATAACACCTATTATAAACGCATTGGTTTTGCAGGTATAGGGCAAGCTAAGGCCGTAATATTCACACTTATGGTTGTAATAATTACATTTTTACAAATTAAGCTTACAAGGTCTAAGGAGGTGGAGTAAGGTGGCAAAGGCAAACAAATCAAAACTTCTTTATGCCGTATTAGTGCTATTATCATTAGCATTTTTATTCCCAATATTCCTTGTGCTCCTTAACTCCTTTAAAAGCACATTATATATATCAACAGAACCATTTTCTTTTTTAAACAAAGCAAACTTTGTTGATTTTAAAAACTATATAGTTGGTGCAGAGAAAACTGGCATATATAAGGCTTTTGGCTATTCTGTATTTATTACAGTATTCTCTGTTGCGGGCATACTTTTATTATGCTCTATGGCAGCTTGGTATATTACAAGGGTAAAGGGAAAATTTACCAGCTTTTTATATTACTTGTTTATAATTAGCATGGTTGTGCCCTTCCAAATGGTAATGTTTACTATGTCCAAAACAGCGGATACTTTAAAACTAACATCCCCAGTAGGCATATTAGTGCTTTATTGGGGCTTTGGGGCAGGCTTATCAATATTTATGTATTCAGGCTTTGTAAAAGGTGTACCATTATCCCTTGAAGAGGCGGCCTTAATAGATGGCTGTAACCCTATAACAATGTTTTTTAGGGTTGTTTTTCCTGTTTTAAAGCCTATAAACATAACAATAGCTATTTTAAATGGTATGTGGATATGGAATGACTTCTTGTTGCCTTATATTATATTAGGCTCGGAATTTAGAACTTTACCTATTGCTATACAGTATTTAACTGGAGGCTATGGGTCTGTAGATTATGGGCACCTTATGGCAATGATAATTATTGCACTAATACCCATAGTAATATTCTACTTCGCTTGCCAAAAATACATTATAGAGGGCATAACAAGTGGTGCCGTGAAAGGATAATATAATGCCACACTTTACTTCAAACTTTATTTCATATACGCTACATCGTTCCATTGGTATAAATGTAATTATACCTGGCCTAACATCAACTGAAACTGATATGGCAATAAACCCTAAGCCAAGCCATAAACCAAAATTTCCATACCCTGTTGTTTACTTATTGCATGGTTATTGTAATGATTATTCTACTTGGGAGCGCTATACATCAATTGAGCGCTATGCCGAGGAACAACAAATAGCAGTGGTTACATTTTCTGGTGAAAACAATTTTTATGTTGATACAGGCAATTTTATAAAATCAAACTTTAACACATACCCTAACTATGAACGTTTAATAGATGAAATTATAGATTTTGTTGAGGGTGTTTTCCCTGTATCAAACAAGGCTGAGGATAGGTATATTGCAGGCCTTTCCATGGGCGGATATGGCGCAATGCTTAATGGATTTAAAAACTATAAAAAATTTAAAGCTGTTGGGGCATTTTCACCAGCTTGTACTATTTTTAGAAAAAATATGAAAAGTTATAATAAAAAAGCCACGGCGGAAGATTATGAACCTATTAATTTATTACTTAAAGATAAGTTAAATATGCCAGCTTTTTATATTGCTTATGGTAGTACGGATTTTCTTAAGGATGAAATTGAGCAATTTATAAAGGCTATGGATGATAATTGCATAAAATACCAATGCGACTACATGGAAGGCTATGGGCATGAATGGGCTTTTTGGGATATACAGGTAAATAAATTCCTAAAATGGTTGCCCCGTAGCGATGGGTATAAGGATACTGCGGGTAGAAATATATAACAAAGTGAGTATTTAAATGAAAGTATATTATAATCCACAAACAGCTGATGTTAAAACCATATTTAAACACAAGTATGATTTTTTAAGATCAGTTGATAGTTGGTATACAGATACAAACGAAATAGTTTTTAATGTTATTACATATTATAACAAAAGGGCAAAGGTTAAATTTATCCCTTTAGAAAACAATAGTTTTCGCTTTATAACCTACAAAGAAAATTCAAAAAACGAAGCAACATCAGGAATATATAACTTTAACACCTACTATGCTAAAGTAAATGAGCTTACTAACTATTTTGAAGTGCTACACAACGATATTAAAATAAATATATATAAAAATCCTTTTTATTTTGAGGTTGTTTATAAAGACAAAGTGGTTTTGGCTGAAAATATTAACGATAGCAATGTTGATAATATGCTAAAAACACTGCCTTTAGGTTGGGATGAAGATGATGAAAACAATATTACAAGGTTTAGGTTAAACCTGTTATCAAGGCCAAATGAGGCCTATTATGGTTTTGGTGAATCCTTTACAGAGTTTAATAAAAGGGGGCAAGAAATTACTGTATGGCAAAAAGATGCCCTTAGCACAAACAGCCAAGATATGTACAAGGCTCACCCTTTTTATATTAGTGATAGGGGATATAGCTTGTTTTCAAACAACTTTAGCAAAACAAGGTTTGATATGGCAAAAACCTCAGCAGAATCTTGCCTTATTGAAGTTGAGGATGATTTTTTAGATATTAGGTTTGGTGTAAGCGACAAATTAAAAACATTAAAACAAAACTTTATTAAAGCAATAGGCAAGCCTAAACTTATACCCGAATGGGCTTTTGGCCTATGGATGTCACGTTGTGTGTACAACACAAGTGAAGAAGTTTATGATGTTGTAGAAAAAGCGGAAGAACATGGTGTAGAAATTGCTGTAATAAACCTTGATGCATGGCAATACCCTAGCGAAAATGGCACTTGGGTATGGGATGATAATAGATTCCCTAACCATAAGGAGCTTATAGCCTACCTTAAAACCAAAAATATACGCCTTTGCTTATGGATGTGGCCATATGTAAGTGAAACTTCAAAAGAATTTGAAAATTTAAAAGAAAAGGGTTATTTTGTTAAAGAACAAAACAGTAATGAGCCTAAAATGTTTTACCCAACAGCCTTTTCAAAGGATATGGTTGCCTGTTTGGATTTTACAAACCCACAAATGCTTAATTGGTATAAGCTAAGAATTACACCTGTATTAGAAGAAGGTGTGGATGCAGTAAAAACAGATTTTGGCGAGGCGGTACCAAGGGATGTAATATTTGCTAATGGTATGAATGGTGAACAGGGCCATAACATTTTACCCTATTTATTTGCTAAAACAGTTTATGAGGCTATTAGTGATGTTAAAGCAAAAAAGAATGAACTTGGAATGATATGGTGTAGAAGTGGGTACTCAGGGAGCCATATGTTCCCTGCAAACTGGGCGGGTGATTCTTCATCAAGCCAATACAATAATGCATCAATACTTAATGGTGGTTTGAGCTTAGCAACAAGTGGTGTTGGTTTTTGGGGCTTTGATATTGGAGGTTTTTATACCACTGACTTTAATGGCCTTGAATGTATGCCTGATGAAATAGACTATATAAGGTCTATGCTATTTGGATTTTTTGTTCCATTAAGCCGTTTTCATGGTAAAACCCCAAGGGAACCTTGGAACTTTAGCCAAAGTGCCCAGGAAATATTTAGTAAGTATTATGGTGTTAGAAAAAGCTTAATGCCTTATATAATTAGCCAAGCAGTAAAAGCTACAAATAATTTTGATACTATTATGGAAAGCATGGCAATAGCATTTCAAGATGATTATACAAGCAAGCTGGCGGTTAACCAATATATGTTTGGTGAAAGCCTTATGGTTGCCCCCTGTTTTGATGATGATAATTATAATATTTATATGCCAAAAGGTAATTGGGCAAACTTTTTTACTAATGAAATAATAGAAGGCGGCCAATGGCTAAGCCCAAAAGTTAAAGAGGATACGATTGGCGTTTACATTAAGGAAAATACTGTTATTCCTATGCAAAATGAAAACACACTATTAATATTTTATAATAGTGATATGGGTATTATTGATACAGAAATATTTACTTATACCAAAAACTATAAATGTAAAGTTTTAAACAAGGATACGGAGCTTGTTTTAAACACAGATTATTTAAGTGAAAATTATACAATTAAAATAATAACTAAGGATAAACTAAAAACCATATGTTTAAACGGTAGTAAGTATATTTTAGATAGTATTGGTAATAATGTTTATACATTAAAAAATTAATAAATAAAAAAGCCCCTAATTATTAGGAGCTTTTTATAATTATAAGTTTTCAACCCTTATTATAGATTTTAATGTGGCAACATCTTCACCTACTGCGTTTATGGCTTTTTGTATATTTTTTTCGCAGGCTTGGTGGGTTATAAACATAACAGGAACGCGACCATCTGTTGATGTGCCTTTTTGTTGCATGGACTGTATGCTTACTTTGTTATCAGCTAAACTGCCTGCTATTTTACTTAATACACCAGGGTTATCTTTAGCTAAGAACCTTAAATAATATGCACTTTCCCAGTTTTCATCTACAACGAAGTTGCCGTTGTTATAAAAGTTGGGGTATATGTGAGATTTATGCTCGGTAGAGCGTATTATATCGCTAACAACAGCGCTTGCTGTGGGTAAGCTACCAGCGCCTCGGCCCATAAACATCATATCCTCACAGGCGTGGCCGTGTAAAAATACAGAGTTCATTGATCCGTTAATATTTGCTAAGGGGTGTTCAATAGGTATAAATGTAGGGTGTACCCTTGCTTCAATTCGGCCATCTGTATTTTTTGCAATTGCAAGCAATTTAATTCTGTAACCAAAGTTTTGAGCATATTCCATATCGGTTTTTGAAATTTTGCTTATGCCCTCTATGTGAATATCGCTATATTTTACATTTGTTTTAAAACATAGGGAGGCTAGTATGCTTAGCTTATATGCAGCATCATGACCATCCACGTCGGATGAAGGGTCGGGCTCTGCAAGGCCTAAATCCATTGCTATTTTTAAAGCTTCAGAATAGCTTAAACCATGCTTTTCCATCCTTGTTAATATATCGTTTGTTGTTCCGTTCACTATGCCGTAAAGGTGGTCTATTCTGTTGCCTTGCATGGATTCTGTTACTGCATTTATTATAGGAATTGCGCCACAAACTGCCGCCTCATAGTATAGGCCAGACTTTGTTTCCTTAGCAGCGTTATGTAGCTCTGACCAATGTAAAGCAAAAGCCATTTTATTTGCTGTTACAACAGTTTTACCGTTTTTAAGGGCTTTTAGCATATATTCGGCAGCAGGTTGTTCACCACCCAAAAACTCAACTACAATATCTATTTCTGGGTTATTTATAACATCGTCAGGGTTTAATGTAAGCAAATTTTTATCTACATTAACTTCCCTTTCCTTATTTATATCCTTAACCAAAATCTTTTTAATATCAAGTTTAACACCGTTGTTTGTGGCTATTTCATCATACATATCGTTAATTAGTGTCCACACGCCAACGCCTATGTTACCAAAGCCTAAAAATCCAAGTGACAATTCTTTCATAGCAATATATTCCTTATCCACAATTTTTTTCGTACAACATTTTTAAACCTTTTAAGGTTAATGATCCATCAATTTTATCTATTGATTTTATATCCTCTGCAATTAGCCTTGCCATACCACCCGTTGCAACAACAAAGGCTTCTGGCTCTTTCATCTCAGCCTTAAATTTATCAATCAAGTAGCTTACTTGGCCTATATAACCGTATATTGTACCACTTTGTAAGTTGCTTGTTGTTGTTCTATTTATAACCTTTTTAGGTTTAACTAGCTCAAACCTTGATAATTTAGCAGTGCCAGATACTAATGCATCACTTGCAACTTTAATACCAGGGCATATGCAACCCCCAATAAAGCTACCATTTTTATCTATTGCACCAAATGTAGTTGCTGTGCCAAAGTCTATAAATATACATGGGCTATTGTAAATATGGTAAGCAGCAACAGCATTAGCAATTCTATCGCTACCAAGTTGTTTAGGGTCTTCATACTTTATGTTTATGCCAGTTTTCATACCAGGTACAACCCAAATAGGTTTTTTCTTAAAATAAATTTGGCACATATGCTCGATTGTATAGTTTATTGTAGGCGCTACGCTTGAAATTATTATTCCGTTGATATCTGTAACGTTTAAACCGGCATGGGTAAAAAAGTCAATAAATATAACGCCAAATTCATCGCAAGTATACTGGTAGTTTGTTGATACGCGCCAGTATTCTATCATTTTATCGCCGTTAAAAACTGCTACTTTTATGTTGCTATTGCCAATGTCTAAAGTTAGTATCATATTAATCTCCTACTTAATTGCTTTGCGTAGTGTTAAAACTACTATCGGTACAAACAATGCTGCAATGGCAGCTTCCGCTAAACCATAGGGTATAGCTATTACACTAATTAAATAGGTTGCTGCATTGTTCATATAGCTTTCCGCTGCTGCGCCGCTACCTACGGCATTATTTATCATTTCGTTAAGGGGGCTACCATAAAATAGTAGTATTGACCCTAGTGAAAACACTGTATTTGCAATTGAACCCATAAATGATGATATAGCCAATGGAACAGTTTTATTTTTTAGTAGATTGCTTACTAATTTATTAATATAATATGCTACTAATGGTATAGCTAGCCTTGGTATTATGGCTATTAGGGGGTTCATAAAAAATGCGTTAAGACCAACAGGGTTACCTAATGCCCTTAAAAAGCTTACAACACCAAATGTTAATGCTACAACTAAACCAGATGATAAATTTACAAACAATGTTGCTATCAATACGGGTATATGCACTGTTGTAGGTGATGGTAATGGGGCAGGTAGTGGTATTAGGCCTAAGGGGGTATAAGCCAACAATATGGTTATACCGCACAACATGGCAGTTGCTACCATGTTTTTTGTTGCTTTTTTAGTATTCAATTTTTCCTCCGTTCGGGTTCTTATAGATACCCTACGCAAAATAGTTTACATAACCGTTAATCTGAACCATAGTTTCAGTTAACAATAACATTATACTTGCCTTAATAAATAATGTAAAGCGTTTGCAATACCTATTTAATGCACTAATTAAGTTTTAAAATTTACACATATAAACAATTTATGAATTAAATGTTGCAGAATCCTTGCAATATTTAATAAAATAATGTAATATATATAGGTAATTATCTGAATTTTTCTTAAGGAGGCATGTTCAAGTGGCTAAACGAATATTGCTTGTTGATGACGAACCTTTAATAGTTAAAGGTTTAAAGTATACTTTGGAACAAGATGGCTATGAAACCGAGTCCGCTTTTGATGGCGAGGAGGCTTTGGCCAAGTTTTTTGCAAGCAAATTTGACCTTGTTTTGCTTGATGTTATGTTGCCTAAAATGGACGGTATTACCGTTTGTCAAAGGATACGTGAACATAGCAACGTGCCAATTATAATGCTTACCGCCAAGGGTGAGGATATGGATAAAATTTTAGGCCTAGAATATGGTGCCGATGATTATATGACCAAGCCCTTTAATATATTGGAAGTTAAAGCTCGTATTAAAACAATTATGCGTAGAATAAACAGTGTAGACTCCCACGGAATTATGAAAATACACGAAATGGAAATAAATTCTACAAACAGGGTTGTTACATTAAGGGGTAAGGAAATTCGCTTAACTGCTAAAGAGTTTGACCTTTTATATATGTTTGCTACTAATAGGGGCAGGGTATACTCCCGTGAACAAATGCTTGAAACCGTATGGAAGTACGATTATACTGGCGATGCACGCACAGTTGACGTTCATATTAGGCGTTTGCGTGAAAAAATTGAAAGTGACCCCGCTCACCCAGAATATATATTTACAAAATGGGGGGTAGGCTACTATTTTACCGATAAAGATTAACAATCCTTTTGGGTCCATACGCTGGAAAATTGTTGTTGCTTTTCTGTTTATAGTAGGCGCCTCATACATTGCAATTGCAAGCTCTACAATAGCCCTTGTGGGTAATTACCAGCTTGCTCAAAGAATGCGTAACGATAAATACAGCGTTGAAAAACTTGCTGTAAACGTTACGCACTTATTTTTAAATGCAGATATGCCCCAACTTAACACAACATTAGAACGTTTTGGTGGGGAATATAATGCAAGGCTTATGGTGCTTGATAAGCATGGAAAAGTACAGGCCGATTCATATGGCAAAGCCGAAGGCCAACGCCTTAATATAAAAGAAGTATCCGATATATTAAATACGGGAGCATCTTCAGCCTATGGAGCATATAGCGTTAGCCCAATAAATGCTAACGGTAAAGATAAGTGGATAAATATTTGCACTGCAAACTTAGTAAACAACCAAGGTTTGCAGGGTATTGTTTTGTTTACTTCTTCCCTTGATGATGTTATAACAAACCTTAATGAACTACAAGCATCAATAGTTAAGTTTTTTTGGGTTTCAGCCTTGGTATCAATGGTTATTGCTATGCTTTTTTCTAGCATAATAACAAGGCCTATAAGCACATTAACCCATGGTATTGAAAAAATGGGTAAAGGTGATTTTTCCGTTAGGGTTGCTGAACGTGGTAGTAAGGAAATTAAAAACCTTTCAGCCACATTTAACACTATGAGTGAAAAGTTAGAAAACCTTGAATCAAGCCGTAACCAGTTTATATCAAATGCTAGCCATGAACTAAAAACCCCCCTTGCTACAATGAAAATATTGCTTGAAAATATAATATATCAAGATGATATGGACCCTGAAATAGCTAAGGAGTTTTTAACTGATATAAACAAGGAAATTGACAGGCTTAACTCCGTAGTTAAGGATTTATTAACCCTTGTATCCCTTGATAATAAGGCCCTTAACCTTGATAGAACAAAGTTTTCCCTTGCAGACCTTGTTCAAAATATATGCAATAAAATGACTTTGCTAGCAGAACAAAAAAATCAAACGCTAAATGTAGAGCTTGATGATGAATGTGAAATATATGCAGACTCTGCAAAGTTACAACAAGTTGTGTATAACTTGGTAGACAATGCCGTTAAGTACACTGGTGAAAATGGCATAATAAATGTAAATTTAAGAAAAACTGGCCGTATAGCTGTGCTTAGCGTAAGGGATAATGGGGCAGGAATACCTAAGGAGGACCTTAAAAACATATTTGATAGGTTCTATAGGGTTGATAAGGCTAGAAGTAGAGAATCAGGCGGTACAGGCTTAGGCCTTTCAATTGTATACCAAATGATAATGCTACATGGTGGCAAGATTTATGTAAATAGTGATGCAAATAAGGGTACAGAGTTTATTGTTGAACTGCCCTTAGCAGCGAAGTAGGTGCCTGATGAAAAAACTTTTACTTATAGTATTTTGTGCAATTTGCCTTGCAACATTAAGCGCCTGTGGAACAATTAATTACGTTAATAATGCAAACATAGGCGAAAATAAACTTCCAGAAACAGAGAACATTGTTTTTTCCGAAGTTGCATCGGAATATATGGAAAAACAAGTTACAGCCAACCTTTACTTTGCATATAAAAATCAAAATTTGCTTGTTGCTGAAACAAGGGATATTAAGGTTAAAAGCGATGAAATACCAGAGCTTTCCATAATTAGAGAGCTACTTTATGGCCCGCAAAAATCTAATGGTGACCTTGTTAACTTGTTCCCTCAAGAGTTGAATGTACTAAATGCAGTACCCTTGAATGACAATAAAATACTTGCAATTACTTTTTCAGAAGAGTTTTTAAATGTTAATTATAATGCAAATGATAAGGCAACAAGGCAGCTTGTTTTAGACTCTATTGCCGCTACAATTACTGATAATTATCCCTACTTAGGCATACAAATATTTATAAAGCCAGATAATGAAAATTCTAATGCTTATAGATTAAAGAGTTCATTTTTATTTGATGATAAAAATGAAACATTGCCACCTATTATAAGGAATGATTCAAGCATACTTACCCCTAGAAAAAGTGCAGATAAACTTGTAAAAGCTTGGATTAATATGGATGTAAATGAGTGTATATTATATTTGGGCAAAAACACTAGAAACCAAGATAGTTTAAGTGTTAATAGCCTTAGGGATTTATTAACACAAATAAATAGCCCTATGGAGTTTGACCTTTCCCAGGGTACAATATCCCCTATGGGTAATAAAGCTGTAGTAATATTAACGTTATATTTTGATGGAAATACTGATGCTATAGTTTACCCCCTACAAATGTTGAATATTAATGGCATTTGGAAGGTAGATGAAAATTCATTTTTAACACTAATAAGCTATTTAAGTGAAGGTGCAGTATGAATAAAAAACTTAGCTTAATAATATATTGCGCTATTTTAAGCCTATTTGTTAGCTCTTGTGCAAATTTTGGTATAGATGGTGAAAATAAAGAATTTTTGCCCTTACCAGTAGCTCAAACTAGCATTGAAGCCCCAAGGGGAGATTCTAGGCTTAAATATTTTCATAGTGCCTCCATTTATTTGCCTGATAGATATACAAACGTACTTAGAGTTTTAAAATTGCCTGTTGAGCTTAGCTTGGCAGATAATGCATATGAGCTTGTAATAAATAGCCTTTTAAAGTATGAAGGTGATGACAACTTGGCATCACCAACTTTTGGGTATGATATTGGTTTATTTGGGAATAATCCAATAGAGCTATCGGGGAATGTAGCAAGCGTTAATTTAACCGCGAATGCTTTAAGGCTTAATAGTGACCAATTTTATTTGCTAAGTTCTTCCATTGCTGAAACATTGTGTGACTTTAGTGGTATAGATTATGTAAATATATTAGTGGCGGACAAAGCTGTTGCCCTTGATATTAATACAGGCATGCCCATGGGAGTGCTTAAAAGGGAGAATGACTATAATTCTTTTGCTAACCATATAAAACTATTAGAATCAAGGAATAAGGCTAATAATGAAGGTAGAGTTATAGAAATGCCTACAAGCCTTTATTACCCATCTAATTCAGGTAAGGGAATTGTTCCTGAAATGCGTAGTATTAGTTTTGCTAGTGCAAACACCGCGGATATGGCATCTAAGATAATTAGGGAACTTGAAACAAGCCATAGCCCAAACCGAATTAAAATACCAAGTTTTTATGATTTATTATCAACCCAACCACAAGTTAGCGATTGGGAAGCGGGTGGAGTTTTAATTACGCTAAGGTTTAAAAATATATTTGATGATGTTTTAAAGGCATCAAACCTTGATAGGAATACTTCAATTGCTATGATAGGTAACAGCCTAAGCACATTTATACCAAACCTAGCGGGTATAAGGGTGTATATTGGTGATACAATGCTAACAAGCTTAACAAATAATATAGGGGAAATAATAAAAACAGAAAGCTTTGATAATGGCCTTATTAGCAGGCCAATACTTGCAGGTTTTATTGTAAAAGACCTATCCTTGTATTATTCAAATACACAGGGTGATAGGCTTGTTGAAGTAAAAAGGGAAATAGCAGAAGTTGTAAATGTAAACCCAAGAACAATACTTTTAGAGCTGTTTAGGGGAAAGATAGGCACAGATTATAGTGATGCTGAAAGTAAAAGCATATTAAATTTTGAAATTAAGGATGCAGAAATTTTGGGCTTAGCCTTAGATGGTAGCACTCTATCTATAAATTTTGCACAAAGTGTTTTTGAAAAACTCAAGTCGGTAAATGGTAACCAAGAAAAACTATTTGCATATTCTGTTGTAAATAGTATGTGTAAAATTAAAGAAGTGAAAAGTGTAATGTTTTTTATTGATGGAAAGGCTATTGATTATATTAATGGCAACTTATTTTGGCAAAGCGAATTTTTGCCCAACTTAAAAATAGTTCAATAATTTGACAAAATAATGTGTTTATATATAATTAAGCTAATAAATTAGCGAGGTAAATATATGGCAAACAATAGGGTAATTGTATTTGATACTACCTTGAGGGATGGAGAACAAACCCCAGGGGTTAGCTTTAGTATAGATGAAAAAATAGAAATAGCGCGTCAACTAAATGATATTGGTGTTGACGTTATTGAAGCGGGCTTTCCAGCTGCAAGCAATGCGGATTTTAAAGCAGTTGAAAATATAAGCAGGGCTGTAACAAAGTCAACAATATGCTCCTTAGCAAGGTGCAGAATGGAGGATATTGATACTGCCCTTGAAGCTATGAAGGATGCAGTAAAATCACGCTTGCATATATTTATTGCATCTAGCCCCTTGCACAGAGAATTTAAGCTTAATATGAGCAAGGAACAAATAATTGATAAAATTGCTAAAAGTGTGGCATATGCATCAAAAGTGTGTGATGAAGTACAGTTTTCCTGTGAAGATGCAACAAGAACAGAGCCAGACTTTTTGTTGGAATGTTATAAAACAGCATACAAAAATGGTGCAACAATTATAAACATACCTGATACCGTAGGCTATGCAACAGTTGATGAGTATGCATCTATTATTAAAATGGTAAATGATTATTTGTTAAGTATTAAAATAGAGGGGGATCCAGATTTTTATATATCTGTGCACACCCACAATGACCTTGGCTTAGCAGCAGCAACCACATTGGCAGGTTTGAATGCAGGGGCAAGGCAGTTTGAATGTACGGTAAATGGCCTTGGTGAAAGGGCAGGTAATGCACCTTTAGAGGAAGTAATACTTGGCCTTAGAACGCGCAAGGATTATTACAAGCTTGATGATGG
The DNA here is from genome assembly GCA_964544955.1 of uncultured Oscillospiraceae bacterium. Classification (GTDB taxonomy): domain Bacteria; phylum Bacillota; class Clostridia; order Christensenellales; family Aristaeellaceae; genus JAAZPT01. The sequence goes on along the minus strand of CAZJEB010000013.1, from coordinate 6,888 downwards.
CTTAGACTTAAGAAAACTTTATAAATTAAGCAGAGTGGTTGTTGAACGCAGTGGCTTGGAGCCAGCTCAAAACAAAGCAATTATAGGGTCGGCTGTATACAGCCACCAAAGTGGAATACATCAACATGGTGTATTAAAAAATAGAACCACATATGAAATAATTAACCCTAAGGATTTAGGTATACCTAGTGGTGATATTTTGTTAAGCAAACTTTCAGGTAGGCATGCCTTTGTAAGCTATGCAGAACAATTAGGCTATACATTAACTGATAAGGAACTTGATGAGGTTTTTGCTGAGTTTAAAGACTTTGCGGACCAAAAAAAGACTATAAGCGAAAAGGATGTTCTTGCCCTGCTAACATCGGCTTCTTTAAAAAGCGAAGGTAAGTACAAAATGGTATCATACCAAGTGTTTAGTGGGGATAAGTTGATTTCCACTTCTACAATATCCCTTGAAGAAGGCGACCATATTATAACTGATGCAGCCTGTGGTGAAGGCCCAATAGATGCTTGTTTTTCAACAATAAACTTAATAACAGGAATTTCTGCCAAGTTACAAAGCTACCAATTAAAAGCAGTATCGGAAGGCCGTGATGGGCTTGGTGAAGCAACTGTTAAAGTAGAGTATGATGGAATAGTTATGGTTGGAAAAGGGGTATCAACCGACATTATTGAGGGCAGCTGTTATGCTTATGTTAATGCAATTAATAGGATAGTTGCAAGTAAGGAAAAGGAGAATTAAATGCAACATTTTTATGCTTATATATCTCGTTTAAAACTTATACAACGCTGGGGCCTTATGCGTTCCACCCAAGCAGAAAATGATATGGAACATACAATGCAAGTTGTATTTATAAGCCATGGTTTAGCCTTAATTGCGAATACAAAATTCAATAAAAATATAGATACAGAGCTTGTTATAGCCCTTGCAGCTTACCATGATGTTGGTGAGGTTATTACGGGGGATTTGCCAACGCCTGTAAAATATAACAACCCTACAATAGAGCAATCCTACAAGGAGCTTGAAAACATGGCGAATGACCACCTTTTAAGTATGCTTGATGAGCCTCTAAAAGGTGAATATGCTAAATATTTAAAACCAGATAAAAATTCTTATGAGTGGAAATTGGTTAAAGCAGCGGATAAAATATCGGCCTACATAAAATGTATAGAGGAAGAAAAAGCGGGCAATCAAGAGTTTTTAAACGCAAAAAAGACCATATACCAATCTATATTGGCCATGGATATGCCAGAAGTTCAACTTTTTGTTGAAGAAAGCTTACCAAGCTTCTCATTATCCTTAGATGAAATATCCCAAGGAATAAATGCAGGTTAAATTATTATAAAAAACTCCCCATTGGGGAGTTTTTATTTACGATTTACGATTTACCATGTACTTCTTAATGCTCTGCCTACTTGGTTTTGATGCTCAGAATCAACCTTGTTTGACCCGTGAGTTTTTGAACCTGATGTATGTATACAGAAATGCCCTTCGAAGCCATTGTTTTTTATTGTTTGTGTACCATGGGGGAAGCCGTTCATGCTACCTGCATATACATGGTCATTGTATTTAATAAGTACAGCCCTTCTGCTCCAGCTATATCCACCAAAAATGGATTTCATTATAGCAGTATCTTCTTTTGTTAAGGGTTCACAGTCTAAGTGACTTGCACCAGACCAACGCATTGCCTTAAATACCTTACCAGTTTTAACGTCTTTTACATAGAATGTAGCCTTTTTAGGTATAGTTCTATTACCACCATTAAACCAGTCTATTTTCTCTGTTTTATATTCCTTATTGCTTGCAGTTGCTGCGTTTTGCGCCTCTTTGCCAAATAATAGCCTTATTGTTGTTGCGCCTGCAAGGCCATCCTCACTCATGCCTTTTTTAGCTTGGAACTTTATTACAGCTTGTTTTGTTGTTTCACCATAGCGGCTATCAACTTTTCCATTAAAGTAGCCTAAAAGCTTTAAAGCTTGCTGTAATTTTTTAACATCTGTGCTGTAATCGCCAGGTTTACTTGTTTTTGGAACTGTGCCAATATCAGCAATGGCGTTTATACCAGCCATGTTTTTATCGTTGCCTGAACTGCTACTTGAACTGCTTGATGTTGATGAGTTGTTATTTGAGGCTGTATATGTTGATGCGTTTGCGGCGGGTTCACCAAAAATTATTCTTATTGTTGATGGGCCAGCAACGCCATCAGCATTCATACCCCTTTTCTTTTGGAATTTTATTAGGGCATTTTTTGTGCCTTCGCCAAAGCTACCGTCTGTTGCGCCCTCATAGAAGCTTAAAAGTTTTAATGCTTGTTGTAACTTTTTAACATCTTCGCCTTTATCACCAGGTTTTGATGTGGCAGGTACACCTATATCAGCTATGGAGTAAATATCACCCATATCTTCATCGCTTGTAACAACTGTTGTGGGGTTATTGCTAACGTATGTGTTGGCATTTGCAGCCTTCTCACCAAACAATATTCTTATTGTAGATGGGCCAGCAATACCATCATCACCCATGCCACGTTTGCGTTGGAAAGCGCTTACTGCCTTTTGAGTGCCTTCACCATAGTTGCTATCGATAATTCCATTATAGTAACCAAGTACGTTTAAAGCTTGTTGTAATTTTTTAACATCTTCACCACTATCACCTGGCTTTGATGTGTTTGGAACACTTCCAATTGCATCAATGTTAGGAACCCTGTTAGGGTCGCTTGTATTAGCGTTGTTTGTTGTAACTTCTTCAGGTTGTAATACTGATACATAGCTGGATGCATTTGCAGCCTTTGAACCAAATAATACCCTTATTGTTGCGAGGCCTGCAATACCATCATCCTGCATACTTCTTTTCTTTTGGAAGGTCATTATAGCTTTTTCTGTACCTTCGCCATAGCTACCATCTATTGTTCCATTATAATAACCACTTACTTTTAATGCTTGTTGAAGTTTAACTACATCGATACCCACATCACCTTTTTTTGATGTAGCAGGGGTATCGCCAATATCCTCAAGGGATGTTATTGTTAACCTTGCTTGAGCTTGTGCTGCTGCGTTTAATGAACCAGAAATATAGCTTGTTGTTGTATTGTTGCTATTTGTATTGCTTGTGTTTACTGTATTTGCACCAGTTATAGTATTACCGAATATAACGGATAATGTTCCAGGGCCAGCAACACCGTCAGCATTCATTTTTCTATTTGTTTGGAAACGTTTTAATGCGGTTTCTGTTTGTGCCCCAAAGTTACCATCTATTGTTCCACTATAGTAACCAAGTACATTTAATGCCTGCTGTAACTTAGCAACATCTATGCCGCTATCGCCTAATTTTGTTGTATTGGGTATTCCACCAATTTCCCCTATTGAGCCTACTGTGCTATAAGTTGTTGTACTTGCGGTGTTAACAGTATTTTGAACATTATTTTGACTTGTGTTTGATGCAAACATTATGGATAATGTTCCAGGGCCAGCAACGCCATCAGCACTTAACTTTTTGTTTGTTTGGAAGCGTTTTAATGCGTTTTCAGTTTGTGCTCCAAAATTTCCGTCTATTGTGCCATTGTAGTAACCAAGTACATTTAAAGCCTGTTGCAACTTTGCAACATCTAAGCCATTATCGCCTAATTTTGTAGTGTTAGGAATTGTACCAATTTCGCTAATGGATTTTACTTTATTATATGTTGCACCTTGGCTTACAGTGCTTATTATTGTGTTTACTGTGTTTTGTACAGATTGTGTTGATATACTACCATTTATATTACTTCCAAATATAACAGATAATGTACCAGGGCCTGCAATGCCATCAACGGTCATTTTCCTATTGCTTTGGAAACGTTTTAGAGCAGTTTCTGTTGCAGTGCCAAAACTACCGTCTATTGTACCGTTAAAGTAACCAAGTACATTTAATGCTTGTTGTAATTTAACAACGTCTTGGCCTTTATCGCCTAATTTTGAAGTGTTGGGCATACCGCCTATTTCACTAATAGAATTTACTTTGTTGTAGTTTACATTTAAGTTTAAATTGTTGTTTGAATTAAATTGGGTAGAAATTGCTGATATGGTGCTTGCGCCTGCAACACCGTCAGCATTTAAATTCATACTTTTTTGAAAGGCTAAAACAGAATCTTCTGTTTGTTTACCAAAGCTACCATCCATTATGCCATTATAATAGCCAATTTTGTTTAATGCTTTTTGTAGCTTTAATACTTCATTGCCAGTATCGCCCAATTTTGTGGTGATTGTTGGTAAATCAATGCCAGTTACAGGGCTTTGGTTTGTAGTAACATAGTCATTTATTATAAGGTATTTCCTCATAACGAAGCCGCTAAGTTTGCCATATTTAACCCTACACCAATCCTGAGCGATATACTCAAGCTCTATGTTTTCACCTTGAGGTATTGCAATTAGCACGGTAGAATCAGTGCTCATTTCAGACCTTAACAACAAGGCACTTGTATTTACAGTTGCTGTGCTTGATGCAAAAACTTCAACCATGTTAGAACTTGCCATTAGTATTATTAATGCTAATGCAATAATTCTTTTAATTTTTGATGAAATATTTTGTAACATAATTTATTACCTTTCATTATGTATATAATTCTATAAAATACGCTATTAAAGCTCAATAAAACTTTATCACAATAGTTTCAAATTGTCAATTAAAGATTACAAAATGTTACAAAATTATTATGAAGTTATATATTGATTTTATAATATTTATTTAGTATCATTTATTTATCTAATTTTAGGGAAGTGGTACTATGTTTAAAAAATTACTAACAATTATTTTATCCTTTATTATATTATTATCATCTGTAGCTTTTGCAGCACCAGAGAAATACTCTATGCATTTTTTTGATACATTTGATACTATAATTACAATAATTGCTTATAGCGATAGCAAAGAAAACTTTGATAATGAAACGCAAAAGGCCCATGACATGTTCCGTATGTATCATAAATATTTTGATATATATAATGAATATGATGGCGTTGTTAATATGTGTACATTAAATAAAATAGCCAAAGATGCACCAGTTAAAGTTGATAAGGAACTATTTGACTTTTTAGTATATGGTCAAAAACTTCAACTAGAAATTCCCACAGGGGTAAATATGGCTATGGGATCAGTGCTTAAGGAATGGCATGATTATAGAATAGTAGGAATTAATAACCCAGCTGAAGCAAAACTTCCTAGCATGGATAGGCTTGTGGAACTTAATAACTTTACAGATATAAACAACCTAATACTTGATGAACAAGCGCAAACTGTATTTTATAAGGACCCCAATATGCTGTTAGATACATCCGCCCTTTCAAAAGGTTATGCTACTGAAATGGTGGCGGATTATTTAAAAAGCTCAAGCATACCTTCGTTTGTAATAAGCGCAGGTGGCAATGTAAAAGCTGGTATAGCACCATTAGATGGAAGAGAATCATGGTCAATTGGTATTCAAGACCCTAATACAGCCCAAAGTAGTGCTAATAAAATGCTAAATGTTGTTGCTGTTAAAGAATTGGCAGTTGTTACAAGTGGTGATTATCAAAGGTTTTACATTGTTGATGGAAAAAAATATCACCATATTATAGACCCTATAAGCCTTATGCCAGCCAACCATGTAAAAGCGGTTACAATAGTTACTGAAAATAGCGCTTTAGCCGATTACTTAAGCACAGCCTTATTTATAATGCCCTATGAACAAGGCTTGGAATTAGCTAATAAGCTAGATGGGGTAGAAGCCCTTTGGGTGCTTTTAGATGATACAATTTTAATGACTGAAGGTTATGAAAAATTAGTGATAGGTTGATATTATTGTTGCCGATATGTTATAATTATATAGCTAAGTAGTTTTGAAAGGAGCGGTTGCATATGGCAAAACAACAAGGCAATCGTGTACTAGCTCAAAACAAAAAGGCAAGGCATGAATATTTTGTTGAAGAAACTTATGAGTGTGGCATAGAATTAAAAGGTACTGAGGTTAAAAGTATACGCCAAGGCAAGGTTAACTTAAAGGAAAGCTTTTGTATGGTTCGCCAAGGGGAAATGTTTGCAGAAGGTATGCACATAAGCCCTTATGAACAAGGCAATATTTTTAATACAGACCCATTAAGGCCTAAAAGGCTATTGTTGCATAAAAATGAAATTCGCAAACTATACCAAGCTGTAAAAAAAGATGGTTACGCCCTTATACCATTACAGTTGTATTTAAAAGATAATAGGGTAAAACTTCTTCTTGGTTTGTGTAAAGGTAAAAAACTACACGATAAGCGTGAAAGCCTTGCACAACGTGATACCAAGCGTGCCATGGAACGAGCCATGCGTGAGTATAAGTAATTATACCCAAACATGGGGATGTTTTGGCTTCGACGGGGGTATTGGAGGGGTTCTAAGCGAGCCGTGGCCCTGAACCACGCTAAAACGGGAACTTAAATTTAATTGACAATAATAATCAATTAGCATTCGCGGCATAATGCCGTCATCACCCCGTAATGTCCTTAAACCGGAATTGTGATGTAAAGCGCCAAGGGCAACGTAACTATCAAAGCTTTGCGATAACTTACGTAATATGAAGCTACTAAAATCATTAGTATGTTAATTTACGAATGATGGAGGGAATTTTAAATAATTAACTACGCTCGTAGAAGGGGGCCTTAACAGACTTTCGGACAGGGGTTCAATTCCCCTCATCTCCACCAAACAAAAATAGCCTTAGGGCTATTTTTTATTTGCATATTTTTAATACTATTATATAATTAAATAAAAAGCTTAGAGGGTTATATGAAAAAAATAATTACTTACATACTATTAATTGCTTTATTGTTTACTACACCTATTTCAAAAGCAGCTAGCCAATATATTATTAAGGATAGCAATACTCGCTATTTAACTTG
>CAZJEB010000012.1:0-45240 GCA_964544955.1 uncultured Oscillospiraceae bacterium | reverse complement strand
AATGGGCTGTTTTTGTGTGATTAAATTGTTCTATATTTTTCAATTTCACTTTTTTGAAATTCGTTTCCATTGCTATCTATGCCCACGATAAGCATAAGGTTTTCAACATAAAGCTCTTTTATTGATTCGGTACCCAATTCTTCATAGGCAACTACATTGCAGGATTTAACTTGTTGTGCAATTAATGCAGCTATGCCACCTATACTTAAAAAATATACCCCACCGTATTTTTTGCATAAATTACTAACATAGGGTGACCTATCACCTTTACCTATCATTGCTGTAACACCAAGTTTAAAACACATTTCAACATATGGGTCCATACGTACGCTTGTTGTTGCGGCAACTGAACCTATTGCCATACCAGGCTTTGTAGGGCAAGGCCCTGCATAAAAAATTGTTTGATTTTTAAAGTTTAATGGCATTGAATTGCCAGCCTTATACAAGTTATATAGTTTACTATGGGCAGCATCCCTTGCGGTATATAAATAACCAGTTAAATAAACAACATCACCAGCTTTAAATTTTGATACAGCATCCTTTGTTAAGGGCAAATTTTCTCTATAATCCATAAACCCTCCTATAATGTAAATTCAGCATGCCTGTTGGAATGGCATTGTATATTTACTGCAATAGGTAAAGATGTTATATGGCAAGGATAATATTCAACATTTACAGCGAAAGCAGTAACTGTACCTCCCATACCCATTGTTCCTATGCCTAATTTGTTTATTTCCTGCAGTAAATCAATTTCTAATTGTTCATATATAGGGTTTAAGTTATGTTCTCCAATAGGTCTTAATAAAGCTTTTTTGGCAATATGGGTGCATTTATCCATTGTGCCACCAATTCCAATGCCCACAACAATGGGTGGGCAAGGTTTTCCGCCAGCTTTATTAACAGTATCTATTACATACTTTTTAATGCCATCAATACCGTCGGAAGGCATAAGCATAGCATATTTGCTCATATTTTCACTACCACCACCCTTTGGCATAACAGTAATTTGGACCTTATCACCAGGTATAATTTCTGTGTGTATAATAGCAGGGGTATTATCGTTTGTATTTTTTCTACCAATAGGGTCTACCACCATTGATTTTCTTAAATAACCATCATTATAGCCTTGCCTTACACCTTCGTTTACTTGGCTAATAAAGCTTGGGCCATCCCATGATACTTGTTGGCCAATTTCAAAAAATATTACACAAGCCCCAGTATCCTGGCAACATGCAATTTGGTTTTCCTTGGCAAAATTGGCGTTTTTAATAATAAGTTCTAAGCCCATTTTACTATAAGGAGATTTTTCTAATTTTAGAGCATTATCATAAGAATTTATCATATTTATATCAATCTCATAACAAGCTTTCATAACTAGATTTTTAATAATTGGTACAAGTTGTGTTGTGTTTATTATTCTTGCCACATTAACACCCCCAAGCTATTTAATATTTCAAATTTATCATATTTATTATTTAAAGTAAACAAAAACCCCCAAGCATTGCTTGGGGGTTAAATATTATATTTTTATTCTATATGTTCTGCAAAGCGTGTACCAAGCTTTAAGGCCCAAAGCATGCTTTCTTCCCTTGCTATACCTTTACCAGCAATATCAAAAGCTGTGCCATGGTCTACGGATGTACGTATTATTGGTAAGCCAAGGGTTGTGTTAACACCAGAATCAAATGCAAGCATTTTCATTGGTATATGTCCTTGATCGTGGTACATGGCAACTACCATATCGTATTTACCCTTTGAGGCTTTTAGGAATACTGTATCTGGAGGTACAGGGCCTTCCACATTTATGCCCTCAGCCTTTGCGGCCTCTATGGCAGGAGTAATCTCTTCAATATCCTCTGTGCCAAATATACCGTTTTCACCAGAGTGGGGGTTTAAGCCTGCAACAGCCATTTTTGGCTCGTCAACACCAAGGTTTTTTAATGCTTGGTAGCCTAAGTGTATAACATCAAGTACCCTTTCCTTTTTAACGCGGTCACACGCGTTCCTTAATGAACAGTGGGTTGATACGTGAACCACGCTCATTATTTCACTCCAAAGCATCATTGTATATTTTGGGGTTTTTGTAAGGGTTGCAAATATTTCAGTATGCCCATCATAATTATGGCCACCTAGGTGTAAGGCTTCCTTGTTTAATGGCGCTGTAACAACAGGGCCGGCCTCTTTTGCCATGGATAAGCCTATTGCTTTTTCTAGGTATTGGTAAGCTGCATCGCCTGCAATAGGGGATACTTCACCTATTTTTATTTTATTAAAATCCAAATCTATTACATCTATAATATTTACATGACCTTCCTTAAATTCACTCATGTTTTGTATTACATTAAAAGGTGATGGAGTTTTTAATAATTCCTTATAATATTTAAGTACGCCAAGGCTACCTACTATTACCGTATTGTTCAATAGTTTTGGGTCTGATTCAACAGCCTTTAGAGAAATCTCTGGGCCTACGCCTGCGGGGTCGCCCATTGTAATAAGTGTTTTTTTCATGTTATGTTAACTCCTTTAACTTTGCTAAGCCGTCGTGTATAGTTTCCGGTGTTCCAAAAGCACCTGCCTTTGTAACAATGGGTAAACCGCCATATGCACCACCATTAAGCTCGGATAATACAACGCCAGTAGTTAACTCACTTACTATTGTGCTACCACTACAAGCCAAACTATGTATTACAGATATTGCGGTATCGCCACCAGTTAAAAATATACCAGATACTGCTACGGAATCTAATATCAATTTTGCTAATATGCCAAGGGATTCTTGTACATATTTACTTGCAGCCTTAGCATCAATGCCCATTGTTTTTGCAACTTCAATTGATTTTTCGTAATCTGCCCTTTTTGTTGAAGATGTAAGTATAGTATTTTTACCATCTTTTATATGGTTTACAACTATTGCAGCATATTCTTCAAGGCCTTCTTGCTTTAGTAAAACTTCGGCAGGAACAAGCACAACAGGGGCGCCCTCAAATTCTGCAAAACCAATTTGTTTTTCAGATACTTGGCTTATTGAACCAACTATTGCTAAACTGGGATAATGAGGAACTATGGAGTCAAATAAGGCATCTGCAAGGCCTGCGGAACCAATCCAAAGGGCCTTTTGCCCTTCAATATTACAAGCTTTAACTATATTTTCAAGGTCGGATATTTCCTCAGCATCAAATGTATGGCAAACGCTTGCACTTAAATCTATTTTACCACTACGAATTTCTTCTATACCATGGTGGGTAACAGTACCATCAACATCCTTTAAAATGGAGCTTATATTATCCTCAACAACAGGATTATAGGGGTCTTTTGCCATTTCTGTTTCCAATATACGAACACCATTTAAGTAGTGTATGCCTTCTGCGGTTGTTCTACCAATTCTTGGAAAAGCAGGTGCAAATAATATTTTATCAGCCTTATACAGTTGTTGAACGGCTTGAACTTCCTCTTTAATGTTACCACGAATTGTGGAGTCTACCTTTTTAAAAACTATATCAAATTGTGCTTTTTCAAACACAGTTTCAACCATTTTATATACCTTGTTGTAACTATCTTGTTTAGGCATATTCCTTGACTCTGTATCCAAAACCATAGAGCCTTTTACCATGCGTAAAGATTCGGGGAATAGTACAACTTCTGTTGGTATACCACGTTTTTTCATTTGTACGCCAGTATCGTTTGATCCAGTAAAATCGTCTGCTATAATTAGGTATTTATCCAAATTTCTCACTTCCCTCTCTAAAGCAAAAGGGGTACTTGTGTACCCCTCTGCATTTGTATTATTTTACAATTACGGCTACACCGTCGGGTATTACGGTAACTGTGGCATCGCTTCCAGCGAGTTCATATGCTTTTTTCATAGCTTCATCAAGGGTTTTTGCAGGTATCATATGCAAGTCGCGTACAGTTTGATCGTCAACTTCTGATATAAATATTACCCTTGCACGCAATAGTACCCTTGCAAATATTTGAGATTGCCATTGGTCGGCTATGGTATCTTCTTTAGGTGTATTTAGGAATTCTGCCATCATTTTATTTTCGTCTGGCTCTTCACGGAAGGATCTTAAGAAACCTTCACCACCAACACCATCGCTACTTTCTGATGAAACGATTATAACGCCACCCTGTTTTACACAAGCTTCAGCCGCTGTCATGGACTTAACTGCTTGGTAAATATTTTGGTCTAGGGGATAACCGCCATTGCTTGTAAGTACTATGTCGGCTTCTTTTCTATCTACGCCAGCATAGTCCTTTAGCCATTCTGTGCCAGCTTCATGGGCTTCTTCAAGGTCACCAGCCACACAGTGAATAACTTCTTTTGCTGCATTTATTACCACGTTGCATATAAATACCAATTGTAGCTTTCTAGCTGCAAATATCATATCTCTATGAATAGGGTTATCTTTTAATATACCTGTTCTTGAGTATGGGCTATCAATAAATTCTGCATTATGGTTATACATAACTGTTTTCCTTGAGCAACAACCGGGGAATACGCTTTTCCTGCCACCAGAGTAACCAGCAAAGAAGTGAGGCTCTATAAAGCCTTCAGCTACTAATAGGTCTGCCTCTGCGGCAATTTTGTTTACAATAATTTCACCACCAGATGGAAGCTTGCCTATATTTACTAAAAGGGCTTCATCCTCGCAGTCGTGTACATAAATGTTTTCGTTGTTAAATATTTCGTCGCCAAATTTATTACGTAATTCTTCCTTTGTGGTTTCCCTATGGCAACCTGTACCAATAAGTAAGGTTATTTTTGCATTAGGGTTACCTTTGCGTATACGCTCCAACATTTGAGGGATAATTATTTTACTAGGAACAGGCCTTGTGTGGTCAGAGCAAAGTATAACTATATTATCTTTACCCACAGCCATATTCTCAAGTTTATCTGTACCAATTGGGTTGTCTAAGGCGCCCTTAACCAAATCCCACTGTGATGCTGGTGCGGTATATTCTTCTAATTTTGATACTAAAATGCCTTGTATTTGATTGTCGGCTATTTCAGCTTCTTGAAATGTTTTCCCGTATGGAAGTTTAACAAGTGCCATGATAACTCCTTTCTCCAATCCCCACTAAAGTGACGCTAAATTATGCAGCTTGTTTTCCTGCTTTAGCCATCTCTCTCTTAGAGAAGTAGTGGGTTAATAATGGGCATAGTATTGCGGTTACAATAATAGCGCCTGTAATTTGGCCTGTTGCTGATTCAGCTATAGCTGCTGTTGTAGCACCAATTGATAATAAGAAACCAGGTGTGCCAACTGCATTACCAGCTGTTGTACCAATTGCCCAGCCAACACCAGGGTTTTTAGCTTTCAATAGCTTCATTACAATGTAACCACCAAAGCCTGTTGTAAGTACACAAATAACACCAAGAAGTAAACCAGGAAGGCCAGCTTTAATTAGGTTGCCTAAGTTTAATGCTGAACCAAGAGGGAATGCGAAGAATGGGATAAGTAAAACTGTACCGGGTGCTAAGAAGTTTGCAATATCCTCATCAAGGTTGCCAAGAATAAAACCAACTAGTATTGGAAGTATTGTTGCAACTAATGCCATGTAAGGAATTGCTGCTATACCAGATGCACCAAGGGCTACCATTGTTAAGAATGGGCCATCGTTTATAGATAGAATTGATACTGCGCCAACGTCTGTACTATCGCCATATTCACTTGCAAGGGCAGAGTATAGGCCGCCGTTAGAGTTTGTAATAGCAGCTATTGCAGCCAATGGTGTAATTGTTAGGAAACCAGCTTCGCCAAATAATGCGTTAATTAGTATACCAATTGCAGCACCTATAACGAATTTAATTGCTGTTAAGCCAACGCCTTTTGCCAAGGATGCACCTGCTTGGCGAACTTTAATTTGTGCGCCGTTACAGAATAGGAATACGCCTAAAATAGCATTTGCGCCTGTTTTCCACATAGCTGTTGAGAAGCCACCAAGGCCTTCAAGAACAGATGGGAAAAATGTGTTTACTAGTGCACCTAAAAGTAGGGGAACTATCATCATACCGCCGGGAACTTTTTTTACTGCCTTCAAAATTTTCATGTTTTTACCCTCTCTTATATTAATTTTTATGCATCAGTTAGAAAACTGAGCATCCCTTTGGTCATAGAATTGTGGACAAAAAATGGTGATGTTATAGTACTGAACATCCATGATATATTTATACCTTTTTTAACCCAAATATATGGCCTTATTTTTATACAATTATATGCATTATATATAAAAATGTCAATATAAAGTTGCTATAACATAAAAAATTATAGTTTTATAATTATTTATTTTCTGTTTTACCAATCTAAAAAACTAATAATTAATAAATATTCATATAAAATTTTATAAATAAAAAAAGCTGCAAATGCAGCCTTTTGTAAAAGCATAATAAAAGCCCCTAGGGGCTTTTATTATTTTAAAACTGTAACTCTTGTATCTAAGTTATTAAATTCTTTATCACCAGCGGGGGCTTCTATGCTACCAAAAGGCATTTGGGCAATAAGCATATATTCTTCACCAACGTTTGCAAACTTACGGGTTTCTTCTTCTATAAGTTCATTATAGTGTTGTAAGCTTGCACCAAGGTTTAACTCAGCTAAGCCAAGCCATAGTGTGTATTGTAACATACCACTGCTTTCCCTGCTCCAACGTGGGAAGTTATGTGCATATAAGGGGAATTTTTCCTGCATTTCTTTTACAGTATCTTTATTTTCATATATTAATAATGTGCCATAAGCGGCTTTGAAGGAATTAAGTTTGCTTTCTGTGCTTGCAAAGCTTTCGGCAGGAACAACTTTCCTAAGGGATTCCATAACAAGTTCTCCCCAAAATTTATCCTGATATTCACCTAATAGTACAACAACTTTTGATGTTTGTGTGTTAAATGCAGAGGGAACATACTTAACAGCATCCTTCACCAAATCTAAAATTTTATCATCACTTACATTAACATTGCGACCTAAGGCATATATAGAACGCCTAACTTTTGCTGCTTCCATCAATTTACTCATTTTTATTACCTCACAATTCTTAAAAAGCATTTTATTGCTAAATATAATATAAACATTATTTTTACATTTCAAACATAATTTATATGATATAATTTTTTGTGTAAAAGGTGGTGTTTATTATTAAACTTAAATTATTAGTATTATCCTTTGTAATAGTTATTGTTTTGGCTTCAACTGCGTTTGCTAAAGAGGCCGTAAATGTTGTGGAACAATGCACCCTTATAGGCTCTGCAAACAATAAAAAAATTACTAATGCTTTTGATAAGGATTATAATACTATTTATAAAACAGGTAAAAATATAAATAATGGTATAATATGCACTATGCCCGAGGGCAAGCTATGTAGTGGCGTATATATTAAATTTGTACATAAAGCACCTGATTGGTGTTTGCAAGTAAAAGATGCTGATGATAAATGGATAACAGTTTCTTCATCAAGCAAAGGTTTTATTGCAGATTTTTTGCCCCTTGATAATGTAAAAGAGTTTAGAATTCATGCCCCAAACAAAAGGGAAAACCGCCTTGATATAAGTGAGATGGAAATATTTGATGAAGGGGAAATCCCGGCATATGTTCAACGCTGGAAAGCGCCCTTAGAAAAAAGCGATATACTTGTTATACATGCCCATTCTGATGATGAACATATTTATATGGGAGGAATAATACCTTATTATGCTGGTGAGTTGGGTAAAAAAGTGCAAACAATGATACTTGTACCATCAATGTATTATAGAAAACTGGAGTATTTGGATGGATTATGGCATAGTGGTGCAAAAAATTATCCAATATTTGCAGGCTTTGGCGATTACTTTTCATACAAGCTAAATGATATGTATAAATCTTGGAATAAAAAAGCCCTTATAGGTAGTATAATTGGGGCAATAAGGCGCACTAAACCTGATGTTGTTGTTACCCACGATATAAATGGAGAATATGGGCATGGAGCCCATAAGGCTTGTGCAGATGGGGTTATAAATGCAATAAAACAAACCAACAAACCAAAGGTACATACAAAAAGCCATAAGAAATATGGTGGCTGGGATATTTCAAAGTTATACATTCACCTTTATGGTGAAAATAAAATTAAAATGGATTTTAATCAAGCCTTATCTAAATTCAATGGAAAAACAGCCCTACAAATTGCAGAAGAATCTTTTAAAATGCACATATCCCAACAAAAAACCAACTATTATCCAAGTGTTACAGGTAAATATAGTATAGAGGACTATGGGTTATACTATACAAGCGTAGGGAATGACCTATTGAAAAATGATATGTTGGAAAATATTAAATAAGAAAATCCCTCAATGTTTTTGAGGGATTTTAATTTAAGCAGAGGTATAAGGCTCTAAAGAATGCGTTATAATCTTGATTGTATGATAATCCAGATACCGATCCATCTCCAGCTTCAATAATTTTCCAATCGCCATTTTCAAGTTCTGCAAAATCTATAGTATAGAAATTACTATTTAAATTATTGTATTTATTTACCAAGCTTGTAGGTGGCTTAGGGACATAATCTTGTTGTAAAGAATTTAAAGATAAGCTTATTAGCATATTGTTAAAATAAAAGGCTCTAAATTCATTTGTTTTACCATCATAACGTTTTAAATTTATATATTCTTTTACACATATACCGCCTGTGATTAATGAACCCCTAAATTTATAAAATATTTCCATAGCGGCATTAAAACTTTGTTGTGTAACATCCTTATCAAAAAATGTTGGAAAACTTGTTCCTTTTACAGATTTAACGTAGTCTTTAACCATAAATTTATCAAAGTTTTGCTTTAATAAATTCACATCAATACTTTTATATAGCGGGAATGTCATTATTCGTGGTGTATCATCTTTTATTAAAGGGTATATATTTGGGAATATATGCATTAAATTATATTGCTCTGGTTTAGTTATAAGTGTGATATTATTTTTTAAAAGTGTGTTATAAAAGTTAAGATACTGATTTTCGTTCATCATCCAACCGCGGTAAACAGCATTGATTTTTTCAGTTGGATTATAGCTTAGTGTTAATTTGTTTTTATTAAACCAATCATCATAGCTAAAAATTATTGTGTTAAACAAACCTGTTGATAAAACAGCTTCATATTCTAATTTTAAATCATCATCAACTTGTTTTTTATCAAAAAAAGATGATGGAAAAATAATTGTATTTATCATAGTTATATCCTTATGAGTATAGTGTATAAAATAATAATACCATAAATAAAATTATATAACTATCAATAAAAAAACACCTTTTAATTTAAAAGGCGTTTTTATTTAAGCCATTTGATTATTAATATCATCTTCAACGGTTTGCATTGCTAATAATGTATCGCCCAAAAGCTTATCTAATTCCCAACCAAGCCTTTCAGCACCCTTTGCTATAACATCTCTATCACAACCAGCAGCAAATTTTTTGTCTTTATACTTTTTCTTTAATGATTTTAGTTCCATATCCTTTGTGCTTTTTGATGGGCGCATAAGGGCAGCAGCCCAAATCAAGCCAGTAAGTTCATCTATGGCAAAAAGAACTTTTTCCATTTCGTGCTCTGGCTCCACATCGCTGCATATGCCATAGCCGTGGGATACTACTGCATGTATAAATTTTTCATCATAGCCATTTTTGCCTAATATTTCTGGTGCAACTTGGCAATGTTTATCGGCATACATACCAAAGTCTATATCATGTAGCAATCCAACTGTTTGCCAAAAATTAAGTTCATTACCATAACCTAATTTGTGTGCAAAATAAGCCATACAAGCTTCAACTGTTAATGCGTGCTGTATATGAAAGGGCTCTTTGTTATATTCTTTTAAAAGCTTTAAAGCATTATCTCTATTATATTCCATAAATCCTCCTAATTTGCTAATGTATAAATTATAATTTGCATTTCTACTTTATAAAGCTTTTGTGGTAAAATAGTGCATGTAAAAAACATTTGAAAGGTATTTTATGCTTTATAACAATATTATTGAAGGCGTTTTTGTATCAAGGCAAAATAGGTTTATAGCTATAATTAACATAAACGGTGTTCAAGAGGTGTGCCATGTAAAAAATACTGGCAGGTTAAGGGAACTGCTTTTGCCTAATGCAAAGGTAATTGTGGCTGTTGCAGATAACCCAAACCGTAAAACCAAATACGACCTTATAGGTGTGTATAAAAATGATGTTTTAGTTAATATTGATTCTCAAGTAGTAAACAAGGTTTTTCATGAGTGGATATTATTATCAAATTATTTTATAAATATAAAGCTTGTAAAGCCAGAATATAAGTATAAAGATTCAAGGTTTGATTTTTATGTAGAAGCGGATAACCAAAAACACTTAATAGAGGTTAAAGGTGTTACCCTTGAAGTTGAAGGCGTTGCCAAATTCCCTGATGCCCCAACATTGCGTGGAATTAAACACATAAATACACTGGTTGAAAGTAAAAAAGATGGATATATTCCACATATAGCCTTTGTTATTCAGTTTAAAGGTGCAAATAGCTTTGAACCCAATGCCGTTACTCACTCTAAATTTGCGCAAACTTTACTATATGCAAAACAATCCCATATTGATATAATAGCTTTAGATTGTGTTATAACAAGCAACTCAATTATTGCCGATAAATTTGTAGATATAAACATAAAGGAGGAATATTAATAATAAATGAAAAAATACTTATATAAATTAATTAATATAGCAATTATATTATCTATTATTTTAAGTATAGCAGTTGCGGAAATCCCCGCACCAAGCATAGATGCTATACTTGAAATACCAGTAATATCTGATAATTATAAAAAACTAGAACTAGGCGACAACACCAATGTTGTTTTAAAGCTTAAAAGAAGGCTTAAAGCCCTTGGATATATAGATAAAAATGCATCTTTATCAGGCAGTTTTACTGAGGGAACAATAGATGCTATAAAAAAAGTACAAGAAACCTTTGGTTTTGAGGCAGATGGAATTGCAAGCCCTGAAATACAAACTTTTATATTCAGTAAAGCATGTTTGCCCTTGGAAGATATGGAAAACCGCGCTAACACCATAAAGCCTATAGTTCAACCTGATGCAAAAGTGGATTTACCTGCCCTTACAGATGATGGTTTTTTAGATACAAGCGCTGGTGTAAGGGTATACAAATATGAAAATGCGGACGATGGTCATTGGTTGTTTATTAACGATAGCCTTTTTATTGAAATTAAACGCTATGTAGATTATCAAATGAACAATTATTGGACTGAAACTGAAATTAAAACAAAGGGTGATACTGGCTTTAAAGCTTTGTTTACCGCAAACCCTAAAAAATATGCACACCCTATTGATATAGCCGAAGAAAACAAAGCAGTATTAGCATTTACAGACGACTTTTTCTATATGCGTGGCGGTGGCGTAGTTATACGTGATGGAGAGGTTTATAGGGAAAAAAAATATGGCAAATATTGGCCACCAGGTGATATACTTGCTATATTTAAGGATGGAAGCATGAAAGCTTATGAATCAAACACAGTTAAGGCGGAGGAATTGCTTAACTTAGGTGCCGTACATAGCTTTAGCTTTGGGCCTGTATTAGTATCAAATGGTGAAATTAACCCTAAAATTATAGATTTGGATAGTAGGTATAATAACCTACGTGAGCCTCGCAATGCTATAGGCATGATAAGCCCTAACCACTACTTTTTAATTACTGCCGATGGAAGAACAAACGAAACAAAAGGCTCCCATTTAAATTGGATGGCATATAGAATGCACCAAGTAGGCGTTACAGAAGGCTTAAACCTTGATGGTGGTGGCACAACAGCCCTAATATTCCTTGGTGAGCAATTAAACCATGTTAATAAAAACATGACAAGGGATAAAAATAGCAGGCAAGTAAATACCCTTATGGCAATAGGGGTGTATGAATAAAAAATAGCCAGTTTAAGTTTAAACTGGCTATTTTTTTGTTAATTTAAAATAAATATCATTGACAAATAAAAAATGATATGATAATATTTAAACAATAGATAGGTAAACGATTAAAGATGCCATATAATACAAAATTAAATAAACGTCCAGAAAAGGTGATATGTTTGAGCATTACTATGAAAGAAATTGCAAAATTAGCAAATGTTTCAACAGCTACTGTTTCAAAGATTGTAAATGGGTTAGATGAAAGCATCAGCGAAGAAGTAAAAAAAAGAGTAAAAGCTATTATAGCTGATAAAAATTATATTCCAAATGCAGTTGCGGCAAGCCTAAAAGTTAAATATTCTAAAATTATAGGATTTGTATTGCCGGATATTATGAATCCATTCTTTCCTCAAATTGCTAGAGGAATAATTGACGTAACAAATAAAAATGGATATAGCTTAATAATTTGTAATACTGATGATAATAGTACAAAAGAAATTGAAAATTTTAATATACTAAACTCAAGAATGTGTGATGGAATAATACTTATACCTTCAATAGATGAGGAAAATTATGAACACGTTTTCCGCTCAAAAATACCCGTTGTGGTAGTAGATAGAGAAATAAGTAATTGCCCGAAAAATATTGGGCAGGTATATGTTGATAAACAAAAAGGAATATATGAATCTACAAAGCTACTTATAAATAAAGGGTGCAAGAGTATTGCCTTTATTTCTAGTTATTCAAATATGGAACAAGATAGATTTGGGGGATATTGCAAAGCATTAATAGATTTTGGATTAGAAATTAAGCAGGAATTAGTATATAAAAAGGCTTTTAACACTGAGACCGGTGTTGATGGAATGAAAAAGATAATTGAAAGTAACACATATTTTGATGGTGTAGTTTGTGGTAATGATCTTATAGCTTATGGGGCATTAAAAACCCTTAAAAAGCATAAAATAAAAGTTCCAGAGCAGGTTAAAGTAATTGGATTTGATGATTTGTATTTATCAGAATTAATGAGTCCATCATTATCAACAGTATTACAACCTACATATGAAATAGGTAGAAAATCCGCAGAAATGCTAATTAATAATTTGCAAAAAGGCACCTCTTTGGGTTTAGAAGTTTTGAATTATGAATTGGTATTAAGAGAAACAACGTAAATTAACACGTATGTGTTAAAATATATTATTGGGGGATATTTGTATGAAAAAGTTGTTGTTACTATTACTCGCGTTGATAATCATTGTTATGCCAATTCTAACAGGCTTATCAGAAGAAACAGGTGAAAGAATTGTTGTTGGATTATCCATGCATAATCAAACAGCTGACTGGGCAGTTCAATTTAAGGACACATTTTTAGAAGCTGCTGATAAGGCGGGAGTAGATGTTGTTTGGAATGATGCTAATGCAACCTCTACCACTCAAGTTAACAATATTGACGACCTTATAGCACAAAAAGTTGATGTTTTAGTTGTGGTTCCAGCAGATTATTCTGCTTTGGGTCAAGCACTAAAATCCGCATATGATGCTGGAATACCTATTGTTAATGCTGATTCAAAAGTGGTTGAAGAAGATCAACAGTACGTAAACAGTTTTATAACAGCAGATTGCTACAAGGGGGGATATACTTGTGGCGAATATTTGGCTGAAAAACTTCCTGAAAATGCAGTTATTGGTGCATTAAATTATTCTCAAATCTCTGTTATTGCTGACAGGTTTTTTGGAATGCAAGATGCTTTTAATGATTTGGGCAGAAAAGATATAAAAGTTATAAATAAAGAAGCCACTGATTTAAATGCTATTACCACATATACTGAAGATATGCTTATGGCAAATCCTGAAATTATGGGATTTGTATGTTTAAATGATAATACCGCATTATCCTGTTATGCAGCATGTAAACAATTAGGTTACGAACAAGCAATAGTTATAGGATTTGATGGTTCACCAGCTGGTAAACAATCCATTGCAAATAATGAAATGACAGCTACTCTTGTATATTCGCCAGTAGATTTAGCTAATGCATCTTTAGAATCAGCGCTTTCAATAATTAAAGAAGCAGAATATGAAAAAGAAATTCAAGTTCCAATGTGGATGATAAACAAAGATAATATTAGTGAGCGAGACTTGAATAATTGGGAGTAATATACATTTGCCTATGCTGGAAACAGCATAGGCTATATTATAAATAGGAGATTCTTTGAATGAAAAACAAACTACTTGAAATGAAGAATATCCATAAAAAGTTTCCTGGTGTTTATGCGCTAAAAGGTGTTGATTTTGAACTAAATGAGGGTGAAGTGCATGCTATAGTTGGTGAAAATGGCGCTGGAAAATCAACACTTATAAATATACTTGGAGGCATTCACCAAAAAGACGAGGGAAGTATATATGTTAATAATCAAGAAGTGAATGTTAAAAATGTACTTGATGCTAGAAATCTTGGTATAAACATAATTCATCAGGAACTTGTTCTTGTTCCTCATCTTAGTGTAGCGGAGAATATATACATAAATAGAGAGCCTGTTAAAAGCGGATTTATAGACTATAAGGCTCTTTATAGTGAAGCACAAAATTTTATTGATGAAATTGGGTTGGACTTACCAGTTAATATTAAGGTTGCACAATTAACTTTGGCTCAGCAACAAATGTTAGAAATTGTAAAGGCGATTTCTTTTAATGCAAAAGTTATAGTTATGGATGAGCCAACATCTTCATTATCGGATAAAGAAATTAGTGCATTATTTGAAAGAATAAAAGCCTTGAAAGAAAAGAATTACGGAATAATATATATTTCTCATAAAATGTCTGAGTTATTTCAAATAGCAGATAGAGTAACAATATTAAGAGATGGTAAAGATGTAATTACTTTGCCAATAGCCGAAACCACAAATGATATAATTGTAAAACATATGGTAGGTAGAGAAATAAAGTCTTACTATACTAGAACGTATAATAAAAAAGAAAATATTGTATTGAAAGTAAAAGGGCTAACAACAAAATATATTAACGATGTAAGTTTTAATTTGTATAAAGGTGAAATTTTAGGCTTTTCTGGACTTGTTGGTGCAGGAAGAACGGAAATAATTAGAGGATTGCTTGGTTTTGATAAAGTTTTAAATGGTACGGTTAAAATTGAAGGCAATACAATAAATATTTGTAATCCTGAGCAGGCTTATGATTATGGCATTGGGTATATACCAGAAAATCGCAGAGAAGAGGGAATTATACCTTTGCAAACAATTAAATTTAATGCTTCAATTAAAATTTTAAATAAATTTATGAAAGGTATACGTCTTTATAAAGGAAGAGAAGACGATATAGTTAAAAAATTTATAAAACTATTAAAAGTTAAAACACCTTCATTAACAGCAAGAATTCAAAATTTGTCTGGTGGGAACCAACAAAAGGTTGTAATTGCGCGTTGGTTAGCAACGGAACCCAAAATCCTAATAATGGATGAGCCTACAAGAGGAATTGACGTAGGCTCAAAGGCAGAAATTTATGAAATTATGAATGATTTAGCAAGCCGAGGGATTGCAATTATTATGATATCATCCGAATTACCAGAAATAATAAATATGAGTGATAGAGTTTGTGTAATAAGGCAAGGAAGAATTGTTAAAGAACTTGCAAAAGAAGAGTTGGATCAAACAGAGATTATGAAATATGCAATTACAATATAAAGAGGTGCTTGAATGAAAAAATCAAAATTTACTAGATTAGGGATATTTAGGCAATATTTCGCACAGATTATATTCTTATTTATCCTTTTCTTCTTATTGTCTTTAACAACAAATACTTTTTTAACGTCTAGAAACTTAATAAATGTTCTAAGGCAATGTGCGCCAAATATGTATGTTAGCTTAGCAATGACTATGATATTAATTGTAAGTGGCATAGATTTATCAATTGGTTCAGTTATGGCTACTGTTGGTATGATAAGCGCATATATGTCTTTAGCGGGATTACCTTTTTGGATTTGTGCTTTAACTGGAATTGCAGCTGGTGGGATTGTAGGCTTTGTTAATGGAACCATTATATCTAATACAGATGTACCGCCTTTTATAGTTAGTTATTCAACACAACTAATATTAAGGGGCATGGTATATGTTATTACAACAGCAGGAACTTTAAGAATATCAGACAAAGTTTTTGCTAGTTTTGGTGGGGGGAGCTTAGGGTTTCTTCCATGGCCTATATTCTATATGATAGTTGTTATTATTATTGCATATCTAATTCTTAATAAAATGAAAATTGGTAGGCATATGTATGCAATTGGTGGAAATAAAAAAGCTGCTATTTTTGCTGGTATTAATACAAAAAAAGTATTAATTTTTGTTTATAGTTTTTCTGGCGTAATGGCTGCCCTAGCAGGGTTAGTTTACACAAGTAGAAATAATTCAATGCAACCAACTTTGGGCATTGGTTTAGAGATGGATGCTATTGCTGCAGCTGTTCTAGGTGGTGCATCGATGATGGGAGGACAAGGAAGTGTTTTTGGTACGGTTTTAGGTGTGTTTATAATTGGGTTTATAAATAATGGCTTAAACTTGTTAAGAATGGATAGTTTCTGGCAGTATATTTGTAAAGGTATAGTTATACTTTTTGCTGTATATATGGACAGTGTAAAAAATAAACGCCTTTTAAGCAAAGTTAATAATTAAAAATAGGGAGAGTAGCATGTATAGCGATTATGATAATATGTATCTTTGGGATATTCCAAGGGAATGGAATATAGGGACAGAAGAACTTCCCTTAAGAATTAGAATTAAGGATATGCCTAGAAAAGATCGAGTAGATTTTTCAAAAATAATTAATAGTGATTATGGAAATCTTTTGATATCCAATATGAAGCCATATATATTATATAAGGATGAAATGGATGCTGAGCTTTTAGAATATTATCGAAGCATTGGTTTAAATAAAAAAATTTATAATCGTGAAAAACTATATGAAAAATGGGCATTATATACACCTATATCTTTAGAAAAACCAGCGAATAAGGATAAACATTACCCAGTATTATTTATTAATCATGGAGCATGTATGCCTATTCATTGGGAAGAATCAACTGGATATTTACCAATTGCAGGTAAAGAAGAGCTTATAGTTATCTCTGCACAAAATCACAATTCTGATAATCTTATGAAAATTTTGGATTTTGTGGAGGGGAAATATAATGTAGATAAAAGTAGAGTTTATTTATGTGGATACTCTCAAGGCGGGATGCAATCTTTAATGTGCGCTTATAGAAATCCAACAAGGATTACAGCTATGGCCCCTTGTGGCTCCCCATTAAGCTTGCCAGATCAAATGCTACCAGCCCAATTAATTAATAACGCAATTGGATATGATATACCAGGTATAACAATATGTGGACAGGAAGAATCTCTAGAATATTTTCCTGCCAATTTAGATAATGTAAGCTTGGATATAATGGGGCCAGATAGGCATGGTGCGTCTTTGGAGGCTGACCCAACCTTACATGATTTATTTAATCCAAAACTTGATGTTATACCAAAAACAGCTGAAGCGAAGATAAGAATGTATAATAAAAGAAGAACTAGCATGAGATTAAATGAAATTCCTTTTGATAGGTGTATTGATTGTAAAAATAGTAGCAATGAAGTTGAAAGGATGCATGGCTTTCCGGCAGATGAAACTAATTTTGAAACAATATATGGTGTGAGACATTTTACATCTATTCTAAAGAATGATAAAGATATGAACATATGTAAAATAATAAGCGTTGAAGGTCAACCACATTGGCCAATTGCAACAATGCCACAAATAGCATGGGATTATATGAAACATTTTGTTAGAGATGTGAAAACTAAAGAAATTATAATTGTTTAATAGCATAAAAACGAGTTAAAGGACTCGTTTTTATATTACTAGAATTTTTAGGAGCTATTTATATGAAAGTAATAAAATCCTATATGTTTTCAAATGGTACACAAGCTTTAATTTTGGATGGAGATATATCGCTCATAGAAGGAATAAGCAAAAAATTAAAAGTAAAAATAGGCGATATAATATACGATAGGTACTATATACCTCATGTTTATAAAACGTTTGCACCTGAAGAATATGTAGTAGATAGTATATCAGTTATAGAAGCAAACGTTAACCTGGAGGGTAAAACAATTGAGTTTTTAGAGTAAAATTGATAATAAAACTATGGATTTTTTATTAATTTTGTATTTTATAATAAGAATTTGATAATTTTCACCCCTATTTTCGTAATTTTCACCCCTTTACTAATATAGTTAAAATTATATAATTAATTTAAATAAAGGAATGGCTGGTGATGATGTGGATAAAACTATTGTTCGTATGGAACATATTGAGAAATCGTTCCCTGGCGTTAAAGCTTTAAGTGACGTTAGCTTTGAACTAAGGTCTGGAGAGGTGATGGCCCTCCTTGGGGAAAATGGAGCTGGCAAAAGCACATTAATGAAAATATTAAGTGGTGTTTATACTGCGGATTCTGGCACAATTAATATTTTTGGCAAGGAATATTCTAACCTTAACCCAAAATTAGCACAGGAAATTGGTGTTGCAATTATCCACCAAGAGCTTAATATGTGCAAACACTTAAGTGTTGCAGAGAACATGTTTTTGGGTAGAGAAAAAACAAGTATGTCTATTTTATCCAACCATGAAATGGAAAAGATGGCTAAAAAGATACTTGATGATTTGCAAATTGATATAAAACCTAGGGAAATAGTGGGCAACCTGCCCGTATCAAAACAACAAATGGTTGAAATAGCAAAAGCTCTTTCCACAAATGCAAAAGTTCTTATTATGGATGAACCAACATCATCATTAACATCAAAGGAAATTACAGACCTTTTTAGAATAATACATAGCCTTAAAGATAAGGGCTGTGGCATAGTTTATATATCCCACAGGTTGGAAGAATTAGTTGAAATTGTTGATAGGGTTACCATAATGCGTGATGGCAAGTTTGTGTGTATGAACGATTTTAGCGCCATGACAATGGATGAAATTATTGCAAATATGGTAGGTAGGGAAATTACTGAAAAATTCCCTACAGTTAACACAGAAAAAGGTAAATGTGTGTTTGAAGTTAAAAATCTAAATGCGGGAAAAATGGTTAGGGATATTAACTTTAAGCTTTATGAAGGTGAAATTGTTGGCTTTGCAGGCCTTATGGGTGCAGGCAGAACAGAAACCACCCGTGCAATATTTGGCGTTGATAGAAAAGATAGCGGTGAGTTTTTACTTGATGGTAAACCCATAAAAATAAATGGAGTTAAGGATGCTATAAAGGCAGGTATAGTACTTGCCCCTGAGGATAGAAAAAAAGATGGATTATGCACAAAGCTTTCCATAAGGGATAATATTGCATTACCTAACCTAGATATTATTTGTGATAAAGCAGGTATAGTTAATAGGAAAAAGGAAAAAGAAATGTGCGATAAAGCTGTAAATGACCTATTAATTAAAGTGGCAGGCCTTAATTTTGATGCGGGCACATTATCTGGTGGTAATCAGCAAAAAGTAGTTGTAGGTAAATGGCTTGCAAGGGATTCCCGGGTAGTTATGTTTGATGAACCTACAAGGGGCATAGACGTTGCTGCTAAGGTAGAAATTTATCACTTAATGAACAAGCTAAAACAAGAAGGCATTGCAGTAATGTTTGTATCATCTGAAATGCCTGAGGTTATGGGTATAGCCGATAGAATTATTGTAATGTGCGATGGTAAAATAACTGGTGAACTTACAAAAGAAGAGGCCACTCAGGAAAAAATATTAAGTTTGGCAACTCGCTTTGATAAAAAGCTTTAGGGGGAACTATAATGGGTAAAAATTCAGCATTTCGCAGGTTTTTTAGTATTAGGGGCATGGCATCTGCCGTTATAGCCTTTATAGCATTAATTGTAATTTATGTTGTGTTTGGTTTAAGGGAACCTAATGTATTTTCAACAAACAATATGCTTAACTTACTTAGGTCAATGGCTAAGTATTTAATTATTGGTATAGGTCAAAGCTATTTGCTTATTACAGGCAATATTGACCTTTCAATAGGCTCGGTAGTAGGTATGAGTGCCATGATTACAGCAACATTAATGACTGGTGGCGTGGCGCCAATATTAGCAGCGGCTATTGCATTGGTTATTTGCTTAATAATTGGTGTTGTAAATGGATTCTTAGTTGGTAAATGCCAACTTCCACCTTTTATTGCTACATTAGGTACAATGTTTGTAGCAAGAGGTATTGCTTACATGGTAAACAATAACCGTAATACCGATGCTATATCATCAGGCATAGGTAAAGAGGCTGCTGATAAGTTCCAATCATTTTTCTACTATGGTAAAACCTTTGGAATTTATAATACATTCCTTGTTGCAGTTATTGTTTTTGCAGTATTCTTCTTTATTATTGCAAAAACCCGTACAGGTAGGCATATATATGCAATAGGTTCAAACGTTGAGGCTGCTAAGCTATCAGGCGTAAGCGTATTTTTAACAACAACAAAGGCATATTTAGTATCCGCATTTTGCGCTTTCGTGGTTGGTTTAATACTTTGTGCTCAAGCTGGTATGGGCAACATGGAAGCTGGCAATAGCTATGAAATGTATGCTGTTGCAGCAGGTGTTATTGGTGGCATATCTCCCCTTGGTGGCACAGGCTTATTGCTTGGCACATTTGCGGGTGCAGCAGTTTGGCAAACATTGGAAAATGGCTTGAACATGATAGGCGCACAAGTTGGTATACAACGTATTGTTATTGGCTTAATAGTTGTGTTCTCAGTACTTTTAGACGTTGTTTTAAGGCGTGGTAGCCTAATTAAAAAACGTGCAAAACAGTCTTAAACGGTAATACCGTTTATAATAAAATATTTGGAGGAATAATCATGAAAAAATTATTCGCAATCGCTCTTGTTATTTGTTTAGCTTTTAGCCTTACAGCAGTTAGTGCTGAAGCGGTTAAAGCAAGCCAACCATGGAAAATTGCTTTAATTACAATGGACTCTATCGACCAACACTGGATTACCTTAAACGAAGGCGCACAAGCTAAAGCTACAGAATTGGGTGTTGAAGTTGCATTCGTATCACCTAACACAAAAGATGACGCACAACAAATTGAAAGCGTTAACAACGCTGTAAGCGGTGGTTACCAAGCTATCATAGTTGCTGCAAATGGCCCAGATGCTATATCTGCATCATTAAACGAAGCTAAAGCAGCTGGCGTTAAAATTGTTTATGTTGACTCACCTGCAAATGTAGAAGCTGAAGCAACATTCTCAACAGATAACAGGGCAGCAGGTACAACAGCAGGCAAAACAATGTTAGAAGCATTAACAGCAGCTGGTGTTACCGAAGGCACAATTGGTATAGTTAGCGTTAACGCAGCAACAAACTCTGTTGTTATGCGTGATGAAGGCTTCCGTGAAGCTTTTGAAGGTACAAACTTCAAACTTTTAGAAACACAATATGGCGAAGGCGATGCTGCTAAGAGCCAAACAATAGCTGAAAACTATATTACACAAGGCGTTGTAGGCTTATATGGCTGTAACGAAGGTTCAACAGTTGGCGTTGGTAATGCTATTAAAGCATCTGGCACAGAAATAGTTGGCGTTGGCTTTGATAAATCAGACGCTATTATGAACCTAATTCAAGACGGTTTCTTACTTGCAACAATGGCACAAAACCCAGACGTTATGGGCTCCATGGGCGTTGAAGCTTGTGTTAAAGCACTAGAAGGCGAAGTATTAGGCGGCGAAGTAGTTGATACTGGCGTTAGCGTATTAAAGAAATAAGTTTTAAATTTAAACAACATCGGCTACAAACCGATGTTGTTTTTTTTATTTTATAGTATGTTATAATAATAGCATTAATTGTTAAGAGGTTTTTAAATGTTAAAAGTTATTATTGCTGATGATGAGCAAAGAATTTGTCGTCTAATAAAAGCGTTAGTTAATTGGGATGCCCTTAATATGGAAATTGTAGCAATGGCAAATAATGGGGTTGAGGCGCTTGAAAATATAATAAAGCTTAAGCCTGATATATTAATTACTGATATTCGCATGCCTGGATATGATGGCTTGGAATTAATAAAAAAAGCAAGGGAAATAAACCCAAAACTTGAGGCTATAGTTATAAGTGGCTATGCTCAATTTGACTATGCACAAACAGCCATTAGTTATGGTGTTGGCGAGTATCTATTAAAGCCTATAAACAAGGAACAGTTAAATGCATCATTAGCAAAAATAAAAACTAAATTAATGAATGAAAACCAACAAAATTTAAACAATAATGAAGCGCTAAGGCAAAAACTATTATTTGATATCAATACATCTAACTTTAACTCTGAAAACTTTGAAGCTATTGCTCAAAAATATAAAATAAATATAAGTGAAAGTGTTGTTCAATTTTTAATGGCTAAAATTGATGGTGAAGCTTTAAATACTCAGGCAATGCTTGTTATTAAAAATAAATTTGTTGAAAAATTCGAGAGCATATTTAAGCTTATATGTACAGAGTTTGAGTTTGTTTGCATAAATAATGCAATAGTGGGCATATTAAATTATAGTAAAGATAATAAATATTCCTTTAGGGATAAACTTAGAAGTTTTTTGAATGAACTTATTGCTAGTAAGGATATATATGGCAATGTTAACTTTACATTTGCTCTTTCATCAAGCTTTAATAATGCAAATAATATGGAAAAACACTTTAGTGAAATGTACTCAATTATTGCAGAACGCTTGGTGGAGGGTGTGGGTATACTTCTTGAAGCAAGCGATTTACAAAACAACAATCTTCATATTAATTTTAAGGGATCCTATTTGGAAGATATTATTATGGCTATTGATACTTTAAATATAAACTATGCTTATAAAGCCTTGAACAATATAAAGGGAATTATTGGGGAAAATAAATTTCGTGGGGATGAAATACTAAATATTATTAAAAAATGTGGCAGTTTGTTTATTGGTAGTTTAAATATTTTGGCTGATAATAACACACTAAATAATTTTTATGAGGATTGTGATAACTGCAGTACATTGCAACAGCTTTATAATACCCTAGATAACCTTCAAACTAGCCAAATTAATAAACTAATTGATATTAATAAAAATAATGAACAACAACCCATACAAAAGGCGAAAATGTACATTAATAATAATTACAATAAAAACATTACATTGGAGGATGTTAGCTCTTTTGTGGGATTTAGTGAAAACTATTTTAGTACTCTTTTTAAAAAGGAAACTGGTGAAGGCTTTAATAAATATTTAAGCAAAATAAGGGTTGATAAGGCAAGGCAACTTCTTAGAAAAACCCGTTTAAGCGTACAAGAAATTTGTAATGAAGTAGGGTATTCAGATATTAAACACTTTACAAAAACTTTTAAAGGCGAAACAGGCCTAACACCTAGTGAATATAGAAAAATATATTAAGGATGAATATGAGCAACAAAGCTTATGTAATAAAAAACGCTATAGTTTTAATAGCTATACAGTTTGTGTTAGCGATAATTGCAATTATAAATACAAATACAAATATTAATTTTATAATTGTTTTTATAGAGCTGGCATTGTTTGCGTTTTTTATTTTTAAAGTATTAATTCCTTATTTTAAAAATGAGGCGGCAATTAAAAATTTTTTAGAAAACTATAATGAAATAAGCAAACTTTCCATACATATAAGCCCTAAAACTGAAGAAATGTTTGAATATGTTCAAAAACAGTTTGATAATAGCCATTTGCTTAAATTAAGTAAAAGACAAGCTCAATATAAGGCGTTACAAAGCCAAATAAATCCACACTTTTTATATAACACATTGGAGAGTATACGCAGCGAGGCCTTAATTGAAGGCCTTGAGGGTGTCGCAGATATGGTTGAAGCCCTTGCAATATTTTTTAGATACACAATAAGCAAAACAGAGCAACTTGTTAGCTTAGAGGAAGAACTTAATAATTGCAGAACATACTTTAAAATTCAACAATACCGCTTTGGTGATAGGTTAAGCCTAAAAATTGAGAGCACACCCGAGGATAGGGATACTATATATAAATGCAAAATACCAAAGCTTACATTACAACCCTTGTTGGAAAACAGTATTATACATGGAACAGAACTAAAAATTGAGCCTGTAAGGATTATTATTAAGCTTGAACTAGTTGATGGCTTACTAAACATTATTGTTAGTGATAATGGCGTTGGTATGGATGAAAGTAGGCTAAGGGCTATAAATGACAAGTTTAATAACAAAAGTAAAGCCTACCAGTATAATGAAATACAAAATGATAAGCATCAAGGTATAGCCCTATATAATGTTAATAATAGAATTAAATTAATTTTTGGTGATAACTATGGTATGCATATGTTTTCAATGATAAATATTGGCACTGATGTAAAAATTAAACTTCCAATTGTTACAAGCAATAGGGATATACCAGAGGATTATGTATGAAAAACTTAAGCTTATCATTTAATAATGTTAGCTATTTACATGGCGATAATATTTATTTAGATAATTTTTGCTTGGATATTGAGTCAGGGGAAATTCTTGGCTTTATGCCCGTAAATGATACAGGCCTTGATGTTTTATTAAAGCTATTCAAACAGAACATACCAATAAATAAAGGTAGCATTATATACGATGGGGAAGAGGTAAACACCCAAGGTAAAGCGGATTATAGTTATAACAATATAGCTATAATAAACAATGCTAGCATGCTTGCGGATAGCCTTTCATTAGCAGATAATGTTTTTGTGTTAAAACATGGATTTAAACAACGCATTATAAAAAGCAAATTGCTAAATCAACAATTAAAGTTACATTTAAACCATGTGGGAATAAATGTTAAACCCAATAGTTCAATAAAAAAATTATCAAATTATCAACGCTTTGTTATAGAAATAATAAAGGCGGTTGTTGCCGGTAGTAAACTTATTGTGCTTTTAGAGCCAGCAAGCATTATAAGCTATTCAAGGCTTCAAAATTTGTATGAAATAATTAAAACCTATTCAAACCAAGGAATATCATTTTTATACATAAGTAGGCACTATGAAGAAATTAATAAGCTTTGTAAAAAAGCAACCATAATGTTAAATGGGCAGATAGTTAAAATATTAAATACCGAAGAGGTAGAACCACAGCAACTTAAAGGTTTGGGTATAGAAAACTTTACAAATATAGTTTTACAAAATAAAAAAGAAAATAAAGCCCTGGAAAGCTCTGTTGTTTTTGAGTTTAACAAGCTTGTTTTTGGTAAAATTTCAAACATTAGCTTTACTGTAAATAAAGGTGAATGTGTTGTTCTACAGGATTTAAACAACCATATTTTTGATGATGTATTAAAACTTTTAATGCTAGATAAATGCAATTATAGTGGTGAAATATTAGTTGCAAATAAAAAGCTTAGTAAACAAAATAGGCATGATGTTGCAATTATTCAGCAAGAAGCCTTAAACACTATGCTTTTTAATGAGCTTAGCTACACAGATAATTTGTTTTTTAATATAGATAAGCGTTTTAAAAATATCTGGCTTAGCAATTCCCTTCAAAGTAGTATATTAAACCAGTTAGATAATGAAAATATAAAAAAACATAAATACCAAAGTATAGATAAGCTTACAAACCAAGAAAAATATGAGCTTATATATACAAGGGTGTTATTACAAAAACCAAAAATTGTTGTATGCGTTCAACCTTTTATGAAAGCGGATATGAACCAGCGTATGGAAATATGGAAGTTGTTAAATAACTTTTTAAACAATGGCATATCCTTATTAATATTATCGGTTAACTTGGCCGATACATTATCCCTTGCGGATAGATTAATACAGGTTCAAAAGGGAAAAATACTAAAAAGCTATACAAGGGAAAACTATAAGGATTTGCCAGATAGTATTCCATGGCATAATTTATGGCAGAGTAAATAATTTTTTGTATATAAAATGTATTATAAAATTATTGGTTTTTATTGATGTAAAATCATGCATTAAAAATCGCCAACATAACCATCTAGGCTTGTTTTTCGCATAAAAAACAATTGACAATAAAAAATTATTATGCTATTATGCAACAGATATGAGCGGTGCTTTAATTTGGTACGAGATACCAAGAAGGACTATGTGGTTAATTTAATATGTACCGCTGATGTTAATATTTTACATTGGGGGTTATTTTTTATGCAAGAAAATCAAAAAGTAGTAGTAGACCATGACTATTCCCACGAGGCTGTTCCAAATTCAGCACTAAAGGGTTGGATGCCCATGTTTTTTATTATGTTGGGCTTCACGTTCTTTTCCGCAAGTATGAGTGTTGGTGCAAAAATGGGCAATGGCTTGCACTTACCTAAATTTGTTTATGCTGTACTTATCGGTGGCGTAATACTTGGTGCTTATACAGGCTTATTAGGCTATATTGGTAGTAAAACAAGGCTATCTTTGGATTTGCTTTCTAACCACGCCTTTGGTAAATACGGCTCATATATCCCATCTGCTATGATTAGCCTTACACAGCTTGGGTGGTTTGGCGTTGGTGCTGCTATGTTTGCAATACCCGCATCCGAAGTACTCCATGTGGATCCAATTATACTTATAGCATTAGCAGGTATAGCTATGACTTCATCAGCCTATTTTGGTATAAAGGGCTTGGAAATAGTAAGCTATGTATCTGTTCCATTAATTTTTGTATTAGGCGTATATTCCATGGTAACAGCTACAAATGATGGTGGTGGCCTTGTTAAAATATTTGCCCAAAGTGAAGAAACTTTAACATTATTTAGCGCTGTTGGCCTTGTTATAGGCTCCTTTGTAAGCGGTGGTACAGCAACACCAAACTTTACACGCTTTTCCAAAACAAATATGATTGCTGTTGTTTCAACAGTAGTTGCGTTTTTCCTTGGTAATACATTAATGTTTGCCTTTGGTGCTGTAGGTGGTGCATTCACAGGTAAAGATGATATATTTTACGTTATGATAGCTCAAGGCTTAACAATACCTGCCCTTATAGTTTTAGGTGGCAATATATGGACAACAAACGATAATGCCTTATATACAGCTGGCTTAGGCTTAGCAAATATTACAAAACAGAAAAAACGCCCAATGGTTCTTATATCTGGCTTACTTGGTACAGTGCTTGCAATGTGGCTTTATAATAACTTTATTGGCTGGTTAAACTTCTTAAACGCAACACTACCACCAGTTGGCGCAATAATCATATTGGATTACTTCTTAAATAAACAAGCATATATTACAAATAAAAAAGTAACAGAGAAAATAAATTGGGGCTCAGTTTTAGGCGTTATTGCTGGTGCGCTTGTAGGTAACTTTGTAAAAGTTGGTATAGCATCAATAAATGCAATGATAGTTGCTTGCATATTCTACTATGTTTATGAAGTAACTGTTAAAGCAAGGCGTAAGGAGTAAAAAATGTTACTGAAAAATCTTTATATATGTAATGATTCTGAATTGCAGGATGTACGAATTGAAGATGGTAAGTTTGCAGAAATAGGTAAAAACTTAAGCACAAGCGCAGGGGAAGAAGTAAAAGACTTTGGTGGTAAGCTTGCCTTGCCTCCCTACATAGAATCCCATGTGCATTTAGATACTTGCCTTACAGCCGGCGATCCAGTATGGAATGAATCAGGAACCCTTTTTGAAGGCATAGAATGTTGGTCTAAACGTAAGGAAAAACTTACTAAGGCTGATGTTAAGGAAAGGGTTAATAGGGCAGTTAGAATGCAAGCTGCAAACGGGGTACAATACGTTCGTACCCATGTGGATGTTACCGACCCCAAACTTACAGCCCTTGAAGCTATGATAGAATTAAGGGATGAACTTAAGGATTTTGTTACAATACAAATAGTAGCATTTCCTCAAGAAGGCATACATAGTTACCCCAATGGCAAGGAGCTTATGGTAAACGCTGCCAAAATGGGAGTTGATGCCATAGGTGCAATCCCTCACTTTGAATTCACTCGTGAATATAGCGTTGAATCATTAAATTTTGCTGTTGACTTAGCAGTTAAATACAATTGCCTTGTTGATGTTCATTGTGATGAAATTGATGATGAAGCATCCCGTGGTTTAGAAACCCTTGCAACAAGGGCGCTTGAAACAGGCCTTAAGGAACGCGTTACAGCTAGCCATACAACTGCAATGCATTCATATAATAACGCCTATGTGTTTAAGCTTATGCGTTTGTTAAAAATGAGTGGTATAAACTTTGTTGCAAACCCCTTGGTAAATACTCACTTGCAAGGTAGAATGGATACTTACCCCAAACGTAGGGGTGTAACTCGTGTTAAAGAACTTTGCGAGGCAGGTATAAATGTAAGCTTTGGCCATGATGATATATTTGACCCATGGTATCCATTGGGTAATGGTGATATGCGTGATGTTGTTTTCATGGGCTTGCATGTAACACAAATGATGGGTTATAGCGATATTATGAATAGCTATAAGTTTATATGTGATAATGCAGCTCGCACATTAAATTTAAAGGATTATGGTATAAAAGTAGGTAACACAGCAAATATAATTGTTGTTGATGCCGAAAATTATTATAATGCTTTAAACTACCATTCAAAGGTGATAAGCTCTTACAAAGCTGGCAAACTTATTGCTGAAAACCAAGCGGCAAAGCAAAAAGTATTGTTCTAATAAATAAAAGCCATATAAGTACAAATGCTTATATGGCTTTTTTAATTTAGTTTTAATAATTGTGATTAACAACATAAATTAAATAATGTTGAAAACACAAAATAAATGTGATTAATTATCATAAAATAATTGATTCTTATTATAAACATATGTTATAATATTAGTGTGTTATAAAATTAACAATTAGGAGGAGTTTTATGTTAAAAAGGTTATTCGTGTTGTTTATGGTGTTGGGGCTAATTTTAGGTTCCGTTGGAATGGCTTCCGCTACACTAACTGATGGTGATTATACTTCAAAAGCATTTGGATATGGTGGGGAACTTGAAGTAATAGTTAGCATTAAAGATTCTAAAATAGCAGATATAAGCTTAGGTGAACACCATGAAAGTGCAACAGTAATTGATCGCGCTTTCCCAGTTTTAAAAGATAGAATTTTAGAAGCTAATTCACCCGAGGTTGATAGTGTTTCAGCAGCAACTTTTACAAGCTATGCAATAAAAAAAGCTGTAGCTGATGCTATTAAACAAGCTGGTGGTGCAGAAATTAAAATTGAAATGAAATCAAATGTTGAAAAACCTCAAACTACAATAGAAGATTTAAAAACAGACATTCTTGTTGTAGGTGGTGGCCCAGCAGGCTTGGCAGCAGCTATATCTGCAAAACAAGCTAATCCAGAAGTTGATGTTGTTTTAATAGAAAAACTAGATATTTTGGGCGGTAACGGCAAATTCAACTTAAACTTCTTTGGTATCTACAACTCAGAAGCTCAAAAAGCAGCAAATGTAGAAGACTCTAGGGAAAAATGGCTTGAAAGCATGGCTAAATCATTAGATACAGACGCAAGAAAACAAGTTTGGGCTGATGGTGCAGGCAGTGTTGATGCTTGGTTAAGGGATTTAGGCGTTGAACTAAACCACTACTATGGCAACCGTGGCCATATGACAGATAAAGATACATATGCTGGTGATAACCTACTTCATGGCTTAGAAAATGGCGCAGCTGAATTAGGCGTAAAGATTTTAACAGGCACAAAGGGAACCGACTTTGTTATGGATGGCAAAAAAGTAGTTGGTGTTACTGTAGTAAACAACAATAATGAAAACTACAATATTTTAGCCGATGCTACAATTATTGCCACTGGTGGCTTTGCAAGTAATAAAGAATTCTTAAAAGAATATGCACCTGGTTATGAAGTATTAAATACCTCAAACCAAATAGGAACCACAGGCGATTTTGTTAAGATATTTGAAAAATATGGCATGAAGTTAGAACATATGGATACAATTTCTGTATTCGCAAATATACTTGTTCCGGATAGAGACCTTACAAATAGTGGTGCAGGCACAATCTTTGTTAACTCCACAGGCAAACGTTTTACAAACGAGCGTAAAGGTGGCCTTGAAATGGGTAAGGCTATTTTAGAGCAAGATGTTGCATGGAACGTAGTAGATTCCAAGAAAATTGATGATAATGCTAACGTTAGAAAACAAGTAAAAGCTGGTAAATGGTTAAAAGCAGATACTTTTGAAGAATTAGCAGACCTTATGAAGGTTGATAAAGCTAACCTTGTAGCAACAATTGAAGCTTACAATAAAAACGCAGTAGATAAAACTGAAGATGAATTCGGCCATACTCCTGAAAGGGAATACCTACCAACAGGCCCATACTATGCACATAAAATTGAAGCAGCAA
This sequence comes from uncultured Oscillospiraceae bacterium, assembly GCA_964544955.1. GTDB lineage: Bacteria > Bacillota > Clostridia > Christensenellales > Aristaeellaceae > JAAZPT01. Next base: position 14,992 of record CAZJEB010000012.1, on the reverse strand, counting down.
ACCACATGACAAAAGGTGGATTAGCTTGTAACGAAAAAGCAGAAGCACTTTATGAAGATGGTAGCGTAGTAGAAGGACTTTATGGCGCTGGTGAGGTTACATACCAATCCGCAGGTTTCTCACAATCAGTTATATTTGGACGCATTGCTGGTGAAAATGCAGCATTAGCACTTCAAAAATAATTTAGCTATGCTAAAGTACTGAAATATATTAGTAATTTCTAATTATATTTTAAAGTCGAAGATTTCATTGAAATCTTCGACTTTTTATTTTCGAATTTTTATGTTTTTACTGATTTTTAAATAAAGTGGCATAAAAAAAACTAACCTTAAATATAAAGGCTAGTGTTTTTATTTATTCTAGTTCAGATAAAAGCTCTTCTAATTCAGCCATCTTATCATACATTTCATGTTGCTTATCCTGTTCAGCAACATAGTCTTTATGAAGCTCTGTGGCTTTTTCGTTATCCTTGTATGTGTCAGGGTCTGCAAGTAGCATTTCAAGCTCTTTGCACTTGTTTTCCGATTCTATTATGGCTTTTTCTATGTTTGTAAAATCAGCTTTTAATTCTTTTAATCTTTGTTTACTTTCTTTATCACGGCGCTTTATTTTTTGAATTTCTGTTTTACTTAAACCGCCGTTTTCTGTGTTAGGCTCTACAGGTCTGTTCTTTTTTTCAATATAATCGTCAAAGTCGCCTAAATATTCTGTTATGCCATCATCTTCCATAAGCATAATTTTTGTGGCAAATTTATTTATAAAATACCTGTCATGGCTTATTGCTATTATTGTGCCCTTGAAATCGCTTAAAGCGTCTTCAAGCACTTCTCTACTATCTGCATCTAAGTGGTTAGTTGGCTCGTCTAACAGTAAAAAGTTGTTTTGTTTAAGCATTAAGTTTGTTAATGCAACCCTACCTCTTTCGCCGCCAGATAGTTGATTTATGGGTTTAAATACATCATCCCCTGTAAAAAGGAACAATCCCAATGCCCCTCTAACTTGGCTTTGGTTTAGTTTGGGGAACCTATCCCACACTTCATCAAGTATGGTTTTGTTTTGGTGCAAACTTCTGTGGTGTTGGTCATAATAGCCTGGGTCAACATTTGCGCCAAAGGCTGTATATCCAGTATCAGGTTCTTCTAACTTCATTATTATTTTAAATAAAGTTGATTTACCAATACCGTTTGCGCCTATAAGGGCAATTCTATCCCCAGCTCTAAGTTTAAAGTTTAAATCTTTAAACAATACTCTATCATCAAAGCTTTTTGATAATTCGTGAACCTTTAAAACTTCCTCGCCAGTACGAACTCTTGCTTCAAACTTAAAGTTTATTTGCTTTTCTTCATCAGGGCGTTCTAATATATCAATTTTTTCTAAGCGCTTTTGTCTACTTTCCGCAGCCTTTATTGATTTTTCCCTATTAAAACTACGGTAACGTTCTATTATGGCTTTTTCACGCTCAATTTGTTTTTGTTGCAATGTAAATGCTTTCATTCTTGCATCAAAATCTATTGCACGCTTTTTTTGGTATTCTGAATAGTTACCAGTAAACTTCATCATCCTACCGTTTAATATTTCACCCATGCTATTACATACTTTATCTAAAAAGTATCTATCATGGGATATTAGCATTATTGCGCCTTTATATTGAATTAAATAGTCCTCTAGCCATGCCAAAGCATTTAAATCAAGGTGGTTAGTGGGCTCGTCCATAAGTATAAGCTCAGGTTTTTGTAGCAATAACTTTGCTAAAGAAAGCCTTGTTTTTTCGCCACCACTAAGGGTTTTAACTAATCTTGGATAATATTCCTCGCTAAAGCCTAAACCATTTAAAACGCCCTTAATTTCGCCCTCATAAGCATAACCTTCAATTGCCATAAATTCTTCGTTTAACCTATGGTAAAGGTCGGCTAAGCGTATAGCCTCATCATCATTTTTAGCGTGGGAAAGTTCTTTTTCCACATCTTTTATGCGTTTTTCTTTTGCTATGGTTTCTTCAAAAAGTTGAATCATAGCCTCGTATATGCTTAAATTTTCATCTATATCGTCTGTTTGGGCAAGGTAACCAATTTTTAAATCCTTATTTTTATGCACTTGGCCACTATCTGCATTACTTTCACCAGCTATTATTTTCATAAGGGTTGTTTTGCCAGAACCGTTTACGCCAACTAAGCCCATCTTTTCGCCGTTTTGGAGGGAAAAGGTGATGCCTTTTAATATTTCATCTATTCCAAAGGATTTTACTATATCCTGTACTGATAATATAATCATTAATTACTCCTGCATTAAAATACTATAACATTATAGTATTTATAGCTTTTAACTTCAAGTTTATAAAAATATTATAAAAATTTAAATATATTACAAAATAATTTATAAATTGTGACTAAATTGCAAATAAATGTAAAAATATACTATACTTTTAAAGGCTTTTATGCTACAATTTTGGTGGAATAATTTAGTTTTTAATTATTAAACTTATTTAATATATGGTTTCGGAGGTTGTAATATGAAATATTTCCGTTTTTTAATTATAAGTGCTTTGGTGGCATTAGCTTTATTTTCTTTTGCCTTTGCAGAAGGGGATACTGATAATGTTCCTAGTGGTGTAGAAATTCGTGAGTGGGTTAAGTTAATGGAAACCAATGCTCGTCAAACATCTCCATTAAATTCGCCTATAACTGAGGATAATAAAACAGAGTACGGTTATGAATATCAATATAGTTTTGCTACATTGTATTACAGCAAACCTATTATTGATGGTGCCCAATTACTTGGTATACAAGTTGTAGATAGTAAAGTTCCAGACCCACGTGGGGTTCTTTGCTTTGATAGCTATACTACATTATTGGAAAAATATCCAAACGATAATCCACTACTTGATGGTGATTATGATATGGCTGCCCTTTATATTCAAAACCAAATGCCTGATAGGGCATATTGGGGCTCTGTAATGCGCAATGGCCAAAATATTACAACAGTAGAATATACAATACATGAAACCATGCCGGATAATACTTACTCCGATATAAAACTTTCATATAACATAGAAGATAATAAAATTTATTCCTATGGGGTATTTGGCCTTGAAGAAATTGTTACCCCAAGCGAAGTTGAAGAAGGCTTAAAACAAATTGAACGTGTTAGGGATCTAAAAAGTTACCATGGTTATTACAGTAGTACAGATGGCGCCCAACTTGATATGTTTGTTAGGGAAGATTTAAACTTTGCAGGTATAGACTTTGTTGAGCTTACACCTAATGATGCCATACAAAAATTTGGTGAACCAGATACCGATAATACAATGAAAAATGACGATGGAAAATGGTACAGAACCCTTAATTGGAGCGGTATAGAAATCACATTCCTTTTTGATGAGGACCAAAAATTTATACGTTGCGATAAAATTACTATAAGTGATATAAACATAGAAGCGTCAAGGGGCATAAAAGTTGGTGATGGGTTCCCCTCTGTATTCTCCAAGTTCCGTTCTGGTGAAGGCATACTTAGTGATAGCATGGTTGAACAACTTTATGGCGATAGCGTAAATGCACCCTATGGCGTTGCTCGTTATGGTGAAAATGGTATATCACTAACTTATGCTATTGATGTTGCCCCTACACCCGAAAATAAATACACAGTAATAATGAACCTTAACTTTACAAATGACTATTTGAATGAGATTATCTACTACACAAAATAAGGAGCATTAATTTGAGAATAGATTTTACATGCCCTGTTGAGCTTATTAACATTAAGCTGCCAACAGCAGGTAATCAAGTTTGCACATTTACCCTTAATAACTTAGCAGAAAAGAGCATAAACAGCATAGAAGTTATTTTAAGCTTCTTTGATGCTGATGATGATATTCTGTTTGAACAGAGGGAAAGGCTTAGTGGCTTTGTTGCTGAAACACGCAAAGCAGTAGACCTTAGCTTTGAAGCGGCAGATGTTGAAGATGTGGAATATACCCAGCTTAACATAGAAAAACTATGGTTTGTTGATAATGCCGTTTGGCGTAATGAAAATATAGATGAAGCGGAATATACATTAAACTTATTACCAGAGGGTAAAAATTTAAGCAATTTAAAAAGTTTGGCAGGTAATGATGCAATAGCTTATCCTTCACAACAAGGTGAACTTTGGGTGTGTGTTTGTGGCAGACCCAACCCTGAAGATGAGTTTGCCTGTGTTCGTTGTGGTAGGGAAAAATTACAAATATTCTCTGAATTTAATAAGCAGGCTATTGATAAAAATGTTAAGGAATTTCAAAGTAAACTTAGCGAAGATGATAAAGCTGCCCGTATAGAGGCTGCCAATAAAGTTGAACAACAAAGAAAAATTCAAGAACGTAAAAAACAAAAAAACAAAAAGAATCTAATTAGCCTTGCTGTATTGTTTGTGGTTGCTTTAATTGGCCTTGCTGTATATTTCTATGGCTTGCCCGCTTATAATGATAATCAAGCAACAAATTTAATTAAAGAAGGCAAATACGAAGAGGCTATTACTATTCTAAACAAATTACCAAAACGCTATGATATAAGCGAAAGGTTACAGGAAAGCAACCTAGGGATTGTAAAGAATAATATAGAATTAAATACTGAAAAATCCTTAAAGGAAGCAATGGAAGGCCTTATTCCTTTAGGTGAATATTCCAATAGCGCAGAACTTGCCATGGAGGCGCGTTATAAACTAGGCGACCTTTATATAAATGAAAAACGCTATGACGAGGCAATAGATATATTTAATAATATTAGTAACTATGGCGACTCTAAAGTTAAGCTTAATGCTGCAAGTTATGGTAAAGCTGAGGATTTCCTAAAAGCTGGAGAATATTCCGATGCCTATGAAATATTCATTGGTTTGGGTAATTATAGTGATAGTGGTGAAAAAGTTGTAGAATGCCTATATAACCTTGGTAAAGCTGCATTGAATGAAAATAATTATGAAGATGCACTTCTATTCTTTGACCAAACACAAGGCTTTGAGGATAGTGATGCATTATTAGTTGATGCTGGCTACAAACTTGCTGCTACCTTGTTTGAAACCCAAGAATTTGCCCGTGCTGGTGAGCTTTATTTAAAAGCTGCAAACTCAAAAGATGCAGCTACACTTTATCCTGATGCTCGTACAAAGGCAAACTCGTGCCTATATGAAGCGGGCAAACAAGCCTACAATAATGGCGAATATGAACAAGCAATAGACTACCTTGTGGGTATACAAGACTTTACTGATGCAGGAGTAATGTATAAAGACTCTGTTTACCGCATAGCAGAATCTACAATGAATAATGGTGAATTAGATGAAGCCTTAAAAATGTTGGATGGCATTGAAGGTAGTGATGATGTAAACGAATTAAAAGCTCAAATTAACTATAAGCTTGCAGAAAAGGACTTGGAAGCAGGCAACAAACAAGCAGCTATTGAAAAATTTACAGCCCTTGGGGAATATAGCGATTCAAGCCAAAGGCTTCAAATGATAGCTTATAGTAGTGCAGAAGAAGAGTTTACTACTGGCAACTATGAAAATGCAGCTAAGTTGTTTGGGGATTTAGGTAAATTTTCTGATAGTGAAGAAAGGGCAAAAGAATCCTTATACAAGGTTGCAGAAAGTCATTTTAATAATGAAGATTATCAGCTTGCTCATGATATATTTAAGCAATTAGGGGATTACTCTAATTCACCTGAACAAGCAAACAAGGCTATATATGAATTGGCGATGAAGCTAAAGGATGAGGGCGACTTAAAAGGCGCTGTTGATATGCTTTCTGCTGTGGATTCAGAAGATGCTCAAGATATTATTGATGATATAAACTATTCCATTGGTGTTGCTTATATGGAGAAGAATGAGTACCGTTTAGCTATGGAAGAATTTGCTAAGGTAACTAACTTCCGTGATGGCGAAACTCAATATATGTTAAGCAAATACAGCCTTGCAGAAGAAGTGTATTCAAAGGGTGAGGTTTTAGAAGCTGCAATATTGTTTGCAGAACTTGGGCAATGGCGTGACGCACCTACAAGGGCAGAACAATGCTATAATGAATATTATGAATCTGCTGCAATGTTAGCAAGGCAAGGGCAAAAGGATGGCAAACAAAAAGCCATATATGATGCCTTAAAGGACAAAAATTTAGAAAACTTGCCATCCAAATATGAAGATTTAGCTCAAATTTATCAAAATGCCAGTTATGAATTAGCAAATGAAGCTTATAAAAACAAAGATGCTTTCACTGCCTTAAAATACTATAATAATATTTTAGATTTTAAGGATGTAAGCAACAAGTTAAACCAAAGAACCTATCAATTGCTTGGAACATGGGAAACAAGTGATGGTGTTAAGGCTCAGTTTAATAATGATGGTAGTTGTATTATAAACAATAAAGAATATAAGCTTTACTTTGTTGAAAACTATAGCCTGTACGTAGGCGAAAGCTTGGAAACATTGGTAGACGCCTATGGAATATCAAGCCTTGGACGTACAGAGCTTGCTATAAGGGAAAAGGAAACTGAGGCACGCAACTATTATAGGTTTAAAAAAATAGAAGATGTGCCCGCTGTTTTAGAACAAGAAGTAAAGGAAGAGCCAGTACAAACTCCAGAGCCATTTATTGAAATATTGCCTACAAATGAGCCTATTATAAGCGCTGTTCCAGAAGAGTTGCTACCAGTAGTTGATGAACCAACACCAACACCAATGCCTGTAATAATTAACTAAGTTTTATAATATGATGCAAAATAACTATTGTGAAAACAACAAAACCGTGCAGTACAATAAAGATATTGATGTGCTGCACGGTTTTCGTGCTTTATTTATATTTATTGTTGCTAATTTTCATATTTGGCAACAAAGCTGGTTGCCCCATTATATTATGCCCTTTGGTAAATATATATCCTTAGATTTTTTGCCAAGAAGTGGCTATGTTTTTGTTGATGGAATGATACTTATAAGTGCTTTTTTACTATATTTGCCATATATAAGGCAACAAATGTATGGCTGTGAATTGCCGAGTATACCAGAATTTTATAGTAAAAAAATTGCAAGGATTGTTCCGTCATATTTGCTTAATGTAGTTTTATTGTTTTTGTTGTTAGCTTTACCTCAAGGTATATATACATCTAGTGCCAAGGCAGCTAAGGATTTTATTAGCCATTTATTCTTTGCGCAAACATATAGCTATGAAACATATGTTGCAACCCCGTTAAATGCCGGCTTGTGGACAATTGTTATAGAAATGCAAGCTTATTTAATTATGCCATGGGTATTTAAATATCTATTTAAAAAACCGGCAATTACTATGATAATAATGAGCTTGATTGCATGGGGGTTCCGTTATTATACATATTACTTTGTTGTGGATCCTAATATATGGATTAATCAATTACCTGCTTTTCTGGATGTATATGCCATAGGCTTTTTGGGGGCAATAGTTTATTCAAAACTGGAGCAACTTAACTTTAAAAACAAGTTTAAAACTTGGCATAAAATGCTGTTCACCCTTGCATTAATATGTGCTATAATACTTATTGTACCCTTGTTAAAATATCAAGCAAAAATGCTTGGTCAATTAGCAATAAAACTTGGGCAATTGGAAATTCGCCTACCTTTAACACTAATTATGATGATTATGATTATATCTGCAGCCTTTAGTTTTAAGGTGGTAAGGTGGTTGTTTTCAAACAAGCTTATTAGGTTTTTAGCGGTAATTTCCTATAACTTTTATATTTGGCACCAAGTTTTGTCGGTTGAAATGCGTAAGGCATTTTATAATACTGAAATATTGCATTCAACCTTTACAATGCAACAAGGGTTTACGCTTTTGTGCTACAGCGTGGCAATATTAGTAGCCGCTTTTGTAACATTTTATTTTGAAAAACCAGCATCAAAAATACTTTTGAACAGGTTTAATATTATTTTAAATAGGAGGAACACAATTGAAGGATCCAAGAGTAAATAAACTAGCCCATATGCTAGTAAACTATTCAACAGAATTAAAAGCGGGGGATAAAGTTTTAATTGAAGTAACTGGCAACCACCCCGATATTATTACAGAACTTATAAAGGAAACCTATAAAGTAGGTGCACAACCTTTTGTACAATTAAACAATTCAGTTATTGAGCGTGCCTTAATTACAGGCTACACAAAGGAACAAATTGATTATCTAGCACAACATGATGCAAAGCGTATGCGTGATATGCAAGCATATATTGGTATAAGGGCAGGGGAAAATTCCTTTGAATTATCCGATGTACCTACCGATAAAATGCAACAGTATATGAGCAATTATAGCAAGCTTGTACATGGGCAAATTAGGGTTCCAGAAACCCGTTGGGTTGTTTTAAGGTACCCATGTGCATCAATGGCTCAACAAGCCAATATGAGCCAAGAAGCTTTTGAAGATTTTTACTTTGATGTTTGCACAATGGATTATGATAAAATGAGCAAGGCTATGGATGCCCTTGTAAAACGCATGGAAAACACAAAGCAAGTGCGTATAACTGGCGTAAATACAGACCTAAGCTTTAGTATAGAAGGTTTACCTGCAATAAAATGCGATGGTAAATTAAATGTTCCTGATGGTGAAGTATTCTCAGCACCAGTTAGGGATAGTGTAAACGGCGTTATTACATACAATACACCAAGCTTATACATGGGTAAAGAATACAATAATATATGCTTAGAATTTAAAAATGGTAAAATTGTAAAAGCTACAGCTAACGATACAAAGGGTATAAATGAAATATTTGATACCGATGAGGGCGCCCGCTATGTAGGTGAGTTTGCTATTGGTGTAAACCCATACATTACTAAACCTATGCTTGATATTTTATTTGACGAAAAAATTGCAGGCTCTTTCCACTTTACACCAGGTAAAGCTTATGATGAATGCAACAATGGCAATAAAAGTGCAATCCATTGGGATTTAGTATTTATACAAACCCCTGAATATGGCGGTGGAGAAATGTATTTTGACGGCGAATTGGTTCGTAAAGATGGGCTTTTTGTTGTTGAAGATTTGCTTTGCTTAAACCCCGATAATTTAAAATAAGCACAAGTTGATATTAATTTGTCAATTACACTTGCAAAATAAGTGTTAATTGGGTAAAATAATAGATGGTTAAAAAACAATTTTTAGGAGGATATTTATTATGGCTGTAAAAGTTGCTATTAATGGTTTTGGACGTATTGGTCGTTTGGCATTTAGGCAAATGTTTGGTGATAAGGATTATGAAATCGTTGCAATTAACGATTTAACAGATCCAGTTATGTTAGCTCACCTTTTAAAGTATGACTCTTGCCAAAAAAGGTATGACAAAGCTGTTGAAGCTGGCGAAGGTTCAATAAAAGTTGATGGAAAAGAAATCAAAATCTACTCAGAAAAAGATGCTGCAAACCTTCCTTGGAAAGATTTAGGCGTTGAAGTTGTTCTTGAATGCACAGGCTTCTACACAAGCAAAGCAAAAGCTGAAGCTCATATCACAGCTGGCGCTAAAAAAGTTATCATCTCTGCACCCGCAGGTAATGATCTACCTACAATAGTTTTCGGCGTTAACGAAGGAACCCTTAAAGCTGAAGATACAGTTATAAGCGCAGCAAGCTGCACAACAAACTGCTTAGCACCTATGGCTAAAGGCCTTAACGACCTTGCACAAATCCAATCTGGTATAATGACAACAGTTCATGCTTACACAGGTGACCAAATGGTTCTTGACGGTCCTCACCGTAAAGGCGATTTAAGAAGGGCTCGTGCAGCAGCAGTTAACATCGTTCCTAACAGCACAGGCGCAGCTAAAGCTATTGGCTTAGTTATTCCTGAATTAGCTGGCAAATTAATTGGTAGCGCACAACGCGTTCCAGTTCCCACAGGTTCAACAACAATCCTTATCGCTGTTGTTAAAGCTGATGAATTAACAGCAGCTGGTATCAATGCTTACATGAAGAGCGTATCTAACGATTCTTATGGTTACACAGAAGATCCTATCGTTTCTTCAGACGTTATTGGCGAAACACATGGCTCAATATTTGATGCTACACAAACAATGGTTAGCAAAATTAGCGATGGTTTATACCAAGTTCAAGTTGTTGCATGGTATGATAATGAAAACAGCTATACAACACAAATGGTAAGAACAATCAAATACATGAACAGCCTATAATTAGCTATATTGCCTAGGTGCGTAAGCACCTAGGTTTTTTTATTTGTAAAAAATGAATATAGCCATTGGGCTTTTTTATTTTCAAATTGTTTACATTTTTGTATTATTTTATCAATTGTATTTTGTTTAAACTTAAAGTATATTAAATAGTAGTAGGAGGTAAGCTATGAAACTTTTCAAAGTAGGCGACATTCTAAATGTTCACCATTTAAGCCTAAAATCAATAGAAAACCCCTTTGGCGATTACTTTGTTATAAAGCTAAATTGCCAAAACAATTTAACTTGGACACCAGGGGAACATGGAGTTTTTAGCTTGCCAGGTAAAAAATATAAGGGTAGAAAATGGCGTATATTTTCAATAGCAAACACACCAGGGGATGGTGAACTTACCCTTGCTACACGCACTGGTAAAGATATAAGCAATTTTAAAAGCACCCTTATTAATATGAGTATTGGCGATACTATAAAAATGCGCGGGCCTTTTGGAAATTTTAAACTTTTGGATAATTCAAGCCCTCTTGTACTCTTTGCAGGTGGCGTAGGTATAAGCCCGATTATTGCCATGGTAAAATCCTTAACTAAAGATTTTAAAGCCCCTGTACATTTAATTTATTCGTCAGATAGGCATTATTTATTTGAGGAAGAACTACATAATTTAAATATAAATGATATAAACATATATAAAACGAGAACTACATCAGAAAACATGTTAAAATTGGCAGAGCTTGCCCAAATGTACGGTAGTGGCGCATATTATTTAAGTTCAGGCTCATCAATGGCAGTAAAAAAAATAGAAAAACAATTAAAATATTTTGGTATAGAAAATAATAGAATACTAAATGATAACTTTAGGGGTTTAGACCACGTTATTCAACCTTTGTATAATAATTTTATTTAAAAGAGTGTGTCACACATTCTTTTATTTTTGTTTAAAAAGAAAATATAGTTCAAAATCTAAAAAAAGATAATAGGATATATAAAAAAATAAACTTGATATGCCTATTAATGTGTTGTATAATTTACATGATGATACCAAAAATTATAAATTTTTAAACAAAATATACAAAAATGTGGAATTTTTGGTATAAATCAAACAAGTATTCTTCGCATTAAATATGCGAGAAAATAAATTTTTTTGAGGAGAAAAATATGAAAAAATTACTTTCCTTAGCTTTAGCATTGGTAATGATGCTAAGCATGACCTCTGTTTTAGCAGAAGGTAATGTACAAGTTTTCTGGTACAACATGAGCGACGTTTATCTTTCCAGCGTTCGCGCTAACTTAAATGCAGCTTTTGATGCTAAAGGCATTAGCTACACAGACCAAGACGGTGGTGCAGTTCAAGCAACACAAACAGACCAAATTACAACAGCTATCGCTTCAGGCACAGACCTATTAGCAGTTAACATCGTTGAAACCGGCGCTGACGGTATTGCACAAAACGTTGTTGATGCAGCTAAAACAGCTGGTATCCCACTAGTATTCTTCAACCGTTCAATAACAAAAGAAGTTGTACAAAGCTATGACAAAGCTACATTCGTAGGCACAAACTATGAAGACGCTGGTAAAATGGAAGGCGTTATGGTAGCTAACTATCTATTAGCTGATTATGACAAATTTGACTTAAACGGCGACGGCGTTATAAGCTACGTTATGTTCAAAGGCGACGAAGCGAACCAAGAAGCTATTGCTCGTACAAAATACGGTGTTGAAAATGCAGATGAACTTTTAGTTGCTGCTGGCAAACCCGCTCTTAAATTCTATGACGAAGCTAACACAGCTAAATATTTAGTTGACCAAGCTGGTACATGGAGTCGCCAAGTTGCTCAAGACTATATGACAACAATTTTGGCTGAATACACAGTTGATAACAAAAACATGGTTGAATTAGTTATCGCAAACAACGACGAAATGGCTATCGGCGCTATCCAAGCTCTTCAAGGCATGGGTTACAACAGCGGCGAAGGCACAGTAACAATCCCTGTATTTGGCGTTGACGCTACAGATGATGCTAAAGCTATGATCGCTGCTGGCTCCATGGCTGGTACAATCAAACAAGACGCTGAAGGTATGGCAGAAGCTATTGCTACAGTATCCGCTAACTTAATCGAAGGCAAAGATATGTACGAAGGCTTAAACGAAAACTTTACAGTTGAAGAAGGCTGGAAGGTTGTTATCCCATACGCAGAATACACAGGCGAATAATATTTACTTAAATCTAAATCTGTGCGGAAGGGCCCTAAAGCTCTTCCGCATGGTTTATAGTAGGGCTTTTATAAATCCTATAAAAACCTATGAAAGGAATTATTTTTAATGGAAGCACAAGCCAAAACAATCAATAATGATGCTGTACATACAGATCTTCTTGTTATGGAAGGTATAAGCAAGAGCTTCCCAGGTGTTAAAGCTTTAGATAATGTACCACTAACAGTTAGAAGGGGTACTGTTCATGCTTTAATGGGTGAAAATGGAGCAGGTAAATCTACACTTATGAAGTGTCTTTTTGGTATATACAAAAAAGATGAAGGTCATATTTATTTGGATGGTAAGGAAGTAGACTTTAAGTCTTCAAGGGAGGCTTTGGATAACGGCGTTGCTATGGTGCACCAAGAACTAAACCAAGCACTTAAACGTAGCGTTATGGATAATATATGGCTAGGTCGTTACCCTAAAATAAAAGGGCTACCTTTTGTATCAGAGTCTAGAATGTACCATGATACAATGGAAGTTTTTAAAGAATTAAAAATAGACGACATTAATCCAAAAACCAAGATGAGCACAATGCCAGTTGCTCAAAGGCAAATGGTAGAAATTGCTAAAGCAGTATCCTTTAAATCAAAGGTAATAGTTTTTGACGAACCAACTTCTTCACTTACAGAAAAGGAAGTTGAGCATTTATTCAGGATTATTAATATGCTTCGCGATCGTGGTTGTGGTATTATATATATTTCCCACAAAATGGAAGAAATTTTGCGCATATCCGACGACGTTACAATAATGCGTGATGGTGCATATGTTGCAACAAAACCAGCTAAAGAGTTAACCATGAATGAAATTATTAAACTTATGGTTGGCCGTGAACTAACAAACCGTTTCCCACCTAAAAACTATGAAGTGCAAGATGAGGTTATACTAAAAGTTGAGGATATGACCGCTATGTACTCACACCTTGATGGTGTAAGTTTTGAACTTAAAAAAGGTGAAATACTTGGTGTTGCAGGTTTGGCTGGCGCTGGTAGAACAGAACTATTGGAAAACATTTTTGGCATTGCTACTAAAAAGCATGGCAAAATGTGGATAAATGGTAAGCCAATAAACAACAAGTCTCCTAAAGAAGCCATAGCTAATGGTTTTGCTATGGTTACTGAGGAAAGGCGTGCTACTGGTATTTTTGGCATATTGGATATACGTGATAACACTGTTATATCAAGCTTAAAAAAATACCTAACAAATGGCTTATTCTTAAGCAATAAGGCAATGGCAAAAAGTACAGCTTGGAGCATTGATGCTATGCATATTAAAACTCCAACCCAATCAACAAAAATTAGGGCCCTTTCTGGTGGTAACCAACAAAAGGTAATTTTTGGACGTTGGATGCTTACAGACCCCACAATATTCCTTTTAGATGAACCTACAAGGGGTATTGACGTTGGCGCTAAGTACGAAATTTATCAGCTTATTATGGATATGGCAGCCGAAGGCGATTCTGTTGTTATAGTATCTTCCGAAATGCCTGAACTATTAGGTATTTGTGACCGTATACTCGTTATGAGTGGTGGTAAACTTGCAGGGGAAGTTGATGCAAAAACAACCTCACAGGAAGAAATTATGACTTTAGCTGCAAAATACGTTTAATGGAGGCAATCAACTATGTCAGAAATTAATAAACCTAAAAAGGGTTTTGCTAAAAAAATTGATGATTTTAAAGCCCTTAATAGCAAAGACAAGGCTAGCTTTATAGGCAACTGGCTTTTAGACCATGCTATGATAATCATCATACTATTATTGGTGCTTTACATTCAATCTGTAAAACCAGCTTTCTTAGCAACAGCATCAGTAATCAACATTATATCCCTAACAGCAACACGTTTACCTATAGCTTTAGGTATAGCAGGTGCTATTATACTAACAGGTACAGACTTATCAGCAGGCCGTATTGTTGGCTTAGGTGCATTTGTTGCAGCTATACTATTGCAAAAAGGTGATTTTGCAGGTAGGTTTTTACAAGGCGGAAGCCCATGGCCAATTATTGTTGTTGTATTACTTGTAATTGTTGCAGGTTCAATTGTTGGTTTAATAAACGGCTTTTGTGTAGCTAAATTTAAACTACACCCTTTCATTGTTACATTATCAACACAATTAATAACCTATGGTGCTTACTTAACATTAAGTAGTGCAAAACAAATTTCCCAATTAGATGCAAGCTTTACAGAAAACTTTGTTACCAAAAAGATGTTCTATATTGGTAGGGAAGTAGAAATAGTAGACGGCGTTGAAAAAATTGCAAACCCAGGTACTCCTGTAATGCTATATGTATTCTTGGCTGTAATATTTGCAGCTATTATGTGGTTTATTTGGAATAAAACTACATTTGGTAAAAATATGTTTGCTGTAGGTTCAAACGAAGAAGCAGCACGTGTATCTGGCGTTAACGTAACACTTGTTATAATTGGCGTTTTTGCATTAGCTGGTGCAAGCTATGGTTACACAGGCTTTATAGAAGCAGCTCGTCAAGGTGCATCAACAGGTACTACAGGCCTTAACTACGAGCTTGATGCTATTGCTGCCTGCGTTATTGGTGGTGTATCCTTCGTTGGTGGTATTGGTAAAATAAGCG
>CAZJEB010000011.1:0-47813 GCA_964544955.1 uncultured Oscillospiraceae bacterium | reverse complement strand
CAAGTTGTATTGGCAAATTTATCTGTTAAATTAAGGTTTTTATTGCCATCTTCACCATTGCTCATAATGCAAACTAAACCACTGTTTTCATGGGCGTCATCCCCAAGCCTTACCCATGCTATTGTATTTGAATGGTCAAAATAATCTATTTGTTCACCGTAAGCATATTTTAGCCTAGATTCAAGCAATATATCCAATATTTCCTTTTTTCCAGGTATTAGGTTTTCACCACCAATGCCATAATAGTCACCATAAAAAACACAGGGGTAGCCATCTTGCCTTAATAATATAAGGGCATAGGCAAGGGGTTTAAACCAATCTTGTACCCAACTTTCTAAGGCTTGCCCAGGTTGAGAGTCGTGGTTATCAACAAATGTAGAGCAGTTGAAAACATGCCTTGATATTAATGTATTATCAAAAATTGTTCTTAAATCATAATCCCTACCAGCGTGGGATGCCTCAACAAATCTATAATGCAAGGCAACATCAAATAGGGCTAATAAACCATCTGTATCATTAAGGTATTTATCAAGGACATAATCATTAGGTACCCAATACTCACCAACAACATATAAAGGCTTGTTGGAATTTATTCTTACATGGGTAATAAAGGACTCCATAAAGCTATAATCTATGTGCTTTATTGCATCTAAGCGCATACCATCTAAATTAAGCTCTTTTTGTATCCAATTACCCCAATGTAAAGTTTCGTTTATAACATCCTTATTTCGGTAGTCTATATCGGCAAACATAAGGTAGTCAAAATTTCCCATATCGCCACTTACATTAGGTGAAAATCCTTTATCTTCGCCCAATATTTTAAAAATTGCGTTTTCTCCAGTTTTATTATCAAAGTTTACGCCTGTAAAGTGTTGAAAATTCCATTGAAAATTAGAATATTTACCCTTTCTACCTGGGAATGTAAACTTAGTCCAACCCTCAATATCAAAAGGCTCGCTTTGTTCTTCGTTCCTATTGTTTTCGTCAACCTTTACTACTTTAAAGGTTTCTGTTTCATCAGCACCAGCTTTGTGGTTTAATATTATATCCCCATAGGCTTGTATATCAAATTCATGTAATTTTGATATTGCATTTTTTAATTCTTCCTTTGTACCATATTTTGTTCTTATAGAACCTTTTTGGTCAAATTCGCCCAAGTCAAACAAATCATATATGCCATAGCCTACATCATTTGTTCCTGTTGCTTTACAAAATGGAGGCAACCAAACACCACCAACACCTAATTTTTTTAAATTTTCAGCTTCTTTTTCTAGTTTTTTCCAATGCTCTCCATCATCGGGCAAGTACCACTCAAAGTATTGTATCATAACAGTATTGTCTGGGTGGTTTTCGTTTATAGATATTGGGTTATACAGGGGAATGTTTTTCTTATCAGCATAATTTTCTATTGTTTCTTTAAGCACCTGTTCATCGTCTTGGCTAATAGTATCCCATATTTTTTCATGCACTAAATTTGAATATTCTTCTTTTTTCATAATTTGCTCCTTTATACATAATGTTTTATGTATGCTTAATAATAAAATAGCATATTTTAACTGAAAAATACAAATAATTTTAGTTATATATCAATAAATTGAAAAATATAGTTAAATTTCAAAAGAATAAAGTTATAATTTGTAATAATATTTACAAATTTATAAAATATTTAACATCAATATTGAAAAAATAGAGGAAAATCCTTTAAATAGCCAATGTTAAGGGAAATCAGCAAATATTACAATTATTGACTAAAATGGTTGATTATGACACTATTTTTACAAAGACATTTTGTCTAAATAGAACAGCTGCTATAATTGCAGCAAAATAATTAGGAGGATAATATGAAAAAATTACTCGCATTTCTTCTCGTTGTAATCATGTTAATGTCATCCGTTGCAGTATTAGCTGAGGGCGTAACCTTAACAATGGGCTCCTGGCGTACAGATGATGCTGTTCAAGTACAAGCTATGCTCGATAAATATAAAGAGCTTACAGGCGTAGCTATCCAATTCCAACCAACAGTTCCAGATCAATACAATGCAACACTTCGTTTACAATTAGATAATGGAACAGGTCCTGACCTTTACTATTCACGTTCCTATGTTGCTGGCCAAGAATTATTTGACCTAGGCTTCAATATGGATTTAACAGATCTACCTGGATTAAAAGAAAACTTTACACCTGGTAGCATTGAACCCTTTGCAACACCTGATGGAAAATCCTTTGCAGTTCCTTATGCAGCTGTAAACCATGTTGTTTTCTACAACGTTGATATTTTTGAAAAATATGGCTTAACAGTTCCAAACACATTTGAAGAACTATTAGCTATTTGCGAAAAATTAAAAGAAAACGGCGAAACACCTTTTGCAAACGGTATCGCATCTAACTGGGATATCCTAGAGTGTGTATTCTCCGCTATGGCTCCTAACTACATTGGCGGCGCTGAAAACCGTGCAAAATATGAAACTGGCGAATTAAAGATGAACGATGAAAACTTCGTTGCAGCTTTAACAGACTTCGAAAAATTATCAAAATACTTCCCAGAAGGTTTTGAATCAGTTACAAACGAAAATGGCCCTGACATGTTAGCTTTAGGCCGTGCTGTTATGCTTATAGACGGTTCATGGCAAAGCGGTTTGTTGAAAGATACAAACTGGGGCGCATTTGCACTTCCAGCTCCAGAAGGCAGAACACCAGGTATGTGCTTCCACCCAGATATGGGCTTAGCAGGAAACAATGCTACAAAACATCCTGAAGAAGTTAAAGCATTCTTAGCATGGGTAGCTTCACCCGAAGGCGCTAAAGAAGTTGCAGCTTCATTACCAGGCGGTTTCTTCCCAATGATAAATGCACCTATCGAACTTACAGATCCTAAAGTAAACGAAGTACTTGCAGCTAACCAAGGCAAAGTTACAGATGCTCGTTTCTTCTGGTCAAAATTAATGGATCTATATAAACCAATGGTAGAAGAACTTAACGCATTAGCTAAGGGCGAAAAAACAGTTGCTGAAGTAGCTGAAGTATTTGCTGCTGAGCAAGCAAAAGTTGTTGGCCAATAATTCATAATATTAAATAAAAGCCGGGAGCCTTAAACTGGCTCCCGCTTTTGTAGAATATGAGAGGAGAAAAAAGTGCAAATAAACAAAAAAACGCTTGACCGTGGTGGTGGAAGCATCAACCCAGGCGGTCAATATTGGGTTTGGTATATATTGCCTGCTTTAGTAATATATGCACTGTTTATGGCCTACCCACTTGTTGACTCTGTACGTATAAGCTTTTATGAGGGCACAACACAGGCTAGAACTTTTGTAGGTTTTCAAAACTATATTAACTTGTTTACAGATGAGATATATAGCACTCGTTTTTGGAATGCCTTTGGTAATACATGGATATTTTTTGCGTTCCATATGATTTTACAAAACTGTTTAGGTATGTTGTTTGCTGTTATACTTACTAACCGTACAATGAAAGGTAGACCATTTTATCAAACAGTTACATTTTTGCCTGTTACAATAGCTGTAATGGTTACTGGTTACCTATTTAAAATACTTTTAAATCCTCAATTTGGTGGTTATACCTTAAGGGATTTGGGGCTTGATTTTTTAGTGCATCCATGGCTTGGTGATAGTAAAACAGCCCTAACAGTTGTATCTTTAGTATCTGTATGGCAATGGGTAGGTATACCCACTATGATGTTTGTTGCTGGCTTGCAAGGCGTGTCGGATGACGTGCTTGAAGCTGCCGATATTGAAGGCTGTAATGGCTGGCAAACATTCTGGCATATAAAGTTACCTATTATTATGCCTGTAATTGGTATGATAGCAATACTTACATTTGTTAATAACTTTAATGCATTTGATATTGTGTACTCTATGACTGGCCCCGATGGTCAACCAAGTTACTCAACTGATTTAATTGGTACATTATTCTATCGTTATGGTATTGCAGGGGAACACCCAGTTGGTATCCCAACACCGGGTATAGGTGCTGCCATATCTACATCAGTATTTATTATGTTGCTTGCTGGCGTTATACCAACATTACGCGCCACACAGGGGAAGGAATAGCTATGGATAATAAAAAAACTTCAAGCTTAAAAATTGCAAGAATGCATATTCCTTCACACTTAATGATGAGCTTATGGTGCATTATATCAATTGTTCCCATAGCATTATTAGTGTTCAACTCATTAAAAAATCGTATGAACTTGCTTAGGGATCCCTTTGGCTTTCCTACAAGCATTACCTTTGATAACTATGTTTCAGTAATTGATGATAGCAACTTTTTCCGCTATTTTGGCAATAGTTTAATTGTAGTAATAACATCCCTTGCATTAATACTATTCCTTGGTTCGTTAGCTGCTTATGCATTAGCCCATTGGAAAAGTAAAACTTCTAGGGTAGTTTATTTCTTCTTTATAATTGGTATGATGCTACCAATTAAAATTGCCACAATTCGCTTGTTAGAGCTTATGAAAATATTAGGCTTACTTAACACACTATGGAGCTTATTGCTTGTTTATATAGCGATGGGTATGCCTATAGCTATATTCATTTTAACTGAGTTTACAAGTTCGCTACCTGCTGATTTATATGAGGCTGCTTATATAGATGGAGCAAAAAGGTTTAAAATTTATTATGGTATAGTTATACCACTTATAAAACCTGCATTGGCAACTGTTGCCATATACAACCTTGTTCCTATATGGAATGATTTATGGTTCCCACTTATATTTATAACTAAGGAAGAGGTTAAAACTGTTTTGCTTGCAGTAACACGCTTACAGGGGCAATATGCTACAGATTGGCCTAAGGTTTTTGCGTTACTAACAATGTCAGCATTGCCAGTACTTATTCTTTACTTAACTATGAGCAAACAATTTGTTGCTGGTTTAACTGCAGGTGCTGTAAAGGGTTAAAAATAGAGCTACTTAGTAGCTCTATTTTTTTGGATATAATCGCATACCTACAAGTACACAGGCCTCAATGTAGGGTATTCCTTTTTCTTCTAAAAATTGAATAATTTCATCACTTTCAGCGCCAGGTTGTATCACAACACCGCCTATTTTTTTGCTTGTTTCTTTTAAAAACTTTATACCTAATGTTGGGTTAATAACCAAGTCTAAAACTTCAATTTCAACATTAACATCATCTAATTTTGGCACTTCTTTTGGCACGCAGTACACAGTGTAGCCAGAATCTAAAAGGGCATTTTTTATTTTGTAAGCATATTTTTCCGGGTTATCTGTACTACCTAGCACTACAAAAGTATTCTTACTCATTGCTTCTTGTAAAGTCATATTTATCACCTCTATTTTTATTATCTATAATTTGTACATCTCTATTAGTGGGTAGGGGAATTGTAATTCCGTTTTTTCTAAACTGCCTTAATAGTTCCTCGTTAAAATCAAATAAAACAGGGAAGTAGTTCGGCGATAATACACTAAACCTAACTATTATGTCTAATGATATTTGCCCAAATGCTCTTAACCTAACAACGGGTTCAGGGTCGGGAAGTACTCTATCATCATTATTAATTATTGTGCTTATTATAGCCTTTGCTAATTCAATATTTGTATTATAAGCAACACCAATAAGCATATCAATTTTTCTTGTAGAACTTCTAGAATAGTTTATTATTTTGCCACTGCTCATAACACCGTTTGGAATATAAAGAACCTTTTCGTCAACAGATTTAAACTCTGTATACAAAAGCCCAATTTTTTCAACTGAACCGCTTGCACCATCTGTTACTTCAATATAATCGCCTACTACATAGGGTTTAGAAGCTAGTATTGTTAAGCCACTCATAAGGTTGGTCATAAAATTTTGAATGGAAAGGGAAATTGCTAAACCAAGCACACTAATAATAGCAACTAATTCTGTAACAGGGAAACCTAAAGCCTCTAGTATAACCAAGCCACCAACTATATATATTATTCCCTTTACTATACTTATTAAAAATCCTTGTAAGCCTTTATCAATTTTTGTTTTTAGCAATACTGTGCGTAAAAAACCCACTAAATACTTAACAAGCAAATAAACAATTAATATACTTAGCAATATTTGTATAAAGTCAGCAGTACTAAATTCCCCAATAGAAAAATGCATAATTTTACTATACAAACTATTGTTTTCAGGTGTAATTTTTTCAATAGTACTCTCAACGGGCTGGCTTATAACGGGGTCTTTTTCAATTGCGTTTATTATAGATGCAGCATTAACACTCTTTATAAAAAACATATATTCTCCTATACAAATGCTAAATTATAAATATTAATCATATCCTCATATCCAAGGGGTTTAAAACTGCCAATTTGTGTATAAAAATCAGCACATTCTTTGGCCATGTAATTGATATCATCTTTTTTTATACCAAGTTCTTGTAAGTTTTTAGGCATTCCTAAGCTACTAAAAAAACCTTCCATGGTTTGTATACCTTTTTCAACCCATTCTTCTTTAGTTAAGCCTTCACCAAACACTCCCCAAACTTCCTTGGCAAACCTACAAAATCTATCAATATCAACGTGCATAACATACCTACACCATTGTGGGAATATTACGGCTAAACCAGCCCCGTGGGAAATGTTAGTATCTAAAGCACTTAACTCGTGCTCAAGCTTATGGGTTGCAAAGTCGCTTTGCCTGCCTACTCCCATTAAATCGTTGTGGGATATACTACCAGCCCACATTAATGTGGCCCTTGCTGCATAGTTTTCAGGCTGATTATACGCAATCCAACCAGCATTTATAACATTTTTACACAAGGCCTCACAAAGGCTATCTGTTAAAGCAACATTTTCAACCCTAGTAAAATATCTTTCAAAAGTATGCATTAATATATCAACAATACCACAAGCTGTTTGATATTTTGATACAGTGTAGGTAAATTCAGGGTTCATAAATGCAAAACGTGGGCGAATAGCCTCATGAGCGTATGAATATTTCCTTGATTCGTTGTTGGTTATTACACTACTGCCGCTTAATTCGCTTCCAGCAGCTGCAATTGTTAAAACAACACCTATAGGCAAAGCGGTGTTTGGTTTTGATTTAGATGCGTAGGCATCCCATATATCTCCATCATATTTGCTACCGAGTGCAATGCATTTTGATGAATCTATTGTACTACCACCGCCAACAGCAAGTATAAAATCAATATTTTTTTCCTTACAAATTTTTATGCCTTCATTGCAAAGGCTTAATAAAGGGTTGGGGCTAACACCGCCTAATAGCGTGTATTGAATATTGCTACTTTCAAGTTCTTTTATAACCAAGTCTAATATTCCGTTTCTTTTAACACTACCGCCACCGTAATGTATAAGTACATGCTTAAAACCATTTAGGCTTTCACCAAGCTTATTTAAAGAGTTTTTGCCAAATATAACTTTTGTGGGGCTATAATATGTAAAGTCTATCATGTTTACTCCTTTATTTTGCTATTTAACCAATTTAAAACATCATTATAAACTTCTTGGTTGTTTATTTCGTTTAACATTTCATGCCTACCATCTATATAAAGCTTTGTTTGAACATCTTTTATGCCTAAGTTTTTTAATATTTCTGCTATTTCTAAAACACCTTTCCCAGAATCGCCAACGGGGTCTTTTTCCCCAGAGAATAAGTATATTGGTAAGCTTTTTTGTATATTAGCATTATTTGATAATTTATTTATACCCTTGATTCCATAAAGTAAGTCTTTATAACCACCTGCACTAAAAGCAAAACCACAATATTTATCAGCAATATATTTATCAACCTGATTGTTGTCTCTACTTAGCCAATCAAAGTCTGTTCTTGTTGGTGCAAAGGCTTTGTTGAAAGATGCAAAGCTTAAATTGTTTAAAATATCACTTTTTTCTTTACCTTTACCTAACAATATTTGTGCTTTAGCAATCAAGCTGCCTGCAGCAACCATTATAGGTGCTTGTTGGCCAGATCCAGATAAAATAACACCAGCTAAACCTTCGCTATATTTTTGTAAATAACTTCTTGTTATAAAGCTACCCATACTATGGGCAAAAATAAAATATGGGCTATCATTAAAACTTTCTTGTATGGTTTTTCTAAGTTTGTGTACATCTTCTACAACCTTATTCCAACCGTTTTTGTCATCAAAATAACCCAAGTGTTCAGCAGTTGTTCCATGGCCAGCTATATTGTAACCTACAACCATAAAGGAATTATCTACAAGAAACCTTGCAAAATTATCATATCTAAATATATGTTCAGCCATACCGTGTATTATTTGCACTATACCTTTTATATCTCCTGTAGGTGTCCAACGGCACATTTCCAAGCTTTGCCCTGTTAGGGATTTAAAAATGGATTTTTCTATACGAATATTATCACTCATATATATCATCTCCTATTATTTAATTCTGTTGCTTTGATTATAGTTTATATAATTTTTAGTGTCAATAAAAGGCTTGATACTATTGGAAAATAATCCTCTAATATGGTATACTCTATTAGTTATAATATGTAAATTTTTAGGAGTAAAATTTTGAGCGAAAAAATAGAAGCGACATTAAAAGAATATAAAATAAGCAGTGAAGTTATTAAAGCCGTAAAAGCAATGGGTTTTAAAACCCTTACCGCTGTACAACAAAAAACACTACCTGTTATGCTTGAAGGGCATGATATTATTGCAAAAGCACCTACTGGCACAGGTAAAACTGTCGCTTTTGGTATTCCAATGTTGGAATATATAAATTTAAAGGATAATCGTGTACAAGAACTTGTAATTTGCCCAACAAGGGAATTAGCTTTGCAAATTGCTGATGAACTTACATTGCTTGCTAAATATATACAGGGCTTAAGAATTGCAGTTCTATATGGCGGCCAACCTATAAGCAAACAAATTACGCAATTAAAACGTAAACCTCAAATTATAATAGGAACACCAGGGCGTACCCTTGACCATATTAATAGAGGAAACCTTAGCTTAAACCATGTTCATACAATGGTTTTGGATGAGGCGGATGAAATGCTAAACATGGGCTTTGTAAAAGATGTTAGTGCAATTATAGAAAAAACTCCTAGAGAAAGGCAATTGGTACTATTTTCAGCAACAACAAATAGGGAAGTTATGACAATTGCATGGAAATATCTTTTTGAACCTGTTGAAATAGTTGTTGAAGCATCGGCGGAAAACAGGCCTAATATTGCTCAATATACTATAGATACTGATAAAAAGTTTGATACATTGCTTTATATTATCGAATCAGATGAATTTGATAGGATGATAATATTTGCAAATACAAAATCCATGACTGAAACTTTAGTAAAAATGCTAAAAAATAAAGGCTATAAGGCTGAATGTTTAAATGGCGATATGAAACAAAGGGATAGAAATAAAGTTATGGAGGATTATCGCAAAAACAGGTTTCCAATACTTGTAGCAACAGATGTTGCAGCAAGGGGTATTGATGTAGACGATGTTGAGGCAGTTATAAATTATGATTTGCCAAATGATAACGAATATTATGTTCACCGTATTGGTAGAACAGGCCGAGCAAAAAAATATGGGGTAGCATTTTCCTTGCTAACCTTCCGTGAAAAGGTTCGTATGGAAGATATATTAAAGTATATTGATGCAGAGCCAATAAAATTACATTTTGATGATATGTCAGTATTAGTTGATGATAATAAAACACCATTTTTCAAAAACATTTAAGGAGAAAATATATGGGTATTATACCAAGCCGCAACCTTGAGGAACAAAAAAGAGAGCTTAATGGAATTACTTATTTTGATAGAGGTAGAGTCAAAGGGCAAGATGGCCAAGAATATGATAGGTTCGCAATACAAACCCATTTTGTACAAGTAGGTGAGGATCAAGTTGCCCTTGTTGAAAAATATGTTAGGCCTTTATTTAAAGAAGGTGATTCTTACGCTTTTGGCGCAAAAGTTATGGCTATGTGCGTAGAATCTGTTAGAAAAATAGAAGATGTAAAACCAGGTTTTTGGGCAAACTTATTGTGGAGGTTTGCAGGAATAAACCATACTGGGGTTGGTATGCACGAACCACATAAACTTCAACTTGTTGTTGATATGGTTGGCCTTCCTAGAGTATTATTAGCTGCTTTTTTAAGCGCAGTTACAAAACCCTTTGGCATTAAAGGGGTGTTTTATAAAGTTTGTGGAAAAGGCGTTGGAGGCATAGATGGATTCTATTTTAGGTCTAGTTTTGAAGTGTATAAAAAACTTGCATTAATTAATCCATTAAATGCGCAAGAACTTTGTGATGATTTAATGGCAAAAACAAATATGCCAATTGTACTAATGGATGCAAACGATATTCAACGTGACCAATTAGCAAAATCTAAAGGCTTTCCACTAAGTGATGAGCAAATACAAGATGCACTAATTGACAACCCAAGTGGTCAAGGCGATGAGCTAACTCCATTTATATTAATAAGGCCAATTAAAGGTGAATAATGCTATATTCTCAAAACGATATAATATTAAATAAAAAAACTAAAAATAAAAAATTAACTGTATTATTGCTGATTACAATTATATTATTATCAGCAATAATAGTTAGTTTTATTGTTCGTCAAAAAACAATAACCATAGGTTTAACAATAATATTGGGGTTTTTCCTAACAACTTATATTGGCTTAATTTATATTCCAGTAAAAAGGTATGAAAGGCAACTATATGAAATATTAAATGGCAGAAAAAGGGAAACATCTGGCTTTATTAAAAGTATAGATGATGAATTGCTTGTTAGGGAAGGAATAGATTGCTATCAAATTATAGTAAAAATTGGGGAAGATAAATCAGGCGATGAAGATATTATTCTTTACCTAGACGGCAAAAAATATTTTGAAAATATAAATGTTGGTGACCCGGTAAAGTTTTTAGCTTTTGATAGATTTATTTATAGTTATGAGAAGCTTGATTCATTAATTATACCTACATTAAAGTAAATTATTGCAATTATATTTGCCTAATGGCATAATATTCTACATGGAGAGGTATCGAAGTGGTCATAACGGGGCTGACTCGAAATCAGTTTGGCGGCAACGCCACGCGGGTTCGAATCCCGCCCTCTCCGCCAATAAAAAAGAACTCTATAGAGTTCTTTTTTGTTTTTAAGCATTTTTTGCTAATTTATTATCTATAAGTGTATTTAGGCAAAGTCCTAAAGTTACTAATATTCCACCAATTAAGTTTAATGGCGAAAAACTTCCAACTAATATCCAATCTAGTATAACACCCATAAAAACTTGCCCAATAAACATAAGTAATGTTAATAAAAATGATGAAACCTTTTTAACGCAAATGTTTTGCGCAGCTATTACCAATACGCCTAAAAAACCGGCAAAATACATAAATATATTTGGTGAAATGCTAAAATTTATGAAGGCGGGTTCATTTTTACCTAATAGTAGCATAATAATTATTGATAAGCCTATTCCTGTAATATAGTTAAAAAATGTGCCAATTCTATAATTTGTTGCTTCTGATAAATTTGCATTTATTGTTCTTGATATTACTAAAGCAACACCAGATATTGCAGCCCAAATAATTGGAACAAGTTTAAAGTCATTGGTCATTACAGCAATGCCAGCGAGTATTAATAATAAACCAAATATTTTATTTTTGTTCATTTTTATTGTAGGCATATTCATCAAGCCATAATGATCAATTATTATTCCAGTAATGCTTTGGCCAAGAAGGCTAACAGCCAATATTGTTGATACATTTAAATCCCTAAATGCAATATTTTGTGATACCGTTACAGATACACCTATAAAACCACCAATATAAAGAAGCTTTGGTAACTTTTTTGCAAAGGGTTTATCCTTATTAATTAATATCAATAAGCTTATAACAATCAATCCAACAGTATGTGTTATTACATTTGCAGTAAGCGCCCCATAATGCGTAGCGAGTTCTCCATTAAACATAACCATTACTGAAACTAGTGTTCCAGCTATAAGTGAAATAATTTTATACATCTTTACCCCTCCAAAGTACATATTATAATATTTTACATATAATAAAAGCAAGTGTTATAATATAAATACATTAAAAACAAAAAGGAGAATTTTATGATAGGTGCAATAATTGGGGATATAGTGGGATCTCCTTATGAATTTTACAATCATAGAAGTAAAGAGTTTACACTTTTTACAAATAAATGCTTTGCCACTGATGATAGTATTATGACCTTAGCTGTAGCAAAGGCAATTATGGAAGCAAAAAAAGCGGAAGAGTTTTCTTACAACAATTTATCAAACTTAGCAATTAAATATATGCAAAGTATTGGGCGTAATTATCCAAACTGTGGTTTTGGGGGCAACTTTATTAATTGGATATTCAGTAATAATCCTCAACCATATAATAGCTTTGGCAATGGCTCTGCAATGAGGGTAAGCCCAGCAGGGTTTATAGCAAAAACACTTGAGGAAGCATTAAATTTAGCAGAAGCTGTTACAAAGGTATCCCATAATCATCCTGAAGGAATAAAGGGTGCAAAAGCTACAGTTGAATGTATATTTATGGCAAAAAATGGCAATAGTATTAATGAAATTAGAGAAATGGTAAATAAAAAATATTATGATTTGAATTTTACCATTGATGAAATAAGGCCAACATATAGGTTTAATGAAACGTGTCAAAATACAGTTCCACAAGCAATTCAAGCTTTTTTAGAATCCTCATCTTTTGAGGATGCTATAAGAACAGCCATTTCTGTTGGAGGTGACAGTGACACTCTTGCAGCAATAACAGGTGGAATTGCAGAGGCTTATTATGGAGTTCCTAAAGAAATAAAAACAAAAGCATTAAGTTACTTAAACAAAGAACTATTATCTATATTTGTTGAATGGGAAAGCTTTATTCTGTCTTATTAATAAGTCCAGATGTTTTATTATGTATTGTTTAATATTAATTTAACTATTGTATTATAAGGCGATATATGGTATATTTTATATATACCAATAAAATATTATAAGGGGGAGTTCACGTTGAATAAAAAATTATTATCAGTAATTATTACAATCATGCTTATATTAAGCATGGCAACAGTAAGCTTTGCTAGTGCTTTAACTGATGGCACATATGTAAAACCAGCAAAAGGTTTTGCGGGCGATTTTGAGCTTACAGTTGTAATTGAAGGTGGAAAAATCACATCAATTACAGCGGGGGAAAATAACGAAACAATGGGTATTGGCTCAACAGCAATTGAAAAATTACCTGGTGAGATTGTTAATGCTCAATCTGTTGGTGTTGAAGCAATATCAGGCGCAACAGTTACATCTGAAGCTATAAAAACCGCATTAGGTGAAGTAATTGTTGAAGCAGGTGGCAATTTAGACGATTATAGCGTAGCTGTAACAAAAACAGCTGGCGAAGAAATCGTAAAAGAAGCAGATGTAATTATAATTGGTGGTGGTGGTGCTGGTTTATCAGCGGCAGTATCAGCAGCTGAAAATGGTGCAACAGTTATATTAATTGAAAAAACAGCGGCTTTAGGTGGCAATACAGTAAGAGCTGGTGGCCCTTATAATGCAGCTGACCCTGCAAGGCAAGCAGCAGTTCCAGCAGCAAGTGAAGCAGCTATGGAATCCGTAAAAGCATTAGCTGAAAAGGAAGCTGTATCCGAAGAACATCAAAAATTGATGGATACATTAAAGGCAGAACTTGATGCTTATTATGCTGGTGATACAAGTAAATTGTTTGACTCAGTAACACTTCATATACTTCAAACATATGATGGTGGCGACTACGCAGCTAAACTTCCATTTGTTGAAAAATTAGCTACAGAATCATTAGCTACATCTGAATGGATGGCATCAAATGGTGTTGTTTGGAAAGATGATATATCCACAGTTCCAGGCGGATTATGGCCACGTGCTCATACACCTATTAACTCTGCTGGCGGTGACTATATTAAGTCAAACTCTGAAAAAGCAGTTGAATTAGGCGTAGAAATCGTTCTTGACTGTAAAGCAAACGATTTATTAGTTGATGGGGATAAAGTAGTTGGTGTTAAGGCAGAAATGGCTGATGGCACACCTGTTACATTAAATGCAAATAAAGCAGTTATAATAGCATCTGGTGGTTACGCAGCAAACGTTGAAATGCGTACAAAACTTAACCCTTCATTAGGTGAACATATTGGAACAACAAACTCTCCAGCTATTACTGGTGATGGTATAATTATGGCAGAAGCTATTGGTGCAAACACAATAGGTATGGAATACATACAAAGCTTGCCTTTAGGCGATCCAAAAACTGGCGCACTAAATGGTTGGATGGGTGGCATTGGTGTTGAATATTACTATCAAGTAAACACAGCAGGCCAAAGGTTTATGCCTGAAGATGGTAGACGTGATGATATGACTGCAGCCCTATTAGCACAAGAAGGTGCTATGAGTTATGTTATAACAGATACAAATAGAGAATCTGAAAATTCAGAAGTTAACATTTGGGGCGACAATATTGATAAACTAGTTGAAAATGGTACAGTATTTAGGGCTGATACAATTGAAGATTTAGCAAAACAAATTGGTATCGATCCAGCAGTACTACAAAAAACACATGACGATTTTAATAGTTATGTAGAAGCTGGTACAGATCCTGATTTTGGTAGAAAATTGTTTGGCGATAAATTGGATCAAGCTCCTTTCTATGCATCACCAAGGATGCCCACCGTTCACCATACAATGGGCGGATTGGATATAGACCTACAATGTCATGTTCTTGATAAAGATGGCAATGTAATCCCAGGCTTATTTGCAGCTGGTGAAGTTACAGGTGGTATACATGGTAAAAACAGGCTAGGCGGAAATGCTCTTGTTGATATTCATGTATTTGGCCGTGAAGCTGGTAAAAATGCAGCATTAGGCAACTAATATTTAAATTATTAAAGGCACCTCTAAAGAGGTGCTTTTTAATTTGGCAATGTATTTGCAATTTTATATCATAAATGTATAATTAAGTATCATGTTATAATTTTGTGAGGCATTATGAAAAAAATATTCACGCTATTAATAGTTTTTATATTAAGCATTAATAAGGCTAATGCTGCCTTACAGTCATGCAATCTTTTGGAAGCAGCACTTTCAATGCTACCAGCAAATCATGAAATTATAAATCTTTATAATAAAAAAGCAGATGCTATGTTAATCGCCCGCTATGATGGTGGTGTACCATATTATTTTGCTGGGGTAAATGAAAATATATTATTAAAACCTCGCATACCACAACAAGAGAGTGCTTATTATAAACCTGATAAAATGTACCTTTATGGCTTTGATTGTAAAGGGTATACTAGATGGTGCTATGAGGAACAAGGCCTTAGGGAACATCCTTCATTAGATGCAATAGCTGGTGATAAGGATAATCATCTAGATATAGATAAAATTCCAGGCAATGAAAAACATAAGTACTTAAATGTTGGTGATTTACTTGTTGGAAGAAACCCTCAAAGGCATGTTCTAATGTATATTGGAACGTTAAGGGATTATGGGCTTGATGAAAGTTATAGTGATTTTAGGCCTTATTTAGATTATCCTCTTGTTATACACAGTGGCAATAATCCTTTTTATTATGATTATTATAAGGATTATATCAAAACTATGGGTTTGCGCTCAACACCGCCACGAGGTGGGGTAACAGTTTCGCTTTTATACATTGACCCAAAACTAGCGCCATACCACCGTAAGGATGTATGGAATAAAGACTATGCATATTTTATGTTAAATGATACAGTTATATCTGTATATGATGTTAACCAAAAAGAAGAACTTTATTGGTGGCGTGATAATGTAAAAATTGATTATACTCTTTACTAAAAATTTGCAACATTGTATTATGCGTGTTAGAATTAACTAAAATTATTTGGAGGGAATATGGATTCTGAAATTAAAGCACGTTTATGGTTAGCCCATGCCAAAATAACTACAAATATTGCGTATAAACTATTTGAAATATACGGTAGTGCTAGTAATGTGTTTGATGAATTTGATAATATACCAGATAATTTAATTAACGAAACAGCCCGTTATTTGCTTAATGATAGCAAAAATCAACTTAATAAAAGTGTTGAGAGTCTAGAAAAAAACGATGTTTCAATTATAAGCCCTGATAATTCTAACTATCCTTTTAAATTAAAAGCTATGGATCAACCCCCTTATGCGCTTTTCTATAAAGGAAATATTAAGGCTTTAAATAAAAATACTGTTGCAATAGTTGGAACAAGGCGCCCATCAAATTATGGTGTAAAAATAACACGAGAATTTGCTAAATCATTGGGGGATAATAATGTTTGCGTTGTTAGTGGTTTTGCAATGGGTGTAGATACTCAAGCGCATCAGTACGCATATAAAACAGCTGGAGGAACTGCTGCTGTATGTGGTTGTGGTTTAGCTATAGATTATCCTGCAAGCAATAGGCTTCTAAGGGAAAATATAATCAATAATGATGGCGTTATGTTAAGCGAATATGATTGCGATACCGAACCATTAAATTACCACTTTCCTTACAGAAACAGAATAATAACGGCCTTATCTGATATTGTTATATTTGTAGAGGGAAAAATAAATAGCGGTGGAATGATTACTGTAAAATATGCATATGAGCAAAATGTTCCCGTTTTTGCAGTTCCAGGGAATTTGGGCTCAGAGTTAAGTGAAGGGCCTAATAGCATTATTGCTGCTGGAGAGGCAAAATGCATATTAAAAATTGAAGATATTTTTGATGAACTAAGCATTAGTAATTCATTTTTAAATATAAAAAGCAATGATTTTGACATATCTGAAAATATATCTGGTTTACAATTAGAAATATATAAAGCATTAAAATTAAAGCCAAAATCCTTTGGTGAAATCGTTGATGCAGTTAAAACTCCTCCAGATAAAGTACAGTCAGCAATTGCGTTTTTAGAAATTATGGGATATATTAAAAGATCCCCAGGCAATATTTATGAAGTTTAAAGTAAGGGAGATATATAATGGCAAATAAAAAGAACTTAGTGATTGTGGAGTCACCTGCAAAGGCAAAAACAATTACAAAGTTTTTGGGCAAAAACTATAAAGTAATAGCATCCCAAGGGCACCTTAGGGATTTACCAAAATCTCAACTAGGTATTGATACTCAAAATGATTTTGAAATGAAGTATATTACAATTAGGGGCAAAGGCGATATTATGGCCTTAATAAAAAAAGAAGCTAAAGCTGCCGAAAAAGTACTGCTTGCAACTGACCCGGATAGGGAAGGGGAAGCTATTTCATGGCATATTGCTAATGTACTTAATATAGATTCTGATTCAAAATGTAGAATAGAATTTAACGAAATTACTAAAAACGCGATAAAGGATGCTGTTAAAAATCCAAGACCAGTAGATATGGGTAGGGTTGATAGCCAACAAGCTAGGCGTGCTTTAGATAGATTGGTTGGTTATGGAATAAGTCCAATACTTTGGGCAAAAATAAAAAAAGGTCTTTCAGCTGGAAGGGTTCAAAGTGTGGCAACTCGCCTTGTAGTTGAACGAGATAATGAAATTGATGCTTTTGTTCCAGAAGAATACTGGGAAGTTTTAAGTACTCTTGCGCCACAAAAAAATCAAAAAGCCACTATGTCTGGTAAAATTGTAAGTATTGATGGCAAAAAACCAACAATGAAAAACGATAAGCAAGCTAGTGCTATTGTTAAAAAGATTGAAAAAGCGAACCTCAGCGTTGAGGATATTAAAAAATCAAACAAGAAAAGATCAGCTTTAGCGCCTTTTACAACTTCAACATTACAGCAGGATGCTGGAAAAAAGTTAAACTTTACAACAGCAAAAACAATGCAAGTAGTTCAACAACTATATGAAGGAATAAGCTTAGGTAAAAAAGGAAACGTTGGTCTTGTAACATATATACGTACAGACTCTGTACGTATTAGTAATGAAGCCATTGATAGCGTTAGGGATCATATTTTAAATACTTATGGTAAGGACTTTTTACCAAGTAAACCTATTATTTATAAGGGTAGAAATAACGCCCAGGATGCCCACGAGGCAATTAGGCCAACTTATATGGAAAACACACCAGAATCCATTAAAGCCTACCTTACAAGGGATCAATATAAGTTATACAATCTAATATACAACAGGTTTTTAGCTTGCCAAATGAACCCTGCACTCTATGAAACCAATACCATAATTGCCTCTGGCGACGGTGTTAAATTACGTTGCTATGAAGAGCATAAGGTTTTTGAAGGCTATACTGTTATATATAATGAATCTGAGGATAACAAAGAGTCTAAAGTTGTTTTGCCTAAATTAAAAGTTGGTGAAAAAATATCCGTTATGGATGTTGTTAAGGAACAACACTTTACTCAAGCTCCAGCTCATTTTACAGAAGCATCACTTGTTAAAGAACTAGAGGATAGAGGTATTGGAAGACCTAGTACCTATGCCCCTACTATTAGTACAATAATAGCACGTGGTTACATAACTCGTGAAAAGAAAAACCTATATTCAACTGAACTTGGTAGTATGGTTAATGATATTATGATTCAGTATTTTAATGATGTTGTGGATTATGATTTTACTGCAAGCATGGAAAACGACCTTGACCAAGTTGAAAAGGGCGAATTAGACTGGAAAAAAATATTACATAATTTCTATCCAAACTTTAGTAAAGAACTTAACGTTGCCGAGCAGGAAATAGAAAAAATTGAAATTAAAGACGTGGAAAGCGATGTTATTTGTGAACAATGTGGAAGAAATATGGTATATAAAATGAGTAAGTTTGGTAAGTTCTTAGCTTGCCCAGGTTTTCCTGAATGTAGAAATACAAAAACAATAGTTGATTATATCGATGCTAATTGCCCAGAATGTGGCTCAAAACTAATAAAAAAACGCAGTAAGAAGAATAGAATATTTTATGGTTGTGAAATTTATCCTAAATGCGAATTTGTAAGTTGGGATAAGCCAACGAATGAAAAATGCCCTATTTGTGCTAGCTATATGGTAGAAAAGCCAAATAAAAAAGGTGTAAATTTATTGCTATGTTCAAATGAAAAGTGTAGACATAAAATAGAAAAACAATCGGAGGATAATGATGACTAAACCCACTGTAAGGGTAATAGGTGCAGGATTGGCAGGGTGCGAGGCTGCATGGCAATTGGCAGAGTATGGAATGAATGTAAAACTTTATGAAA
This sequence comes from uncultured Oscillospiraceae bacterium, assembly GCA_964544955.1. Classification (GTDB taxonomy): domain Bacteria; phylum Bacillota; class Clostridia; order Christensenellales; family Aristaeellaceae; genus JAAZPT01. Next base: position 28,647 of record CAZJEB010000011.1, on the reverse strand, counting down.
TGAAACCAAAAAAATACTCTCCCGCTCACAATAATCCCAACTTTGCAGAACTAGTTTGTTCAAATAGTCTTAGGTCAAATAACATAAGCAATGCAGTGGGGCTGTTAAAGGAAGAAATGCGCCATCTTAATTCAATTATTATGAAAGCAGCAGACAATACATCGGTTCCAGCTGGTGGTGCCCTTGCTGTTGACAGAACCCTTTTTTCAGAATATATTAGTGATGAAGTTAAAAAACATAAAAATATTGAGATAATAAACGAAGAATACACAGAAATTATAGATGATGGAATATTTACAATAATAGCTACAGGGCCTTTAACTTCTGAAAGTTTAGCCCAATCAATTAGTAACTTAAATGGGTTAAAGTCTTTAGCGTTTTATGACGCTGCTGCGCCTATAATTAGTGCAGATTCTATAGATATGTCAAAAGCTTTTAAAGCTTCACGTTATGGTAAAGGTACAGATGACTATATAAATTGCCCTATGACTAGGGATGAATACTATAATTTTGTGAATGAACTTATAAATGCGGAAAATGCGCCAGTACATGGTTTTGAGGAAAAATCTGTATTTGAAGGCTGTATGCCTGTTGAAAGCATGGCAAAACGTGGCTTAGATACATTAGCCTTTGGGCCGTTGAAACCTGTTGGGCTTATAGATCCTAATACTAATAAGCAACCTTTTGCAGTTGTTCAACTTAGAGCAGAAAATAGGGAAGGCACTATGTATAATATAGTTGGTTTCCAAACAAAACTTAAATTTGGCGAACAAAAGCGAGTTTTTAGCTTAATTCCAGGCTTAGAAAATTTAAATTTTGAACGTTACGGTGTAATGCATAGAAACACATTCATACATAGCCCAGGGTTTTTAGATAAAAATTATTGGGTAATAAATAATTCAAACCTTGCTTTTGCGGGGCAAATAACTGGTGTTGAAGGATATGTTGAAAGTGCGGCTAGTGGATTGTTGTGTGGGTTGGTAACAGCTTTAAAATTAAAAGGAATAAACCCTCCTGTTTTTACAAGCAAAACTGCAATTGGTGCTATGGCAAAGCATGTATCAAGCTCTAACCACAATTTTCAACCTATGAACTGTTCTTTTGGCCTTATAGACTCTTATCAGGGGCCAAGAATTAAAAATAAAATTGAAAGATATACTAAAATCGCAGAAGAATCATTGGCTGAAATAAAAATAATTAGCGATGAATTATGCATAATTAAGGAAAATTTACAATAATACTTTGGAGGCTTATATGGTAAAAAAAATAATATCTTTAATATTTACAGTTATTTTAATTTTAAATATTATTCCAATAAATGCAGAAGGTTTTGAACCAGTTGTTATAAACGATGAAGAATCTGTAAAAGAATTTGCAAAATTATATATGGAAGGAAATTCTTTTGAAAGGCTTTATTCAATGTTTGATGAAGTTTTGGTTAAACATTATCCGTTATCATACTTTTCTACACAGCTAAAATCTGTTGAAGCTTTAACAGGTAAGTTTGTATCTTTTGGTAATTATAAAATGATTGATAATGGGCTTACACATACACATATACTTAACCTAAACTTTGAACATAAGGTTGAAGTTATGATGCTTACAATGGGGTCCCCATATTATAGTAAGGAACTTAGAGGAACAGATTTTTCAACTATACATGGTTTGCTTTTTGCTATGACTGACCCTGTTGTTAACAATGCCTCAGAGGATGGCGAAAAGCTTGATGAACAAAAGTATAAAGAGCAGGAAATAACAATTGGAAATACGCCATGGTCTGTTGAGGCAACTGTACTTATCCCTGAAGTTGAAGGTAAAAAAGTACCTGCTTTTGTTTTAGTTCAGGGTTCAGGTGATTTGGATAGAGATGCAACATTCCAAGCTGTAACACCAATGAAGGATATTGCTGAAGCTTTGGCTTTAAATGGTATTGCAAGTATTAGGTTTGATAAAAGAACCCTTGTAAATCACGAGTTATGCACACCTGAATATTATGAAAGCTTTACTATAAATGAGGATTTAATTGATGATGCTCACTTTGCTACAGAGGCTATAAAAGGCTTTGAAGAGATAGATTCAAGCAAAATATTTTTGCTTGGTCATGACTTAGGTGCAAATATTAGCCCACAAATAGCAAAAACAAGCACAACACCTTATTCAGGTATAATTGCTATTTCAGGTACACCTATAAACATGCTAGATATAATAAAAACGCAAAACTTATCCTTGCTAAACAAACTGCAAGGGGAAGAACTGCAAAAGGCAATAAATGAAAAATTACCAGAAATAGAAAAAGCTGAAAAGATAAGCGATTTTTCTGAAGAAGAAGCAAAAAAAATGCAGGTTTTTGGTAGACCTATGTATTATTTTTATGACATGCAAAAGCTAAATATGGGTAAAATAGCTAGCGAATTAAGCATACCTATGCTAATACTCCAGGGTGGTAGAGATTTTCAAATTAACAATGAAATTGGTTATAATTCTTGGAAAAAAGCGTTGAGTACTAAGGAAAACGTAAAATATAAAAAGTATCCCATGCTCAACCATATGATGATGGAATATAAAGGCGATTTAGCCTTTGAGAGAACTATTGAAGAATACACTATTCCCGCAACCGTTGATAATGAAGTAATAAATGATATATTGCTTTGGGTACAGGAAATTATTAAGGAGTAAAAATATGAGTTTATTGGGTACAACTATTTGTGCTGTAAGGCGCAATGGTGAAACAGCTATTGCTGGTGATGGGCAAGTAACAATGGGTGAAAAAACCATATTTAAATCAACAGCAAAAAAAGTTAGAAGGCTATATAAGGATAAAGTTGTTGCTGGGTTTGCTGGCTCTGTTGCCGATGCATTTACACTATGTGATCGTTTTGAAGAAAAATTAAATCAATGCAATGGTAACCTTGAACGTGCTGCTGTAAATTTGGCGCAGGATTGGCGTTCTGATAGGGTTATGCGTAAACTAGAGTCCATGCTTATAGTTGCTGATAACGAATCATTGTTAATACTAAGTGGCACAGGTGAAGTTATAGATCCTGATGATGGTATTGCTTGTATAGGTTCAGGGGGTAATTATGCTATGGCGGCGGCAAGGGCATTATTGAGAAATACAGATCTTTCCGCGGAAGAAATTGCTCGCAAATCTTTGGAAATTGCAGCATCAATATGTGTTTATACAAATGATAATATCATTGTAGAAAAGGTGTAAAGGAGTACTGAATGAAAGCGTTAACACCATCTGAAATAGTACGTGAATTAGATAGATATATAATAGGGCAAGATGAAGCTAAAAGATCTGTTGCAGTTGCACTTCGTAACCGCTATAGAAGGTCAATGCTTGATGATGATTTGCGTGATGAAGTAAGCCCTAAAAATATAATGATGATTGGGCCAACAGGCGTTGGTAAAACTGAAATTGCAAGGCGTTTGGCAAAATTGGTTGATGCACCTTTTATTAAAGTTGAGGCAACCAAGTTTACCGAAGTTGGTTATGTGGGCAGGGATGTTGAAAGCATTATTCGTGACTTAACTGAAAATGCTGTTAGGCTTGTTAAAGAGGAATATTCTGAAAAAGTTAAGGCAAGGGCTGAAGTTTTAGCCGAAGATAGACTTGCATCTTTGATAGTTTCTCCACCCAAAAAGCATTCAAACCCATTTGATATACTTATGGGTAAAAAGCCAGAGTCAGAGCCAACTGAACAATTAGATAAAAGCCTTGGTAACCGTGATGAAGTAAAAAGGCAGTTATTACATGGTGAATTAGAAAATAGAGAAATAGAAATAGAGGTAGAAGAGTCTTCACCACAGCTTGAACTTGGTGGTAATTCCATAAGCATTGGTGATATGATGGGTAATATGATGCCCAAACAAACAAAAATTAGAAGAATGAAGGTTTCGGAAGCACGCAAAATTCTAATTCAAGAAGAATCTTCTAAACTTATTGATCAAGATGCAGTAAAAGAAGAAGCTGTTAGGCGCACTGAGCAGGACGGCATAATTTTTATTGATGAAATAGATAAAATAGCGGGGCATTCTTCAAATAGCGGTGGCCCTGATGTAAGCCGAGAAGGTGTTCAAAGGGATATTTTGCCAATAGTTGAGGGTTCAACAGTAAATACAAAATATGGCCCAGTTAGAACAGACTTTATACTTTTTATTGCTGCAGGTGCATTTCATGTTGCCAAGGTAAGTGACCTTATACCAGAATTACAAGGTAGATTCCCTGTTAGAGTTACATTGAAAAGTTTAAGCGCTGATGATTTTAAAAAAATATTAACACAACCAGATAATGCATTAACAAGGCAATATAAAGCGCTTTTAGCAGTTGATAATGTATTTCTTGATTTTGAAGATTCTGCAATAGAAGAAATAGCTAAAATTTCATTTGCTAAAAATGAGGCTGGAGAAGATATTGGTGCAAGAAGGCTACATGCAGTTTTTGAAGAAGTTCTTGAAGATATATCTTTTCATGCAGGTGGCGACAATATGCCAAGGGTTGAATTAAAAATTAATTCAGAGTATGTTAAACAACACTTAGAAAGTGCGAAGGAATTAGTAGATATACGTAAATACATTTTATAAATATTAGGGAAAGGAGTATTATCATGGGTTCAAAATTAAAAGTTTTGTTTTTATCATTAATAGCTATGTTTTGTATTTCGTGTTTTTCAGTAAATGCACAAGCGCAAGAACATGTTTTTGGTAAAATACATGCAGCAATTACAATTCCAGAGGATTATACGGTTATAACTGAAAATACTATTGATGCAGCATCTCAATGGTTATTGGCTAATAACAAAACCAAGGAGGATGTGCTTGATGATTTTGCCGTAAGGGGCGTACTCCTTCAAGCTTGGAACACAAAAGGCGATGCTTGCTTAGAAGTTACGGCTACTAAAGATGAAACATCGGAAATGATATTTGATGTTGATGAGCAAAGCGCGGAAGCGCGTGGTGCCTGGCGTGTATCTTTCCATCCCAAAAATATATATGAGGATCAGGGGTTTGATTATAAAAGTTCAAACTGGAAAAATATGGGTGGCGATATTGGAAGGTTCTTGGTTTTAAAATACAACCATGAAACTGATGGGGTTCGTGATTACTCTGCACATTCCCGCAAAACAATAAAAAATGGCTATATAATATCTATAGACATGAAAGTTTTTGGTAGAAACTTAACAACACAGGATAATACAGCCCTAAACAAAATATGGAAAACTTGGCGATTTACTAAAATAGAACCATTAACAAATGTTGCTACCGCTAGAATAAGCTTAACAGATAGTCCGCTTAAGGAAACTAAAAATAGGAAAGTGGTAATTGCAGGCAATGCTACAGAAGGTGTTGAGTTTACTGCAGTTGTTATGAGCTTAAGTTCAACAAACCCAGATATTATTAAAGCTACTGCTGATAAACGTGATAAATTTGAAATACCAATTGTATTTGCTCAACAAGGTGTTTATTTAATAACTGTTACAGCTAATTATAATGGTGAAGACCTTATTGAATGGGCTTTCCCTGTAACTTTTAGAGAAACGCTTTTAGCAGTTGATTTTTCTGCTGAAATTCCATCAGTTATTACTACTGACGAATTAAAAATTAAAGGAGCAGGTGAACCAGGGGCACAAATACAAATTCTTATGAATGATAAACCTTTGGCAAATAAAAGGATAACATCTGAAGGTAAATTTTCTTTAAGTTTTGATACATCAAAAGAAGGCGACTACACAATAGTTCTAGTTTTTTCAAAAAAAGGGCTTCAAAACAGACGTTTCAAGTTTGATTTTAAACGTGAACAAACTTTAGAGCAAAAAGATCAGTTAATAATTGATGCATCTGTTAAACCCACATATAAAGGTTTATTAGAAAATATTGATAAATATAAGGGAACACTTATAAACTCACAAGTTTATATAACAAATATTCAAAAAATTGATAATCAATATTTATTAACTGTTGCTTATTCTAAAAAGGGCGAAGAATACGCAGATTTAGCCTATATACTAAGCGATACAGAAGTAAGTGATGACCTAATTAATAGTTCTGTTAACATGTTTTCTGAATATTTAGGCTTTGCAAATGAAAGTTTGCTATTGCAAAATAATGAAATTGCTGGTAATATTCCATTGCTAAAACTAAATCTTATTAAATAATAGTATGGAGGCTGTACTGTGAACTTTGTTAAGTGCGAAAAGTGCCAATTGAATTATATCCCCGAAAATGAAACATATTGTTCAGTTTGTAAGGATGAAGCAGGAATATTAGATGACGACCTAGATGAGGATGATGTGCTATTTTGCTCGTCATGTAATTTGGAAAAACCAATTCACGCAAAAGGTTTATGTAAATCTTGCTATAAAAAAATGCTTAAATCTGATGATTTTGATGATACTAGCTACGAGTATGATGATCAAGAAATCGATACAGAATCACTAGATGACGAAGAAGAAGAGCTTCCAGAGGAAATTGAAGAACTGGAAGATGTTGATAATGAAGAGTCTGTTTCTTTAGAGTTTGAGAAAGAAAACGAGGAGAATACCAACTTTGATGATGAAGAAGAATGGTAATCTAATATTATGAGTATATTTGCCATAGGGGATTTACACTTGCCTGGTGGCAGTGAATCAAAATCTATGGATATGTTTGGTATTGCATGGAACAATCATTTTTCTAAAATCAAAAATGATTGGATTGCTAATGTTAATGATGATGATATCGTTTTAATACCAGGTGATATTAGTTGGGCAATGCGCCTAGATGATGCTATTGATGATTTAAATAGTTTGTCTGATTTGAAGGGTGTTAAGGTTTTTATAAAAGGAAACCATGACTATTGGTGGAGCTCTTTAAGTAAAATTAAAAGTGTAACAAATAAAAACATGAATTTTATTCAAAATAACGTTTTTCAAAATGATAAATATATTATTGGGGGCACTCGTGGCTGGGTAATTCCTAACTCACCACAAACATCAGGTGAAGATGATAAAAAGATTTATGAAAGGGAACTACAAAGGCTTAAATTATCTTTGGATATGATGAAAGACTCTCAAAAAACTAGAATAGCAATGATGCACTTTCCCCCAGTACTTAGCAATGGCCTTGAAACAGAATTTACAAAAATATTTGAAGAATATAATTTAAGTAAGGTTGTATATGGGCATCTTCATGGTGATGGAACTCAAGAAGCATTTAATGGAGTTATTAATGGTGTAGAATATATGCTTGTTTCTGCGGATTACAATAACTTTAAACTTAAAAAAATAATTTAATTATTATTTAAATTATTATTAAAATTAATTAACATATATAAAGATTATTTAATTATAAATTAAAATAATAAAATAAATGGGAACATATTTTCTTGTTTAATAAACCAAACAAGAAAATATGTTCTTTTTTTGGGATTAATACCGAACAAACATTCCCATAATTAAAATTTCTATGAAAATCTTTTGTTTTATTAATATATCTTTTATTGCAATGGGGAGTTTTGTGGTGTATAATGGTGGAGAATTAACAAAAGTGGTGGAAAGTGAAAATATAAAGGAGGGCAATGATGGATAATGAAAAAAATGTATCCCCTATAAGCGAAACCAATAATTCATCACGCCCTTATAAAAGCCTTGATGGCTTGTTTTTTGGCTCTTATAATCACTCAGTTGATGGCAAGGGAAGAATTATTATTCCCAGTAATTTTAGGGCACTTTTGGGGGAAGAATTTGTTGTTGCACCTGCACTTAACTTTGATGGTATTGCTATTTATACAAATGATTATTTTTTAGATATTATAAACGAATTAAGCGTACAGGATTCAAATAATGAGGCAGCACAAAGGTTTATTTCAAACATGATGGCTTTTAGTTATACAAAGCAACAAAGTGACTCCCAGGGTAGGCTGCTTATACCAAGCAAATTAAGAAGCAAATTCCTTTTAGACGAAAAAGAAGTAGAGTCAGTAGGGGAAATTAAATATATTAGAATACGTGCATTGAGTAGGGCAGAAGAAGCCGCAGACGAATTCCTTAAGGACAAGGATATTTGGCTTAAACAATATTTTGAAACAAAAGTATCTATTAAGTAGATAGGAGGTTTATATGAATACAAGCTATACTGGAACACCAGTAAATGCGTATTATACAAAAAGGTATAGTGAAAATTTAAAGCAAACAGCAAAAGTAAAAGATAAAAAATCGTCAATAAAAAAATACTTTTTAAAGATAAGTGGAATTTTACTTGTTGGTTTATTAATTTTTGCAGCCTATACCTCTGTTTCACTTGTAATTTCAATTAATGCACAAAAAGCAATATACAAGCAGAATTTGGAATATCATAAAATTGTTTTAGAAAGAATAGAAACTGTTAAGCAAGAAATTGAAACAGCAAATACAGAAGGAAATATTACCTATAGGGCAAGTAAAGAAATTGGTATGGTAAAAAGGAATGAAGCAAGTTCAACTTTTATACCAGTTCCAGAGTTTGAAGTAATAGAAACCGTTGCAGACACTAAGGCAGAAAATTATATGGAATTTAATATGATGGATGCTATTATAAGTATTTTTAACTAACTGGAGGGTTATATGAAACTAAGTGCTCTCATACAAAACAATCCTTATGTTATAAAAACATATGGAAATTTGGATGTAAATATTGATAATCTAATATTGGATAGTAGGTTAAAAACAGAAAATGGCTTATTCTTTTGCATAAGCGGTGCTGTTTTTGACTCACATAATTTTGCTAAACAAGCTATAGAAAATGGCTGTATAGCTTTAGTAGTTGAAAAATACTTGGAAAACTTTGATGTACCACAAATTGTTGTTGAAACATCAAGGGGAGCAATGGCAAGGATTTCTTCTGCTTTTTATAATCATCCAGAGGATTTGCTAAAGCTAATTGGAATTACAGGCACAAAAGGTAAAACAACTACATCGTTTATGATTAAATCTATATTTGAAGCAGCTGGTTACAATGTTGGGGTTATAGGTACAACAGGTAATGTAATTGGCAATAAACATATGGATAGTAAGCTTACAACTCCAGATCCAATTGATTTATACAACACGCTTAGAATAATGGTTGATGCAGGGGTACAGGTTGTAGTAATGGAAGTATCGGCTCATGCTATTGATATGTTACGTTTAGATGGCCTTACATTTGAGGTGGGGTGTTTTACTAATTTATCCCAAGATCATCTTGATTATTTTGGTGATATGGAAACTTATTTTCAAGCAAAAAAGAAGTTTTTTACTATGGGTTATGTAAAAAATGCAGTATTAAATTCGGATGAAGATTCTTCAATTATCATAGAAAACGATATTGATATTCCCCATATTACATATGGAATTGGTGCAAACGCCGATGTTTATGCAAGAAATATAGAAATTTTAGAATCTGGCGCAAGCTTTAATATTCATTTAGGAAATGTACATAATTTTGATATTAAAATGAAAATGACCGGTAATTTTAATGTTTATAATGCGCTTGCATCCGCGGCAGTTTCTCTTGTTATGAATATTGATTATGAGCACATTAAAAATGGCCTTGAAGGGGTTACAAATGTTCCAGGTAGGATAGAGCTATTGGATACCCATACAAATTTCTCTATAATTCTTGACTATTCTCATTCACCAGACTCATTGAAGAATATATTAGAAACTGTTAGAGAATTTGCTAAAAATAGAGTAATTGTTGTATTTGGCTGTGGTGGAGATAGAGATCATGGAAAAAGACCTATTATGGGTAAAATTGCTGGAGAATTGGCAGATTATTCTATACTAACATCAGATAATCCAAGAATGGAAAATCCATTAAGGATTATTGAAGCAATTGAAGAAGGCATTAAAAAAGTTGATGCTGAGTATGAAATAGTAGAAAATAGGCGTGAAGCTATAAAAAATGCAATTAAAATGGCTAATGAAGGCGATTTTATAATACTTGCTGGAAAAGGGCATGAAACTTACCAAGAACGGATGGGTGTTAAACATCCTTTTGATGAAAAAGCGGTTGTAAAAGAACTTCTTCACGAATTAGGATTCAATTAATTTTTAACCTTAAAGGTTAAACGGAAGGAACATACTATGTTAAGAATGAGTTTATCACTAGTAGCATCATTTTTATTGGTGGCTTTATTGGGTAAATATCTTATTAATTTTTTTAAGTCAAAAGGCTTGGTTCAATATATATACGAATTAGGGCCAGCTCATGAAAAAAAGCAGGGTACACCTATAATGGGCGGCTTTATGTTTGTTTGTGTATCTATAGTTCTTTCGTTATTACTACATAAAGGAACTTATGCATTTAATTTTGATTTTACAATTGTGTTAATTCTGTTTTGCCTTTTATGCCTTGCTATTGGTTTTGTTGATGACTATACAAAGGCAAAGCAAAAGCGAAATCTTGGTTTAACTGCAACCCAAAAGCTTATTGGGCAAACCTTAATTGCAGTTTTATTTAGTGTATATTGCTATTTTCAACCAAACATAGGCAGTGAAATACTTATACCTTTTACATCAATATTTTTTGATTTAGGTATATTTTATATACCAATTATGAGCTTAGTTATTATATTTATAGTAAATAGTGCAAATATTCAGGATGGTATGGACGGATTACTTTCAAGTGTATCAGTAGTTGGATTTTTGTCATGGGCAATATTAATACTATCTTTAATTCAAATGAATGCCTTGTTAAGCAATTATGATTTAGCTATGTCATACCAAAATGTAGCAATATTTTCTATTGCAATAGCTGGTGGATGTTTAGGCTTCCTAAGGTTTAATTACTATCCAGCAAAAGTGTTTATGGGTGATACTGGTTCTATGTTTCTTGGGGCAGCAAGCGTAGGCATTGCAATGGTTATAAAAATGCCCTTATTATTGTTATTTGTGTTTGTAACTCCAATAGCCTCGTCTCTTTCTGTAATTATACAAAGAGTTTATTTTAAAGTTACTCATGGTAAAAGAATATTTAAAATGTCTCCTATACATCATCACTTTGAAAAATCAGGTTATAGCGAAACCCAAGTAATAATGATGTATGCAGTTTTTACAACAATATTATCTGTTTTGGCGATATTCTCTATATATGGTTTTACAACAAGTATTTTTTAATACTAAAATTGGAGCGTGTATATTTTGAACGTTAATGGTAAAAAAATATTAGTTTTAGGTTTAATGCGAAGTGGAATAGCAGTTTCTGAACTGCTTATTCAACACGGGGCAAAGTTGATACTTTGTGATCAAAAAGATAGTACTGAACTGAGGCTAAAACTTGAAAACTTTAATAATAGGGTTGAAGCAATACATTTAGGCTCCGATCCTTCTTTGTATTTATATGGTGTTGATATGCTTGTAATTAGCCCAGGGGTTCCGATTGACTCAAATATTGTAAAACAAGCAAATAAGAAAAATATAAGGGTTTTAGGGGAATTAGAAGTAGCAGCAGCTTTTAATAAATCAATGTTATTAGCTGTTTCGGGTACAAATGGTAAAACCACAAGTGTTTCACTATTAGGTAGAATTCTTCAAAATGCAGGTAAAATTTCTTGGGTTGCTGGAAATGTTGGCTATCCTATGTCTTTAGCTGTTATGAATTCTAAACAAGATGATATTATTGTTGCTGAAGTATCAAGCTTTCAATTGGAAACAATAAGTACATTTCATCCCGCAATTGCTGCATTATTAAATATTACTGAAGATCATTTAAACAGGCATGGCACAATGGATGAATATATAAGGCTTAAATTTAGATTGTTTGAAAACCAAGCTGATAAAGATATAGCGGTTCTAAATTATGATGATGCAATAATAAGAGAAAACGCTAAAAATATTAAATCTCAAATTTTGTGGTTTTCGCGTACACAAGAATTGGATATTGGGGCCTTTGTTGATTCTGAAAATATGCTTACTGTAAAGTGGGATGGTAAAATTAAACAAATAATAAATATAAATGATATTAATATTCCAGGCCCACATAATTTAGAAAATGCATTGGCTATGGCGGCTATTGCTGTTGCAATGAAAATACCAAGCGCAGTTATTAGGCATACTTTAATAACATTTGAAGGTGTAGAACACAGAATAGAATCTGTAGCAATAAAAAATGGCATTAAGTATATAAACGACAGTAAAGGAACTAATGTAGAAAGTACAATAAAAGCTGTAAATACCATGAAAGTACCCACAACAATTATTTTGGGTGGCTATGATAAAAAAACTGATTTTAAAAATTTATGTATAACAATAAAAGATTCTAATACAATTAAACACGCTGTACTTATAGGGCAAACAGCAAAACAGATAGAAAAATGTTTAAAAGAAGTAGGTTTCAATAATATCATTCATGCTACAACACTAGAAGATGCCGTTGCAAAAGCAGGAGAAGTTTCTGAGGATGGCTATAATGTTTTACTATCACCTGCATGCGCAAGTTTCGATATGTTTGTAGATTATGAAGAACGAGGAAGAATATTTAAAAATATAGTTAATAAAATCTAAATTAAAGGAGGGGTATTTGTGAATAGGCCAAAATACGATCAATATAATAATGGTTCATCGGCGTATAAATATGATGAGCCTATTTACAATACACAAAATACAACCCCATTTAATGTTAATCAAACAAACTATGTAAACACTAGAAAACAACCCTATAATAATGTGAATGTTAATAAGGCACATCAAAGCCCTTATTTAAGCAATGCTCAAAGGGGAAGCATTAATAAACAACACCATCCAGTAGGGATGAATGTACCTAATAGACCTAATTATAACAATCCGAACTTACAACAACGCAATAATTTTCAAAATCAGCAATATGTGGATAGATCTAATAGGATAAATAATTATAATAATCAAACTCAAACAGAATATAATACAGAAAATGCTTATTATAATAACAATTACAATCAAATACCATTAAAAAAATCTAACAGAAAAAAATCTTTCACAAAAGTTATATTGATTATGGCAACAGTTTTAATTGTTGGTTTTATACTACTTAATAAACTGTTGTTTACTGCAAGTTACTATAAAATTGAAGGTTTGCAACAGTATACAGATAGTGATGTTCTTACCCTAGCAGGCCTTGAAATAAATCAAAGCCTTAATTCAATTAAACCAAATATTGTTAAAGAAAGAATTGAAAGCACAGGTAGGCTTATACTTGAAAACTTTGAGTTTAGATATCCTAGCGGTGTTTATATGTACGTTAGGGAAAGGGTTCCTGCAGCTACTTTAAGCTCGAATGGATATATTTATACCTTGGATAAAGATGGGGTAGTACTATCTTTGGCATATGCAGGAAGCGTTAATCCCAATTATATTGAAATAAAAGGCTGTATTATTAGGGAACTTGGTGGGAATATAAAAGCTGAGTTTAAAGAAGATTGGCAAAGGAAAGCATTTGTTTCAATACTAAATGAATTATATAAATTAAATGCTACAAATAAATTTAACACAATTAACTTAGTTGAAAGAAATAATATTTACCTTACTACTAGAGATGGAAACGTAATTCGTATTGGTAATATAGATAAAATTGGCGCAAAAATTCGCTCAGCTATATCCGTGTATTCATATTTGGTTGATAATCAAAAAGATGCGGGAAGGATAGATGTGACTATACCAGAAAATCCCATTTATTCAGTTGAAACGATTAAAAGTGGACTATAATTTGACTTTTTCTAAAATAAATCAAAAAAACCTTGCAGAATCTTTTCAAAAAGGTTACAATATAGTATGATATTTTAGAAACATTATGTAAGCAATTTTTGCTTATAACTAATTAGTTTAATTTTGGAGGTGTTTTAGTTAATGAAATCAAATGTGGTCGCAATTGACTTTGGCACCAGTAAAGTTGTTACATTGATAGCCACTGCTCAATCTTTTGGCATGAATGGTGTTGATATCCAAGGCGTTGGTAAAGTTCCATATCAAGGATTCTCGAATGGCGAATGGAATAACCCTGCTGAAATAAATCAGGTTGTTAGCTCATCTATTAAAATAGCACAAGAGCAAGCTGATAACAAATCCAAAATTACCGAGGTTTACGTTGGTATTCCTGGTGAATTTACACATATTCGCGTTTTTAACGTAAGTGTGGATATACAGGGGTCTGATCCAAGGGTTAAACCAGAACATGTTGATGAAATTTTTAAATTAGCTGATGAAGAGTTTAATTCAGTAAGCTTTAAAAATGAATCTGGTATGGTAATGCAAATGCCAGGAGTTGTTATTCATCGCTGCCCTGCTTGGTTTATGGTTGATGGTGGTAAAAAAACTCTTGAACCCGTTGGGCAAAAGGGCAGAGAGCTAAGCGCCATGGTATGCTTTATAGTTGCCGATGATTGCTTTCCAAATTATATAACAAGGCTACTGGGTGATATGGGTATTACAGTTAAAGGCTATTGCTCTAGTTTAATGGGGCAAGCAAAATTGTTTATACCAGAATCAGAACGTGACAATATGGCTGCTATGATGGATATTGGCTACCTTAATACAGATTTTATAATCGTTGAAGGTGATGCCATTATATATCATGAAACAATACCAATTGGTGGTGGGCATGTATCTGCAGCATTGGCAGCAGAACTAGGTGTAAACTTAGAAACTACAGCCGAACAATTAAAAAGGCGCTTTGAATTTAGCCTAATAAAAAATGATCAAGAATACGATATTCCTTCAGAAGAGGGAACAAAAGTATTAACATATACTCAAAGCCAACTTGAGGAAATAGTTTTACCCGTTGTTGATGCATTAACTGACCAAATTAAAGAAAGTTTGGATAGTAGTGGCGTTAAACTACCTGATAAAAGTAGTATATACATAACTGGTGGTGGGCTAGCTCTAAATAGGGGTGGGCGTGAATATATCTCAAGCAAAATTGGTCGTTCTGTACGCGAACCTGCAAAAGTAACGATTAATATGACTGAACCATATTTTAGCAGCTCCATGGGCTTGCTTGATATTATATTAGCAACAATAAATGCTTCCGATGGTGTTGATAAAGGCGTTAAAGGATTTTTCAAAAACCTATTCGGTATAAACTAATAATGCTTAGGAGGACCTTGCATGGACTATCAAATCGATGATCGCAGCGGTTTTGCTGTTATAAAAGTAGTTGGTTGTGGCGGTGGTGGCAATAATGCCATAAATAGAATGATTGATGCTGGATTAAAAGGTGTTGACTTTATTGCTGTTAATACCGACAGTCAAGCTCTTTCTATGTCTAAAGCTGCAACTTGCATACAAATAGGTGAGAAAAAAACCAAAGGTTTAGGCGCTGGCGCAATACCTGAAATTGGTAAACAAGCTGCTGAAGAAAGTCGCGAAGAAATTGCTGCTGCTCTTAGAGGCGCAGACCTTGTGTTTATAACTGCTGGAATGGGTGGCGGTACAGGTACTGGTGCAGCTCCTATAGTTGCTGAAATAGCAAGGGATTCTGACTGCTTAGTAGTTGCTGTTGTTACAAAGCCTTTCGTTTTTGAAGGCAAACAACGTATGCGTAATGCTGAAGCTGGTATTATGGAATTAAAACAAAGGGTAGACACATTGGTTGTTATACCTAATGAAAGCTTACTAAAAATTGCTAACCCTGGTACAACTATTATTGATGCTTTCCGCATTGCTGATGATGTGTTAAGGCAAGGTATTCAAGGTATAAGTGATTTAATTGCATTACCCGCACTTATAAACTTAGACTTTGCTGACGTTAGAACCGTTATGGAATCTGGTGGTATGGCACATATGGGTATAGGCGTTGGCACAGGCGAAAATAAAATGATAGAAGCTGCTCAATCTGCAATTAGTAGCCCATTACTTGAAACAGATATTAAAGGTGCACGTTCTGTGCTTATAAACATAACTGGTAACGATACTATGTCTATTTCAAACATTAATGAAGCTGCAACACTTATAGCACAGGAAGCAGATCCAGAAGCAAATATTATTTTTGGTGCTGGAATTGATGATTCCTTAGAGGATGAAATTCATATAACAGTTATAGCAACTGGCTTTGAAAAAACACCATTTCCTGCACAAAAAAAGGGTAAATTTGGTTATTCTTCTAGGTCAAAATCAGGTTATTCACCATACAAACCACAATCTGCTAACAAATACAACCAAGTTCAAAACGAGGTTGAGGCAGATGATGATGACGGATTTTTAGATGAAATACAGGGTTTGTATAACAATATGCCAAGCATTGATCCTAATCAGGTTCAAAACCAAAATATGCCAAACCAAGCTTTTGCGGCTGCTCAATTTGCTTATTCAAACCCAGTTATGCCTCAAGGCAATATGAACAACATGGGTGGTATGGCACAACAACAGCCTCAACAAGAAGCTCCTAAGGATGGCATACCTTCTTATTTAAGAAACTTTCCAACTAAAAAGTAATATTTTACTTTAGGAAATTTAGCATCTTATCTTGATTTATGTCATTTTAAGATGCTAAATTTATTTGTACATTTATATAAAAGGAATAATGTATATGCAAAAAGATTATTTTGCCCATGAATCAAGTTATATTGATGAAGGTGCAGTTATTGGAAAAAATACGAAAATTTGGCATTTTTGTCATATAATGTCAGGTGCAAAAATTGGTGATAGTTGCAATATAGGGCAAAATGTTAATATTGCACCTGATGTAATTGTTGGCAATGGTGTAAAAATACAAAACAATGTAAGCCTTTATAGTGGAGTTATATTAAAAGATTACGTTTTTTGCGGGCCTTCATGCGTTTTTACTAACGATTTAACTCCAAGGGCAAAATTTCCAAAAGGCCCTAATAATTACAAAAAAACACTTGTAAATGAAGGGGCAAGCATTGGGGCAAATTCTACAATTGTGTGTGGAACAACAATAGGAAAATGGGCCTTAATTGGCGCTGGTGCAGTTGTTACAAAAGATGTTAAGGATTATGCCTTGATGGCAGGTGTTCCAGCCAAAAGAATAGCTTGGGTTTGCGTGTGTGGTAATAAATTAGACGATTCTTTGGTTTGTGGTGAATGTAATAGAAAATATTTTAAAAACAATGATGTTTTGGAGGCAGTAAATGCAATTTAGAGATTTGAAAGCCCAGTATACCGCTTTAAAACCTCAAATGGATAATGCGATAAATGAAGTATTAGGCTCTAGTGCTTATATACTTGGTGGCCAAGTAAATTTATTAGAAAAACGCCTTGCTGAATATGTTGGAGTAAAGCATTGTATAAGCTGTGCAAATGGAACAGATGCACTTATACTATCGCTAATGGCTTTAAATATAGGTGAAGGTGATGCTGTATTTGCACCTAACTTTACTTTTTTTGCAACTGTTAACTGTGCTATGTTAAGGGGAGCATCTCCAGTACTAGTTGATATTGATAAAAGCACATTTAATATTTCACCAGAGCATATTGAATATGTTATTAATCAAACCATTAATGAAGGCAAATTAAAACCCAAAGCAATTATAACGGTTGATTTGTTTGGGCAATGTGCAAATTATGATAGTATTAATAAAATAGCACAAAAGTATAATTTGTTTCTAATTGAAGATGCAGCCCAAGGTTTTGGTGGTTCAATAAACGGAAAAAAAGCTTGCGCCTATGGTTATATTGCTACAACATCATTTTTCCCTGCAAAACCTCTTGGATGCTATGGCGATGGTGGAGCAATGTTTACTAATGATGATGAATTGGATGCCAAACTGCGTTCTTTAAGATCCCAAGGTCGCTCTAATATAGACAAATATGATAATAGGGATATTGGGTTAAATAGTAGGCTTGATACATTACAAGCGGCCATATTAAATGTTAAACTTGATGCTTTTATTGATTCAGAATTAGAAGCGGTAAATAGAGCGGCTGAAAAATATACAAAGCTATTATCGGGTTACGTTGTAACACCTTATGTTCCAGAGGGTTATATATCATCTTGGGCTCAATACACAATACTTTTAAAGTCTAAAATTGAAAGAGATTCATTGAAAGAACATCTTTCTAACATAGGTATTCCAACAATGATATATTATCCTAGAGGAATGCATCAACAAACGGCTATTAAAAAATATGGTTTTGATAATGGTGAATTTCCTAATACTGAGTATGCTGTAAGTTGTTGTTTATCATTACCTATGCATCCATATTTAAGTGATGATGATATATTTAAAGTTGCAAATAGTATTATTGAATTTGTTAAATAAATTTTGCTGGAGGTAGCATAATGGATTTTTTTGAAGGTAAAACACTTCTAATTACAGGTGGAACTGGTTCGTTTGGCCACGCTGTTTTAAATAGATTTCTAAAATCTGGTATAAAAGAAATTAGAATTTTCTCTAGGGATGAGGAAAAACAAGACCTAATGCGTCACAGATATCAGGTTAATTTCCCTGAATATGCCGATAAAATTAAGTATTTTATTGGTGATGTCAGAGATGTTACCTCCTTGGATAATGTTATGCATAATGTTAACTTTATTTTTCACGCAGCAGCCTTAAAACAAGTTCCATCATGTGAGTTTTTCCCTATGGAAGCTGTTAAAACCAATGTAATTGGTACAGAAAATATGCTATCAACAGCAATAAAACATGGAGTTAAAAATATCGTTTGCTTATCCACAGATAAAGCCGCTTATCCTGTAAATGCTATGGGCACAAGTAAGGCCATGATGGAGAAAGTTGCTGTGGCAAAAAGTAGAACTATTACGCCAGAACAAACTAAAATTTGCTGCACAAGGTATGGTAATGTTATGTGCTCAAGAGGCAGTGTAATACCTCTTTGGATAGATCAAATTAAAGCTGGAAAAGATATTACCGTTACTGACCCCAATATGACGCGATTTATAATGAGCATTGATGAAGCGGTGGACCTTGTTTTATTTGCTTTTGAAAATGGAATATCAGGTGATATACTAGTTCAAAAATCTCCTGCTTGTACAATAGGTGTTTTGGCAGAAGCTGTAAAGGACTTGTTTAATGAAAAAGCAAAAGTTTTAAACATAGGTATACGCCATGGTGAAAAAATGTATGAAACTTTGCTTACAAATGAAGAATGTTCAAGAGCGGTAGATATGGGCAATTTTTATAGAGTTCCATCTGATAACAGGAACTTAAACTATGATAAATACTTTACCGAGGGAAATAAAACAAGGCAAAGTTTTGATGAATTTAATAGTAACAATACTAAACTTCTTACATTAGAACAAGTAAAAGAAAAACTATTAAGTTTATCATATATACAAAATGCTTTAAATAATTTGGAGAAAAACAAGTGAACATTCTTATAACAGGGTCAAAAGGCTTTATAGGCAAAAATTTAGTAGTTAGCCTTAAAAGTATAATTGATGGAAAATTAAAAAACTCTCCAATAAGTTCGAATTTAAACTTATTGGAGTTTAATATTGATAGCCCACAAAACTTGTTGGATGAATATTGTAAAGTTGCTGATGTTGTGGTTCATTTAGCTGGAATAAATAGACCATTGAATACAGAAGAATTTATGCATGGTAACTTTTCATTTACAGAACAATTACTTAATAATTTAAAAAAGCATAATAATAAAGCTAATTTTATTATAACATCATCTATACAGGCAGAACTAGATAATCCTTATGGAATTAGCAAAAAAGCCGCTGAAAATAGTATAGTTGAGTATAGTAAAAACAATGATGTTGATGTAATGATATACAGGCTACCAAATGTTTTTGGAAAATGGTGTAAACCAAATTACAATAGCGTGGTGGCAACATTCTGCCACAATATTGCAAATGATTTACCAATAAAAATTAATGATCCTCAAACTCAATTAAACCTTGTTTATATTGATGATGTTGTTGATGAGTTAATTGGTGCTATTGCAAATAAACCCAACAGAGTTGGAAACTATTGCCAAGTTAAAAAATCATATTCTGTTAACCTGGGCAATATTGCTAATCTACTATATAGCTTTAAAAATAGTAGAAAAGATTTATCTGTACCAAATGTAGGGGATGAGTTTACAAATAAACTTTATGCAACATACTTATCTTATTTGCCACAAAAAGATTTTTCCTATCCACTTAAAATGAATGTTGATAATCGTGGTAGCTTTACCGAAATAATTAGAACACAAAATTCAGGTCAATTTAGTGTTAACATAAGTAAAGCTGGTATAACAAAGGGTAACCATTGGCACCATACAAAAAATGAAAAATTTGTTGTTGTTAGTGGTAAAGGGGTTATACGCTTTAGGGATATAAAAGATGAAAATAGCGAAATAATTGAGTACTATGTATCAGGGGACAAGATAGAGGTTGTTGATATTCCCACAGGTTACACACATAATATTGAAAACTTAGGCAATAGTGATATGGTAACGTTTATGTGGAGTAATGAATGCTTTAACCCAGACAAACCAGATACTTTTTTTGAAGAGGTATAATATGAAATTACATGTAATGACTATTGTTGGTACCCGTCCAGAAATTATTAGGCTTGCAGAAACAATTAAAAAGTTAGATAAATATTTTAACCACACTTTGGTGCATACAGGGCAAAACTATGATTATGAGCTTAATCAAGTTTTCTTTGAGGACCTTGGCTTAAGGGCACCAGATTACTACCTTAACTCAGTGGGCTCTAATTTGGGTGAAACAATAGGTAATATAATTTCAAAAAGCTATACATTACTTACTGAAGTTAAACCTGATGCACTTTTAATTTTAGGCGATACAAATTCCTGCCTTTCTGCAATATCTGCAAAGCGCCTTCATATACCAATATTTCATATGGAAGCAGGCAATAGATGCTTTGATGAATGCTTACCGGAGGAAACTAATAGGCGTATTGTAGATCATATTGCTGATGTTAATATGTGTTATAGTGACCATGCAAGGCGTTATTTACATGCTGAAGGTAGACCCAAGGAAAGGACATATGTTACTGGATCGCCTATGGCTGAAGTATTAAACGCAAATATTGATAAAATAAAAGAATCTAAAATACTTGAAAAGCTTGGTTTAGAGAAAGGAAAATATATCCTTCTTTCTGCCCATAGGGAAGAAAATATCGACACTGAAGAAAATTTTTTTAACCTTATGAATTCTGTTAATAATTTAGCAGAAAAATATGATGTTCCAATTCTTTATTCATGCCATCCAAGAAGTGCAAAATTTATCGAACAAAGAAATTTTGTGTTTGATGAAAGAGTTATTCAAAATAAACCCTTAGGTTTTCATGATTATAATTGCCTACAAATGCATGCATTAGCGGTTGTCTCGGACAGTGGAACATTGCCTGAAGAAAGCAGCTATTTTCAATCAATAGGGCACCCAATTGCTGCAGTATGCGTTAGAACATCTACTGAAAGGCCTGAAGCTTTGGATAAGGGCAACTTCATTATTGCGGGTATCACTAAAAATCAAGTTATTCAAGGCGTTGAGTTAGCTATAGCTATGAATAATAATCTTGATTATGGGACGAATGTATGTTATTATACTGACGTTAACGTTAGCACAAAAGTTGTAAAAATTATTCAGAGCTATACCGATATTATAGATAGATTTGTGTGGCGTAAATATTAAATAGGAGAAATATATGAAAAATAGCATTTTAAAAACTCTTGTATTAGTAATATTGTTAAGCTCAATATTAATTACGCCGATCATTGCCTTTGGTGCTGGTGCAAACGGAGATTTATCAACAGAACCAAATAAGGTTCATTGGTATGCAGATGCTATAACGGATGTAACGGCAACCAACTATACTACAACAAACTTTATGACTATAATTGATTCTAAAACTTACCCAGATAATGAAGGTCGTTATGAAATTCAACACTGGGGTGGTCAAAGCGGCTTGTTTTTTAGAATACCAGTCGGTACAGATTATCCGATAAAGAATGGCAGATTAGTAGTAAAGTTTGAGCAACCAGATCTATGGTTACCTAATAAAACATATTGGCATTTTAATGTTGATCCTTTAAAGCCAGATTGGTTTATTGGATCAGGTTATGATTTGATTACCAATATAACTTTGGTTCCTCAAGTATATACTGATCAGGAATTGGTTGTAAAATATCCTCATATGGCGGCAAATTCTATGTTTTGCTTTACAATTAATGGTAAATTGCTTGATGGCGTAAATGCTGTGGGTAATATATTTAAATTAGGTGCAACATTTACTGCTGATTATAGGGCTGTTTTTGTTGAAACTGTGTTTGAAGGAACAACGGAGAAGCCTGCTGTAAACCTTCAATTGCAAAAAAATGGTGTTAACGAAGGCGCGGCACAAGTGCTTGATTCTAGCAAGAAAAATGTTTATTGGACTCATTTAGATTTCCATGATGATAATAGAGTAGATTATAAATATACAGTAAACCAAGTTGATCCAGTTGGATATGAACTTGTTTCCAAAACAACTACAACAGAAGCTTATACTGATACTATAGTTTTAACCTATAGGGCAATTGCTGAAAATACTCCAGTTCCTACCCCTGCAGCAACACCAACAGTTGCACCAACAGTAGAACCAGTAAATACAGTTGTGCCTACAATAACAGCACCCCAAACAGGCGATAATGCTAATATTGCCTTATATGCTATTATTGCAATTTGTGCTTTTATTATAAGTTTAAGTATATTAAAAGTTAGAATTAAAAATAAATAATAATTAATAAAAGCCCTCTCAATATGAGAGGGCTTTTTGTTTTTATAAATTTAAACTTCTAACATCTTTGGCATATCTTCTTTATAACAATTTTCTGTGTGAAGTACAGGCATATTAATTAATTGTTCAATGTTGCGTGGTATGTGCGTGGTACTAAAGTTACTTAATATATTTGCACAATCAAAGGAGCTATATTCATCTAAAACAATACTATCATCAAGGGCTAATAATACATCTTTAGGGAACTTGT
Source organism: uncultured Oscillospiraceae bacterium (assembly GCA_964544955.1). Taxonomy (GTDB): domain Bacteria; phylum Bacillota; class Clostridia; order Christensenellales; family Aristaeellaceae; genus JAAZPT01. The sequence continues at coordinate 5,767 of CAZJEB010000011.1, read as the reverse complement.
ATGGGCTTGCGGTTGATACTACTACAGCGGGTGTGTAATCTTGAGTATTTTGTCTATATTTGTTTAAAACGTGGCAAGCAACAGAAGTATGTGGGTCTAGAATATAACCAAATTGGTCAAAAACCCTTTTAATTTCGTGTTTTGTATCTTCTTCGCTTGCAAATCCAGCATAAAAAATATCATTTAACCATTCCTTGTAGTTATTGCCAATATTAAAACTGCCGTTTTCCTTTAAATCATTCATCCATTTATTTATTGTGGATGCGTTATTTCCGCTCATCTCATAAAGTAAACGTTCTAAGTTTGATGAAATCAATATATCCATAGAAGGGGATATGGTTTTAAAAAATTCTCTTTTAGTATCATATTCACCAGTGTTAAAAAAGTCTGTTAATATATTATTTGCATTGCTAGCACAAATTAATTTGTTTATTGGTAGACCCATTTTTTTAGCATAATAAGCAGCAAGTATGTTGCCAAAATTTCCAGTTGGAACAACAAAGTTTAAAGTATCGCCTAATCTTATTTTTTCTAAACTTAATAAATCAGCATAAGCAGATATGTAATATACAACTTGGGGCAACAATCTACCTAAATTTATGCTGTTTGCTGATGATAATATATAACCTTTTTCGTTAAGTCTTTCATTTAGCTCCTTGTCGTTGAAAATGGCTTTAACACCTGTTTGTGTATCATCAAAATTACCATAAACGCCAATAACTCTAACATTACATCCCTCTGAAGTAACCATTTGTAATTTTTGAATATCGCTTACGCCATCTTCGGGATAAAAAACTGTACAACCAATTTTATCAATATTCTTAAAACCCTCAAGTGCAGCTTTACCGGTATCACCACTTGTTGCAACTAATATTTCTATTGTTCTATTTTCACCATTTTTGTGCGCAGCGTGTTTTAAAAGGTGGGGCAATACTTGTAATGCCATATCTTTAAAAGCGTTTGTTGGTCCGTGGTGTAATTCAAGCATATAAGTTTCAGCGTTTAATGGTTTTATTGGAGCTATGCGACTATCATCAAATTTACTACCACCATATGCCTGACCAACGATTTCGGCAATTTCATGTTTTTCATAATCGTCTAATAATAAGTGTAGTATTTCTACTGCTCGTTCAATGTAATCCATAGAGCATAATTTTTTAATGAAATTATTGTCTAAATGTGGCAACAAGGTTGGGCAATACAGTCCACCACCATTAGATAAACCTTTTAGTATTGCTTGTGAAGCTGTTACACATTCGTGACTTCTTGTTGAAAAATATGGCATAAATATCACTTCCATTTTATAATATAGCACCATTTCAATTTGAAACGGTGCTATATTTATTCTTTTATGTTTATTTTGTTATTTAAATTAAGTATTTATTAATAAATTCAGGTAAATTTTCAGGATCTTCACTTATTGATAATACAAATTCTACCTTGTGAAGCTCTGATAATGCGCTCAAACGTTCAAAGAACCAAGCAGAATTATTTAAATCTATTTTAATAAGTTTTTTAAAGGCGTCTAAACATATTAAGCTAATATCGTAGTTTTGTGTAATAGCACCTGCTAAAAAACCTAAAAGCATTTTATCGTCAACAATTTCAAATTCACCAGCATTTACAAAACGAACCTCGTGGCGTAAGTCAAACATATAACGATTATCATCGTCTACAAACAATACACCGTGAGCCGCATTTTTTGATGCTTCGTTAGCAAAATCCAAAATACGTTTTGTTTTTCCAGAACCTTTTTTACCAGCAATTACTTTAATCATAATAAACCTCCTACTAAATACGTTATTTTTCTATATAAATTAGATTATCACTTATATTTGTAATTTTATTATATTATAACTTTTATATTTTATCAATTCAAAATTTTAAATATTCATTTATTAAACATACAAATTTGTATTTAAAATATGTATTATTATTGTTTTTATAAATTATTAATTAATTTAGTTTTACCAAGGTAAAAATATTGCAAATATTTAATAAAAAATCAAATAAAAACATTGACAATATAGGGTTTAGATGATAAAATTTAGTGGTTGTCATATTTGACGCATTTTATTAATGCGCTCTTTTATGAAATTAACAGAAAGGGGATGCAGTATGGAGTTTCAAACTAACGATGAAATGCTTCAACAACTTGTAAGGGCCCAAAACAAAGCAATTGGTACCAAAAAAGTTATAAAAGCTATTAATGATAAACAAGCGCAGCGCGTTTATTTGGCTAAAGATGTTGATAGTTTTATGTTTCAAAGCGTTATGAATAATGCTCAATTAGCCAACATCCCTGTAACAGTAGTTGAATCACGTGTTTTACTTGGTAAAGCGTGTGGTATTTCTGTTAAAACAGCCGCTGCTGCAATTTGCAAGTAGCAAAAAAATCACCTATAAAGCTTTTGAGGGTTGCTTAAGCTTTTTAGATATTACTTGGGAGGTGCTTTAATGCCCACAATTAATCAATTGATTCGTAAAGGAAGAAAAAGCGCTGAAAATAAGTCAAATTCACCAATTTTGCAGGGTTGCCCTCAAAGACGTGGCGTTTGTCTTAGTGTTAAAACAACAACACCAAAAAAGCCTAATTCCGCATTGCGTAAAATTGCTAGGATTCGCTTAACAAACCAAATCGAAGGTACATGCTATATACCTGGTATAGGTCACAACCTACAAGAGCATAGCGTAGTACTAATTCGTGGTGGTCGTGTGCGTGATCTACCCGGCGTTCGTTACCACATTGTTCGTGGTGCACTTGATACAGCTGGCGTGGCAAAAAGAATGCAAAGCCGTTCATTATACGGCGCAAAACGTCCGAAAAAATAATTCGTTCGTTATTTAATCAAGTAAGGACTTCCTGATAATGCTTGACGAGTTGTGTTTTGTTAATTTGTACAAATTACTTGGAACGGTAAATTGGTTAATGCATAATTAACAATCTGCAAACATCGTTTCGCCTAAGCGATACCGATATGGATGCTGACATGTCGGACATGCCAAATGGAAAGCCTGAATTAAACTAGATTGTGTTCTGATGAACACAAGAGGAGGTTACAACATGCCCCGTCGTGGATTTATACCAAAACGTGAAGTGTTGCCGGATCCAGTTCATGGTACAACTGTAGTTACCAAGCTAATTAATCAAATTATGCTTGATGGTAAACGCGGTATAGCGCAACGTATTTGTTATGAGGCTTTTGATAAAATTGCCGAAAAAAGCGGAAAACCTGCTAATGAGGTTTTCGAAGCTGCTTTGGAAAATGTATCGCCTCAGTTGGAAGTAAAAGCCCGCCGTGTAGGTGGTGCTACATATCAAGTACCAATGGAAATTCGTCCAGAGCGTCGTCAAACATTGGCACTAAGATGGCTAATTGATTTTAGCCGTAAACGTGGTGAAAAAACTATGGCTCAAAGGCTTGCAGGTGAATTGTTGGATGCATCTAACAACACAGGCAACGCAGTTAAGCGTAAAGAAGAAATGCACCGTATGGCAGAAGCCAACAAAGCATTTGCTCACTATCGTTGGTAATATAATAATAAAAATAATTAAATTGTTTCCGCTTGTGCGGGGAAGGAGAAACTACCATAATGGGCAGAAGTCATCCATTAGAAAAATTACGTAATATAGGAATAATGGCTCATATTGATGCTGGTAAAACAACCACAACAGAGCGCATATTGTTCTACACTGGCCGTACACACCGCTTGGGTGAAACTCACGAAGGCGGCGCAACAATGGACTGGATGGAACAGGAACGTGAGCGTGGTATAACCATAACATCCGCAGCCACAACATGCCAATGGAAAGGTCACCGAATTAACATTATAGATACTCCTGGTCACGTGGACTTTACTATGGAAGTTGAGCGTTCTTTAAGGGTATTGGATGGTGCAGTAGCTGTATTCTGTGCTAAGGGTGGTGTTGAACCGCAAAGTGAAACTGTTTGGCGCCAAGCAACAAAATATCATGTTCCAAGAATGGCATATGTTAACAAAATGGATATTAACGGAGCTGACTTTTTCAGGGCTGTTGATATGATGAAGGAAAGGCTAAAAGCCAATGCAGTGCCAATCCAAATACCAATAGGTACAGAAGCTGATTTTAAAGGCATTATAGACCTTGTTAAAATGAGGGCAGAAGTATACTATGATGATTTGGGCCAGGATGTTAGAGATGAAGAAGTACCAGAAAATCTTTTAGCTTTAGCTGAAGAATATCGCGGTAAAATGATCGAAAGCATCGCAGAACTTGATGAAACATTACTAGAAAAATACCTTGAAGGTGAAGAAATTAGCGAAGAAGAATTGGCACAAGGCATTCGCAATGCTACAATAGCATGTATAATGACTCCAGTTCTATGCGGAACATCTTATCGCAATAAGGGTGTTCAAATGCTTCTTGATGCTATAGTTGATTATATGCCTTCACCATTGGATATTCCTCCAATGCAAGGTACACTACCATCTGATAGTTCAGTACATATAGAGCGTAAAGCATCCGATGAAGAACCTTTCTCAGCCTTGGCTTTCAAAATCATGGTTGACCCCTTCGTTGGTAAACTTACATTTGCTCGTGTATATTCTGGTAAGCTTGACTCAGGCAGTTATGCATTTAATAGCGTAAAACAAAAACGTGAAAGAGTTGGCCGTATTTTACAAATGCACGCAAATTCCCGTGAAGAACTTGAAACAGTTTATAGCGGTGAAATTGTAGGTATTGTTGGTTTAAAGAACACATCTACTGGTGAAACCTTGTGTGATGAAAATAATCAAATTATTTTAGAAAACATGGAGTTCCCTGATCCAGTTATACGTGTTGCAATAGAGCCAAAAACAAAAGCAGGTCAAGAAAAGATGACCACAGCTTTAATACGTCTAGCTGATGAAGATCCTACATTCAGAACCTACACTGATAAAGAAACTGGTCAAACAATAATTGCAGGTATGGGCGAGCTCCATCTTGAAATTATAGTAGATAGGTTAATTCGTGAATTCCGTGTTGAAGCAACTGTTGGTAAACCACAAGTTGCATACCGTGAAACTATTCGTAAGAACGCTAAGGCTGAAGGCCGTTATGTTCGCCAAACAGGTGGTCACGGTCAGTATGGTCATTGCTGGATAGAAATCGAACCTGCTCAAGCTGGTGAAGGTATATCCTTTGAAAGCCGTATCGTTGGTGGTGTTATTCCAAAAGAATTTATATCTCCTATCGAAGCTGGTATTCGTGAAGCAGCTAAGTCTGGCACAATGGCAGGCTATGAAGTTGTAGACTTTAAAGCAATACTATTCGACGGATCTTATCATGACGTTGACTCTTCTGAAATGGCTTATAAAATAGCTGGTTCAATGGCATTTAAAGATGCAATGAAAAAAGCAAGTCCTTGCTTAATGGAACCAATGATGAAAGTAGAAGTTGTGCTTCCAGATCAATACCTTGGTGATGTTATAGGTGATATATCTAGCCGTAGGGGTAGAATAGATGGAATGGAACCACGTAGTGGTGAACAAAGCATACATGCTTTTGTACCACTAAGTGAAATGTTCGGCTATGCTACAGATTTAAGAAGCCGCACTCAAGGTCGTGGAATATTCACAATGCAGTTTGACCACTATGAAGAAGTTCCAAGGTCAATTGCTGAAAAAATTACAGGAACTAAAGAATCATAAAATAAATATTTTTCTTATATCTAATTAGGAGGAAATTAAAATGGCAAAGGCAAAATTTGAAAGAAATAAGCCCCACGTAAATATCGGAACAATA
>CAZJEB010000010.1:0-53619 GCA_964544955.1 uncultured Oscillospiraceae bacterium | reverse complement strand
GATCCCTGCGTTTCTTTTGATGTGCCTTTAAGCATGGCGTATTCCCCGCGCAGGTGGGGATGATCCCATGGAACGACCCGAACAAGCAAGGGGAGTGCCGTATTCCCCGCGCAGGTGGGGATGATCCCTTGATAGATGATGAAAAAACTGCAACAGCAGAGTATTCCCCGCGCAGGTGGGGATGATCCCATGAATATGGAATTAAGTTTGTTTGTCCAGCAGTATTCCCCGCGCAGGTGGGGATGATCCTCTGCGCATATAGCGTTTTGATTAATTCACCAGGTATTCCCCGCGCAGGTGGGGATGATCCTGGAAGCAGGCGACGCATTACAAAGGACAATTAGTATTCCCCGCGCAGGTGGGGATGATCCTTATCGAAACCGTGGGCATGTCACCATTTTTCAGTATTCCCCGCGCAGGTGGGGATGATCCGTCCATCGGCAGTTTCGCCAGCACCTGAAGCAAGTATTCCCCGCGCATGCGGGGATGATCCACAGAACGACCATCACGGGGGTCAAAACATTACACTAAACGCAAGCATTAATCTAGGCAAAAAAAGAAGCAACCCACTTTGGATTGCTTCTTTTTTTATTATGTATTTAAATTTGGTTGTTTACAGTATCTATGTAATTTAGAACCCAACTTACAAAGGAACTAACCGCTGTTCCATAATGAGTTTCGCGTTTTTGTATTAAATAAACGTTCCAACAGCTTGATTCGTGTTTTAAGTCAACATAGGTTATGTCATCGGTTTTATAAAGCTCTAATATAGGTCTTGGTAAAATACTTATCCCTAAGTTTTGCTTTACAAGTTGTATTGCAAAATCCCAATGGCTAACGTGGAAAATAACATCTGGTGAAAAGCCTGCATCCTGGCTACTTGTTAAAATGTTAGCTTGAAGCATATATTCTGCATCTAACATTATAAATTTTTCTTCTTTTAAAGAACGGTAATTTACAGAATCCTCTTTTGCTAAGGGGTGTGATTTGTGCATTACCACCACATTTTTATCTTTGCATATGGCAATAGAATTAAAAGAATTGTTTATAAAGGGGGTTATTGTAAAGCCTATGTCCAATTCGCCAGATTCTACTTTTTGTTGTATGTTTTTTGCACCATGTTGATCAATTATTAAATCAATAAGTGGGTAAACTTTTTTAAAGCCAGCAATTAGTTGCGGGAAAACGCATGTGCCAATAATAGGAGGTATACCTACCCTTATTACACCTTTTTGTAAAGCATTAACATCTTTAATTCCGCTGCTTAAATTATCAAACTCATTAACAATTTGTTTGGCTCTATCATATAGGAAGAGCCCTGCATCAGTAATAACTATGCGTTTGCCTACTTGGTGGAATAATTCAACCTTCAATTCTTCTTCAAGAAAACTAACTACCCTGCTTAAAGTTGGTTGCGAAACAAATAGCACCTTTGCGGCTGCCGAATAACTACCCGACTCTACTATTTGAATGTAATAAGTTAGTTTTCTTAAATCCATTTTATTATCCCATACTGTTTGGTAACCACAAAGCTAATTGAGGTATTAATATAATAGCTATAAGTGCAACAAGCATAATAATTATATAGGGGAACAAAGGCTTAACAACTTCCATGTAGGACTTTTTAAACGTTCCTACGGAAACGAATATATTAAGCCCAAAGGGTGGTGTAAGCATACCTATTGCACAGCATACAACAATTATAATACCTAAATGAATTAAATCCATACCTATAGAATTAGCCATGGGTAAAACTAAAGGGGTAAGAACTATAACTATTGAGTTTGGATCCATAAACATACCAGCAATTAGGAAAATTCCACATATAATTGTTATTATTATACCGGGCGATACGCCTGCAGTTAATTGTACAATTTTTTGTGGGATTTGTGAAGCTGTAAGAACCCATGATAATAATGAGCCTGCACCAATTAAAACGAATATCATTGCAACTATACGGCCTGATGATACACCTATTTTAAATAAATCTTTAAAGCCTATTGTTTTATAAATAAAGCATTCTACAATTACAACATAGGCGACAGCAACAGCTGCTGCTTCAGTAGGGGTCATAACGCCAGCGTATATACCAATAAGTATTATAGCGGGTAAACCTAAAGCCCAAAAAGCATCTTTTGTAGCCTTTAAAATATCTTTAAAGCTTGCTCTTTTTTGCCTTGGTATTTTGCGGCGTATTGCCTCAACAAGCACATATATACTAAATAATATTGCTACAAAAACTCCAACGGATAAGCCAGACATAAACAATTTTCCAACAGATACATTGGCGGCAACGCCGTAAAGTATCATGGCTATACCTGGTGGTATAAGCATTGCAAGTGTGCTGGAAGATGTAATACAACCAATAGCAAAACTATCGCCATAACCATGTTCTTGTAAGGCGGGGTATAGTATTAAGCCTATTGCAACTATTGCTGCAGGGCCAGCGCCAGATATTGCACCAAATATTGTGCAGGCAAGTACTGTTGTAATTGCTAAACCGCCATGGAAGTGGCCAACAAGGGCGTTAGAAAAGTTAACAAGTTTTTGCCCAATTTTGCCTTGGGACATTATATCCGCAGCATACATAAAGAAAGGAATGGACAATAATGAAAATGTATCAATACCGCCAACCATTCTTTGAACTGCTAAACCCATATTCATGCCTACAAAAAGGTCTAATATTGCCATTATACATGGAACTAACATAGAGGCAAAAATTGGGAAACCAAGCAGTAACATTATAAAAAATACAATAATAGCTAATGTCAAATTTATCCCATCCTCTCTAATTGTTATTTGTTGTGGGTGATTCTACTTTTTCAGCCTCATTTAATGTTTTAATACCCATATATACCCTTTTGCAGTAAGCAAATGTTGTGAGTAAAAAACCTAAAAAAGTAGATAAGTATATTGTCCATATTGGTATGGCTATTGATACGCTTGTGTTGCCACCAACAAATTGTAAACTCATAAAAGTAAAACTTATATAAGTCATATATATACACAATACAACCATAAGAGCGTTTATAATAATATCGTGATATTTTCTTGCCTTGCCTTTAAGTATGTTTGATAATAGGTCAACTTTAACGTGGGCATCATGCCTTGCGCAAGAGCTTATACCTAAAAATGTTATCCAAACTACTATATACCTTGATAATTCTTCAGACCATGCAAAGGATGTTGCGAAAAAATACCTTGCAATAACATTGGCAAAAACTATTGCGGATATAGCCATTAAACCAAAAGACATAACATAGTTTTCTATATTTTCTGTAATTTTATCTAAAGTTGCTAAAATTTTATTGCTTTTCATTCAGTGTGCTCCTTTCCTATTTTTATAAATAAGCGGGGGATGTACCCCCACTTATTTATAAAGGCAAATTATTCGGCCAAAATTCTTTCGCATTCAGCAACTATCATATCGTAAAGTTTTTCGCCTTCAGCGCCTTGGCTTGTACGTGCAAATTCCTTTACTGGAACAACGGCTTCTAACCAGGCGGCTTTTTGTTCGTCGTTCAAATAGTGAATGTTGGTTTTGCCTGTATCTAGTATAAGTTGAGTATCTTTTTCAATAAGTTCCAATGTTTTTTCTAAACATACTCTACCACCTTGGCGTACGCCTTCCACTACAGCATCCTTAACTTCTTGGCTTTGCCTATCAAACCAATTTTTGTTTATCATAACAACTTGGTCTAAACAGGAGTGGTTTGTAACAGTTATATCTGTTTGAACTTCATGGAATTTCATATCATAAATTGTATCAATGGGGTTTTCTTGGCCGTCAATAGCTTTGTTTTGAAGCGCGCCATAGGTTTCGCCAAAGTCCATTGTTATACCAACTGCGCCTAAAGCTTCAGCTTGTTTAAATAAAATTGGGGAGTTCATAACTCTAACTTTTAAACCATTCAAATCGCTTGGTAGAAGTATTGGTTTGTTAGCGGACCATGCTTTATAACCTGTTTGCCATATTTCTTGTGTTAAAATACCTTTGCTTAATGTGGTGTCCATCAAAGCGCGTGCAGCATCAGATTGATAGAACTCATAAAGCTTTTCTGGATCCTCAGGTAACAAGTAAGGGGTATCAAGTAGTGTCATCATTTCAGATATTCCGCCTAAGTATGATGTAGGAACAACAACACATTCAATTGTACCGAACTGAACACCTTCAACTTGGTCACGTTGGCCACCTAATTGAGATGATGGATAAACTTGACACTCAACTAAACCGTTTGTCATTTCCTCAACAACCTCTTTAATTTTGAGGCAACCGAGGTCCCTTGCGCTACCAGGTGCAGAAACGTGGCTTATTTTCATAATAACTTTCTGTTGTGCTAGGGCAAGTCGGCTAAATGATGTAATAAGCACCATTAGCACTAGTAACATGGCTACTCCGCCTAAAAACTTTTTCATAATTTTCTCCTCCTAATATTTAAAGCATTTATATGCTTAAAGTTTAATACTTGGCTTTGTGCGACGAATATATTTTCCAAAACCTATTTCTCCAACAAATTTACCATCTTTAGCAACAAGTTTACCCCTCAAAAAAGTTGCTACTGGTATACCCTTAATATGTGTACCATCAAAGGGGCTCCATTTACACTTGGATATTACATCTTCATTTTTAATTGTTTGTTCCTTGTTCATATCAACAATAACGATATCTGCATCAGCACCAGGCATTAAGTTACCTTTTTGTGGATATAAGCCATAAACTTTTGCTGGATTTTCGCTCATGCACTCAACAACGCGGTTTATACTAGTATGGCCTTGACTAACACCATTTAGCATAAGTTTAAGGGAAGTATCAATTCCTGGTATTCCATTTGGAGCATCCCATATATTTTTTAGCCCTGGTTCTTTTATATGTTTTTCATAAGGGCAGTGGTCAGAACCTATTGTTGTAACATAACCTAAATTAAATAGCTTCCAAAGTTCAAGTCTATTTTCCTCTGTATTCATTGGAGGTGTAAATTTAACCCATGGTCCTTTTTTCTTTAAATCTTCAGGTGTTAAGTAAAAATAATGAGGGCAGGATTCAGCGTATATTTCATAACCCTCTTCCCTAGCTTCAGCAATTTCCCTTAATAATTCAGGTTGACTAACATGGGCTATAACGGTACGGCATTTTGTTTCCTTTGCAACTTCTATAACAGTTCTAACTGCCACGCGTTCTGCTAATTTTGAGCGCCATTCCCATTGGGATTCAAAATCGGTTCTGCCTTCAGCCTTTAGTTTTCTTTCGTTATAATCACAAATTCCATTATCTTCGCAGTGTATTAAAACGGTACCGTCAAGACGAGCAACTTCGGTAAAGGACTCCATAAGGAAACTTGTGTGCATTGCTTTAACGCCGTGCAAATCGCATGTGAATGTTTTAAAGCCGGTAATTCCTTCTTTCCACATGGCTTCAAGTTCCTTAGTGTTTTCAGGTGATATTCCACCCTTTAAACCGAAATCCACACCAGATTTTGTTTCAAGGTAAGCAATTTTTTCCAACAATGGTTCTACTGAATAAACAGCGGGTTTTGTACGGTGATGGTCTACAATTGTTGTTAAACCAGCTACAGCTGCAGCCATTGTTGCATGTTCAAAATCTTCTCTTTCTGTAAAGCCTGGGTCCATAGGGTGAGTATGCCCATCTACACAACCAGGAATAACAAAATTTCCTTTTGCGTCATAAGTGTTTTCAAAATTAGTTTCATCGTAGCTGCCAGGCTGAAGCAAGCTGTCGATTTTACCGCCATTTACAGCGATATCCATTTTAATGTTTCCTGTTGTTAAAACAACTGTGCCATTTTTTATTAATAGCTCCTTTTTCATAACAAGTTCTCCTTTTTATAAATTATGGAATGTTAAACCCTCCAAAGGTAAAAATTCCTAAATAACAATAGTATCTTTCATTAAATGAATGGATTTTGGGTAAAATAAATAAACGTACCTTAATACAAATTTTAACAAGGGTGCGTTTTTATTAAGTTTTCAAGGCTTTTGTGGTTTTGCAAAAAAATACTAACAAATATACAACGATTAGTATATTAATACATGTAACCTTTTATTACATATCAAATACTATCCTTAATATAACAAATAACACATCACAATTCAATATTTACAAGGGTTTTGATGTATATCAATAAATAATACAATGTATTCAAAAAGTGAATAGATTGTATTATCCCCCCTTGCACTAATCATGTTTTTACAAGCCCCAAACCCCTGATATTGCGCCCATTTAATAAGTGGGCTTGCTTGTAAACCATTGACAAACGCGGTTTATCAATTTATAATTAATTTGCAAGTCATTTGCAAATAATGCAGGAGGGAGGGTATAAATGTTTAAACAAACGGTAATGCAGTATAAAAAGCGGAACAAAGCCTTGTTTGCCTTAATTAGCCTTGCGCTAATCGCCTTTATGCTAACTTCCTTTACCTATGTTGTGGTAGAAAGTGAGCATAGGTGCGTGCACCAAAACTGTGAACCTTGCAAGCATATGGAAGTGTGCTTGGGGATTATTGGCCAGTTTATGGCTTTTGTGGGCATACTAATTGTTAGTTTTTTCCTGTTTAAGGCAAGCCTTGTAAATATTAAGGTGGAGGATTTATACCAAGAGAGTATAAGCCCCGTATCATTAAAGGTGAAACTTCTGGATTGAGTTTTACATATGGTTTAACTTATGTAAATTAAAATTTGGAGGAAAATATAATGAAAAAATTATTATCTATATTATGCGCTTTAATTATGGTTTTTGGCTTGGTGGCAAGCCCTGCAATGGCTAGTGAGCCTAAAAAATTAAATATCGTTACAACAATATTTCCACAGTATGATTGGGTTAGGCAAGTTTTAGGCGAAAACGCTAAAAATGCCAATATCACACTGCTTTTGGATAAGGGGGTTGACCTACATAACTATCAACCAACCGCTGATGATATTATTAAAATATCCATGGCCGATGTATTTATACATGTTGGTGGAGTAAGTGATGGTTGGGTTGATGATGTTGTGGATGCAGCACTTAACAAAAACCTTGTAGTTATTGACCTTGTTGATGTACTTGGCGATTTAGTTCAAAATGAAAAAGTTGTAGAGGGCATGCAAGAAACACCCCATGATCATGACCATGATGACCATGACCACGAGGGCGAAGAAGCTCATGATGACCACGACCACGAAGGTGAAGAAGTCCATGAGGACCATGACCACGAAGGTGAAGAAGCTCATGATGACCATGACCACGAGGGTGAAGAAGCCCATGATGCCCATGACCACGAGGGCGAAGAAGCTCATGATGACCATGACCACGAGGGTGAAGAAGCTCATGATGACCACGACCACGAGGGCGAAGAAGCCCATGATGACCATGATCACGAACATGACGAACATCACGAGCACAGTCACGTTGATGAGCATGTATGGCTATCTTTAAAAAATGCTAAAATAGTTGTTGGCTATATTGCAAGGGTGCTTGGTGAAGTTGACCCTGCAAATGCCGATATGTATGCTAAAAACGCAGTGGCTTACATTGGTGAACTTGACGCCCTTGATGGTGAATATAAGGCTGCAGTTGATTCTGCTAAAACAAAAACAATACTATTTGGTGACCGTTTCCCCTTCCGTTACTTGGCTGATGATTATGGTATAACATATTATGCTGCTTTTACAGGCTGCTCTGCCGAAACTGAGGCAAGCTTTGAAACAGTTATATTCCTTGCAAACAAGGTTGATGAATTGGGCCTAAAAAGTGTTATGACAATGGAGGGGGCAAACCATAAAATTGCGGAAACAGTTATACAAAATACAAAGGATAAAAACCAAAAGGAATTAGTACTTAATAGTATGCAATCTATAACTGCAAACGACCTTGATAACACATATTTGGGCATTATGAGGGATAACTTGGAAGTATTAAAGAACGCATTAAACTAAGAATAGAGGATTATTTATGACATTGCTTACCTGTAAGGACCTTTCCCTTGGCTATGATGGCGTAACAGTGGTTGAAGGCCTAAACTTTACAGTAAATACCGGGGATTACCTGTGTATAGTTGGTGAAAATGGATCAGGCAAAAGTACACTTATGAAAACCATACTAAGGCTTAAAAGCCCTATATCAGGGGAAATCCTTACAGGTGGCGGATTAAAGCCCAACCAAATTGGATATATGCCTCAGCAAACCCAAGTACAAAAGGATTTTCCAGCCTCTGTAATGGAAATTGTGCTATCGGGCACACTTAACCAAAAGGGCTTAAAACCTTTCTTTAGCAAGGTGGACAAACAAAAAGCTAAAGAAAATTTGGATAAAATGGGCATACTGAACCTACAGAATAGTTGTTATAGGGAACTATCTGGCGGGCAACAACAAAGGGTACTGCTTGCAAGAGCCTTGTGTGCAACACAAAAGATTTTGCTTTTAGATGAGCCTGTATCAGGCCTAGACCCAAAGGTTACCCTTGAAATGTACCAACTTATTGAAAAATTGAATAAAGAATATGGAATTACTATTATAATGATATCCCACGATTTTAATGCGGCAATAAAATATGCAAGCCATATACTGCACATTAGCCATAAACCCTTGTTTTTTGGAACAAAGGATGATTATTTAAAAAGCGACGTGGGCAAAGCTTTTTCCTTGATGGAAGGGGGTGCCCTATATGCTTGAGTTTAATAGCATGTTTGAAAAACTTAGTTTATATTTTCAATACCCCTTTGTACGCTATGCCCTTATTGTGGGTGTGCTTATTGCCCTTTGTGCATCATTATTAGGTGTAAGCTTAGTACTAAAACGCTTTTCATTTATAGGCGATGGCCTTAGCCATGTAGCCTTTGGGGCAGTATCAATAGCATCGGTATTAAAGCTATCAAACAATATGTACCTTGCAATACCTGTAACTGTGCTGTGTGCAATAATAATATTAAGCAGTAGCCAAAACGCTAAAATAAAGGGCGATGCCTCTGTGGCCATGATATCCGTTGGATCGTTGGCCATAGGTTACTTGGTGCTAAACTTATTTGCATCATCGGCAAACATATCCGGGGATGTATGTACAACATTGTTTGGATCCACATCCATATTAACTTTAAAACCATCTGATGTTTGGATTTCTATAATATTGTCCATAATAGTAGTAGTGCTGTTTATATTGTTTTATAACAAGATATTTGCAGTTACCTTTGATGAGGATTTTGCAGTGGCAACAGGTACAAAGGCAAAGGCCTACAACCTGCTAATTGCAGTTGTTACAGCCATAATTATAGTTTTGGCTATAAACCTTGTAGGCTCCTTGTTAATATCAGCCCTTATAATATTCCCAGCCTTATCGGCAATGAGGGTATTTAAAAGCTTTAAATCGGTAACAATATGTGCGGCTATAATATCTGTAATAGCTGCAGCACTAGGTATAATAATTTCAATTTTAGCAGGAACGCCAGTAGGGTCAACAATAGTTGTGGTAAATATTGCAACCTTTGCACTGTTCTCCTTGGCAGGAGTGCTTAAGGGAGGAAAACTATGAAAAAACTTTTAGCAATTTTAATGGTGCTAAGCCTAAGCTTTACATTTGCAAGTGCCTCTAGCGTAAACGAAATACTTGAAGCCGCTGCTCCAAGTGCAACAGAGGAGCCTCAAGCAACAAAACCACCGGTTAGGATAGAGGCTAAAGAACCCTATACTATAGATGTGGATTTAACTAAGCTAAGCAGCACAATGGTGTTTGGTGAAGTGTATAACATGCTTGCCAACTCTAAGGATTATGTGGGTAAAACAATAAAAATGGGCGGTGCATATAGCTCTAACTTTTTTGACTTAACTCAAAAAAACTATCACTATGTAGTAATATCCGATGCAACAGCTTGTTGCCAAAATGGTATAGAGTTTGTTTTTGATGAAAGCTTAAAATACCCCGAGGATTATCCAAAAATTGGCAACTATGTTGAGGTTGTAGGCGTGTTTGATATATATGAGGAACTTCAAACAAGGTACCCATATTTAAAGGCGGTGGAAATAAAAGAATACCCACCGCTACAATAAAAAAGGCTATAAGCCTTTTTTATTTGCAACAATATAAAAGCCAAGCTTATGCTTGGCTTTTTATGCAACTATCCCTAAGTTTTAACTCATGGGGAACCATAATAATTAGGTTTTCCTTGCGTTTAGATTGTATACGCTCTATTAAAGTATTCATTGATGTAGCGCCAATTAACTCGCTGTGCAATGCCACTGTGGATAGGGATATTGTTAAAAACTCCGCGGTGGATATGTCGTTGCAACTTATTATTGATACCCTGTTGGGCACTTCTATATTATTCTCTTGAAAAGCCTTCATTACGCCTATTGCTAGGGCATCGTTTTCAACGAATATACCTTTTGGAATATTGCCGTCCTTTATCATTTTTATTGCAGATAAATATCCACTTTCATAGGTTGAGCCACCGTCGCGGTATACAAATTTATCCGTATATAAGCCTAACTCGCTAAGTATTTTTTCAAAGCTTACATACCTTTGGTCCGACACGGTTTTACCTTCAACAATATAATTTTTTGTGCCAATATAGCCAATTTCCTTTATATTCACCTCAAAAAAGTGATCCAATACTTTTTGAATCATACTTTCAAAGGAGTTTATAACGGAGTCGCCATATTTATTGCTTTTTGAGGGCATAAAATCTGCAAAAACCAAGGGAATGTTGGAACTTACAAGGGATGAAACAAGCACTTTGTTTATATACCATTGCTCCAAACTGCCCACAACTACGGCTCCAATAAAGTTTGTAAAATCAATATCGCTTATGTTTTTTGATGATAGGAATACTTCCTTTGTGGAAAAACCTTTCATATTAGCCTCTTTTTTTGCAAATACCCTTATACCCACATAATAGGAATCCTGCAACTCCAAGGCCTCGTCATAAAGCATTAAAAGCAATATTCTTTTTGTTGACTCATTTGCATAGCTTACATTTTTTGTAGTATAGCGCATTTCCTCAGCGGTTTCTAATATTTTTAACCTTAGCTTGTTTGATACGGAAAAGTTTTTATCAAAGTTTAAAACCCTTGATACTGTTGCTATTGATACCCCAACTTTTTGGGCAATATCCTTTAATGTTGCCATAAACTTCTCCTTAAACTATTATTATTCCTTTTTGCTCATAAGGGCTATGCTTGCGGTTATAATTAAGCCGCCCAATAGCATATTTAGCCTAAAGGCTTCCATACCTAAAATTACTGAAAAGAAAGATCCAAACAAGCCCTCTAAAGATAATACAACCCCGGCAAGGCTTGGGGATACATATTGCTGTGCCTTTGTTTGTAAAAAATAACATAGGCATGATGAAAATACACCAAGGTATATAACGGGCAATATGGCCGCATTAAATTGTGTTGGGGTAGGCATTTCACCAATAAATACCCATAATATTGTGGATATTACACCAGCGGTTAAAAGCTGCCAAAATGTTATTAATGTAGCTGAAAACTTGTTGCATTTGCTACCTAAGTATACTATATGCAAGGCGAAAAGGAAAGCGCAAAGCAGTACAACTAAATCACCAAGGTTAAAGGATAGGCCTTGGCCAGATTTCCATGTTAACAGCAAAATACCAAACATTGTAAATATGCTTATAACAAATACAAATGTGCTTGGCCTTTTTTTAGTTATTACCCAAAGTATAAAGGGTATCATTACAACGTTTGTTGCAGTAATAAAGGCGGCATTGCTAACGGTTGTAAGGCCTTGCCCAAGGGTTTGTGTGTAGAAAGCGCCAAATAAAATTATGCCCGCTATAATACCGTGCTTTAATATTTCCTTTGTGGTTTGTTTTAGCTCCTTAAAGCAAGCTATACCCATGGCTAATGCACCAATAATAAAGCGTAGCGACATTATCCCCTCTGTGCATAGGCCAGAATCTATGGCTAATTGTGTGGCAATAAAGCCGCTGCCCCATATGAATGCAACAGCTACTAAAGCAATGTAAGCAAATGTTTTATGTTTTTTCATTTTAACTCTCCAAAACTTGAACTTTATTTGTTTTATAGGCAAAAACTTTCTTTTTATTTAGCGTTATAACACTTATACAAAACCTAATGGCTTGGTCTAAGGCTATTGTTAGCCATATATAAACAATATCTAATTTAAACACATATGTAACAAGGGCACATATGGGTATCCTTATACACCATATACCTATACCAGCAATTATCATGGGGGCAGTTTTTATGCCCGAGGACCTTAATGCTCCATTATATATCCTAGAAAGGTTTTGTGGAATTTGTATAAAGCCCATTATCATAACATATGTTGCCCCAATTGGTATAAGCAATGGGTTTGATGTCATGGCCTTCATAAACAGTGTGGATAACAATATTAGCAGTAGCGATGTAACAATGCTATACTTTATTGCAATGCTTTTTATTGTTGTAAAATACGCCTTTCCAAGCTCATTACTTTCCGATAAGCCCTTTGCAATTAATGCTGTTGCGGCTGTACCAAAGGCTATTGCAGGCATTTCCGTAATAAGTTCGGCTTGTAAACCTATTTGGTAGGCGGCAAACTGGTTTATACCATGGGTAAGTATCATTTTACTTAACAATATGGCAGAAAACTGCCAAAACATGTTTTCCAAGGCTGCGGGAACGCCTATGCCATAAATTTGCTTTATGTATTTAAAGCCCCACTCCCATTTATAGTTTAATGGGCTATTTACAGCAAACTCTTTATCCTTACTAATTTTTTTATTTAGTAAAATTATACCAATAATTGCAGATGAGGCTTGGGCAATTAATAAGGATACAGCAGCGCCTTGTATGCCCATGGCAGGGAATATAAAATTGCCAAATATTAAAAGCCAACCTAATACAATATTTATTATATTCATTATAGCGGCCAATTTCATGGGCGTTTTAGTATCGCCAAAGGCTTGGAAGGAGGCAGATACTACCGAGCTTATCATAACAAAGGGTATGTTAAAAACAATTATTCTTAAATAAATGTGGGCCTTATTAATTATATCAGGGTCTGTTGAAAAAAATGAGAGTATTTGCTTAGAAAAACCAAACAAAACAACTAAGGCGGTAAAAGCAAGTATAAAGCCCATTTGTAGTGATTGCTTAATTAATGATAAGCATTTTTGCTTGTTTTTTTGTTTGTAAGCAGAGGCTAAAAGTATTAATAAACCTACGGATAAGCCCTTGAATAAGGACCATATGGTATCGGTAATTCTAATACAAGCCCCTTGGGCAGATATATCACTAGCAAGCAAACGGCCTATCATGGCTGTTGATATTATGCCTGCCGATAATTGTAGTATGTTCTCGTAAATAATTGGCATAACAAAGCCTTTTATTTCCTGCCTAAGCAATTTTATGTTAATCATTTTCTCTCATTTCCAATTAAATAAGCGGGGGGCTATAAAAGCCAACCCCGCTATAATTTACTTATTTACCAAACTTAGAAACCATTTCAGCTTGTAAGCTTTCCATAACGCTAGCTACATCTTCATTGCCTGTTGTAACTTTGCTTATAGCACCTTTGCAAAGTTCCATGGTTTCGGCAAAGTTTTCTGTGTAGTTTACAGCCACAGATTTTTCGCCAAGTTCTTTAAACAATGTGTAAATTTGTTGACCGCTAAAGTATTCGTCGCCTTGCATAAATACTTCGTTATCCAACGCGGGTATGTAAGATGGGTATAAACCGTAGTTCATAAAGCCTTCAATGTTAGACTCTATATCGGTCATAGCAAATTTTACAAACTCAACAGCAGCATCTTTAGATTGGCTTACTGCGGGTATAGCTAGTACAGAGCCACCGTTGGAAGCAGTCATAACTTCTTTATCAGCATCAAAGCGTGGTAAAGCCATAACTTTCCATTTGCCTGCATCGTCGGGGCAGTATTCTTTAATGCTACCAGCCATCCAAACAGCTTCGGGTATTGATGCTATTTGGCCAGAGGATATACCAGTCATCTTTTCATCCCAACCGGAGTCATTAAATATTATACCAGCTTGGTAAAGTTTTTGTATCATTTCCATAGCCCTTATGGATTCTGGGGAGTTTACTTGTGTATTGCCTTCAGCATCAAAGTAGAAACCGCCTAATTGCATCATTAGTATTCTATACATTACGTCACTGCGGGATAATGCCATAATCATCATATCCGCACCAGTTTTTTCCTTCAAAATTTTGCCTTGTTCAATAAAGTCATCCCATGTAACAATAGCTTCTGCATCTATGCCAGCTTGTTCAAATAGGTCTGCCCTGTAAAACAATCCAGCAGGGGCAGCATCCCAAGGGAAGGCAATAATTTTATCGTTAGCTGTGCATTCGCCTATCTTTATAGGTAAAAAGTCTGCGGGGTTAAGTTCGTTTGTAAAATCAACAAACTTATCTGGGAATTTTAAGCCAAACTTTGCCATTTGTTCGCCTTCAAGGCTAACAATGTCGGGTAAGCCAATGCCACTTTGTAGGCTTGTTGTCATTTTTGAGTAAACTTGAGACACACCCATGTCTTCAAAATTGAACCTAACATTTGGGTGAATAGCATTAAACCTTTCCGCTTGAGCTTGAAGGTGGGCCAATGCAACGTCCCAACTCCAAATGGTTATTGTTCCACTTAATTCGCCTTCAGCCATTGCAGGAACTGCAAGTAAAGAGAATAGAACAATAAACGCTAGCAACATAGAAACTAGTTTTTTCATACAAATACCTCTTTCTTAATTTATAATATTTAAATTATTATTCTTTTATTGCGCCACCCATTACACCGGCAACGAATTGTTTTTGGAATATTAAGAATATTAACATAATTGGTATTGTGGCAATGGAGGCTGCAAGCATTACAACACCATAGTCCTTACGCCATACAACGCCATCAAGCATGGATAATGCTACGGGGAAGTTGTACATGTTTTTAGTGCTTAATATTATCAAAGGCCACATAAAGCTGTTCCACATGCTCATAAACATGTATATGCCAAGGGCACCAATTGCAGGGGTCATGTTGGGCATAACTACTTTAAAGAAAATGCCAAACTCTCCATATCCGTCAATACGGGCAGCCTCTATAAGTGTTGTGGGGAAGGCTAACATGTTTTGACGCATTAGGAATATACCAAAAGCGTTTGCCAAGGCGGGGAATACTACTGCTTGGTAGGTGTTTGCCCAACCAATATTGTTCATAAGTGTAAACAATGGCACATACATAACCTGGGCAGGTATCATCATTGTAAGCATTATAATTGCAAAAATAACACCTTTGCCCTTAAAGTTATATTTTGTTAAAGCATAACCAGCCATGGAGTGTAGTAGTATGGATAGTAGAGTATAGCTAACCGACATAATCATAGAGTTTAGTATTGTTCGCCATACATCAAGCCTTTTAACCAAGTTATTGGCATTGGCAAATAGGTTATCGCCAGGTAAAAGGCGAGGGGAAACGTTAAGTATTTGTGCGTTTGTGTTAGTTGAACTTACAAACATAAAATAAAAGGGGAAAATTGATATAAATGCCATAATTATCAAAAATAGGTAGGTGATAATTTTTCTTCCAGGGCTATGGCCTATTTCTTGTTTCATTAACCTTCCCCTCCTTTTGTTGCCTTAAATTGAATTAAGGAGAATATCATAATAATTACAACAAGGGCATAACTTAGGGCAGCAGCATAACCAAACTTAAAGAAGTTAAAGCCATTGTTATATAAGTAGTGCCCAATGGTTATAGTTGCATTATCCGGCCCACCGCCAGTTAGTATAAAGGATTCATCAAACAACTGTAATGTGCCTATTGTGGATGTAAGGGTTACAAATAGTATTATAGGCTTAATCATAGGTATAGTTATTTGTGTAAACTTTTTAATAAAGTTTGCGCCGTCAATATCGGCAGCTTCGTAAAGTTCTTTTGGTATGCCTTTTAAGCCGGCTATCATAATTATTGTGTTATAACCAGTCCAACGCCAAGTTATACCCATAATTATGGCAGCTCTACCACCCCATTTTGTATTTAGCCAATCTATTGGCATAATACCTATGGATTTAAGGGCGTTGTTTACTATACCATAGTCTGTATTTAAAAGTAGCTTAAATACTATACTGTATGCTACAAGGGCTGTTATTGATGGTAAAAATATCATCATACGGAAGCCAGAACGGAACTTTAAAAACTCCTGCTCTATAAACACAGCCAATGTTATGGATAGTAATGTCATAAGAGGAACTTGCGCCAAAAGGTAAATAAATGTGTTTTTAAGCGAGCCACAAAATATAGGATCCTTTATAAGGGTAATATAGTTTTCTAAGCCAACAAAGGTGTATACTCCACTTTCAAACTTAGTTAAACTTAGTATAAAAGAATCTATAATAGGGTAAACCATAAAAGCAGCAAATATTAATACAATTGGCAACAGAAAGAAGTAAGGCGCATTTCTCTGGGTAACTAATGTGCGCCTAGATGTAAGGGGCACTGGTGTTGACTTTTGAGACATTGTATCAAATCCTTTCTTTTGTAATTATATTTTTGCTTCAATTTCTTGAAGGCTGCAGGCTTTTATTTGGTAATTTAGCTCAAAGGTTTTAGGTACAAGGGGGTAATCGGTTTCTGGGCCCCAACTTGCACTACCTAAACCATGCTGACCATAGTCTATGTTCAAGTAAACCTTACCGTCTTTATCTAGCTCGTTTTGGTGCCTTGCCTTTGTTAAAGCCTCTTGGCTATAAGGTAGGGCGCTAAAGGCTAGTTGGCCAAGGCCTTTTACAAACAATGCAGTTTCGCCATTGTGTAAGTAGAACCAACGAACATCTTCATGGTTGCCGGTTTCTTGGGGTACAGCATAGGGGAAGTATGTTTCATCAACGGTTTTACTGTATACACCAAGCATGGATGCAGCTTTGCTATCAACATAGTTTTCTTCAGGGCCGCAGCCAAACCAACGCATGTTTTGGAAGCTATCATGGGCTACAAACTCCATGCCTATCCTTGGGAAACTATCGGGTAAAACGCCAGTGGGTATTCCCTTAACAGCTACATTTATTGCGCCATCTCCACTTATGGTATATATGGTAACAAGGTCAACCTTCCAGTATTTAATAATGGGGGCATATATTTGTTTAAATGTTATGCTTATGGAATATTCATCCACTTGTTCCACTGTTGTTTTCTCGTTTAATGTGCGCATGTGGTCCAAATAGAAGCTTTTCCATGCGGGCTCAACCCTTATATCGTTGCTTATTGGTGCACGCCATAGGTTTAAAGCTTTTCTGCCCTGTAAAATATCTTGACCTTTATAGTTATAGCTTTTAATTAAGCCTTTTACACTATCAAACTCACATGTAAAGTTATCGTTATACACCTTTATAATATGGTTGTTTTTACTAAAGTGTACAGGTATTTTAACCGCCTCAGGCTCAACTGTTTTTACAACAGGCAATATATGCTGGTGGAAAGCTATGCAGTTATCGCCTTTGTAGAACTTAAAGTTAATCCAAGCCTCGCTATCCAATGATGGAACAGCATGGTTTATCAATTTAATGCTTTGGCTTGTGTGGGGCTCAACAGAGGGCAATTCAATTGTTTCGCTCCAAACTATTTTACTTTCTGTGTTTAGTGAAACTTCTGCCTTTATACCAGTGGTACTAATAAAATCGTAGGTGTTTTTTAATTCAACAAGGCCACTTTCAACATCAACACTTAGCAAGTTTATGGGTTCTATGGCTTTTTTAAGCTCCTTTAGGCCTTGGGATGGTGTTCTCTTGGCTAAAAGCAAACCGTCACAGCAGAAAGCGCCACTGTTGGGCTCATCGCCAAAGTCTCCGCCATATTTATAGAAGGGCTTACCGTTTTCATCTTCGGCATATAGGCCGTGGTCTATCCATTCCCAAACAAAGCCGCCTTGTAACCTTGGGTAAGCGTTAAATACTCGCCAATAATCCTGTAAACCACCAGGGCCATTACCCATGGCATGGGCATATTCGCAAACTATGTGGGGCTTAGTTTTTGATGTATCCCTGCCCCAGTTTTCCAACTGAGGTATTCTTGTGTACATGGAGCCGTACATATCGCTTGCAACAGTTTCTCTATCCTCTTCATAATGCACAAGCCTTGTATCATCATAGGCTTTAACAGCCGTATAGGCACTTATAAAGTTTGCACCAAAGCCAGATTCATTTCCTAGTGACCAAAATAGTATGGAGGCGTGGTTTTTGTCGCGTTCAACCATGCGCATGGACCTTTCCACATATGATTTTTCCCATATGGGGTCATTGCTAAACTTGTTTTCTTGGCCTTTATTAAAATACATTTGGTTACATTCTAAATCGGATTCTTCCATTACATACAGGCCATACCTATCGCATAGTGTTAGGAAGAAGGGTATAGCAGGGTAATGGGCTGTACGAACGGAGTTTATATTGTGGCTCTTCATAAGCTCAATGTCGCGTACCATATCCTCTTTGTCTATACATCTGCCCTTTAGTTGGTTCCAATCGTGGCGGTTAACGCCTTTAAACTTAATTGGCTTACCATTTATTAATATTAAACCATTGCTTTGTTCTACATTGCGGAAGCCCACATCAAAACCGTAAACCTCAACAACGCCGTTTTCGTCGGAAAGTGTAATTAAGCAACGGTATAGGTTTGGTGTTTCTGCGTTCCAAGGTTTAACGTTTTTAATTTTAGCGTTGAAAACATGCTTAAAGTTGCCTTTGCCCTCTAAACTAAACTCTGTTTCATCACAAACAAGGCTTGCGCCGTTATCATATAGGGCATAGCTTAATTTTAGGTTTTTGCTGTAATCGTAGGCGTTGCCAACATTTACACTTAGTTCTAAATTGCCATCTTTATAATCGTTATATAATGATGCCTTTGCAAAATAATCATAAACGTGGCTTTTGTTGCGCTTAATAAGCCCAACATCGCGAATTATTCCGGAAAAAGTCCACATATCTTGGTTTTCTATATAGCTTTCATCACAAAACTTGTAAACCATAAGCATAATGCTATTTTCACCATCTACTACATAGGGGCTAATATCAAACTCTGCCGAAATTCTTGAGCCTTGGTTGTAGCCAACAAATTGTTTGTTTACCCAAAGGTGGTAAGCACTTTCAACGCCATCAAAGCGAAGTATATATTCTTCTGTTGGGCTTTTAGCTATGTTTATTTTTTTGCTGTAAAGGCCACAAGGGTTTTCTGGTTGAATTTTTGGTACATCTAATATGGGGTATAATGAAAAACAGTCGCTGTAAGCGGGGGTATCAAAACCGTTTAATTGCCAATGGCCAGGTACAGGCATTTTAGCCCATGCAAAATTTCCGTCTGCAAGGTCTAAAAAGTTTTCAGGCATATCATAGGGGGACTCTGCATATAAAAAGTCCCAAATGCCATTAAGTGTTGTATAGTTTTTAGTTTCCTGCTGGCAAAGCTTTAAAGCATCCTCTGCGGATTCATAGGCACAGTAAAAAGGCCTAGTTTCCATGCGGTTTCTAGATAAAATGCTTAGGTTGTTCCAATCCTCGTTTAAGTAATCATATGTTTTTATCATATTTTTATCCCCTTCTTTCTCTTTTGGTAGATTTATATTATGGTAAAAATAGTAAAATACTTTATTATTTTAGTAAAATAATACTATATTTTAAATCAATTAATATAAGCTAAACTAATAATTCTATCCATGTTGTTAAAATTATTATAATATAGCATATTTATATTTGTCAACACTTTTTAGTAAATGTTTTACTAAAATTTACTAGTAAAATTTAAAGGTAAAAATTTGTACAAACTTCTACCATATAGCCTGTCTATAAGCGACACATATTGCCTTGATTTTATTTGCGTATTACATTATATTTATAGTATAAATTTATTTTTGGAGCATATTATGAAAAAATTATATTCTTGCCTATTGTTTTTGCTTTTATTTGGCATAAGCACTTCCTTTACTAATGCAAGTAGCCAAACACTATGGCACAATTCCTTGTTGGCAATGGCAACAAGCTACGAGGATTTTCAAATTACCTATGAGGAAGATGAGCCTATAAACACCCCTGAATTTGTAACAGAGGGCGCATTTAGGGCGGACTTTAATATTGAAAAGGATGAGGTAACGGAAGGCTTACCCTTTAACTTTTCTTGGGATATTGCCGGCGGTAAACCACCTTATATATTAGAGGTTAATATGGTTGGCAGGCATAGATCAGATGATTTTTATAATATGATTAATACTTATTCAAGCACAATGCCTTCTGGTAGTGAAAGGGTTGATTATGAGTATCAGGGGCCTTATTGTGAAATAAATTTTAAGGCTATGGATTCCTTAGGCAACGTGATAAATAAAACAAAAGAATTTACCACCGTTGAAGGTATTGATTTAAATGCTGTAATAGGGTATGACTCTATACAGTTGAAGTGGGATACCACACCTTTATCAAATAACGAAATTATTTATCAATATATAAATGGCGAATTTGTTAAAATAAATAGGCAAGCAGATTTAGATACTTTTAGTATGATATCTACTATTGATATACAAGGTTTAACACCTAATACTACATACCAGTTCTATGTTCAAAATTATGATGATGGAGGAGTAGCGGAGTTAAACCCAGCTTTAGTAAAGGCTTTTACAACCTTATCTTCAGCGAATGATGCCCCCATAGAAGTTCAACAAACTTCAGCTCCCATACAACAAACCCCAGTGCCAACACAACAAATAAATAATGTAAGCACACCAAATATTAATGGTATGAATGTATATGCAGAAGTTGATAAAACAAGGGTAAAAGTTGGTGATACTGTACACCTTAAATGGAGTATTGATGGTGATGAATCTAATTATTACATGGATATTAATTGGGGACCTATATATACAATAGATACAGATACCACCATAAATGGCATGCAAGGGGAAACCTTTTTTACAGTATTACCAGGCATGCTTGATAAATTCAACTTTGATATTACGCTGTGGGACGGCACTAAAAGCCACTCAATAAGCAATGAAGAACTAGGTATAGAAATAATAAACGAAGAACCTTGGCAATGGGAAGATGATATAAAAATAGAGCTTAACTTGGATGGACTTGTGGAGGCTGGCGTGGTAATTGCCACGGTTTATAGGGCCTATGATGTAGCCGCTGGCGACTATATGAATTTTGATTACCAATGGGGAATATATGATAAAAGTGGCACTGCAAAATATACAAAAGCTGTTAATGTTGAAAAAAGATATAAAGAAGTGATTAAGTTTTACCCTCAAAGTGGGGATTACGGTATACTTAAGGTAATAGCTTATGAATATTCCAGCGACCCAGATGGCCCACCCTCAACAGTATATTATTCTGATAAGTTTGCTATAAGTGATGAGGCTATAGCCCAACAAATAGATGCACAAGTTGAAACAACAACACCCCCAGCTCAAACAATTGAAAATACAATACAAACAACAAATGCCCCAACAGAGTTGGTGG
Source organism: uncultured Oscillospiraceae bacterium (assembly GCA_964544955.1). GTDB lineage: Bacteria > Bacillota > Clostridia > Christensenellales > Aristaeellaceae > JAAZPT01. Next base: position 32,166 of record CAZJEB010000010.1, on the reverse strand, counting down.
AAGATTTTGTTGAGACTGAAGAAGAGGCAACTGTATTAGTTGAAGATAGCAACCAAGCATATGAATTAGTTGAGGATGCCCCATAATTATTGAAATTAATTTAATAATAAAATATACCAAATGTTTTATTTATGCATTACGCTTAAAATATAGCTATTTGGTATATTTTATTTTGTATAAACTAATATATTTACATTGTTAGTTGCCTTTGCAATTGGTATAATTTAAATAGTATTAAACCTAAAAAGGGGGATGTTATGCAGTTATATATAGCTGGTGGTTGTGGTGAACATGGCAGAAATTGCTTTTATATACAAAATGGCACAAACAACTTTATGGTGGATTGTGGCATTATTATTGAAGAAGGTGGCAATTATGGCTACCCTAAACTTAGCGATGAACAAATTGCAAATTGCAATTTAGTTTTTATTACCCACTCCCATGGTGATCATACTGGAGCATTGCCTTGGCTTTTTGAAAGGGGCTATAAAGGTAAAGTAATAGCATCAAAATTTACCTTTGAACAAATTCCATTTAATATGGAAAATGCCCTATACTTGGAGGATATATGCCCCAATGGCAAGGGTGAATATATGGGCATAAGTATAGAGTGGGGCAGAACAGGCCACTGCGTTGGTGGCGTGTGGTATAGCCTTGTGTATGGTGGTAAAACCATGCTTTTTAGTGGGGATTATAGCTTTGGTACACAGGTTTATGCCAATGATGAAATTGCAGGTAAAAGGGCAGATATCGCCGTTATAGACTGCGCCTATGGCAAAAAACTTGTGGATTATCAGGAAAGTTGCTTTAAACTAATTAAGCGTGTGCGTGAACTGTTTAGGAAGCATAAAATAATATTTATGCCTGTACCCAAACATGGCCGTAGTGTTGAACTGTTGGAACTGTTTAGCAAAAGTGGCATGGCAGAATACTTTTATGGCGATGAATATATTATGAATGAAATTGCCAACCTTGATAAATATGCACCATGGCTAAAACATAGCCCTAATATTGATAAATTTAAACCCTATACAGGGGAAGGCGAGCAAGGTGTAGTTTTTATAAGCGATTCACAGCTAAATAAACCCATGCAACAACTTATAGCCAAGGATTTGCTAAGCAAAGGCGCCTATGGCATAATGACTGGCACAGTAGATAAAGGTAGCTTTAGCGAAAGCCTTATACAACAAAACAAAATGGAATATATTTGCTACCCCGTGCATTTAAGCAATAGCCAATATAACTTGCTAAAAAATAAAAATATATTTGCAAACACAGTTCCCTACCATACAAAGGATTTTCAACCACCAAACACCATAAACTTTTAAGGAGTATTTATGCTAGTAAGGAAAGCTGTGAACGCGGATAAACAGGGTATTGTAAACTGCTTGGTTGAATCCTTTTACAACACACTAAAACTATTTAGTAATGATAAGGGCATAATAAGCCAATTCCTAATGGATACAATAAACTTTGATAGCTTTTGGGTTATAGAGGATAAAAACAATATTGCTGGTTGCTTATCAATAGTAAAACACCCCCAATTATTGGGCAAAGTAAACTACAAAAAAGCGCGCAAACTGGCAGGCTTTATAAAGGGTGCATTTGTAGCAAAGCTTTTGGAGGGTGAACTTAACGAGGCTGAGCAATTCTCCAATGATGCTTATGTGAACATGGTAAGCATACACCCTGATTATCAGGGTAAGGGCTTATCAAAAATTCTTTTAGCTGAATCTTTAAAGCTTATGCCCTATAACACAGCAGTTTTAAATGTAGTTGATACAAATGAAAAAGCCCATGCCCTATATAAAAAACTAGGCTTTGTAGAATTTATGCGTAAACCCGAAATGTTTAAAAAACAAGCGGGCTTTAATGAAAAAATATTTATGAGGTATAGTAAATAAAAAACACCCACCGTATGGTGGGGTGTTTTTTTTAGTTAAATAGATGTTAAAAAATGCTTTAAGTGGTATTTTTTAGGTGATATACCGTATATTCCTTTAAATGCCCTTGAAAAATGTAAAGGGTTAGGGTAGCCAACCATTTGGCCTATTTCGCCAACGTTTAAATTTGTTTCCTTAAGCAGTTGGGCAGCTTTTGATAAACGGTAGCTTACTAAAAACTCCATTGTGCTTTTACCCATTGTGTCTTTAAATATTTTACTAAAGTAACTTCGGTTTAGGCCACAGGTTTTGGCGATATCCTCAACGCTTATATCGTGCATATAGTTTTGCTCTATGTAGGATAAGGCCTCTTTCATGTAAAAATCACGCAAGCGCTTGCCTTTGTTTACAAGCTTTGTTTTAGAGCATTGCACTAATTGGTCTAAAAATATAAAAGCATGGCCTATAAGCCTTGTAGGCGATAGGTCAGGGTTATTTACAATGTACATCATTGCATCAATTATTATATCCGCCTTCTTTTTGTTTTCGGGGTAATATATAGGGTGGTTTGGGCTTATACCAGCACTTACCAATGTTTCGTTTACCCTTAAGCCATCAAACTCAACCCAAGAATATTCCCAGGGGCTTTGTTCGTCTGCATAGTAAGTTGTTGTTTGCCCGGGGCAAATTAAAAAGCCTTGGCCAGCAGTTACCTCATATGTTTTATCATTAGCCATAAGTACGCCTTTGCCAGATATAACAAAATGAAATAAAAAGTGCTTGCGAATAAAAGGGCCAAAGGAATGTAGGGGGCTACATTTTTCCCAACCATATTGATATATATTAAGGTCAACAAAACGTTCATCACTAAATACATGAAACTTGATTTTATTTTCCATATTTTACACCTCTAAATATATTATATATCATAATGCTAGATAATATCAACAAAATGTGGCAATAAAATACAAATTGGTATATAAAAAATAGCATTTTACAATTCACAAGGGGCCGCATTTATCATAAAATACAATCAATAGAAGATAATTTGTGCACAAAATGGTCTTTCTAACAACAATTATACATTATTTGGAGGTATAATATGAAAAACACATTTAAAAAAGTTGTGGCTATGCTAATGTTAGCACTTTTAGTTGTAAATTTAACAGCGGTTGATGTAATGGCAGGTGAGCAAACAAACCTAACATTCCAAATTTGGGACGTGGGTCAAAGGCCTGGTATGCAAGCTATGGCTGATGCTTACACAGCTAAAAACCCTAATGTTAAAATTGAAGTTCAAGTTACAAGCTGGGGCGAGTATTGGACAAAACTTGAAGCTTCCGCTGTAAGTAACCAAATGCCAGATATATTCTGGATGCACACAAACGAAATTTTTAAATATGCTGATAATGGCATATTGGCAGATTTAACAGATGTTGTAGATGCAAGCAAATTCTCAGAAGTATCCTTAAGCAACGCAAAGGGTAGCGATGGCGTTTTATATGGCGTACCAAAGGATAAAGACGTTGTAGTACTAAGCTACAATAAAGAACTTTTTGACCAAGCAGGCCTTGCTTACCCCGATGAAACATGGACATGGGATACATTGGTTGAAGGCTCACAAACAATATTTGATAAAACAGGTAAATTTGGCTATATGGCTTATGCTGATGACCAATTAGGCTATTGGAACTTTGTATACCAAAACGGTGGCTATATACTTAATGAAGATAAAACAAAAGCTGGCTTTACAGTACCCGCAACAGTTGAAGCTATGAAATTCTACATTGGCCTACAAAACTATGATTGGTGCCCCGATCAAAACTACTTTGCAGAACAAAGCCCTGGTGCATCATTCCTATCCGGTCAAGGCGCTATGTACTTTGAAGGCGTATGGAACTTATTACCTATGTTAAAGGATAACCCTGAACTTAATGGCAAAATGAAAATTGCTGTATTACCTAAGGCTCCAAACCCCGCAGAAGGTGATGGCAGGGCTACAATATCCAACGGTTTATGCTACTCTACAAGCGCAACAAACGCTAAATTAGATGTTGTTAAAGATGTATTAGCATTCTTCGGCTCTGAAGAAGGCCAAAGGATACAAGGCGAAAGTGGCGCGGCTATACCTGCTTACGAAGGTTTAGAACAAACTTGGGTATCCGCATTTAAGGATTATGATATTGATGTTAGCCTATGCTTAGATATGTTCGAATATGGCGTACAAAGCGTTAACAATGCATCCCGCCCAGAATGGAAATCTAAAATAACAGATGAACTTTTAAGAATATATTCTGGACAAGTTACCATAGATGATGGTTTAAATAATATGCAAAATATAGTGGATGCTGCCAGTTCAAATTAAAGAAAGGGCACAATTATGACTAAATTATCAAACTTAAAGAAATGGGGATGGGGCTACCTTATGGTAGGCCCTACCATTTTAGGCTTAATAGTACTAAACATATACCCTTTTATTCAAACTATTATATTAAGCTTATCTAAAACAAAAGCTTTTGGTAAATTTGAGTTTTCAGGCTTACAAAACTATCAAATTATGTTTACCAGTCAAGACTTTTGGCGTGCAACATGGAACTCTATTTATTTTTGTATATTAACAGTTCCAATTGGCATATTTTTATCTTTAATATTGGCGGTTATGCTTAACATGAAAATAAAAGGCAAAAGCGTATTCCGCACAATATACTTCTTGCCAATGGTTGTTGCCCCCGCTGCTGTTGCAATGGTTTGGAAGTGGATGTTTAACTCACAGTTTGGAATAATAAATTCTGTACTTGGCTCAAATATTAGGTGGATGACCGACCCCTCCCTTGTGCTTATAACATGTGCAATTGTTGCCATTTGGAGTGCATTGGGCTACGACTCTATATTAATACTATCAGGCTTACAAAATATATCCAAAAGCTATTATGAGGCTGCAAGTATAGACGGCGCTGGCAAAATAAGGCAGTTTTTTTCAATAACAGTGCCCATGGTTTCCCCAACATTATTTGTGGTTATGATAATGAGGTTAATGTCATCCCTAAAGGTTTACGATTTAATTTATATGATGGTGGATCAAAATAACCCCGCCTTGCCCCATGCACAAAGCTTAATGTATATGTTCTATAGGGAAAGCTTTATTGCAGGCAATAAGGGTTTTGCATCCGCAATAGTTGTGTGGACTGTGGCCTTAATAGGCGTAGTTACAGCTTTACAGTTTATTGGGCAAAAGAAATGGGTTAACTATGAAGTATAAGGAGGTACCAATATGAAAGAACACTCACTAAAAAGCAGTTGGGTTGTATATTTGATACTTGGCCTTGGCGCACTTCTTATGTTATTCCCCTTTGTGTGGATGATTATAACTAGCTTAAAAACCAATGCTGAAACTTTAAGTATACCACCAACATTTTTCCCAGCAAAAATACAAACATACGGCTATGAAAGGGCTGTGGAAAGCCTACCCTTTGTTAACTTATATTTAAATACAGCCTTATTAATTATATTTAGAGTAATATGTGCTGTAATATTTAGCTCAATGGCGGGTTATGGCTTTGCAAAAATAAACTTTCCATTTAAAGGGGCATTGTTTTCATTAGTAGTAATACAAATGATGTTACCTGGCCAAATTTTTATTATACCCCAATACCAAATGCTAGCATCTATGCGGCTAACAAATACAATATTTGCATTGGTGTTCCCTGGCTTGGTAAGCGCCTTTGGCACCTTCTTCCTAAAGCAATCCTATTTAAGCATACCTAATGAAATAAGCGAGGCAGCTTATTTAGATGGTTGCAATACATGGCAAAGCTTTACAAAGGTTATGTTCCCTTTAACAAAATCTAGCATGGCCGCATTGGCTGTTTTTACCGCAGTTTTTGCTTATAGTGATTTGATGTGGCCCTTGATTGCTAATACGGATTTGAATATGATGACATTATCATCAGGCCTTGCAACCCTTAACGGGCAGTTTTCAACAAACTTCCCTGTGCTTATGGCTGGTAGCGTATTAGCTATGATTCCAATGGTTATACTATATGTATTCTTCCAAAAGCAATTTATAGAAGGTATTGCTATGACAGGTGGAAAATAATTATTGTGTGAGGTAAACTTATGGCAATCCATTATCAAGAAAATACTAAAACATTTACATTACAAACAAATAACTCAAGCTACCAAATAAAGGTAGATAATAAAAATGTTTTGTTACATACTTATTATGGGGCAAAAATTGAGCCTCAGGATATGAGCTATGGCATAGTGTATGCCGATAGGGGCTTTTCTTCATGCCCCTATGATGCAGGCACGGATAGAACCTACTCCTTAGATGCATTACCCCAGGAGTACCCTTGCCATGGTAGTGGTGATTTTAGAAATACAGCCTTAGGCATTACAAATAGTGATAATGCAAGCGGCTGCGATTTGCGCTATGTTAGCCATGAAATTATAAATGGAAAATATTCCTTGAATGGATTGCCTGCGGTTTACACAAAGGATGAAGAGGCTTATACTCTAATAATAAAATTGGAGGATAAGCCAAGCAAATTAGAAGTAAACTTGTATTACGGTGTAATTCCTGCAAAGGATACCATTACCCGTAGTGCTAAAATAATAAATAAATCAAACAGCCCAATAACATTAAACCATGTTATGAGCACAAGTTTAGACTTTTTGTATGGAGATTTTGATTTAATTTCATTCCATGGTAGGCATGGTATGGAAAGGCAGGCTAATAGAACGCCTATTGGGCATACAGCGGTATCTATAGGTAGCTTAAGGGGAACCTCTAGCCACCAGCAAAACCCCTTTGTTATATTGGCGGAAAAGGATTGTAATGAAAACCATGGCAATTGCTATGGCCTAATGCTTTTGTATAGTGGCAGCTTTGTATGTAGCGCGGAAAAGGATCAATACAACCAAACAAGGGCAATAATGGGCGTGCAAAGTAGCAATTTCCAATATGGCCTTGAAGTTGGTGAAAGCTTTATTGCCCCCGAAGTAGCAATGGTGTATAGTGGCGAAGGCCTTACACAACTATCCCATAACTACCATAACTTAGTAAGGGATAATATTTGCAGAGGGCCCCATAAATATAAAAACAGGCCAATAGTTTTAAACAATTGGGAGGCAACCTATTTTAACTTTAATGGCGAAAAACTAATAAGCATGGCTAAAGATGCTAAGGATCTTGGCATAGAAATGCTTGTTTTAGATGACGGCTGGTTTTCAACAAGAAATAGCGATACTTCTGGCTTGGGTGATTGGTATGTAAACGAAGCCAAATTAGGCAATACCTTGGAAAACATTGTAAATCAAATAAACGATATTGGCCTAGATTTTGGCATATGGATAGAGCCGGAAATGGTAAACGAAAATAGTGATCTATACCGTAATCATCCAGATTGGGTTCTATCAGTAAAAAACAAGCCCATTGTACAATCAAGGCGCCAAATGGTGCTAGATTTTTCCAATAAGGCTGTTGTGGATTACATATTTGGGTCCATAAGTAAAGTATTAGATTCTATAAATGTAAAATACGTTAAAATGGATATGAACCGTAGCCTTTGTGAAGCGTATAGCCATGCAAATGGAACATATAGCGAAGGCAAAGTTATGTACAAATATGTATTAGGGGTTTACGATTTTATGCAACGCTTGCTAGATAGGTACCCTAACTTATTGCTTGAAGGTTGCAGTGGCGGTGGGGGAAGGTATGATGCAGGAATGCTTTACTATTCACCACAAATATGGGTAAGCGATAATACTGATGCAGTATCAAGGCTACACATACAATATGGTACAAGCTTTGCTTATCCCATAAGTACAATGAGCAACCATGTATCCGTTGTGCCTAACCATGAAACAGGTAGAATTACAGACCTTAAAACTAGGGGCGTTGTTGCTATGTCAGGTGCTTTTGGCTATGAGCTTGATATTACCAAACTAAGCCCATCTGAAAAACAAGAAGTAAAGCAACAAATAATTGATTATAAAAAATACCAAAGCTTTATTTATAATAGTAAATACTACCGCTTAAACGATGTGGAATTGGATAGGGAAAAAGCCGCTTGTATGGTTGTTGCTGATGACAAAAAATCTGCACTATTAAGTGTAGTAAGCTTAAATACTCACTGCAACCCACCAGTTGAATATGTAAAATTAAAAGGCTTAAATCCAAACTTTGTGTATACAGATAATGAAAACACCTTTAAATTAACAGGAAGTGCCTTAATGGGCTTAGGCTTACCTGTGCCAATTATAAAGGGCGAATACAAGGCTTGGCAGTTGTTTATAAAAAAAGTAGATTAAATAAAAAGCCGCTATAACAGTGGCTTTTTTATTTGCAAAAAATATTTTTATTAAGCCTTCAAAAACAAAAACCTTTGTTAACAGCCTAATATACCATCCACCTCACCCCAAAATATTTTTATTTTACCTGTTGACAAGGTAGTTAGTCTGTGCTAACATATCATTAGTTAGTTAAGGATAACTAACTACCAACTTAAAGGATTTTGCATTGGTATTTAATATGGTTTGTGTTTATCAATTAGCTTTATACAAACATAAATAGCAAGCATACACCACAATCCTTATTATTAAAGCGAATATTCCTCGCTCCTTAGGGTATTCGCTTTCCCCTTCCCATAAGGGGCAGGAGAATATTATATGTGTAAATATCTGGAACACCTTACAGTTTACCACTGCGCGCCCACATTGGCAGGCTTAAAAATGGCAAATTTGTTTTGCTGTAGCTATGCAAGCGCTCAAGCCCTGGAAACAGGCATTAACAATTTAAAACACGTGTTGGGGGCAAAGGGTTTAAAGCTAAAGGTTATAAAAAGCTGTAGTAAAAAATGCCAAATTTACATATATAGGCAGCATTTGCTTTTAAAGGCCTTGCAACAGGATGATGTGGCAATGTTCCTACAAAAGTATAACTACCCTAAGGATGTTGATATGGCGTTAGAACATCTTAAAACCAGGTTTAGTAGCTGTGAAGATTTTCCTCACGAATTAGGTATATTTTTGGGCTACCCCCTCAATGATGTATTAGGCTTTATAAAACATGGGGGTAAAAACTTTGTGTGTGCGGGCTGTTGGAAGGCCTACCATAATGGTGATAAGGCTAAAAAACTGTTTAACACATACAATAAGTGCAGGCAAGTTTACATAAAATGCTATGAAAATGGCATGTCAATTTCAAAGCTAACAGTAGCATAGGAGGAATATTATGGCAAAATACGCAGTTGTATATTGGAGTGGAACAGGCAATACTCAAATAATGGCGGAAAAAATTGCAGAGGCTGGTGGCGATTTGTTCACAGCGGATCAGTTTAGCGCAAGCAAAATGGATGAATATAATGCCGTGGCATTCGGTTGCCCATCTATGGGGGATGAAGTTTTGGAGGATGGCGAATTTGAACCCATGTTTGAAGATTGTAAGGCCAAGCTAAATGGCAAAAATATTGCTCTTTTTGGATCCTATGGCTGGGGCGATGGGGATTGGATGCGCAACTGGAATGATGAATGTGCAAGCCTAGGCGCAAACTTTGTTCATGATTATGTTATATGTAATTACGAGCCCGATGATGATGGCCTGGAGCAATGCTCTGCCATGGGTAAGGCGTTAGCGGCCCTTTAAATAACTCACAATTCGCCTATGCCCCATAGGCGCTAATTTCCCTTCACAACCTATCTTTCATTGAAAAACCTGTGGTTTGGGGCAGCCATACTTGGCGATGCAGCGCCTTACCCTCATAAGGCCTGCTTAGCCAATTTAATTTGTTGATAAACCCCCTTGTTTATCAAGCTAAGGTATAATAATAAACGCAACAAAAAACCACCGCAAGGTGGTTTTTTGTATGGGTAAAACTATTCTTCATCCGTTTCCCTTATCAAAAGCAATATATCCCCTTCATTAAAAGCAATGCTTTGGTTTTTGTTGGGGTTTAATATAGCCTTTCCGTCTTTAATATAGCCTAGGCATAATAGCCTTATTTCATAACAGGCAGAATATACTTCCTCAACTAAGTAAGCTTTTTTATCAAATAAGTTAAGGGCGGGTACTAACTTTATTCCCTTGTGGCTAAATAGTTGCTTTTCTACTATATAAGCAGGGTCGTCTTCATTGTATATCTCGCCAGCTATTGTTCTGCTCATGTCTAACTGTAATGTTAAATCAATTAAATTATGGTCATAGGCAAATTTTAAATCATCATGGTTTAACGAACTTACTATTATATAGGGCTTGGGTTTAACTTGGGAATGTATGTTTATAAGCAAGGGTATTATATCCTTAAACCCATCTGTAAATATAAGTAGTATATCCGTGTTATCCTTGCTTATATTATTTAACTCACCATTAAAGTTTTCAGGGGCAATATGCCTTATATCCACATTGTTAAGCTTGTTTTGTAAATTATATTCTTCGCCACCAACTACTGTTAGGTTCTTAAGCTTTGCTGCGGTTTCATTAGCCTTAAAGCTAATATCAACAGGGTCTTTAACAAGGGGCTTTCTTCCATACCTAGGGCGTTTATTGTCGCTGTTTAAAAATATAAGGCTATCCTCTGGGCTAATGTTTAACATGGGGTTAGGGTTAAGGACTATACCCTCCTTGTTTGCTAAACCCAATACAGTATTGTGCCAAAATTGACCTATAACGCTAGCAAAATTTTTGCCTACAAGCTTTTTAAACTTTTCTGCTTTTATAATTATGTTGGATTTTTCTGTGGCAAACTCCCTGTAAAGCTTTACATAATCAAGGCCTTCTGTGGCTTTTATTATGGGCTCAAAGCTCATTTCACCACTGGTATAGCAGTTGGCTTCATCCCCCAATACGCGCTTGCAAAGGTCTAAATTCTTACCATCGTTCAAAATAAGGGTAATATCATTGCTGCCTCTATTTTTTTGAACAGCTATGGCGCTTTTTAGTATTAGTGAATCATCATCGCCTAATATAACTACTTCCCTTGCGCCCTTTGCCGATACTCTGTTCAAGGCTTCCTCTTTGTAACCCTCGCCCTTACGGCAAATAATTTTTACCTTTGAGGGGTGTCCAATTTCCCTGTGAATTTTATCCTCAAGGCTTTGTTTATCACTGGGGGATAATATTACAATGCTTAGGCGCTTATTGTTAGGCCTTGTGTTTATAAGGCGAACTATTAGCTTTAGGGCATTGCTATTATAGCCAATTATAAGTATGTGGTGTTTTTCAAGTACCTTGCTATTACCATTGCGCAAGGCGTGAAGCTTTTTGTCAAAGGCATTTATTATAATACCTATTAAGCTACTTGTAACTATTACACCAAGTATTGTTGCGGTTATTGTAACAAGCACAAAGTTTGGGTCCCCTGTATCCATATCTGGTGCAACGTTGCCCTGGTCCAAAAGCCGCATAAAGCCTACCCATAAGGCCTTGCCAAATGTGCCCCCAGCCGCCTTGGGTGAGTTTTTGTATAATATTGCTCCTACAATAAGGGTTATGGCTGCCGATGTTAAAAATAATAGTAGGAATATAGCCCCATTGCCCTTTGAAAATAAAAGGTCCCAAAAGTAAGAGCTTCTTTGTTTTAGGGTTTTCCTGTTGCGGTTGCGCTCTAAAACTTCATCGGGGTTTACTCCCTCAAAACGCTTGTTGTATTTGGCGTTATAATCTATGCTCCATATGCTTAGGGCTATTATTACAATAAAGGCAATGCTGTTTAAAGCAAGCATACCCATGGATTTACTTTGGTAACTTATTTCAAAAAACACCTGTAACAACATAGGGGCAATAAAGGCCAAGGTATAATAGGGTCGCTTTTTATCCTCGTGCTTTAATGCTAACACTATAAAATGGGCCATAATACTTTGGTAGGCTAATTGTATAACTATGCTTTCAAAGGCTAATAATGTGGTCTCTAAAGATCCTAAAAACAAGGCTTTTATTATATTATCTGCTATACCAAAGCCTAAGCCAACACAAAGGCTAAATATCACAATATCATAATTATTAATATAGTTGCGCTTTTTAACCACAAGGGCATATATCAACCAAAGCTTTACAAGGGTTTCAAACATTATTATAGGGGTTATGTATTTAGACATTCCCCCTAAGCCTAAATCCTGTAAAAATGCCATATTAAGAATGTGCCGTAAAGCCATTGTTAGCAAGGCACATAATCCGCCTAATACTATTAGGCTTTTATTTATGCTTTTTTCATATACCAAGTATTGTTTGTATATAACCCACCTATACAAAAGCATTGCGGGTATAAGTGCAATAATCATTGTGGCTAAAAACTTTAAAAGGCTTAACATAATATCCCCCTTAGCATTTATAAATCAATTTTAATAACATAAGCTTTTAAAGTCAATAAGCTTGTATCTTTATTAACTTATATTGGATAAAATTACCAATAATTTTTTTTATATATATATAAATTTTATATAAAATTGTATTGACTTGTTAATATTTTAGTGCTATATTGTGTTTACAAAAGTAAATAAATATAGAGGGGTGATTTTATGGATATCAGAAAAGTTGAAACAGAATATTCAGTTAGGGATGGTGGCCATTACACGCCAGGGATTATATATAATGGAACGCTTTATGTATCAGGGCAACTTTCCATTAACCCAAAAACGGGCAAAATTCCAGAGGGGGGCGTAAAAGCCGAAGCAAAACAAGCGCTAGAGAATTTGGATTTGGTGCTTAAAACCGCAGGTGTTGATAAAAATGCCGTTTTATCATGCCACGTTTACTTGCCCGATGTTAAATTTTGGGGCGAACTAAACGAGGCCTATGCAGAATACTTTGGTGACCACAAACCCGCAAGGATAGTTGTGCCATCTAACAATCTTTATGGGGGCTGCCTAGTGGAAATTGAGGCTATTGCCGCAGTTAAGGAGGCTTAATATGAAGTATATGGAACTTGATACTCCTGCCGTTATTATAGATAAGGATATTATGATGAGTAATATCAAATTTATGCAGGATTATGCAAACCGTAGGGGCGTTGCCCTTAGGCCACACACCAAAACTCACAAAATACCACAAATATCTTTGCTATGCGAAGCCGCTGGTGCAAAGGGCATAACCGTTGCTAAGGTTGGCGAGGCGGAAGTTATGGCAAAGGGTGGCTTAAAGGATATTTTTATCGCTAATGAAATAGTTGGCGATGATAAGTTTAAACGCATAATTGAACTTGCTAAAACAGTAGATATATCCTTTGGCTTGGATAGTATAGAGCAAGCAAACTTGGTAAACAAGGCTTTTGAAGGCCATAAACCCGCCGAAGTTGTTATAGAAATTGAGGTTGGTGAAAACAGGTCCGGCATGCTAGAGGAAGATGAGTTTGTAAACCTACTAAACCACTTAAAGGATAATTGCCCAAATATTCACCTAAGGGGCGTATTTAGCCATGATGGTAGCAGCTATAACGCAAAGGATGTTGAGGAGTGCAAACAAATTCACTTAACCGCCCAAAAGCGCACATTGCAATTTGTTGAAATTGCTAAGGGCATGGGCTACAACTTTAGCGTTGTAAGCATAGGCTCAACACCATCCATGCTTTATGATTTTCCTATACTTGAAGGCGTTACAGAAATTAGGCCTGGCACATATGTACTTATGGATGCATCCATGTGTGCAGCCCACGGTAGCTTGGATATGGCTGCTGTAACAGTGCTTGCAACAGTAATAAGCCGCCCCACAGCCGAGCGTGTTATATTGGATGTTGGCGCTAAGGGCATTACAATGCAAACTCGCACAAAGGGCATTACTGCCGTTGAGGGCATGGGAATAATTAAAAACTTTGATAATGTACATATATTTGATGTTTTTGATGAACATGCAATTATATACAATAAGGCTTTCCGTGATGCTGTAAGGGTGGGGGATAAGGTTGAAATTATACCTGTTCACGTTTGCCCTATGATGAACCTACACGATAAGGCCTATGTAGTACAAAATGGCGAAGTAGTTGACGAATATGTAATTGCTGGTAGAGGCAAACTACAATAATATTTAAAGCTTAAAGGAGGCAATATGTCTAAAATTAAAATTGCAAGCATGCAAACAATGGTTTATGCAGATAAACAAAAAAACCTTGATAATGTGGCCGCAATAATGGAGGCTAATAAGGGTAATAATATAGACCTTTACACCCTTCCGGAAACATTCAATTGCCCCTATAACACAAAAAATTTCCCCATATATGCAGAAAAAGAGGGGGGCCATACATACGAGTTTTGCTCTAACTTGGCCAAAAAATATGGGGTATACTTCTCCGCTGGCTCTATACCAGAACTTGATAATGAGGGGCGTGTGTTTAACACAGCATACGTTTTTGATAGGGATGGTAATCAAATAGGCAAACATAGAAAAGTTCACCTTTTTGATATTGATGTAAAAGGCGGTCAAAGATTTTTTGAATCAGAAACCCTTACGCCGGGTTTTGATATAGGTACATTCGATACGGAGTTCTGTAAAATGGGCGTTAGCGTATGCTTTGATTACCGCTTCCCAGAAACCGCAAGGCTTATGGCCTTGGAGGGTGCAAAGGTATTATTGGTTCCTGCTGCCTTTAATATGACCACAGGCCCTGCCCACTGGGAAATTATGTTCCGTTGTAGGTCAATGGAAAATCAAGTATTCGCCGTTGGCACTGCACCCGCTAGGGATTTAAGCTTTAGTTACCACTCTTGGGGGCACACATTAGTTGTAAACCCATGGGGCACAGTACTAAACGAGCTTGATGAAAAAGAGGGCATACTTATAACAGAAATAGACCTTGATGAAGTTGATAAGTACCGTGGTGAAATTCCCATGATGAATAACCGTAGGGAAGATGTATACAATTTAGTTAATCTTACAAAAAAATAGGGGGTTATTTTAATGAGTAATGAGGTTAAAAACAATAAAAAGATAGGTGGCTGGTCTCTAATACCTTTCTTAGTATTTATTGTACTGTTGCTTGGTAGTGGTATATACTTCTCACTTAAAGGTGTGGATAAGCCTTTCTACCAAATTCCCGCAGGCGCATCATTGTTTATTGCTGTTGTTGTAGCTTTTATAATGTATAAGGGTAGCTTTGAGGAAAAAGCTGAATCCTTTATAAAAGGTGCATCAGACGAAAACATAACCATAATGGTTATGACATGTTTCCTTGCAGGCTCCTTCGCCTTTGTTGCAAAGGCAATTGGTGGTGTAGATTCAGTTGTAAACTTAGGTTTATCAATTATTCCTCCACAATACATCACAGTTGGTATGTTCCTTATCGCTTGCTTTATGAGTTTGGCAACAGGTTCATCATCAGGCACAACCGCCGCTTTAGGCTCAATAGCATTCAGCATTGGTCAAGGTGCAGGCCTTAACATGCCTATGTTATTAGCTGCTGTTTTAGGTGGCGCATTCTTTGGCGATAACCTTTCAATTATCTCCGATACTACAATTGTTGCAACACGTACACAAGGTGTTGATATGAAGGATAAATTCCGCATGAACCTTCTTATCTCATTACCCGCAGCTGTACTTGCAGCAGTACTTTACTTCATATTTGGTAAACCCACTCAAGAATTTGTTATTCAACAAGGCTCTTACGACCTAATTCTAATTTTACCCTACTTATATGTATTAATTACTGCCCTACTTGGCATGAACGTATTTGCAGTTTTAGGTAGTGGTACAATTATTGCAGGCTTGGTTGGTATGATTAGGGGCACAATTGATGTAGCTGGCACAATGAAAGCTATTATGGGCGGCTTTGAAGATATGACCGGTATTGTTGTACTTGCTATATTCATTGGTGGTTTATCTCAAATGATGACCGATCAAGGCGGCTTAGAATTCCTAATTAACAAAATTAAAGGCTTTATGAAGGGCCGTAAATCCACAGAGGTTGGTATTGCTGTTATGGTATCCGCTGCCGACGCTGCTGTTGCTAACAACACCGCTGCCCTTATTATCACCGCCGATGTTTGTAGGGAAATGAGCCACGAAAACAAAGTTGACCCAAGGCGTACAGCTTCCTTAATGGATATTTTCTGCTGCGTAATGCAAGGCTTCCTGCCCTATGGTAACCAAATTCTACTAATTGGTGGTTTGGCTATGGGTACAGTTGCTCCATTGGAAATTATTCCTTATATGTGGTACAACGTTTTACTAGGCTTCTTTGCAATACTATCCATATTTGTTCCCTTTGCTGATGGCGTAATCCGCAAAAAACCATGGAACTGGGAAACAATGAAGGCTGAATAGGCTAAGTAAAAAATAGTAAATCAATAATAAGCGTTTAATTTGTTTAATTGATGTTTAAAAAAAGGACACAAAACAGAGCTTTTTGTTGATATACATTTACTAATTAAAGTGCTATAATAAGACTGACAGAATATGTCAGTCTTATTTAATATAGAGGAGTGTAACATGAATAAAAACAATATAGTGGATGATTTAAAACCCTATATACCAATTGTTGATATGCTTGGTGAAGCCCTTGGTAGCGACGTTGAAGTTGTGTTGCACGATTTAAGCCAACCTCAATCCTCCGTAGTATATGCTGTTAATACAGAAGTTACGGGTAGGCAAATTGGTCAATCTTTCAACCACCTCATTGATAGGGTGCTACTATCACCACGCTTCAATGGTAACTATTTAGCTAATTATAGGTTTGTTAGCAAAAACGGCAATACAATAAGGTCCTCAAGCGTGTTTTTACGCAACAAGGAAAATGTTGTTATAGGCGCAATATGCTTAAATATCAATATTGGCCATTTTGAAAAAGCTTGTAACTACTTTGCCCAATATTTAGATTTCCCTGATGAAAAACCAAGCGAAACCGTAATTCCAGATACTTTGCACCTTGAGGATATGGTAAACGATATTATTGATAGTATTGTTACTAAAAACCTAATAAGTGCCGAGCCAGACCGTAAGGAAAAATTAGATGTTATCCGTAAAATGGAGGAACAAGGCGTATTTCTTGCCAAGGGTGCTATTGATAGGGTTGCCGAACGCATGGGCATATCAAAGGTTACCGTTTACAGCTATTTGGATGAAATTAGGAAAGAAAACTAAACTTAACATTAAAAAAACGAGGTATTACCTCGTTTTTTGTTTGCCTAATTTATAGGTGTAAAACTGTTAAGCCTAAAATCATAGCCCACGTCTTTAAAGGCCTTGCGTATTTTGCTATAAAGGCTATAAACAGTTTTTTCTTGTTCACGGTTTTCCTTATATTCATCGGCAACATACACGCTATCATCAACGCTAAGTATAATGTTCATAGCTGTAATATATTTTTCCTTAAACAAAAAGCTGTTGGCACTTCCATCATAACTGCCGTTATATAGCTCACTTGGTATTGTTGATAAATCCGCCTTATCTATAATATTGCTTATTGTATCAACAAAGCTACTATCAAAGTTATACTCAACAACGGTGTTATGGTCTTGGTTTTGTATAAGTTTACCATCATTGTAAAGCACTATTGTAAAGCTAAGGTGAGGGTCAGTTGACTCTTCAGAGTATGCAAATAGGGGCTGTTCCTTAGCAAACCAGGGGTGTCCAGAATAATCCTCCCCGGCAAGGGCTGTGGGTATAAGGCTTAAAAGGGCTAAAAATAAAGTAAAAATTTTTTTCATATTATTCCTCCATTGTTTCAAAACCATATGTTTCTAATTTATAACCCGCACGAGCAAATACTTCTTGAATGCCTGAAAACAACTTAAGGGTTCTATTTAAATATGTGGCGGTAAAAAAGTCCTCTATGCCAAAGTTGTACTTAAAAAATAATAAGGGGTCAATATAATATATACCCTCGCCATATATCTCTTTACCGTTAAAGTTAAAACGCATTGCAGGGGCATCTTCTGTTTTAGTGTTTAAATAGGCTGGTATATCGCTTATATTTCCTTGTTCTATTACCTCAATTATCTCTTTAACATATTCAGGGGCTATGTTAAACTTTTCGCTTCTTTCAACTTTATCCAAGGTTTTGGTATCAAAAACCCAGCTTTCATATGTAATAAGCCCATTTTCATACAGCTTAAAATCAAAGTGCCATGGCTTTGGGGAAAATAAAACCGTATAACTATAAGCAAATACAGGGTTTTCCTCTTGGGCAATGCCTGTGGGGCAAAGCATTATAAAAACTAAAAGCATGGCTAATAATTTTTTCATAATATTACCCTAATGTTTTAAAGCTATATAGGCTTAACTCATAGCCTTGTTTATTTAATATATCCCCAATTTTATTAAATAGCTCAAGCACGGCATTTTCATAATGGGCGTTTTTAACATATTCTTCCCTTATTTCGCCCTCATCTGTAATTGCCATGTTTATGCCATTAACATAGGTGTAGTTAAAACCAAAGCTGCTTACTATACCACTTTTGCTACCATTGTTAAGCACAAGGGGTATGTTTTTTATATCCGCCCCCTCTATTGCATCAAAAACTTCCTGTACAGCTTCTATGGGCAAGTTATAAAAGTTGGTGCTTGTGGGGTCACAGCTACCAATTTCAAGTTGGCTTAACTCTATTTCGCCATTTTTAAACAGCTTTAAATCATAGCCACCATAATCACCAATGTTACCTAAGCTTACAAGGGCTCTGTAACTAAATACGGGTTCGTTGGCGTTCTCTAAGCCTGCAAGGGCAAAGTTTGGCAATATTAGGCATAGTATTAATGCGCTTATAATTAGTATTTTTTTCATGTTTACTCCGTTACTTTTCTATTTTTTTAAAGCTTTCAAGGTTTAGTTCAAAGCCCGCTTCGCTAAACACCTTTTGTATATCCTCAAACACAGCTAAAAGTTGGTTTTCATATAGGGCATTTTGCTTTTTGCTAGGGTCTAATTTTTCCAAATACTCATCGGTGGTATACATTATATTGCTAGCCAAGTAGTACATACCCTTTAGACCTATATTGTTTGTAATACCATCCTCTGTGCCATTGTATAGCACTGTGGGCACAGCTTCAAGTTTGCTGTTATCTATAATGCTTTCAATTTGCTCCACATATTTTTTGTCAATTCTATAAGTATCTGTATAGGCGGGCTTGCTTTCACCAACTAATAATTGGCTATATTTAATATAACCATTTTCCAGTAGCACAAGTAAAAATCCACCCTCTTCGCCAAGCTCGCCCATGTTGTGGGTGCATTCATAACTAAATATAATGTCCAACTTTATGGCTTGGTTTGCTTGGGCAAAGGCGGCATGGGGTATTAGTATAAGGCATAAAAATATTATTAATAACTTTTTCAAATAAATCCCTCCCACAAACATTCTAATTATATAACGAATTACAAAGCAGTTTTGTTCAAAATAAAAAGCACATATAGTGCTTATTTTGTATTATTTTCTAATAAAGCCATAACCACCGTATACAGGCTTAATATCGTTAATTGTTAAAACCACATTATCCTCTGTGGCCTTTATCATGTCGCAAACCACTTTGCAATCCTTACGCTTTATTATCATGTAAAGTATATTGCGCTCGTGGTTCATACCCATGGCATCAACAACGGTTACAGCATAGCCCTTCTCCCTTATGGCAGTAGCAAGGTGCTCACCATGCTCCTTCATAACTATAGCCTCGATTTTTACTGTGCCCAAGGCTAATTTGGATTCAAAAAAGCTGCCTATATAGTTACCAATGGCAAAGCCTGCGGCATAAAGTAAAGCTTTAATGGGGTCGCTGCTTAGGTCGTTTAACACGCTAGATGCTATAAATACCCATAGGCAAATTTCAACAAAGCTTATTAAAGCACCAATAAGCTTTTCACCCCTTGTTATAAGCATTATGCGCAATGTACCAATACTAACTTCTACAATTTTAGCAACTAGTATTACAGCATATACCAATAAAGTTTGCATAGCATTACCATCCTTTTTATGTAAATAAAAATTTGAAAGACTAGTCCATCAAATCAATTACATTATACAATATTTTACAAAATTGTCAAATAATTTAACAAAATCTTAAAAAATTTAAAAGTGCCTTACTCACTTAATTTTGTGGTAAATTATTATAAAAATTGGGGCTTATTACATAATTAAAATCCGCTTTAATTTTTAAATTTGTAAAACTTATGTAAAGTGTTCCCCTAGTTTTTTGCCCAACAATAATTGTAAAAAATAAAACTTGCAAAGGCTTAATATACAATAAAAATTGCAATATAATATAAAAACTTTTCCAAATATTACAAAAATACATTTAAATTTAATGCTTTATGGTTTATAATATAGTATGATTAAAAAATTCCAAGATGGGAGATATAAATGATAGATTTTATTAACAGGCTTTTGCCACGCCCTAAAAAGGTTGAAGAAGTTGTGGGGCCAAGCATTACAATAAAAAAACAGTTTGTGCTACAAACAGAGGATTTTGATGCCGCTGAAATATTTAACAACAATATACATAAAAGCTTAGGCTTTAAATTAAAGGTATTAGGCCAAGCAAAAAAAGCTAACATAGTTTTTGCCTTTGATAAAAGCATGGGTAAGGAAGAGTATAGGCTGGAAACAAGCAACATTATTACCGTAAAAGCAGGGGGCTACCGTGGCTTATTATATGCGGGCTACACCCTTTTGCAGTTAATTGTTTTAAGTAAAAACAATATTCCATCTATGGTAATAGAGGATAAACCTGCCATAAAAAACAGAGGCTTTTACCACGATATTACAAGGGGCAAAGTGCCTAAATTGGATTATATTAAAAGGCTTATAGATGAATGTAGCTTTGCCCGCTATAACCAAATGCAACTTTATATAGAGCATACTTTTGCCTTTGAGGGCATGCAACAGGTATGGTTTGATAAATGCCCCCTTACAAGTAACGATATTATACAGCTTGACCAATACGCCTATAAAAGGGGTATAGAGCTTATACCATCAATAGCTACCTTTGGGCACCTTTATGAAGTGCTAAGAACTCAAAAATATAAGGACCTTTGCGAAAGGGACAACCCCGATGCAACTGAATACTCCTTTATTGATAGGATGATGATGCACACCCTTAATATTTTTGATGATAGAAGCTTTGAACTTATAAAAACAATGATAGATGAATTCATCCCTCTGTTTAGAAGCAATATTTTCAACATTGGCGCTGATGAAACCTTTGACCTTTGCGCCCACAAAAATAAAGCCTGTGAAGATCCCTTTGCGGCCTATAAGGATTTTGCCCTAAAGCTTGCAAACTACGTTAAAAGCAAGGGTAAAACTGTTATGATGTGGGATGATATAATACTTAAAACCGATTATATTAAGGATTTGCCTGATGATATTATATACTTGGATTGGGATTATGAAGCCGATCCTAACCCTGAACTAAGGGAAAAAATAGCTCAAAAACCCCTTGTGGGCTTCTGCTGTGGCACAAATAGCTGGAACCGCCTAATTGGCGATTATGATACCATGTTTAGCAACATTAACAATATGCTAAACTTTGCTATTAAGTATAAGGCTAAGTATTTTTACCTAACAAACTGGGGCGACTTTGGCGATATACCTATGTCTAGCCTATTAAGGTTTAGCTTTACCTATGCAGGCGTTGTGGCTTGGGAGGGTAAGGGCTATGATGTTGTGGCAGACTATGCTAAAAACTACGGTATGCTTTTGTATAACGATATGGATGTTGTTCGCTGCATTATTCCCCTTTCAAAATACCATATTATTACATATAAAGAGCTTATTTACTCCTTAGATAGTAATTACTTGGTTAATCATAATATAGATAAAATAATATTTGAAAAAAGCCGAGAAATAGCGGAACTTAACTATTCCAAACTAAACGCCATTGAGGAAATACTTTATAGTAAATTGGCCTTTTATAAGGATAAGGATATTATATTTGACCTTATTAACATAATAGAGGGTATACGCTGCTTTAATAAGTTTGATTTGCAAACCTACACCTATAACGGTAGCTTTGATGAACTATGCGCTTGGTATTATGATTTTTGTAAGGCTTATAGGCGTGATAATATGGAAAGCGAACTTTCACGCAATACGGAAATTATTCGTAAGCTAATGCTCCGCTTCCGTGAGGGCAAAATGGCTTAACATAAAAGCTTGTTATATTTATATCTATTGCTTTCCATATTGAATTAAACAATAGTTTATGGTAGATTGAAGTAGATAATAAATAAAGAGGGGTATTTTATGATTATTGAAGAATTTTTGCATGTAATAGTTCCGTATATTTTTGGGGCCTTGGAGTTTATTGGCGTTGCCATATTGGTATTTGGTGCCCTAAGGGCTTTGGTGCTTTTTATTAATGGTAAGTTTGATGTTGCAAATAAAAACGTTAAATTACAATTGGCAGAGTCTATTAGTTTAGGCTTAGAGTTTAAACTTGCTGCCGAGGTTATAAAGTCTGTTACCGTTAGAACTATAGATGAAGTTCTTTTACTTGGTGCAGTAGTTGTTTTAAGGCTATTATTAACATTTGTAATACATTGGGAGTCTGAAAAACTAAAAAACCACGATTAATGCGGGAGCTTTAATGGCAATAATAAAATTACAAAATTTTTCAAAAAGCTATGGTAAAACCTTAGCTGTAAACAATATCAACTTTGGCTTAAACAAAGGTGATATTGTTTGTTTTGTTGTAAAAAACTCCCAATCAAATTAACAATATAGGTGTAATATGGATAGTTCAGCATTAAAAAAATTAAGGCTAAACTTAGGCGATAGCGCCAATATAATTAACTTGCCCGATGCAAGCTATTTTGCCGACCTTAGTATTACAAAGGGTATGCCCAAACAGCCCGTTAATTTAATTATACTTTTTGTTGAAAACATGGCTCAATTTAAACAAGGTGTGCTTGATGTTATAGCAAACAATGGCTTAAATATTGATGGTAGGCTACTTGTGGCCTACCCCAAAAAGGGCAATAAGCGCTATAAAAGCTTTGTGCATAGGGATGAAATACTCCCCACCTTGGATGTTGATGATGTGGATGGCTATGTGGGCAAAAGCGATTACAAGTTTAACCAAATGGTTGCCCTTGATGATACATTTACAGTAGTAGGCCTAAAGCGTGTTAAACGTGGGGGCAAAAAGGATGTACCAAGCCAAAGGGTTGAGGATTATATTCCCTTTATACCAGATATTATTACAAGGCTTAGTGATAATATTAAGGCTAAAGAGGCCTTTATAAACCTAACACCAGGCTACCAACGCAATTGGGCAAGGTATGTATATTCACCAAAACAACAAGCTACAAAGGATAAACGCTGGGCGGAAATGGTGCAAACACTAATTACAAACCCTAAGGCAATTAAATAAAAAGATTAGGATGAACATATAAAGTATATATTCTGATGTTTTATAAGTAATAAAATCATATTTAGAATAGATTGAGTAGGTTTATAAAATGAAATATCAAAACAATGGTGGAATAATCATATATCAATCTGAAGATGGATTAACACATGTAGATGTAAAGCTTGAAGAAGGCACTATTTGGTTAACACAAGAACAGCTTGTAAACTTGTATCAAACTAGCAAATCTAATGTAAGTGAGCATATTAAAAATATTTTTGACGAAAACGAGTTGGATAGAGATTCAGTTGTTCGGAAATTCCGAACAACTGCGTCTGATGGAAAAAATTATAATGTTTATCATTACAATTTAGATATGATTATCTCTTTGGGGTATAGGATAAAATCATCAATAGCAACAAGGTTTAGAATTTGGGCAACTGAGCGCATTAAAGAATATATGATTAAAGGCTTTACTATGGATGACGCTCGCCTAAAGGAGCTTGGTGGTGGTAGCTATTGGAAAGAGTTGTTGGATCGTATACGTGACATCCGTTCATCTGAAAAGGTGATGTATCGTCAGGTTCTAGATTTATATGCAACTAGTGTAGATTATGATCCTAATAGTAATGAGTCAACTCAATTCTTTAAAATTGTGCAAAATAAGCTTCATTTTGCTACCCATGGACATACTGCTGCAGAACTGATCTATAACAGAGTAGATGCAGATAAACCCTTTATGGGGCTAAAGACTTTTTCGGGTGAACTACCAAAGATGAAAGATATTGGTATTGCCAAAAATTATTTGGAAGAAGATGAATTAAAGGTATTGAATAATATCGTATCTGGTTATTTTGACTTTGCAGAAGTTCAAGCTATTAGGAAAAAACCCATGTATATGAAGGATTATATATCCCATCTAGATTCTATTCTTTCATCAACTGGTGAGCATGTTCTTGAAGGCTCTGGAGAAGTAAGTCATCAGCAAGCATTAGATAAAGCCCAAGAAGAATATAAAAAATTCCAAGCCAAAACTTTAACAAATGTAGAAAAAAGTTACTTAAATTCAATTAAAGCAATTGAAAAGAAAACTAAAAATAATAAATAAATTAAGCTTATAAGCTTTATAACACGCTACTCTTGCTTTTAGATTGGGGGCAAACCTTGTTTAATATTAGATTATTATACCCACAGGAATATCCCTTGCTTAAGGAATTCCTTTATTTAAGTGTATATGTGCATAAGGGCGAGGATCCTTTCCCCTTTAGTGTAATATACGAGCCTGGTGTAGCCCTCTACCGTGATAAGTTTGGGGAACTGCCCCACGACTATGCCCTTTGCGCCACAGAGGATGGCGAAGTTGTGGGTATATGTTGGGTGCGCATTATAGATGGCTATGGTAGCATAGCTAAGGATGTGCCGGAGTTTGCCATATCCGTAAAGGCACAGCACAGGGGTAAGGGCATAGGTGAAGCCCTTATGAAAGCCATGCTTATGCACCTTAAAAGCAAGGGCTATAAAAGGGCAAGCCTTTCCGTACAAAAGGAAAACTATGCCGCCAAGCTGTATTTTAAATTAGGCTTTAAGGTGTATGAGGATAGGGAAGATGAGTATATACTAGTGTATAATTTTTAAGCCATTTAAAAAGATTGATGTTATATCAATCTTTTTTTATTATAGCCTATTAAGCTCTTCCTCAGGGGTAACAATGGGTTTGCCATCTTTATCTACCAACACGGTTGTGCCAAGGCCATAGCCAGCAAAAATGCTTAGGTAGTTAACGCCAGTTGTTGTATCCACCCATACGGTTGCACCCTGCATAGTGCCTTGGGAATAAACCTTTACAAAACGCTTTTCACTCATATTAACACCTCCTAAATAAATTATATTACTGTTGCCCTTTTGTGTAAACCCTATACAGTTTTAAATGCAAGCTAAATACAGCTTTTAGCCCTTTGTTTGGTTTACAAACAATGTTTTTAATGCTAATATTTTGTATATGTATTTATAAGGAGAATTATTATGTTTATTAGTGATATGTTTAAACAAAAACCCTTGGTTTACTCCCTAGAGGTATTCCCACCTAAAAAGGATTATAGCTTTGATGAAATAAGCTCGGTTTTAGGCGATATGTGCGCCCTAAAGCCTGATTATATTAGCGTTACCTATGGCGCAGGCGGCAGCATTGCCGATAATAAAACATTGGAACTGTGCGATATTATTAAAAATGGCAATGGTGTTGAGGCCCTTGCCCACTTAACTTGCGTATCCACTAAAAAAGAGGATTTGGATACCCTCCTTAATAATCTTCAAGCTAAGGGCATAAACAATATACTTGCCTTGCGTGGGGATATTAACCCAAACTTGCCTATAAGTAAGGATTTTAAATACGCTAGCGATTTGGCAACATATTTAAATAATCGTGGAGGCTTCGGCATAAGTGGCGCATGCTACCCCGAGGGCCATTTTGAAAGCCCAAGCTTAGTTAAGGATATTAAAAACCTTAAAAAGAAAGTTCAAGCGGGTGTAAGCCACCTAAATAGCCAAATGTTCTTCGATAATGAGGATTTTTATAATATGCTTGAACTGTTTGAACTTGCCGATATTGATGTGCCTGTTCAAGCTGGTATTATGCCTGTTACACGCAAAAACCAAATTTCCCGTATAGTTGAACTTTCAGGCTCCAAATTGCCTAAAAAGTTTACCCGAATAATAGCCCGTTATGAAAACGACCCCGAATCCCTTACAAAAGCGGGCATTGCCTACGCTGTTGAGCAAATAATAGACCTTATTGCTGGGGGCGTTAAAGGCATACACCTTTATACCATGAATAACCCCTATGTGGCAGCGGAAATTACAAGGAATATTGCCCCCTTCTTAAAAAATGAAAATTAATATAGATATATATGAGGCCTTAAGCTATATGGGCATAAGGGGTAGGGATGTACCCCAGGATATGCTAAACCTTGTAAATAAGGCTAAGGCACAAACGGAAACCATTATAAAGCCCCGCTTTGTGCATAGCATATTCCATATATCCCCAGAAAACGGTAAAATACGCCTTTTGGGTACGGATGTGGCCTTTGAGGGCAATGATATATATAATCACCTTAAAAACTGCCATAGCTGCTGCCTTATGGCTGTAACAATGGGCAATGATGTGGATAAATACATAAACCGCTATATGCTTAGTGATAAGGCCTTTGCCTTGGCTATTGATGCTTGCAGTGATGATGCTGTTGAACAACTTTGCGATATTGTTGAGGCCCAAATAAAGCAGGAATATAAAAACATTACATATAGGTATAGCCCAGGCTATGGGGATTTTTCCCTTGATATACAGCCAAGGTTTTTAAACTTGCTAAACGCTCAAAGGCGCATAGGCTTAAGTTGCACAGCCACAAACATACTTACACCACGCAAATCCGTTACAGCTGTAATAGGTATAGGAGAATAATATGAATTTTTTACAATTTTTAAATAATAATATAGTGCTTCTTGATGGAGCCATGGGCACAATGCTACAAAAAAATGGCATGAAGGCGGGGGATGTGCCTGAACATTTTAATATAGAGCAGCCTGATATTATTGTTAAAATACAAAAAGCCTATGTGGATGCTGGTAGCAATGTAATATTTACAAACACCTTTGGTGCAAATGCTAAAAAACTTGCTAATAGCCCTTATAGCCTTGAACAAATTATAAAGGCGGCGGTGGCAAATGCTAAAACTGCCATGGGTAACAAAGGCTTTGTGGCCTATGATATTGGCCCCATAGGCGAGCTTTTGCAACCATCAGGCTTACTTAGCTTTGATGAGGCCTACCAACTTTTTGCCCAACAAGTTAAAATTGCTGTGGCAGAAGGGGTTGATCTTTTTGTTATAGAAACAATGACCGACCTTCAAGAAGTTCGCGCCGCTGTGCTTGCTGTAAAGGAAAACAGTAGCTTGCCTGTGCTTGCGTCCATGAGCTTTGAGGAAACTGGCAGAACATTCACCGGCTGTGATGTGGCTGCCATGGCCTGTTGCTTGGAGGGCCTTGGGGTTGATGCCCTTGGCATAAACTGCTCCTTAGGGCCTGTACAGCTTTTACCCGTTGTGGAAAAACTGCTTAACTATACAAGCTTGCCCGTATCCGTAAAGGCAAATGCGGGGCTCCCCACAAAGCATGGGGGCTATGATATTGATGAACTGGAATTTACCGATGTATACCAAAAGTTTTTAAAAATGGGTGTACGCCTTGTAGGTGGCTGTTGTGGCACCACACCAGAATATATTGCCCTGCTTAAAAAGGCTGTGGCAAATGCCCCTAAGGATGTTAAAAAGCCTGATACCATAAGGGGTATATGCTCAGGGGAAAAATTCCTTCCCTATGGTGGCATACAGGTGGTAGGTGAACGCCTTAACCCCACAGGTAAGCCCTTGTTTAAAGAGGCAATACTTAACGAAAACATAGAATATATATTAAAACAAGCCTTGGAGCAAGTTGAGGCGGGTGCCGATATACTTGACCTTAACCTTGGCTTGCCTAAAATAGATGAAGCTTCCATAATGGAAAAGGTTATTACTGCCCTACAAGGGGTAAGCGATATTCCCTTGCAAATAGATTCATCTAAGCCTGTGGCAATAGAGGCAGCCCTAAGGCGCTACTGTGGCAAGGCCATTGTAAACTCCGTAAACGGTGATGATGAAAGCCTTGATGCCATACTGCCCATAGTTAAAAAATATGGTGCCGCCGTTGTAGGCCTTTGCTTAAATAAGGATGGTATACCTAAAAACGCTGAGGATAGGCTTAAAATTGCAGAGTATATACTTCAACGTTGCCTAAGCTATGGTATAAAAAGGGAAGATGTTATTATAGATTGCCTTGCCCTTACAGTAAGCGCTGAACAGGATAGGGCAATAGAAACCCTAAGGGCAATAGAGCTTGTAAGCAAAAACCTTGGCCTAAAAACCACATTAGGCGTATCCAACATAAGTTTTGGCTTACCCCAAAGGGAGCATATAAATGCCACATTCTTGGCCTGCGCCTTGGATAAGGGCTTAAGTCTACCAATTATAAACCCCAACAGTAGCATTATGAACACCGTTTATGCCTATAAAGTTATAAACTGTACAGACCTTAATAGCGATAACTATATTCAAAAATATAGGGATGTAGTTACCGAAAGCAACACAAAACATGATGATTATTCCTTGGAGTCCGCCATATTAAAGGGCTTGAAACAGGAATGTGCCATAAAAACAGAGGAGCTTTTAAATGGTAATGAGGCCCTTGATGTT
Source organism: uncultured Oscillospiraceae bacterium (assembly GCA_964544955.1). Classification (GTDB taxonomy): domain Bacteria; phylum Bacillota; class Clostridia; order Christensenellales; family Aristaeellaceae; genus JAAZPT01. The sequence goes on along the minus strand of CAZJEB010000010.1, from coordinate 3,742 downwards.
GTAAATAACTACCTTATACCCGCCTTGGATAAGGTTGGAATGCTTTACGAAAAGGGTAGGCTATTCCTTCCTCAACTTTTACAAGCTGCCGAGGCTGCAAAGTGTGGCTTTGATGTTATAAAGGCTAACTTGGCTAAAAATAACGAGGAACAAATTAAAAAAGGTACAATTGTTTTAGCCACAGTAAAGGGCGATATACACGATATTGGCAAAAATATAGTTAAAACCGTACTGGAAAACTATGGCTACACCATTGTGGATTTGGGGCGTGATGTGCCTATTGATGATGTTGTGAACGCAGCCAAAAAGCATAATGCGGGCATGGTTGGCCTTTCCGCCCTTATGACAAGCACCGTGGAAAACATGGAGGCCACAATAAAAGCCATTAGGCAGGCAGGCCTAAGCTGTAAAGTGCTTGTAGGTGGCGCTGTGCTTACCGAGGATTACGCCATGGATATTGGCGCTGATATGTACGCTAAGGATGCCAACCAAGCTGTTGAAAAGGCAAAATTAGTATTTGGTGAATAAACATATATATTATTTTATATAGGGACATTGACAAAATACTAACAAGGCAATACAATTAAATAATAACACTAAAGGAGATTGCTATTATGAGAAACAAGCTGATAGTTGCAAGCATATTAATTATATTAATAAGCCTTATGGCTGTTGTTGCCTTGGGTGAAACCCATACAGTAAACAATACAATGACAACTGCACAAATCCAGGGAATTATAAATGGTGCAAATAGTGGCGATACTATTAGTTTTACAAAAGGTGATTATACCTTGAGTGATCCTTTATATTTGGAAAAATCCATAAATATATTGGGTAATGATTCTAATTTAAATACAAGTGGTATGGTATTCTATGCAACATACCGCATTGAGCATGCTAGTGATGAAACTATAAGCATTAAAAACCTTAGAATGGATGCTTATATAGGTGTAAGCATTGTTAATGAGGCCCATAAAACCATAACTGTAAATTTAGATAATTTAACATTTATGTGCACTAGTAATGCAATTACTACATCAACTGTTCAAATGGATGGTAAAACTAATTTTACAGTTACAAACTCCAACTTAGTTGTTAACAGCTATTCAAGCAATGGTGGCATTATATATATAAATGATGGCAGTAGCTCAACATTTAAATTGGATAAGTGCAGGCTTAATTCCCTTAAAAGCAGTATTATTCCAGTAATGTGTTATAGCCCCAATGCTAAACTATATTTTAGCAATAACAAGTTTAGCAAGTATACACAGGTTGGTATATACACAAACCATTCAAGTAATGGCTATTACAGCTTTGTAAATAATACATTTACCCCCCACCAAATAAGTAGCGATTATATGCCCCGTGCTATACAAATAAACCCTCTGCCTGATGATACAGGCACCGATTTTCACCCCTTCTGGGCAAATGAATTAACAGGTAATAATTTTAATGGCCAAATACTCCACTATAATTTTAATGGAATGTTCAATGGTGTGCTATGGCTTAATGATGATGAATTAAACCCAACAGGGGGGGCAACTTAATAAACGAAAAAACAAGGTATATAGCATCACCCTTTGGCCTTATGGTGCCTTTGGTTGATTTTAACTTGAATGCAAAACAGCTTGTTTTTGAAAAACCATCAAGCCCCAAACAAAGCACAAAAGTTATTTATAACCCCGAATATACTAATACAGAAAATATAAGTAGCTATTTTACAAGCACTAACCCCCTTATGGTGGAATTTGGCGATATGCTTGCAGTAAGGGAAAATGCCCTTGCTTTAACCACCTATAAAATAGAGGATGAAAGTATAGCCAAAATTGTTGATACAAAAAATGGTGTTGTTAATATACAGGCCTTAAGTGAGGGCAAAACTCGCTTGGCAGTTACCGTGGGCATACCCGATGGCTCAATAAATATTAAAGCCATGGTAAATTCTAACGCTCGCACAAAGTATGTTGATATTGTTGTAGGGCCGGAAGCCCCTGTAAATACAATACAACCTACCCCCGCAGCAACCCCCACCGCCACCCCAGCCCCAACAAAAGTGCCTCAAATTACACCACCTCAAACAGGGGATAATACAAACTTAGTGGCATATATAGCTCTATTAGGCTTGGCTGCCTTAGGCCTTGTATATGCTATAAAAAGGAAAACTAAAAAATAAAACTAGCCCTTAGGGGCTTTTTTTTAATCCTTTCGGCTTACTACAACTATGCCAGGGTTTGCTTTGCCTTGCTTATTATCCTTATCAAGGGTGCATATTACATCGGCTAAGTCCTTTATCATTTTAGTGTCGGGCTTATCAAGTATAATTTCATTTATTGTGGCAATGCTTTCCCCAGTGGCGCTTTTTGTTTTGTCGTTAACATGGTAGTGGTAAAAACAATGCTTATCTTTAAGTATTTTATATAGCTTTGCTATAATTACATCCTTACAGTCATCAAGGCATATTTTATCATTGTTGCCAATTTTTTTGCTTGCTATGGTTATCACCTCCTTACAAATTCACTATACCACACAGCATTTTTAAAAAGGCAAAAAACCCAACATTTATATTGCCCTCAAAAGGGCATACTATAAGGCTTTGGATGGTGTTCATGGTTTTTTGAAATGAGGCTTTTTTAATAAAAATATAGTAAAAAAATACTCCCCTGCTAAGGGAGCATAAGCAAACATTGACATTAAAAGCATAAATAAGCTAAAATGAGTGTATATGAATGTGTTAAAATAAGCTTGTTTAAAAGAATAAGTGTATATATTTATTTGCTTAACTTAAAAAGCATATAAGGAGGTAATTTTTATGGGTATTAGACTGTTTCCAAAAGCTAAAAACATGGGCGAATTTGATGCCTATGCTATGAGATTAAGGGATACTTCTAATGTTTCGCTAGAGGAACTTAAAGCAGATCTTATAGAAAGTATAAAAAAAGAAATAGAGTGCCTTAACGAATATAGACAGGCGCAAAACTTACCAAAGCTAACTAAAGCCGAGGAAGCCAAATTTTGGGATAGATTAAAAGCTATTTTTGAGAATAATTGCTTATAATAATGGTAATTTATACTTCCGCCTTAGGAGGTTGATAAAATGAGAAAAGTATATGATAGCGTAGAAGATAAAGAGATCTTATTTTTTGGAAATTTTATAGAAGCTTATATTAAACCAGACAAAAAATTTTTAGAATTGTATGACAGCATAGAAAACTATAAAAACATAAAAAACAAGCTGGATAAAAAAGTAATACTTAACTATTTAACCGATTATATAGAAAACTCTGGCAATGTAGGGTATGCTTCGTGGGATATAAAAGATATTTATACAGGTGAGCGTATACAGCGAATGTACATAAGAGATGGGGATTTTAGTTTCACAGGGGAATTTTGGCACCACTATAAAAATTACGATATAGGCATACCCCTAGAGTACGAAGAGTATATAAAGAAAAAACTTAATCTGTAAATATTAAAAACAAGCAAGCTAAAAGGCTTGCTTTTGTTTTGCATACAAAATATATGTGTTATAATATAATTGCAAATTGGAGTTAGCTGGAGGAACGCCTTGAATACGAGGAGGATCACCACGTTCGAGTCGTGGCTTTGCAAAAAGTGCTGTATTTATATACAGCGCTTTTTTTATGCTAAATATTAATTAATCCAAGCACTTTTACAATACAATTGCCTCCACCATCCAACTATTCGCTAAAGAACGCACTGAATAATAACTGAATAATTCCTG
>CAZJEB010000009.1:0-63436 GCA_964544955.1 uncultured Oscillospiraceae bacterium | reverse complement strand
ACCCATCGGAGATTCGAACTCCGGACACCTTGATTAAAAGTCAAGTGCTCTACCGGCTGAGCTAATGGATCATTATTGGCTGGGGTGGCAGGATTTGAACCTACGAATGCGGGAGTCAAAGTCCCGTGCCTTACCGCTTGGCTACACCCCAATAAAGGGATAAAAAGATGGGGTGAGTAGTGGGGTTTGAACCCACGACATCCAGAGCCACAATCTGGCGCTCTACCGCTGAACTATACCCACCACAATTGGCGCGCCTGAAGGGATTTGAACCCCTGGCCCACGGCTTAGAAGGCCGTTGCTCTATCCAACTGAGCTACAGGCGCATGCCGAAACAGCCATCCCTTACCTACAGCAAGAATTTATCGTGCTGACAAGTTAAGAGTTTAGCACAAATAATGAGTGATGTCAACAGTAAAAAATAAAAATATTGTTATTTTTTCCAATTATTTTTTTAAATATAATTTTTGCATTTAAAAAGCTGTAGCTAATGCTACAGCTTTATTAATTACAATACGCTTGGATTATCGTGTAAAAAGCCTAGCAAAATGTTTTCATCTTCTTTATTTTGTGTAAAAAGCTCAAGATTGTCGCCTTGTTCTTCTAAAAGCTTACCCATTGCAATATATATTGTGGTTAAAGTTGATTTAAGATTATATTGGTCGCCTTCAGGAGAAACGAGGAATACAGGTCCGCTACATTTTTTAACAGCTTCTAAAAAAGCATTAATATCTGCATCTGTTCTAAGTTTCATAAGCTATCTCCTTTTCATTTAATATCAAAACAATGTTTTGGTTGTACATACAACACTTATATTTTAAACTTTTTTTAGTATTTGTCAAGTATACAAGCTTATATAGCTAAAATTGTTTATACATTTTCGTTTCAACTTTACATATTAATGGTATAATTAAAATATAAACTGCAAACAGTTAAAGAAAGGAATTTATTATGAAGAAAATTTTTGCTGGGCTTTTAACCCTTATGCTTTTATTTAGCTTAACATCTGTTTTAGCGCAAACAAATGAATTAGTTGTTGGAATGGAACTAGCATACCCTCCCTTTGAGGCAAAAGACGATAACGGAGAAGCCACTGGAGTAAGCGTTGATTTTTCTAAAGACTTTGCAAAATATATTGGTAAAGATGTAAGAATAGAAAATATATCTTGGGATGGTTTGTTGCCTGCACTACAAACAGGCTTGGTAGATATGGTTATTTCATCAATGACAATTACAGAAGAAAGGGGTAAAGTAGTTGATTTTTCTGACCCCTATGCACATGCAATACTTGGTATACTTGCAAATGTTAACTCCCCTATTGAAACTGCTGAAGATTTAAATAAAGAGGGAATTAAATTAGCATTAAAAATTGGTTCAACTGGATATTTATATGCTACTGAAAACTTCCCAAATGCTGAAATTATTGGCTTAGCCGACGAAACCGCTTGTGTTACAGAAGTAGTGCAGGGTAAAGCTGATGCTTTTTTATATGATCAACTTACCATATACAGAAATCACAAAAGCAATCCTGAAACCACAAAAGCAATGTTTATGCCTTTTAAAGAAGTTGAAAACTGGGGTGTTGCTGTAAAGAAGGGCAATACTGAATTGCTTACACAATTAAATTCATTTATTACAGAATACAATACAACAGGTGGATTTGAAAAACTAACTAAAAAATATTTATCTGAAGAAAAAGCAGCCTTTGATGAATTTGGATTTCTATGGTTCTTTTCATCAGAGGATAGCAAATGAAAATATTAAACTTTTTAGTTTTAAAGCATGATGAGAAGCCAAGTTTTATTAAAACCATAGTAAATATAATTATAGTTTTATGCGCCTTTTACTTGGTTTTTTCCATATCTTTAGGGGCTATTGGAATAAGTTTGGACTTCTCCGTGCTATCAAAATTTAAAATTAGAATAATTAAGGGCTTTAATATGACAATAGCCCTTAGTTTTTCTAGCCTTTTATTAAGCTTAATTATTGGAATTTTAAGCGCAATAGGTAACAACTCAAGAATATTACCAATAAAATATTTATGTTCAATATATGTTAAATTTATAAGAGGTACACCTTTGATAATGCAAATATATTTGTTCTTTTATATAATTGGTACTGCTTGGGGAATTAGTAATAGGTTTGTTGCTGGCGTATTAATATTATCAATATTTGAAGGAGCTTATATATCAGAAATAATAAGAGGTAGTTTACTATCTATAAATAAAACCCAGCTTGAAGCGGCAAAAGCGGTAGGCTTTACAAAATACCAAACTGCTAAACATGTTATTTTGCCCCAACTAACACAAAGAACCTTGCCCGCATTAACAGGCCAATTTGCATCCATAATAAAAGATTCATCCTTGCTATCAATGATAGCAGTAATAGAGTTAACACAAACAATGCGCGAAATAACCGCAATAAATTTTAGAATGTTTGAAAGTTACTTTTTATTGGGATTGTTATACTTAGCCTTAACTTTACCATTAAATTTTATTACAAGTTATTTAGAGAAGAAATCTAGCTATTAGTAAATAAAGGAATTAAAAATGCAACTTAAATTAGAAAACTTAAGCATGGTATTTGAAGACGGAAACAATGTTTTAAATAGCATTAGCTTTGAAGATGATATTAATACATTAGCCTTAATTGGCCCATCTGGAGGCGGAAAATCAACATTATTACGTATAGTAGGTGGGCTATTAACAGCTACAGCTGGTAACGTTTATTTGGATAATGTAATTTTGCCAAAAAAAGAAAGTGAACTAATTGAATATAGAAGATCCTTAGGGTTTGTATTTCAACAAAATGGATTGTTTGACCACCTTAACGCTTTAGATAATATTATATTGCCCCTTATAAAAGTTCACGGCTTTAATACAACTGATGCAAAGACAAAAGCTATTCAACTTTTAGACAGGCTAGGTTTGAGTGATTCTGGGCATAAAAAGCCAAGAGAATTATCTGGTGGGCAACAACAACGAGTTGCAATTGCAAGAGCTATAGCCCCTAAACCAAAATTGTTATTGTTAGATGAGCCCACAAGTGCTCTCGACCCGGAATATACATCTGAAGTTTTGGACACCATAAACGAATTAAAAGACGAAGGCTTAAAATTTGTAATTGTTACCCACGAAATGGGTTTTGCACGAAACGCATGTGAAAAACTAGCATTTTTAACTAATGGCAAAATATTAGAGTATGGCAAAAGTTCTGAAATATTTAAGAACCCTGATAGTATAGAGTTAAAGAATTTTCTTAATAAATTACTTAGCTGGATAATATAAAAAGCTTTGCAGTGCTCAAAGCTTTTTTATTATCATTTTATACACAAAATAAATAAGCGACCTGTACAGGTCGCTTATTTATGGTGCTGAAGGTGGGAGTCGAACCCACACGTCCTATTCGAACGGGAGATTTTAAGTCTCCGGCGTCTGCCATTCCGCCACTTCAGCATTAACATCTAAAACTTACATTTTAAATGTCACCCTAATTAAATTCTACACCCTTATATAAATTCCTTCTTTTTTTAAAAAATATTTTTAATTTTTTTAAAAAATATTTTTTAAGGCGCTAATGTAGATTCTATAGGCATTTCAGAAGAATTACTTTCACCTGTTGTGTTTAATTCTTCAGAATTTTCTGAAATATTGTCTTGTGAATTTATTTCTTCGGCGTTATTTTGTTCTGTTTTTTGTAATTCTGGGCTTGCTAATGGTGCTTCTGAATTTTCTATTTCTGCTACAGGTTCGGGAGTAGTTTGAGGAACTGGAGTAGCTGTAATATCAGGTATTATAAATTCTTGACCAAAAAACTCACTTACATCTGCTCCAAGTTCTACAGGAACAATGATATGCTTTTGTTCTATAATAACATTTAATAATTCTAAAGCTTTTTTAACAAGCGAATCCCAATCAGCTTCATTCAACAAATTATATTCATTTGAATTTTCAGCATTCACGCTTTCTGTTTCCCAGAATGTGGTGGTTTTGGCATCAAGATTAAAATTAAACCAAATATTTTTGCTGTTATTTTTTACATCAATAAGCCTTTGTAGTTTTGTTGATGTATTTTTAGCTACTCCACTTGAATATATTGTACTATATTCAAAATTATAGCTATCTATATTATAATAACTTGCCTTTTCAGCATCTGTTAAGGTTTTTAAAAATTCATCATTATTTTTTATTTCGCCACTATAAATATAATGCAAGTTATTTTTGCCAAGCTCATCAACAAAATCTTTTATCTCTGCATTAACATCAAACAATATAGCATTGTTTTTAACATCACCTTCACTAGAAATGTTATTTATTTCGCCCTTAAAGTTTTTAACACCTTCTACTTCAACTGCAACATACTTTATACTTACAGATTCTTTATCGTTAAATAATTTAATTTCTTGCACTTCTTGCAAACTTATTCTATCAATAGTATTTATATAATTTAATGTAAAATTACCACTTGTAGCATCATAAATAGGCAAACTTAGGTGTGTTGATACAGGTTCACCTTTAAAAGTAAATGTTTTACCTAGGCGAACATCCCCAACAATAGGTAGATAGTCAATAACAGCAGAAACATAATCTGTTTGATTAAAAACTAACAACATGTTTCTATATTCAAGCGGTAAATATTGTGCCATTGCATTTATAAGTTCATCATCTTGCTTTATATCAAATATAAGGGTTTTAATCATATCCTTAATATCATCAACAGGCACAACATATTCCATTCCTAGAATTTCCGTACCATCTTCAAGCTTCTGTTTTTCAGATGCTGAAAGGTGTGATTCAAGCCATAAATCAATATCTGTACTATATTTTGTTAAAGCATTCTGCAATGTACTGTTAATTTGGTCTAGTTTTTGTTTTTCAAGCATTGATGTACTTTCACTTATTTGTGGTTTTGTACTAAGTACAGCAGAAAATAAATCCAATGTACTTGGAATATTCAAATAAGGTAAAAGTTTGCCTTTTAATTCTTCAGCCAGCCTAAAAGCTAATGAACTAATAGAAAAAGAATCTTCACCCATATTAACATGAATTTTATCATCCTTAATGGCTATTTCCATAAAGGTGTTTTCACCATCCATAAGGGTATAATGTTCTTCATCGGTTTTTATATAACTAATTTCACCTTCTAGAAGTTTTGGAGCCGAAGTATCGTCAATTTTTGACAAACCTATGGAATAATTGCCTTTAAAACCAGAACCTGCATCAATTTGTAATTGTAGTTTTTCAGGTAATGAAACAGACTCACCTAGGGCAATTAAAGGTTGCAAAAAAACGGTTAAACATAGTAGAAATAAAAGCACCTTTTTCATATTAGTTTTTCTCCTTTATATGATTTACGGTTTCAAGAAATTTGTTCCAATCATCGCTTGTCATTCCATAAGAGAGTACGTCTACAGACATATCATCTTGATTTATCATTATTTTTAATAATCTAGATGCTGTTTTTTGGTTTAATTCATCATTTATGCTTTTAATATAAACATCGTTCCATTCATCCATATTAATATATTGTAAGCCAAAATCTTTATTTACAATATATGATTCTAAACTGGACTGGATATTTGTTATATTCTGTTCAACCCCACCATTATCAACAGCCAAAACTATAGCTTTTTCATAATCTAAGGCTTTTTCCACATTTGAAGGGTCACTAAAATCCAATTCCATATTTATAGTATTAGCATTATTTGCTATAACATTCAAACTTGCATTTCCATTTATAGTGTATACATTGTTATTATTTATTATTTTGATATTGGGTGTTATTTTATATGAGTTTACTGTTTCCACATCATCTGCTGTAGTTTCAGTTTTATATTCATAGTTACCATCAAACTGCGTAATATTTTGGCTTTTGTTTAATATTATATCACTATTAATAGTTTCAACACTTTGTAACACTCTAGTTTTGCGATCATATTCCGAATTTATTACAATAGAATTTTCATCTTTAAGGCTTGCTACTATATTATAATAATCATTCCTACTATTTGTTGATACTGCATTTAGTTCATATCTATAGGAATTATAGGCATTGTTAAAGCTTGTTAAGAATTCAATTTTTCGCTTTGTGCCATCTAAAAAATCTGCTCTGCCTTCAAACTTTATAGCAACTCGGTTATCATTAGCATCAAGGTAGTCTTTAATTTCCCATTTGCCATATGGAATCGCTCCCATTTCTGTTTGAATATTAGCATCTATACCAACAAGCATTACAGTTGTAATTAAATCAGCATATTTATCTATATCATCTTTAGAAATTACATAGGTGTACAAAGTTTTAGCATTGGCTGTTTCTTTAAATTTTGCATTAGTTTTTGTTTTTTTCCCATCTGGCAAGGTATCAATAAGTGGCTGTATTAGAGAATGATGCAAATCCTTAGCTACCAATGGATTAAAAGAATATTTAGTTTCTATTACTTCCCCACCCAAATTTAACATAGATAAAGGGGATGATCCATCCTTTGCTAAAATGCGAAAATCTATTAGAGAGTTTAGCACATAAAATATATTATTATTTTTAACTTCAGCTTGAGAAAAAACCTCATCACCCGCATAGCTCAACTTGGATAAATTTACAGTTTTATCACCATATTGCTTAAAGCTTAAACTTAATTTGAACTTTTCTATTGCCTTATTATAAACTTGCGTTTGAGCATCATCAAAAGGGAATAATTTATTTGCTTTTGCGCTAATATCAAAGTTAAGCGAGTAATTACCACTAGTATCAATAATATTGTTTAAAAACGATAAATTATTTGAAACTACAGCATTTGCTGTTGAAAACATAATTGCAAGCACAAATAAAATAGATGTTATTTTTTTTAATAAATTAAGCATAATTACCTCTTTTCGAAAGTTAATTATATTTTACAATAAAATTGCAATAAATCAATACACCTTAAATACTCCATTTAAAATGCTTTCAACTTCTTTTACAGTTTTAGCAACATTTAGATCTTTCCTTGCTTGTGAAGCCCCTTCTAAACCAAAAAAATAGTGACAAAATTGTGACTTAGATTCACTTAAACCACGCTGTTCACCTTTAAATTCAACTAAGGCGTTCATATGATTTATTGCCATTGTTCTACGTTCATCAAGGCTAGGCATAAAAACAGTTTCACCATTTATAGCTTGTATAACTTGTTTGAATATCCAAGGATTACCAAGACTTCCCCTTGCTATCATTATACCATCACAATTTGTATTTTTAAGTATATTTAAAGCATCTGTATGATTTTTTACATCTCCATTTGCAACTACAGGTATTTTTACGTTTGCTTTAACTTTGGCGATAGTATCCCAATCTGCATTACCGCTATAGAACTGCTCCCTTGTGCGTCCATGAACGCATAAAAGTTTAGCCCCACTATTTTCAAGCACTTTTGCAAAATCAACAGCATTTTTACTGTTATTATCCCAGCCTATTCGCATTTTAACGCTTACAGGAATATTAACAGCCTTGCTTACGAATTCAACAATTTCCCCTGCAAGTTTTGGAGTTTTCATTAAAGCGCTGCCTTCACCATTATTTACAATTTTTTTAACTGGGCAACCCATATTTATATCTATAAAGCTAAAAAGCCCCATATCAGCAATAATGGCCGCAGCTTTTGCACATATTTCTGGATCGCTACCAAATATTTGGGCAGAGCAATTATTTTCATTTTTATTTACATAAAGTAGTTGATTATAGGCTCCCCCATCCTTTGGTGAATGAAGCAAACCCATAGCGCTCACCATTTCTGTAACTGTGCTATTTGCCCCTAATTGAGAACAGATGCCTCTAAAAGGGGCATCTGTAAAGCCGGCCATAGGGCCTAAAGCTAATATTAAGTTATTGTCCTTGTTGTACTTCATTTTTACCTTCATCAATTTGTATTGTAGCAAATTGAGCTAGCCTGCTTAAACAACATGCATATGGCTTTAGTTCTACACTTTCGTGATTATTAGTATCACACTCTGGCATTAAAGGTATTTTACAATTACAATCATATTTACCTTCATACCTAAACACATTAGCACTTACTGTTTGCGAATTTTCATCCACTAAGCTAGGGGCACTTTCTAAATCAAGTGCTAAATTTTCATAACATTTTTTCTTAGGATCTTGAGGGTATGCCATAATAATTGGCCCTTTGAAAACTGCGCAACTACGCCTATAAAACTTATGAATTTTAATTGAAACAGGAAATTTTAAGTAAATTTTATCGCCTTTTTTAAACTTTCTGCTTAGAACATAATAAGAACCTGTAACCGCTGGTTGGGCCGCCTCTTTATTTACAGCAATTGTAGCGCCAGATGTATAATGGGGTATTCTAATATATAAGGGGAATGTAACTTCTTGCTTTGTATTAATAGTTATTTCCATTTCCTCACCAAAGGGATAATTACCTTTTAGTGATAATTGAACTGGAACACCATCAACACTATGAAGCAAAGTGCTTTCAAAGGGAAAAATAAGGGCAAGGCCTTTGCCATTCTTTTTTAGCCATATAGAACTTCTTAATGCATTTACCGCATCGATAAGGTTTTTATACTCATTTACCTTTTCGTTTACTTGAAAAAACTTACAAGTAGTAACTTCTGCATATGGCCAAGGGCGAACCCTTTTACCCAAATCACACTGGTTTGTTGTTTGCATTACCTGTATTTTATTATCATTTATAAATGCTGGAAGAAGGTTGCATGCAATAATTTCCATACGATCAGCAACGCTTAAATCATCTGTTGCACAGAATAAAGATTGCAAAGCAACAAAAAATTTACTTGCCGCATTAATATTAATAGGGATATTAGGACAACGCCCAGCCAAATAATCATTTGCTGTATATGCCCCATGTATTGTACCGTGATATTTATCTAGAAGCTTAAGGCCTCTTATAGCAGATTCTGTATTCCTAGCTAACCCTGAACATTTATAGCTAACAACGGCACTTTTTATGCTATCTGCAACTTTTTCACCATGGGATAATTCATGCCTTTGCGCATAGAATTTTATTGTAGATTCGTTTTTAGGTGTTCCATCTGGAACATTCGGGTTTGAAGGCTTTACAACCTCCATGTTTTGAATGAATCCAACATAGTCTGGCATTAAAGATTTTACTTCATTAGCAAAATTTATTAAAAATTGTTTTTGAACCAAATTATAAAGAGAAATACAAAAGCTAATAAGTTCAACACTAGCTTTTTCTGCAATTATTGCTTTTTGTTCATTATCATCTTTAAATATGCTATCGTATATATTTTGTGTATAATTTACAAGCTGAATAATAAGATCTTTACTTCTTATTCTTTTAGCTAAAAGAAGTGTGTTTTCAAGCTGTTTTATGCAATCAACAGGGTTTTCTAAAATACTAACAGGTTCCACCCAATTATCATTACCATCATTCTGTATAAGCCATTCACCTTTAAGTATAGATATTTTACTATCAACATACTCATCATGAATTTTTGATGATAGCCCAATAACTTCGTCCATTTTTTGCTTTAAAATACCCTCAATCCTTAAAGCATCTGGGCGGAATATATTAAGTATGGGTGGTGTGAACCTTGCCCTGTTGTTGTCAATTTGCATAAGCGTTTATACACAGCCTTTCTAAAATATACAATTATTAAGCTACAGTAAAATTACTCCCTTATTCTCACATACATCATGAGTTTGTTTATCCCAAATGGAGCTTTGAACTTCACCAATATGAACATTACCAATTAATAGCATACATAGCCTTGATTGGCCAACACCACCACCAATTGTTTGAGGTAGCTCGCCATTTAAAAGCATTTTATGGAATGTAAGTTCACGCCTATCATTACAGTTGCTAATATTTAACTGCCTATCCAAGCTTTCCTCATTTACCCTTATACCCATAGATGATATTTCTAAGGCACAATCTAATGTTGGGTGATAGAAAAGTATATCTCCATTTAAATCCCAATCATCATAGTCGGGTGCTCTACCATCATGGCGATCATTATTTGATAACATTTTACCAATTTGGGATATAAATACGGTTTTATATTTTTTTGTAATCTCGTATTCCCTTTGTTTTGGTGTTAAATTAGGATACATATCTAAAAGCTCCTGGCTAGTAACAAAGAAAACTTCCTTTGTTATTTCCGTATCTAATTTAGGGAATTTTGATTTTAATATTTTTAAAGTATCATGAATTGCATCAACAATTGCTTGTACAGTTTCATAAAGGTAATTAATATTACGTTGATCTTGAGTTATAATTTTTTCCCAATCCCATTGGTCAACATATATAGAGTGAAGGTTATCAAGGCTTTCATCACGTCTAATGGCGTTCATATTTGTATATAAGCCTTTACCTACATTAAAATCATACTTATGTAAAACCATTCGCTTCCATTTAGCGAGTGAATGTATAACTTCTGCATTCATTTCCGCAGCAGGAACATCGAAGCTTACTGGCCTTTCCACTCCATTTAAATTATCATTTAAACCTGTAGCTGGGTCAACAAAAAGTGGCGCTGACACCCTTTTTAAATTTAGGCGTTTTTCAATGCCGCCTTCAAAGCTTCTTTTTATAACAGTTATAGCTTTTTGTGTTTCATAAAGATCCAACTTAGCCTTATAACCATTTGGAATAATAACTGAGTTCATAAACGTTGCCTCCGCTGAGATAAATACAAGCAAAAGTATATGTTTAATTTTTGGGATTGTCAAGTTTTTAGGTTGTTTAGGCCTGTTTTACATGTTTTCTTAATTACCATATAATACATGTTTATTTATATAGTTAAAAATATATTTAACTTTTTTATGTATTTTTTCTAATTCTTAAATTTTATTATAAAATATTTCCCTATGATGCAAAAAGCACGCCTTGTATCGGCTTGCTTTTTGCATATTATTTATTTGAAATAATTAACTGCACTTATAAACAACGGATCATCATAAACACCAGGTAGGTTTTTATATAGATTAGAAAGCATTCTTTCCGAATGCCCCATCCTTCCCATTACTCTTCCATCAGGTGAAGTTATAGCCTCAACTGCATAATAAGAGCCACTTGGGTTAAAATCAACATTCATTGTTGGGTTACCATCCATATCAACGTATTGAGATGCTATTTGTCCATTATTTGCAAAGTTTTCAATCATTTCAGGTGTACAAACAAAGCGTCCTTCCCCATGAGATATTGGAACATAGTTTATGCTCCTTAATGGGTTTTTAGCAAACCAAGGTGATAATGTTGAGCAAGTTTTTACACTTACAATTCGGCTTTGGTGCCTACCAATTGTATTAAATGTAAGCGTTGGATCCCCTTGAACATTACCACTAATTTTACCATAAGGTAACAATCCAAGTTTAATTAAGGCTTGGAAACCATTACATATACCACCAACAAGCCCCTTGCGAACATCTAAAAGTTCATGCACAGCATCTGCAATTTTTTGGCTGCGGAAAAATGATGTAATTAGCTTTGCAGAGCCTTCAGGTTCATCGCCACCAGAAAAGCCACCTGGAATTAATATAAGTTGAGCATTTTTTATTCTCATAGCCATTTCGTTTACAGAGTCAACAACATCTTGTGGGCTTAAGTTTTTAATTATGAAAACATCCGCAATAGCACCTGCTCTTTCAAAAGCACGCGCGGTATCTAGCTCACAGTTAGTGCCTGGGAAGGCTGGAATTAAAACCCTCGGTTTAACATAGCTTGGGCCTTTTAATGTTGGCAAGTTCATAGGTTTAACAGTTTTTACTATTTCAGTTTCATTTGTTTTTACTGTATATACCCCTTCAAGCTTGTTGTTATATGCTTCAAGAACATTATTCAATTCTATATCATAATTTGCATATTTTATGCTGTTACCTTTTGTTGTACCAATAATTTGATAATTATAACTTGGTAAGTATTCATCATCAGCGAGCTCCAACAATATAGCGCCATAGTTGTATTCAAATAATTCCTCACTTGGAATATTTTCAAATTCAAAACCAATTCCGTTGCCCATTGCCATACGCAATATTGCTGCCGCTATACCACCATCACCTACTGCACATGCAGATATAGCTTGCTTTGACCCGAGCATGGATGTTGTTACGTTATAAAGTGCTTTTAATGATTCTGCTTTTGGTAAGCCATCATTACCGAGTTCAGGCTTTAAGCATATAACTTTGCTACCTTGCTTTTTAAATTCTGGGGATACTGTGTTTTGACTATCACCCCAAGTAACTGCAAAAGAAATTAATGTAGGAGGAACGTCTATATCCTCAAAGCTACCACTCATTGAATCTTTACCACCAATAGCAGCGGCAGATAATTCCAGCTGTGCACGTAAAGCACCAAGTAAGGATGCCAAAGGCATGCCCCAACGTTTAGGATCTTTCATTGGTTTTGGGAAAAATTCTTGATGGCTTAAATATATATGCTCATTTGCTGCACCAGTTGCTATTAAATTGGTTATAGCCTCAACAACTGCAAGGTAAGCGCCATGATATGGGCTTTTTGAACTTATTTCAGGGTTAAAGCCATAGGCCATATAGGAGGCAGTTTTTGTTCCACCTTCTACGGGTAATAAATGCACCATTGAACAAGGTGCTGTAGTTTGATTTTTGCCTCCCAAAGGCAAAAGAACTGATCCAGCGCCAATAGTTGAGTCAAAGCGTTCTATAAGCCCACGTTGTGAACATCCATTTAGGGAACTAGCAAAGGATAAAAGCGCTTCATCAAAGGGTTTATTTTCTTTTCTTTGCCAATCTTTACTTTTTGTTATATGTACATCTATCTGTTTAGGGGCTCCGTTTGATGATAGGAAATCTCTATCTAAATCCACAACTACTTTACCACGCCAACGCATTACCATGCGTTTTTGCTCTGTTATAACAGCTACCTGTGTAGCTTCAAGATTTTCCTCTGTTGCGTACTTATTAAATTCTTCCACATCTTCAGGGGCAACAACAACCGCCATACGTTCTTGTGATTCACTTATAGCAAGTTCTGTTCCATCAAGCCCTTCATACTTTCTTGGAACTTTATCAAGGTCTATTTCTAAGCCATCGGCAAGTTCGCCAATTGCAACAGAAACACCACCTGCGCCAAAGTCATTGCAACGTTTTATTAAAAGAGTTGCTTTTTCATTTCTAAACAAGCGTTGAAGTTTGCGTTCTTCTGGAGCATTACCCTTTTGAACTTGAGATGCACATTCATCAACAGACTGGACTGTGTGAGCCATAGATGACCCTGTTGCTCCTCCAATTCCATCCCTACCTGTTCTACCACCAAGGAGTATAACCACATCACCAGGAAGAGGGCGCTCTCTGCGAACATGCCCAAGGGGAGCAGCGCCAAGTACAGCACCTGTTTCCAAGCGTTTTGCAGCATAGCCAGGGTGATATATTTCCCTTACAGTACCTGTTGCCAAGCCAATTTGATTACCGTAGGAGCTAAAACCTGAAGCTGCACCTGTGCATATTTTCCTTTGAGAAAGCTTACCTGGTATAGTTTGTGAAAGGGGTAATGTAGGGTCGGCAGCACCTGTAACACGCATGGAAGCATAAACATAGCTACGAGCAGAAAGGGGATCCCTTATAGCTCCACCGATGCAAGTTGCCGCTCCACCAAAGGGTTCAATCTCGGTTGGATGGTTATGGGTTTCATTTTTAAATAAAAGCAACCAATCTTTATCACCATCAGGTGTATCCGCTTTTATTCTTACTGTGCAAGCGTTAATTTCCTCACTTTCATCTAAATGAGGTAATGCACCATCACGTTTTAATGCTTTTGTGCCTATTGTTGCTGCCTCCATAAGGGTTGGATCCCCTTTACGGTTTAAGCTATTACGTAAATCTATATATTCATCATATGTTTTCTTTATTTGTTCATCATCTATTTCAACATTTTTTAAGGCTGTAAGAAATGTTGTGTGCCTGCAATGGTCAGACCAGTATGTATCCATAACTCTAAGCTCTGTAAGGCTAGGATCACGACCTTCTTTAATAAAGTGTGCTTTTACAAATAGAAGATCATCAATATCCATTGCTAAAGCTTTTTCATTGCATAGCTGTTTTAAGGCTTCTTCATTCATTTCCCTAAAGCCTTCAAGCACTTGTATATCATCTGGGTTATTTAATGATAACTTTAAAGTTTTTGGTAATTCAAAGCTAACTTCACGAGATTCAACGGGGTTAATAAGGTATTTTTTTATATCTTCAAGGTTTTGTTCACTTATTTCCCCCTCAATTATATAAATTTTTGCATACCTAACTATTGGCCTTTCACCAGCGGTCATAAGTTGTATACATTGTGCAGCACTATCTGCCCGTTGGTCGAACTGCCCTGGTAACGCTTGAACAGCAAAAGCTTTTACATTAGTTGGTATTATAAAGGAATTAAAAGCATCATCAACTTGTGGTTCTGAAAATACTGTTTTAACAGCAGAATCAAAATCATCACTATCTATACCTTCAACATCATACCTATTAACTACTCTTAAATTGCTTATATTTTTTAAACCTAAATACTGTTTAAGTTCATTTAGTACGTGCTTTGCTTCTTGCCTAAATTCCTTTTGTTTTTCAACATAAATTCTGTAAACCATTATTATTCCTTTCCACAATTAAGGGCAACCGCGCCAATATCCTTGCGCATATGCGCGCCATTAAAGTGAATGTTTTTTGATTGATTATACGCGTTTTCAACAGCTTGGTTTAAGTTTTCCCCTGTGCATGTAATACAAAGAACCCTTCCACCATTTGTTAAAAGTTCTCCATCAACTTTTTTTACACCTGCATAGAAAACTTGTGCATTTATATTATTGTTAACAGTAATTTTTTGGCCAGTTTCATAATCACCTGGATAACCTTTCGAGGCCATAACAACGCAGCAAGCACAGCCATTATCAAAAACCAAATCTTCTTCTTTTAGATTTCCATTGCGAGTATTAATCATTGCGTTTAATAAGTCACTTTTTAGCAAACTTAAAACTGTTTGAGTTTCGGGGTCACCAAAGCGTGCATTATATTCAAGAACCTTGGGTCCTTCCTTTGTTAACATAAGCCCAAAGAACAAACACCCATGAAAGGGATTGCCTTCAGCTTGCATAGCCTTTACTGTTGGCATATAAATATCCCTCATAGCTATTTCGGCAATTTCTTTTGTATAGTATGGGTTAGGAGCAATTGCACCCATGCCACCAGTGTTAGGGCCTTCATCGTTATCAAATACTCGTTTATGATCCATAGATGAAAGCATTGGAATAACTCTTTCACCATCAACGAGGCATAAAACTGAAACTTCTTTACCATCTAAAAATTCTTCTATAATAACGGTATCACCACTAGCACCAAAAACATGGTTGCCAAGCATATCCTTAATCGCTTCCTCTGCTTCGGTATAGCTATTAGCTACAATAACACCTTTACCACGAGCAAGCCCATCCGCTTTTACAACAATAGGCAAACTTTGTGTGTGTAAATATTCTAATGCTGGCTCTAAACTAGTGAAAGATTTGCATGCCCCTGTTGGTATATTATATTTTTGCATAATTTGTTTTGCATATAACTTACTAGACTCCAACCTAGCCGCTGCTTTTGTTGGGCCAAAGCAAGCTATGTTTTTAGACTCCAAAGCATCAACCATGCCTATTGCCAATGGATCATCTGGTGTAACTATTGCAAAATCAATATTGTTTTCAACTGAGAATTTTACTACATCATCAATATTCATAGGGTTTAGAGGTACCAAATTAACCCCTTCCATACCATCATTACCTGGTAATGCAAATATTTTATTTTTAGAATTATCAGCTTTGAGTTTTTTAACAATTGCATGTTCCCTACCACCGCTACCAATAACAAGAATATTCATTTTTGCCTCCATTAATTTTTAATGATGGAAAAGCCTTACGCCAGTAAACGCCATAACCATATCATATTTATTGCAAGCCTCGATTACCAAATCATCCCTAATAGAGCCACCTGGTTGAGCAATATATTTTACGCCACTTTGCTTTGCCCTATCAATATTATCGCTAAAGGGGAAAAAAGCATCACTACCAAGGGCAACATCTGTTAATTTATCCATCCAATCCTTACGTTCTTCAGCTGTAAGGAAAACTGGTTTCTCTTTAAAAATATTTTCCCAGTTGCCATCACTTAACAATTCTTCTGCATCAGGTGAAAGGAAGCTATCAACAGCATTATCCCTTTCTGCACGTTTAATACCATCAACAAAGTTTAAAGCCAATACTCTTGGGTGTTGGCGCATATGCCATAAATCCGCCTTGCTACCCGCTAAGCGTGTGCAGTGAACACGGCTTTGTTGCCCTGCGCCATTGCCTATAACTTGCCCATCTTTAACGAAACAAACTGAGTTAGATTGGGTATATTTAAGGGTTATAAGCGCTAAAACCAAGTCGTTCTTTGCACTTTCGCTTAAATCTTTATTATTTGTAACTATATTATTTAATACACTAGCATCTATAACGCTATCATTATAGCGTTGAGCCATTGTTATACCAAATACATCGCGAGTTTCTTCCTGAACGGGTGAATAATCAGGATCTATTTGTATTAACGAATAGGAACCTTTTCTTTTTTCTTTTAAAATTTCTAAAGCTTCTGGGCTAAAATCTGGAGCAATTACACCATCACTAACTTCTCTAAAAATTAGTTTTGCAGTAGTTTCATCGCAAGTATCACTTAAAGCAATCCAATCACCATAGGAACAAAGCCTATCTGCTCCACGTGCCCTTGCATATGCTGTTGCAATAGGTGATTCATCTATGCCAGGCATATCATCAACAAAATAAGCTTTTTTGAGTTCAGGCGACATTTTAAAGCCTAAAGCAGCACCAGCGGGGCTAACATGTTTAAAGGAGGCTGCAGCAGCAATACCCGTTGCTTGTTTTAAAGCCTTTACAAGTTGCCATGCATTAAGAGCGTCTAGAAAGTTTATATAGCCTGGTTTACCACTTAAAACTGTTAGGGGCAAATCACTACCATCTCTCATATAAATACTTGCTGGGTTTTGGTTAGGGTTACAACCATACTTTAACAATATATCTTTCATAAATCCTCCTATTTGTTATGCCTGTTTATAATAATTGTGCCTTTGTTAGAATAAGCATAAATCGAAATCCTATTGTCCTTATTCAAGCTATCCCACACATTTTCAACAAAGTTTTTAAAATTCTCAGGAACTTCTATCAAGCAAGGTTCTCCATGATATGATGGTAGTATTTTTCCATCGCCAACATATGTATGTATAAAATGTGCTGTACCTGGTATGGCGCTATAATTAAAGTATTGCCTTGTACAAACTTTACCCTCTTCATCCTGTTTTTTCAGTATGGAAAGGGTATATTCATAGTTATTTAAATTCATGATACCACTAATGCGAGGGGTAAAATGTGGGGCATCTGGCTCAAAACATCTTGTTTGAAGGGCATCTACAAAGCTTTTACCTTGTTTTAAATAATTATAAACAGTGTCTGTTTGGTCACCATTTGTTACAACCAAAGATTTTTCATACTCCCTTACTGGGTAGTACACAATTAAGGAAGGATCTTCAACTTTGCTTGCATCATAAGGTTCAATGCGTAAATCATTACCTTCCTCAACAAATACTCTATTACGGCTATTTTCACTTCTACCCATAATAAAATATATTGCCATAGGAGTTCCATCTTTTAATGTGCCAAGTACTATTCCACGGCCTGGATAGCTATTGTTTTTTAATATATCACAAAGATTATGAGCTTGATTATTTTTCATTGCTTTTCTCCTTTTGCTTTACTATTTTTTGAGATAATTGTTGTGCTGCTTTTGGTAATAATACCCACTCCGCTTTTTTCATTATCCTTATTTGAAGAGTTTCTGGAGTATCCTTTTTATATACAGGAACTACTTTTTGAAATATAATCGGCCCCCCGTCAACATCACCATTTACATAATGCACTGTTGCTCCGCTTATTTTAACTCCTCTTTCTAGGGCAGCAGAGTGTACTTTTAAGCCATAATAGCCATCACCACAAAAGGATGGAATTAATGATGGATGCACATTAATAATTTTCATATCCCATGCTTTTGTGAACTCTGCACTCAATATGCTCAAAAAGCCTGCAAGAATAATAAAATCAATATTATTCACTTTTAGCATTTCATTTAGTTTTTGCTCAAATAAACTTTGACCAATTTGCTTTTTTATAAAACAAAAACTTTTAATACCTGATTTTTCAGCCCTTTCAAGCGCATAACAACCTTCCCTATCACTAATTACTAACTCAACTTTACCTTTGTTTAAAATACCGCTTTTTTGTGCATCTAACAAAGCTTGTAAATTAGTGCCTCCACCAGAAACAAAAACAGCAATGCGGGCATAGCTCATAGCACTACTCCCCTATCACCTTTTTTAACTTCGCCTAACACATATGCATTTTGACCATTGGCCTTTAGAATTTCAACAGCTAAATTAGCATCTGTTTTATTTACAACAGCACACATGCCAACACCCATATTATATGTTGAGAACATTTCTTTTTGTGGAATATTGCCTGTTTTTTGTAAAAAATTAAATATTGGGGGTGCTGTAATAGCCTTTGTATCAATAACAGCTTCCATGCCTTTTGGTAAAGCCCTTGGAATATTTTCATAAAAGCCACCACCAGTTATATGGGCAATGCCTTTTACTTTTACTTTTGATAATAAATCTAAAACAGGCTTAACATATATATTTGTAGGGGTAAGAAGCGCCTCACCTAATGACAAGCCATTAAGTTCATCCTTAACTGTTTTAAGGTCTGCGTTTTCAACATCAAAAACTTTGCGCACAAGGGAAAAACCATTTGAATGAACACCGCTTGATGGTAAGGCAATAATCACATCACCTTCAGTTATAGTGTTTTTATCAACAACATCATCCTTATCAACAATACCAACAGCAAAGCCGGCTAGGTCATATTCATCTTCACTATAAAACCCGGGCATTTCAGCAGTTTCGCCACCAATAAGGGCACAACCTGCTTGAACACAACCTTCTGCTATACCTGCAACAATATCAGCCACTCGTTCTGGAACATTTTTCCCTACAGCTATATAGTCAAGGAAAAATAATGGTTTTGCACCTGAACAAATAATATCGTTAACACACATAGCAACACAGTCAATACCTACAGTATTATGTTTATCTAATAAAAATGCTATTTTTAATTTTGTACCTACACCATCTGTACCAGACACTAAAACTGGCTGTTTCATTCCAGCTAAGTTAGGTATGAACATACCACCAAAGCCACCAATATCCGTATCAGCACCAGGTATGCTTGTGCGGGCAACAGAGCTTTTCATAAGTTCAACCGCCCTATACCCCGCATTAATATCTACCCCTGCCTCTTTATAACGATTGCTTTCGCTTTTCATTCTGTACCTCCTATACGCATTAGTCGCTTCCCAAAGCGATTTCTTTCGGTTGATTCTGGCGCTTGTGTTGGATAATCACCATTAAAACATGCTTTACACATAGATAAGCCTTTGTTCCCTGTAATTTCATTTAAGCCTTGAACGCTTAAATAAGCCAAACTATCCGCCCCTATATGCCTAGCAGTTTCAACTATAGAGTATTTACACGCAATAAGCACATCACGGGATTTAATATCCGTGCCATAATAACATGGATTTTGGAATGGAGGGGCTGTTATGCGCATATGCACTTCCTTTGCCCCTGCTTCCCTTATTAATGCAACTATTTTTTGGCTGGTTGTACCACGCACAATGGAATCATCAATTAGTATTACACGCTTACCTTTTACAGCCTCAACAATTGGGTTTAACTTTATTCTTACTCCTCTTTCCCTTAAAACCTGTTTTGGAGCAATAAAAGTTCTTGCAATATACCTGCTTTTAATAAAACCTAAACCATAAGGTATTCCAGATGCCCTAGAATAACCTATTGCCGCATCAATACCACTATCAGGTACACCAACAACTATATCAGCATCAACAGGATGTTCCTTGGATAGAATTTCGCCCATTTTTAAACGTGCTTCATGTACAGATACCCCATCTATAACCGAGTCTGGCCTTGCAAAGTATATATATTCAAAAGCACAAAGCCTTGCAGCTTTATCACCTTTGATATTATCATTAATAGAACGTGTTTGATCCCTATCAAAAATAATAATTTCACCTGGTTTTATATCACGAACAAGTTCTGCCCCAACTGCATCAATTGCACAAGATTCTGAGGCAACAACAAAGGATCCATCCTTCTTTTTGCCATAGCAAAGGGGTTTAAAACCTAAAGGATCACGAACAGCTATAAGCTTTTTAGGGGTCATAATAACCAAAGAATAACTGCCCTTAAATAATTTCATAGCCCTATTCACAGATTCCTCTAGGGATGGAGCTGTAAGCCTTTCCCTAGTTATGGCGCAGGATATAACCTCCGCATCACTAGTAGTATGGAATATAGAGCCTTGAGCTTCATATTGCCTACGAAGTTCATTATAATTAACGAGGGAACCGTTATTTGCTAATGCCATTCTTCCCTTCATATGGTCAACAACAATTGGTTGAGCATTTATCCTACCACGCTCATCCTCTGAGCCATAGCGAACATGCCCTATTGCCATACTTCCTTGTGAAAAAGCATTAAGGTGGTTTTCTGTTATAGCTTCATTAACGAGGCCTGCATCAACAAATAGGCTGAAAAGGCCATCATTATTTACTGCAATGCCACAACTTTCCTGGCCACGGTGTTGTAAAGCAAAAAGTCCAAGATAAGAATCTAGTGCAACATCGCCAAGATCCTTACGACAAATGCCAAAAATTCCGCATTCTTCGTGCAAATTATTCATATTATTCCCCAATTATCTTGTTTGTAAGGCTTATAGGATCAACATAATTACCTTCTTCATAAACACGCATATTACCCGATGCAATTTCATCTATTAAAAGAACATCATCACCATAAAAGCCAAATTCGTATTTAATATCATAAAGTTCTAGGCCACGTTTTTTTAAATCTTCAGCTATAATTCTTGTTATTTTTTGTGTTGCTAACTTAGTATCTTCATATTGTTTATCGGTCATAATATTCAAAGCAACAAGGGCTTCTTTTGTAATTAGTGGATCGCCCTTTTCATCATCTTTTATAGTCATTTCTACATACTCTGGTAATAGGCTACCATTTTCAATATAGTTACCATAGCGCCTTATAAAGCTACCAACTGCACGCAAACGGCAAATAACTTCTAAACCCTTGCCAAAAGCTTTAGCGGGTAGAACTTTCATTTCGCCTTTATCTGGATCACAGCTTAAATAATGGGTTTTTACCCCTTCTTTTGTTAAAAGTTCAAAGTAATAGCGCGACATAATTAGGTTGCGCTTACCCATACCATCAATTGATAAACCAACAGAGTTTGCACCTGGGTCAAAAACACCATTTTCACCTGTAACATCGTCTTTAAAAATTAATGTATAACTACCATCGTTATTATTGTATACATCTTTGGTTTTACCTTTATAAACAAGTGTTTTATTCATTTAAATTACCTCCCAAGAATATTCATTATTAATTTCCGCATCTTTTTCACGAGCATTTTGCGCCATATTAAGTTTTTCTTGATTTAACTTATTTGCTAAGCTTTCGTTGAAAATTGCTAACATTTGTATACACAATAATGCTGCATTCTTTCCACCATCCAAAGCAACACAAGCAACTGGAACGCCTGAAGGCATTTGTACTGTGGATAATAGTGCATCCATACCACCAAGGCCACCAGAGCTTGCGGGAACCCCAACAACCGGAAGTATTGTATTTGCAGCCATTGCCCCAGCCAAATGAGCAGCCATTCCAGCAATTGCTATAATTGCACCATATCCATCTTTAGCTGCATTTAATGCAAAAATGCGAGCTTCTTCCGCCGTTCTGTGGGCAGAAAGAACTCGCACCGTAAAAGGAACATTATAACTTTTTAAAGTATCAGCAGCAGCTTTAGCAATCTTTAAGTCACTTGCGCTACCCATTATTACAGCAACCTTTTTCACGAACATTCCTCCTTTTAAGAAAACAAACCGCCTTGGTGGCGGTAACCGCAATTTTTAAATAATTTGCACTTATATGATATAACAATTAAAATTTACTGTCAACATAAAAGGCGTTCAATATCCGAATATAATTATTAAATTTTTGTAAAATTGTTCGTTTATTTTAAACGCATAAAAAATCTCCTATAATTTAGGAGACTTATTTATTAGTTTTTACAATATTTTATTTAGGAAATTTTTAGTTCTTTCTACTTGTGGATTATTAAATATATCATAAGGTTTACCCTCTTCAACAA
This sequence comes from uncultured Oscillospiraceae bacterium, assembly GCA_964544955.1. Lineage (GTDB taxonomy): Bacteria > Bacillota > Clostridia > Christensenellales > Aristaeellaceae > JAAZPT01. The sequence goes on along the minus strand of CAZJEB010000009.1, from coordinate 41,111 downwards.
CAAGGCCTTCATCCATAAAAAGAACTCTATCGGCAACTTCTTTTGCAAAACCCATTTCATGGGTAACAATTAACATTGTTATTCCCTCCACAGCAAGGGATTTTATTACATCAAGCACTTCCCCTACCATCTCCGGGTCAAGGGCAGATGTTGGTTCATCAAACAACATAACTGTTGGATTCATAGCTAAAGCCCTAATAATAGCTATACGTTGTTGTTGTCCCCCAGATAATTGACGCGGATAAGCATTTATTTTTTCAATAAGCCCAACCCTTTTAAGAAGGGTTTCTGCTTTTGCATTAGCCTCATCCTTATTCATAAGTTTTAGCATTTTAGGTGCAAGTGTAATATTTTCAAGTACAGTTTTATGAGGGAAAAGATTAAATTGTTGAAAAACCATACCCATTTTTTGGCGAACTTTATTTATATCACACTTAGCTGAAGTAATATCTTCACCTTCAAATATTATTTGGCCAGAAGTAGGCTCCTCTAGTAAGTTTAGGCACCTTAAAAAAGTACTTTTACCACTTCCTGAAGGCCCTATTATTGCCACTTTTTCACCTTTTTTAATATGTTGATTTACACCTTTTAACACGTGCAAATCCTTAAAGCTTTTTTCAAGATTTTTAGTGTAAATCACTTGCGCTTAACCTCTTTTCCAATATGCTAATTAACTTAGTTAAAGTTAATGTACATACTAAATATAACAAACCCGATATTATATAAGGCGTAAATGCCGAATAGGTACGTGAACGGATATAATCGCCCGCCTTTGTAAGCTCCGTTAATGCAATATATGATAATATTGAAGTTTCCTTTATTAAGGCTATAAACTCATTACCCATGGCTGGTAACGCCGATTTTAAAGCTTGGGGAATAATTATCTTTATTAATGTTTGTATTCCAGATAAGCCTAAAGATCTTCCAGCTTCCTTTTGCCCATGAGGAACCGACAATAATCCACCACGAAGAATTTCTGCAACATAAGCCGCACTATTTAACCCACAAGCAACAACACCTATAACAACCTTATCAACACGTATAGAGCCAAAAATACCAAAGTTTATAATTAAAACCTGTAACAATAATGGTGTTCCCCGATAAAGTTGAATGTAAAAACCAGCAAATTTAGATAACAACTTTATAATTTTTGTACCTATAAACTTAAAAAAGTTTATTAATGCTGATTCCGTTTTTCTATACTTAAGGCTTCTTACCTCAGGTAGCCTTAAAAGTGCAAGTATTAAACCAAGCGCTACACCAAATAATATGGCAAAGAATGATACTTTTATAGTTACACCTAGGCCATTAATATATTGAAGCCATCTATCATCCTTTATAAGGTTAGAGTAAACTTCCTTATAAATTGATTGCCAAAAGTTTAATGTATTACTTTGCACAGCAGGCTCAATTTGAAGCCACAATTTATCAAAATAGGAAATTGCTTGTGTGGGCATATATATTCTCCTTAAAAAGATAAAGGTAGCCGCTTAGGCTACCTTGCCTTAAATTAATTACCAAAATATTTTACATTTAGTTCATCAAAGAAGCCATTTTCTTTCATTGTAGCTAATGCTGCATTAATTTTATCTAAAAGGTCAGTATTAGATTTATTAACGGCTATACCATAAAGGTCTGCTGCAAGTTCCATATCCAATATTTGTAAGGATGGGTCATTAAGTTCTGATAATATCGCTAAGCCAACTGGCTTATCAACTATAACTGCATCTATTTTTTGGCCTTGCAAATCTTTAACTGCCTCTATAAAGCTTTTATATGTGGCAACATTATCTTTACCAACAAGCTCTTCTGCTTTTAAATCGCTTGTGGTGCCAAGTTGAACGCCTATTGTTTTACCCTGAAGGTCGTTTTCACTTTTAATTGGCGAATCAGTTTTAACTATTAAAGCTAAGCCTGCATCAATATACCCTTCGCTAAAATTAACATTTAATAAACGCTCTTCAGTTATACTTATACCTGATACACCAATTGTATTTGGGTTTGTAATAACTGAGGGAATAACTGCATCAAAGGCAATTGCTTCATACTCTACTTTAAAGCCTGCTAACTTTGCAACTTCATTCATAACATCAACATCGTACCCAGCAATTGTTCCATCTGAATCAACAAATTCAAAAGGTGGATATTCTGGATTTGTTACAACAAGTATATTATCCTCTGCATTCACGAGTGCCATTGAACCTACTAATAATATTAAGCTTAAAATTAACGCTAATGATTTTTTCATTGTTTTATCCTCCATAAAATTTAGAATAATGTAATATTAATGCATAATTATACATATGTCAAGTATAAATTTACATTATTTTTTGTTTTTTAATGGTATTTGCATTTTGTTTAATATGCTTATAAAACAAGAAATATTGAATATATTCCTTAAAAATGTTAAACTTTGTATATGTAATAGGAGGATTATATATGAACAAAACATTTAAAATTATTATAGTTACAACACTTATATTTAATATTTTATTTAGCACAGCAATCGCTGTTGAGTTTAGTGCTAACAATGAATATGATGCATACGTTAAAGCTCTTGATTATTTTGGAGAAATTGCCTTTGGCAATGAATTTGAAAAATCAGATTACAGGATGAAAAAAGCCGTTAAACCCATAAACATTTATATGCAAGGTGATTACACCGAAGAGGATATGGAATTTGCAACACAGTTTATTAAAGATGTAAACCGTAAAATACCCGCCATGCCTTTATTAAGCTTTACTAAAAAGAACAAAGCTAACGTTGTTATTACTTACACACCATTAGCAGATATGGCTAAACATATTACAAAATATTACGAGGGTAACTGGGGCATGTTTTACTATTTTTGGAATGGCAGGCATGAAATTACAAAGGTTGAAATTGTAATAGCAAATGATGTGACCAACCAAGAGGAAAGAAACCACTTGTTTATGGAAGAGCTTTTAGGTGCATTAGGTACGCCAAACGATTCTTATACATATAGCGACAGTATTTTTTACCAAAAATGGTCCTCTGTACAGGAGCCATCAGAAGTTGACTGGTTATGTTTGAACATGGTTTATTCAAAACGATTGAAACCCGGACTTAGTTACGATAAGGCTTTAGAAGAATTAAAAAAAGATATGCCAAAGAAAAATTAGACATTGTTAGCACTTTGTGTTGATGAGTGCTAAAAAGTTCTTGCATTATGCAAAACGAGATGTTAAAATATTATTAGCATGTGTATGCATAATATTTTAATTAAGGAGGACTTAAAATGTCTGATAAAAGGGGCAACATTTCAATTGAAGCCCATAATATAATGCCAATTATAAAAAAATGGTTGTATTCCGATAAGGATATATTTATAAGAGAATTAGTAGCAAACGGAACCGATGCTATTACAAAGCACCGTATGCTAAACCCAGAAGCGGCCGACAATTACCGTGTTGTTGTTACTGTTGATAAAGCTGCAAAAACATTAAGCTTTGATGATAATGGCATAGGTATGACTGAAGAAGAAATAGAAAAGTATATTAACCAAGTTGCTTTTTCATCGGCTGAGGAATTCCTTAAAAACTATGAAGGGGAAGACTCTGAAAACAAAGGTGGCATAATTGGTCACTTTGGTTTAGGTTTCTATTCCGCATTTATGGTTTCAAAGAAAGTTACAATAGTTTCAAAAAGCTATGTTGAAGGTTCTCAGGCAGTTAAATGGGTTAGCGAAGATGGTATGAGCTTTGAAATGAGCCCTACTGAAAAAGCTGATTACGGCACAGTAATAACCCTTGATATAGCCGATGATGAAGTGGAGTTTTTAGATACTCACCGTGTTAGGGAAGTATTAAACCGCTATTGTGAATTTATGAAGGTGCCAGTATACCTAAGAAGCATAGAAGATATTGAGGCTGCGCAAAAAAGATTAGATGAAGCTGCAGCTAAAAAACTGGAAGAGCCTGAAAAAGCAGAAGATGAAAAAGAAGTAGTAGAAGAAAAATCTGCAGAAGAACAAGGTACATATAAAGTAAACGATATATATCCCCTATGGTTGAAAAAACCAAGCGAGGTAACAGAATCCGAGTATAACGAGTTCTACCACAAATTATTTGGTGGTTTTGAGGATCCATTATTTCAAGTTCACTTAAATGTTGATTACCCATTTAATTTAAAAGGAATATTATACTTTCCTAAATTAAAAAGAGATTTTGGAGTAAATGAAGGCCAAATAAAATTATTTAGCGGTCAAGTTTTTGTTGCAGAGAATATAAAAGAGGTAATTCCAGAGTACTTGTTATTGCTAAACGGTGTTATAGATTGCCCAGACTTACCTTTAAACGTAAGCAGATCATACTTACAAAACGATGGGTTTGTTCGTAAAATGAAGGCTTATATTACAAGAAAAGTTGCTGATAGGCTTGTAAGCTTGTTTAACAATAAACGCGAAGAATATGAAAGCTATTGGGATGATATTAACCCCTTTATTAAATATGGTTGCGTTAGGGATGATAAATTTTTTGAAGCCTTAAAAGAATGTTTATTGCTTAAAACATCTAAAGGAGAATATTTCACAGTAAAAGAATATCTTGATAAAAATGAAGATAAAATAGGTAAAAAGATATACTACGCTGCTGATGAAAAACGCCAAGCGGCTGCAATTTCCCTTTATACAGATAGAGAAATTGATGTTGTAATACTAAACACAATAATAGACAATAACTTTATATCCTTTATAGAATATAGTGGTGGTGTTGAAGGCTTAAAGTTTGTACGTGTTGACGCTGATGTTGATGGTTTGGCAGGCGATAAGGAACATACTGATGAAGAACTAAAAACACAGCAAGAAAAACTTCAGAAATTGTTCCGTAAAGCACTGAAAAATGAAAATTTATTAGTTCAAGTAAAAGAATTAGCCGATGAAAACCTACCTGCCCTTATGCTACAAGATGAACAAGGGCGCCGATTTACAGAAATGAGCAAAATGTATGGTCAGGACTTCGGTTTTGGAGAGCAATCTACACTTATGTTAAACGCTAAAAACCCAGCAGTTAAAGCCTTGTTAAACCGCGAAGAAGACGAAACAAGCACAATGATAGCCGAACAAATGTATGACTTGGCAAGAATGGCAACAAGGCCATTAGAAGATAATGAAGTTACAGAATTTTTATCTAGAAGCAATAAGATGCTAACTCTTTTGCTTAAGTAAAGGAATAATATGCTTACAATAAACGATAATTTTACACTATTTGTAAAAAACATGGAAAGCAGCATAGATTTTTACCAAACTAGGCTTGGTTTGCATATGCATGCTTTGAGCAGGGATGAAGGTTATAAGGTTTTTATGAAAAATGATAAAAATGAAAATAGTATTTGCCTAATTGAAAGTAATGATATATTGCCTAGAGAGATATACATAAAAAGCAATAATATAGCTAAAACACATGCTATGCATAGCGATATTATTAACCACCTTGACCCAAAAGAAGCACATTATACCTTTGTTGATTTAGACGGAAATAGTATACATGTGTGTAGTGACTTTGAACATATTATTATGCCCGTGATAACAAAAGAGGCTGATTCAAGCGCGGATGAGCCAGTAGACGACATAGAAAACCTAGAAGATATAGACTAAATAAAAAAAGGACCATAAGGTCCTTTTTTTATTATATTAATTATTAGCTTTTATTATATTACAGTAATACTATACCGTTACCAGCACCAATTCTATCAGCGCCAGCATCAATCATTGCCTGGGCTTGTTCAGCTGTTCTAATACCACCGCTAGCTTTTACTAAAGCTTTACCATTAACGGTTTTTTTCATTAGAGCAACATCCTCAGTTGTTGCACCGCCCGTTGAAAACCCTGTTGATGTTTTAACAAAGGCAGCCTTAGCCTCAACGCTTAACTCACAAGCTTTAACTATTTCATCTTTTGTAAGCAAACAAGTTTCAATAATAACTTTAACTATTGCAGGTTTTGAAGCCTCAACAACTGCTTTTATGTCATCACGAACCAAATCATAATTCTTATCTTTTAAGGCCCCAACATTAATAACCATATCTATTTCATTTGCTCCGTCTTCAACAGCAGTTTTAGCTTCAAACGCCTTAGATTTTGTTGACATTGCACCTAAGGGAAAGCCAATAACAGAGCAAGTTAAAACATTTGAACCCGCTAGTTCTTTACTAACTAAACTTGTATAACAAGCGTTTACACAAACAGATGCAAAACCATACTCTTTTGCCTCGTTACAATACCTTACAACTGTACTTGGAACAGTATCTGCCTTTAATACTGTATGGTCAATTTTTTTTGCTATAGACATATAAGCCTCCAAATGTAATATTTGATATAAATATATCACAAACGGCTTGTTCTTTCAACTTCTACTTAAAGGTCAACCGGCTTACCTGTGCCTTCTATAACGCTTGTATCCTCATCAATATTATCAAAATCTTGGTACAAATCTGGTGAAAGTATTGTTGCGTACACTTCTCCGTTAATTTCCTCAACATTTGCAGAAACACCAGGGATAGTCATTGCAAGGGCCTCTGTGTTAGGGTTGCGTATTTCCATAGCAAACTTTTGAGCAATTTCCGCCCTGTTTTGGTAATGCATTGGAATAATAAGCCTTGGCTTAATATCTAATACAAACTGTATTGCCCCAGCATCAAAATACAAACCTTGACGTGGATCAACTGGGAAAAACGCAATTGTAATATTTAAATCCCTAAGGGTATCAAGTACCGCAGCAAAATCATCTTGCGCCTTTTCTATTTGTGCTGGTGTACTTTCTTCGCGCCAATGCCATAAATTCAAATTACCTGCATGGAAAATATAAAACTTTCCAACACGAACTAAAAATGATACTCCCCAATCTGTAGATCCATAGGCAAAAACATCTATGTTGCTATTTACTTTTACACTATCCCCTACTTTAAGTACATCTGTATTGGGTTGAAGTGGTACATCCTCACTAGTGTAATAGTGAACATTGCCTATTTTCTGCCATTCATATACAATGTTATCTAAATGATCTATGTGAGAGTTTGAAATAAACACATACACATTTTTATATAGTTTTAGCCTTTCCACAGTTATTTTTGCATCCTGTGGAATTTCCCTATTTTTCCCTTCCCAATAGTCAAATATTAGAAGAGTTTCCCCCAAGTGAATACTAAAACCACAATTATGGTGATATGTTATTCGTAGAGCATTTGTCATAAAGACCCTCCGTTTTAAAAAATGGTAAACAAAATTAAAGCTTTTGTTATACATAATCTCCACTTGGGTTATAATACCACATTCCACCATAATTTGTCAAGAATTTTTAATTATTTTGTAATCAATATCCACTTTTATTTAATATTTTGTTAATTTTACGTCTATTTCTCCACAAAGCCGCAAACATTTCAGCGGCATAAGATAAATTATTTACTGTATTATTTCATATTTCAACATTATAACATTAGAAAGCCCTCTGCTAATCACAGAGGGCTTTGTTGTTTTTATTTTACTTTAATTGAGAAATTAGCTTTAATAACCCCTTCAACTTTAAACTTATCAGCAAGCGCTGGGCCGCAAGAGTTACTACCAATACCACTCATACCCGCATCAACACATAATATTGTGTAAGGAGATTCTTTAACATCAGTATGGTGAGTTTTCTCTGTTAACTCCTCTTGGCTTACATGGCTTGCATTAAAGGATATACCTTTATGAGAGCGAACATTGAAGGACTTGCCACAATCACAATAAAGATGAATTTTCCTTGTACCATAATGTGTTCCATTTTCTTGAGGCATAATATACTCTTCAAACAAGTCGGTAACTGTACTATCAAATTCACCAAAATAGCTAGCAGCTCTTTTATCGATATAGCTTTCATATGGGCCATATCCTGCATATTTTATCTTTTCAAAAGCTTTTGATAGGAAGAAGCGCATACCCAAACGTGGTAGATATACATACTCAAAATCCTTTTTGAGTGCATCTATATCGATATTAACCCTACCATTTCCAAAGAATTTATGTTTGATATGCCCATCAACTATTCTACCCATAGCAATTGGAGATATGCTGAAATGTGTATCAACTAAAACAGCACCATCTTCTACGCTTACTACAGTTTCGTAGGTTACACAGTTTTGTAAGTTGTAATAGGCAAATTCCCACTCTTTTCTAATATACATATCATTATCGGTAGGTGCACGCCATGTATTAATTTCTGCTGGTTTTTCAAATAATTCCTTGCCATCAACTTTAAATGATGCTAAGCATGCTGTGCGTTTATCATAAACATATTCAAAGCCACCGCCTTTAACAACAACATCAAATCGGTTATCAATATATTGCGGAACGGGGAACTCTTTACCTTGGCAATTACCTTTGCAACAAGCATGATTATCACAAATAGTAACCTGATCTACACCAACTATTGTTCCAGCAGGAACAAATGGTGCATCTTTTTTGGTATATGTTTCAATTAAAACTTGAACAAGGCCAGTATCTGGTAATTCAAAAGGAATATCAACACAGCGTGATTGTTTGCCTTCAATTTTACCAAAGTCTAATTCAACCGTTTGAGTAATTTTACCTTCTTGTTGCAAGCTTGCTTTTAACCCATAATATTTTGAGGCTTCAACAAACTCCTGTGTATTTTTAACCGTTAATTTTTTGCCATTTAAGCTTACCCTTAAAGGCCTATACACATTTTTTATTTCCTTTAGGCTTGTGGAAACCTTTCTATCTGGCCATACAACACCATCAACACAGAAGTTACCATCATGCCTTATTTCACCAAAATCTCCACCATAGCCAAATTTTTCCCTACCATTTATTGTTTCAAGAACATAGGCATGGTCGCACCATTCCCATACAAAACCACCGCACATTCCTGGGTGTTTATCAAACATTTGCCAGTATTCTTCGGCGTCACCAGGGCCATTACCCATGGAGTGAATATATTCGCACAATACATAAGGCTTATCAAGCCTACCCTCATTAAAATACCTATCTATTTCTGTTAACGACGGGTACATTCTACTATAAACATCCAATACAGATAAATCTGGTAAATATGGTGGCGAGTTGTTTATATAGCTTTCAAAATGTACAAGCCTTATAGGATCATATTTTTTAACCCATCTTGCTGCATTTTCAAAGTTATCACCATAGCCACTTTCATTCCCTAACGACCACATAAAAACACTTATATGGTTACTATTTTGTATTACATTGCGTTGAACTCTATCTAATATAGCATCAGCAAAGCGTTCATCCCTTGCAATTTGGCAATAGTTTTTATCAGTATAGCCACCACGTTCTGTTGCTGTACCATGGGATTCAATATCACTTTCAGCAATGATATAAAAACCATATTCATCAAACATATCATATACCCAAGGTGCATTCGGATAATGGCTTGTTCTAACTGCGTTTATATTATGCTCTTTCATTAAACGTAAATCCAAAAGAACATCTTCACGGGTAACGGCAGACCCTCTATAGGGGTTACTATCATGCCTATTAACGCCCCTAAAGCGTATAGGCATATTGTTTATAAAAAGCACGCCTTTATCAATATGAATGCGTTTAAACCCTGTTTTTTGCACTATGGTTTCACCATTGCAAATTAATTCCACTTTGTACAACAAAGGCTCTTCAGAGTTCCACAATATAGGGTTACCTAAATGAAGTTGAAATTGATCTATAAAGCTATTTTCAACAATAAGTTTGCCATCTGGAGAATATATTTTAATTTGTGATTCAAATTTTTCCCCAACATAGTCAACATCCACAGTCAATACGCCCTCATTTAAGGAGCAATTAACATCACTACTAATTTTTAATTGGAAAACATGATTTTTAGGTCTTGTTAGAAGAAAAACATCCCTAAAAATTCCACTTGTTCTAAACTTATCCTGATCCTCAAGGTATGTGCCAAAACAATATTTAAGCACTAATACCCTCATTGTGTTTGTTCCATTTTGAACAAAGGCGCTAATATCAAATTCACTGTTACTATGGCTAACCTGAGAAAACCCTACAAATTTACCATTTAACCATAGATAGTAGCAACTATCTACTCCATCAAAATTAACATAGTAAGCCTTATCCTCTTTATTAATGTTAAATGATGTTTCATAAAGCCCACACGGGTTTTTGCGGGGTACATAAGGTGGATCATATGGTATTGGGTACCTTACGTTAGTATATTGTGGTTTTCCATAACCATTAAGTTCCCACATACCTGGAACAGGTATTGTTGTATCCCCCACATCAATCCCTGTAACATCTAAACTTTCTGACAGTTCCTCAACGCTTTCAAAAAACCTAAACTTCCAATCGCCATTTAAGCAGGTTTTTGAATTTTCTGGAATGTAACTTGCACGTGCATCCATACAGCCAACATGAAGACTATATGGATCTTGAAATAAACTGAAAAGCATAAAAAATACTCCCCTTTAAAATTATTTTACTGCGCCGGATATTCCTTCTGTAAAGCTCTTTTGCAACGCAAAGAATATTATTATTGTTGGCAATGTTGCTAAAAGTACAGCTAACATAAGGGCGCCATAGTCAGTAACATAACCAGCTATCATACTGGATACCAACATAGGCATTGTTATAGTTTTACCATCAATTAAAACAACTTTTGGCCACAAGTAACTATTCCATGCACTCATAAACGTAATAGTCATAGCTGCGGCATATGTAGATTTCATTGTTGGTATAAACATACGGAAAAATATAGAAAGCTCATTTAAACCATCAATACGAGCTGCCTCAATAATATCATGAGGGAATGAACGGGCACTTTGCCTAAATAACATTATCAACAACGGCGTTGACAAGGAAGGCAAAATAAAACCAGTTGCAGAGTTTAGCATTCCCATTTTACTAACCATTTGGAAAAGTGGAATCATAGTTGCTGCAAAGGGTACCATCATAGCCATTAGCAATAAAGCCATAAGCCTATCCTTATGTTTATCATTATATATTTCAAAGCCATAGCCCGCTAATGAACATATAAGCAAAGATAATAAAGTTTGAACCGATGCAAAATAAAAGCTATTAAGCATGGACCCCCATAAATCATAATTTGTAATAATTGAATTATAATTTTCAACAAGGTTTGAGCCAAATGTAAGTTTGCCCGATAAAACATCTACACTACTATTTGTAGCAGAAATAATCATATAGATAAAGGGGAATACGGATATTAAGGAAACAATAATTAAAAAAACATATTTTAATATACTTGCTAATTTTCTTCCCAAAACATTATCCTTATTAATCACGTTTATCACCCACCTTTAACTGTATAAAGCTTAGTACAGCAACCATAACAAGTATAACAATACTCATTGCTGCTGCATAACCAAACTTGGGGTTGCCCCAGAATGATGTGTTATATATGTAGTGAGACATTGTAATTGTTGCAGTACCTGGCCCACCATTTGCAAAGTTAACAGATTCATCAAATAGCTGCAATGTACCATTTGTACTCATTATAGCTGTTAACAATATTGTTGGTTTTAGTAAGGGTACAGTAATACCAAAAAATTGCCTAATTGGCCCCGCTCCATCTATCCTGGCCGCTTCATATACTGACGGCTCAATATTTTGCAAACCTGACAAATAGAACACCATGTTGTAACCAGTCCAGCGCCAAACAAGCGCTATTATAATAACAGCCCTGGCTAAATAGGGTGCTGATGAATCCGTAAGCCAGTTTATGTTTTCACTAATCAAGCCCAACTTCATAAGCATAACGTTTATAAAGCCTGTGTTTGAGAACATTGAACGGAATATTAACGAATAAGAAACTAATGATGTTGCACACGGTAAAAATACTGCCGTTCGGAATAATCCACGAAATTTTAGCTTTGGATTATTTAACATAGTTGCAATAATCAAGGCTAAAACAAGCATTATGGGTACCTGAATAATTAAATATGTAAAGTTATTACTTAATGCCGCAATAAATTTGTTATCTTTAAACAATTGCTGATAGTTTCTAAAACCCGCAGGTTTTAGGTTGTTTCCTATACCAGATTTAAATGACATTATTAAGGCTTCTATCATAGGGTAAAAACTTAACCAAATAATTAGTATTGTTGCAATGGAAAGGAACAACCATCCTATGAGGCTTTGTTTTCTGCTAAGAGAAGGTCCTTTTCTTTTTTTTGCCACCATATTTGCCTCCTATTAAGCGGGGGCATTACCCCCGCAAAATTTTGTAATTAGAATGTTGTTATACGCCCATTGTAAATTCAACGTTAGATTGAGCTGCATCCAACGCTTCTTGAACGTCCATACCACCTAAAACGGAAGATAATGCATTAATAACTTCATCCCTTGCTTCATAATAGTAAACGCCTGCTGGAACGCTAGGAACTGATGCGGAGAATTTAACTATATCTTCATATATTTTTTGACCGCCCCAGTATTCTTGGCCTTTTAGATAAACTTCAGAGCTACCAGCTGGTAGGTATGTTGCAATAGCGCCTGCTTTTTCAAGAATGCTATCATAGAAAGATACGTTGGAGCCAAATGTTTTATTTAAGAAATCAAATGCCAATGCTGTATCTTTGCAGTTAGCACTTACTGCCCAAGATGAACCACCGTTGTTGGAGTAGTTTGTAGCTGTTTCAACACCAGGAAGTTTTGGTATGTTTGTTAACGCCCATTTACCATTAAAATCTGTGCCTGCTTGGATAGATCCAATAATCCAGCAACCTTGGATTGTGCCTACGCAACCGCCTGTAGCTAAAGCTGTAACATATTCATCCCATCCAGTTACTTCTTCTACAACGCCTTCAGCAATAAGTTTTTTGTAAAGTTCAAAAATTTGCTTTAATACTGCGTTATCTTTGATGTTTACAGAGCCATCATCATTAAATAGTGCTGTACCAGCACTTTGTAATAGCATCATTATCAAATCGCCATTGGGGTTGCCATATTTGAACATTGTAACGCCTGTTTTTTCTTTTATAGCTTTACCAATTTCAATTAATTTATCCCAATCGATATCTGTTAAATCTTCCATTGTATAGCCAGCTTGTTCAACCAAATCTTTACGAAGTGCCATTATAACTGTGCCGTTATCAAAAGGAACACCGTAATTTTTACCATCAACTACAGAATAAGCAACTTTTGATTCACCAAATTGAGAATAATCAATGCCACTTTCAGTTAGTTCAAGGAAAACGCCTGGGAAAGACATAACATTCTTTTGGAATGCATTATCTTGCATTAAGAAAATATCAGGTAATGTAGAAATATCACCAGATGCACCTGTTATAAGTTTTGTTTGTAATGTGTCCCAAGGTGTATCAACTATGTTAAGTTTAAAATCTGGATTTTCAACTTGATAAGCTTTTTCAGCTTCTTGCATAGCATAGATATTAAAGTTAGGGTCCCAGCACCAAACGGTTAGTGACTTTTCAGCAAATGCAACTGAGCTAATAGATAGCAACATAACAAGTGCTAAAATAATTGAGATAGACTTTTTCATGAAATATCCTCCTAAAAAAAATTATTATTTGGTTTTTACCATTGATATAATGTTAACATAATAACATTTTTTAGTAAAGTATATTTTGTAAAATAACAATCATTTTCAACCATTATTTAAATTTATTATACAGGGCTAGCATCCTTTTATTTATTAAAAAAACTCCGTTTTAACGGAGTTTACTGTTGAATTTCTACAACTTTTACTTTATTGCTTATTCTTTTTATAATTTTTGTTCTATAAAACTCTTCCCTTTCCTTTTCCTCCATAGAATCAGAAATGTTTTTAATTATTGCCTCATATTTAGGTATTTGCATTTTATCTAAACTATTAGTACGTTTTTGGAGTTTTTTAACTTCAAAGCCAAGGTTTAATGAACTGGTTTTAAGTTCGGCTAGTTGATAAATTAAACCCATAATTTCATCCATCATGATTATGCATTTATCAAAAGTAGCATTTGTTTCAAAAAAACCATAATTTAGTTTTAGTTTTTTGGGTTTATAATCAATTTTTGGAATAGTTAAGCCCATAACACTAGTCGATGTAATTTCAATATCGTTTTTAATTGGAATTGTTTGGGCTGTGTCATTAATAAACCCTTCCCCCACTGTAACAACTGCCTTATCTAAAACCCCATAATACTCTATCATTTTTTTATTAAACAAAGCTTCTAATCGCTTTGTTTTATCAGCAATTAGGTTCATTTCACGCAACAAAACAATACGCTTTTTATCAAGAATATCATAGCCTTGATGCATTAATTTAAGCGTCGCCTTTGCTTTTATTAAATTAGACTTTGTTGGCGTTATTTTATATACAGCCATTTTTTATTCCTTATTTCAAGTATTTTTCTTTAATAGTAGGTGATAAACGTGTTAGTGCCTCATCTGGCAACAGTTTTATAATTTTCCAGCCAAGATCAAGCGTTTGGTTAATATCTCTGTTTTCATATTCCCCTTGGGATAAAAACTGATTTTCAAATGCCTCGTTAAAATCCAAATACTTTTTATCATTTTCGCTTAAATCTTCAACGCCCAATATTTGCGATAAATTTTTAACCTCTTGTGCCTTTGAATAAGCAGAGAATAACTGATTCATAAGATCTTCATGGTCTTCCCTTGTATAGTTTGCACCAATGCCATCTTTCATTAAACGGCTTAGTGAAGGCAATACGTTTATTGGTGGATATATATTTTGATTATCCAAATCCCTACTTATAACTATTTGTCCTTCTGTAATATAGCCTGTAAGGTCTGGAATTGGATGTGTAATATCATCATTAGGCATGGATAATATTGGTATAAGTGTAACTGATCCCTTAACCCCTTTAAGCATACCTGCCCTTTCATATAAGGATGCTAGGTCTGAATACAAATACCCTGGATACCCTTTACGGCTAGGTACTTCTTGTTTTAATGATGAAACTTCACGCAAAGCCTCACCATAAGATGTCATATCAGTCATAACAACCAAAACATGTTTATGCTCTTGATAAGCAAGGTATTCAGCCGCTGTAAGGGCGCATTTGGGAGTTATTATTCTTTCCATAACTGGGTCGCTTGCCATGTTTACGTACATAACAACATTACTTTTAACACCAGCTTTTTTAAATGTGTCTTCAAAAAATAGATAATCGTCCTTTTTTATACCCATAGCCGCAAAAACAAAGCAAAAGTCATCGTTTGTTTTTAATTTTGCCTGCCTAATAATTTGTGCACATATACGATTATGGGGTAAACCAGAGCCACTAAACATAGGTAATTTTTGACCACGTATAAGAGTCATAAGTCCATCAATTGCAGATATACCTGTTTGTATAAAATCAACAGGGTATTCCCTACTAACAGGGTTTATTGGCATACCATTTACATTATAAAATTTATCTGAGTATACATCCCCACCCATGTCAATTGGTTCGCCTAAACCATTAAATGTACGCCCCAAAATAGATGAACTCATGGGCAATTCCAATGGTTTAGCTGTAAAACTAAGGCGTGTATTTTCTGTTCCATAGCCTTGCGTATCACCAAAAACTTGAATGGTTACATTGTTACCATCAAGTTTAATAACTTTACCAAATGTATTTTTCCCTTGCGCTTTAATATTAACAATATCACCATTGGCAACATTTTTTACGCCAGATAGCTCAACAATAGAGCTTTGGAGTTTATCTAATATAAGATACTCTTTTCTCATTATTTAACCTCCAAAAGCTTTGCTTTTATAATGGCATATGTGCTTTCAATTTCTGTATTTAAAGCATAAAGAACGCTTAAATTGTCATTTTCTACATTATATTTCATTGTTGTAATTTTTGTAAAAAGTTTAGCATCATAAACCTGCTCCAACCTTGCGCCATTGTTAATGCAATCTACACAGCTATCATAAAGAAAATTAATTGTTTTTAACATTTCAACTTGCTTGTTGAGTGGCACATTTTTATCTAAATCATTAAAAGCATTTTGTTGCAAAAATCCAACTTTTAAAACTTCAGCAATTTTAAGTGTAAGCCTCTGTATATCAGGAAGGGAATCTTCACCAACTATCATAACAATTTCCCTTAATTTACTATCTTCGTTTAGTATATCCATCATTTTATTACGAAGAGAAGTAACATCATAAGATAATAACTCCTCATAATAATCTGAAAGCATAGTTGCATATTTAGAGTAACTTAACATCCAATTAATGGCTGGATAATGCCTGGAATACGCAAGCTCTTTATCTAAGCCCAAAAATACGTTAACACAACGCTTTGTATTTTCAGTAACAGCCTCGCTAAAATCACCACCTGCAGGCGACACAGCGCCTATAAGTGTTACAGAGCCCACCTTGCCTGAATAACTTAAGCTTTCACCTGCACGTTCATAAAATTGTGCAAGCCTACTGCCTAAATATGCAGGATATCCTTCTTCTGCTGGTATTTCTTCCAAACGTCCAGAGATTTCCCTTAGTGCTTCAGCCCAACGAGATGTGGAATCTGCCATTAGGGCAACATTATAGCCCATATCCCTAAAATATTCTGCCATAGTTATACCCGTATATATGCTTGCCTCACGGGCTGCAACTGGCATATTTGAGGTGTTGGCAATAAGGATTGTTCTATCCATAAGAGGTTTGCCCGAATTGGGGTCAATTAATTTTGGAAAATCCTCCAATACCTGTGTCATTTCATTGCCACGTTCTCCACAGCCTATATATACAATTATATCCGCTGCGCAATGTTCGGCAAGTTGATGCTGTAACATTGTTTTACCAGTACCAAAACCACCAGGTATTGCAACAGTTCCCCCTTTTGCTATAGGGAAAAATATATCTAAAACTCTTTGCCCTGTTTGTAACAGGTTTTTTACAGGATATTCTTCCATAACAGGGCGAGGAATCCTAACTGGCCATTTTTGATACATTTTTATATCGTGTAATTCACCTTTGTTATCCTCAACTACAGCTATTATTGTTTCTAAATTATAATCCCCATCTGCTACTACTTTAACCACTTTACCATTTACGCCTATTGGAACAAGTATTTTATGTAATATTAAGGATGACTCGGGCACTTCAGCAATTATTTGGCCTTGGTGAACAGTATCACCAACGTTTACCTTTAATAGCACTTTCCACTGTTTTTCCATATCCAAACTAAGCATGCCTACACCACTTGGAATAAAGGCTCCTTTATCTTCCTCAATTTGCTTTAAAGGCCTTTGTATACCATCAAACATGTTACCTATCATACCAGGGCCAAGGGTAACGGAAAGAGGTGTACCTGTTGAGTTAATATTTTCACCAACCTTTAAACCTTCGGTTTCTTCATATACCTGTATAGTTGCACTTGTGCCTTCTAAAGATATAACTTCACCTATAAGCTTTAAACTACCTACTGTAACCATTTCGCGAACGGAAAAACCTTCCATGTTTTCACCAATAATAACAGGCCCATTTATAGCTTTAATATTACCTATATTCATTGTTGTTCCTTTCAAGTGCCTTATGTAATAGCTTGCCTATTTCATACTCATTATCTTCAACCGCAGCTAAAAAGCTACTATCATAGCTTGTTCTTCCATTTTTAGAATAAAGTATATAACCACCTATAATATCATCATTAGCGGTTACAACTTCCATTTTGTATCCAATAATTTTTTGCATAAGCTCCAAATCACGCTTAACAACAGCAATTTTATAATACTTATCTAAATTTTCAACATTAAGGCTATTTTTAAGAAAGTTTATATATGCATCAGTTTTAACATAATCTGCAAGGCTAATCTTTATACCTTCTTTAAGCTCACCTAAAAGCAAATTTTGTTGTTGTATACGGGCATTAGTAGCATCTTCTCTACTTTTTTGTAGCATTTCATTTTTACGTTGATTTGCAAATTTAATTCTACGTGAAATAAAATCCTGCTTTGTTTCCTCTAGTTTTTTGATTTTATCTTCAAGCATTTGTTGTTTTGATTTACTTTGCTCTGATAATTTTTGACGGCAATTATTTTTTGCTGTAATATGCACCATTTTATTAAAAGATGCAATTTTATCCTCAATACCAATCATAAAATTCGCCTTTCTTTATTCAATTGCAGGCAGTGTAACAGTAAGGGGTTTTTTGCCCGTGCGTATATGCCTTATAACATCATCTTTTATAGATTTATAAATATTATCAGACAAAACAACTATCCCTATGTTTTCATTTTTTAAGCAATCCGTATAGGCTTTATGGATCAACTTTTCATCACTGACTACTTCGCCTATAGCCCCTTGTAAACGAAAGCCTAAAAGAAGCCTAGGCTCATCTGTTATTAAATAAGTAACCATATTAAGCTAAAATCATGATTGAAATAATCAAACCATAAATAGCTATACCTTCTGCAAGGCCAACAAATATAAGTGTTTTACCTAAAATAGAACTATCTTCACTTACAGCGCCTAATGCAGCAGAGCCTACTGTGCCAACAGCATACCCTGTACCAATTGTTGCAAAGCCTGTTGAAAGTGCTGCACCAATATATTTTAGCCCACTTACGGATGCTTCCGCAGTTTCAGCTGCAAATACACCTTTTGGCATAAACACTATAAGTGCCATAGCAATTGCAGGTACAAACGCACTTAAATTAATTGTTAACGCCTTTTTAAGCCTTGTTTTACTATTTGTTTTATTACTTTTTAATAAGTAAGCGCCAGAGCTAATTGTGATAATTACAATAACTGCAGATAATGCTAAAATAAGTTCCATTAATGAATCCTCCTAAAATTAAATAAATTAAATTTGTTTAAAAACTAGTTTCTTTTTTTCCAATTGCCATAAAGTCTTTTCCGTCGCCTGTATAATATTTACTAAAGAGCTCATAATATTCCAGCCTCAACCCTTGTATTGCTACAATTAAGCCCTCTAACCCTATTATTAAAATATTACCAAAAATTAGAATTGCAACACTTGCTGTGCCACTTGTCATTTTAGCCATTGTTTGGAAGGCCATAAACAAGCCAACATGGTTAATCGCAAAAGCTCCAACCCTTATAAAGCTTACTAAGCTACTGAACACTCCCAATAATGCTTCAATTAGTGAAAAGCTGCTTTCAAGATAGTAGGCACCTGCCCCTTCTTTGTGTAAAGGTTTTATCTTTTCAATAAGCCTAGCTAATGGTTGTTTAAACAATATTAGCAAAATGCTTATTAACAACATTAATGTAGCAATACTATTAGGTACAACAGAAATTTTAATAATATTTAAAGCCACAAATATAAAGCTTAAATATAATACAAACCCCGCAAGGCCATCTTTACCAAACAATCCATCTTCAATGTCTTTTTGTTTAAATAGCTTATTGTATATTCCTAATATGTAAGCACAGCTAGACAATAGAACGCCAAAACATATTGCTGCTATAAGAACCGTTGTTATGTTTTCAAAGGGATTAATCAGTAAAGGTTTAATAATGTGTTCATCACCAAATATTGAACCATATAAAAATCCAAATATTGTTGAACTAATACCAACCCTTAATAATACTCCACCAATAGTTCTATGCTTTTTTAATATTAACAAACCAACTAGTGCAAATATTAAGCCCTGGCCTACGTCACCAAACATCATACCAAACAAAATTGTATATGTTATTGCAAAAAACGCTGTAGGGTCAATTTCATTGTAGTTAGGCGTACCATACATACGCACTAAGCCCTCAAACGGTCTATACAAAAAATTGTTTTTAAGCAATGTTGGTGGGCTATAAATTACTTCATCTGCCTTTTTAAACCTTAATGTTGCATGTGGGTATTTTTTTAGTGCTGCTTTAACTTTTTCTAGTTTGCTTTCTGGAATCCAACCCGCCATATAATAAAACTTAGAGCTACGCGCCATATAACTTTTAAGATGCTCAATGGTTTTATACATATTTACTGAATATATAAAATTTTGAATATCATAAGTATTTTCATTTAAAATTTTATCAAGATTAATGTTATTACTCTCAATTTCTTCTTTTGCTTTAAGCAGGTCGCTTTCCAATGTTCTTAAAACATTTTCATTGTTGGTATCCACTTTAGGTAGCTCTATATCTACCCAGCCAAACGATTTTAATATTCTGTTAATTTCTTCATCTATTTGTGAGGGATAAATTGCTAAATAAATTTCTTCTTTAGATTTACTGCCAAGGTGTATAAATACTGCTGGGTTGTTTTCGTAATTCTTTTTAAGTTTTAGTCTTCCCTCTGCAATTAAAGATCCATACCTGAATGTAAAGTTTTTTAAGCCTTGAAGTGCTAAAAGTTCAAAATTGTTACTTTGTAAAAATTTAACATTTTGAATGTCGGTTTCCATTTGCTCCACTTTATCTTGAGCGATTTTTTTATTGTTAATCTCTTTAGCTAAATTGTTATATACCTTTGCCAATTCATCTTTACTAAGCATTTTTGATGTTTTATTGTTTGGTTTAACATTAAAATAATCAACAATAAGTTTTGCTTGTTGGGTTAAAGCTTCTAAGCTTTCATCCTTGCCAAAGGGTATTACATTATTAAAATCTAAAGTTTTTTCAATATTTTCTTCATCCGCCCTTATAGTAAAGCTAGTATCATCAATTTGTTGCATAACATCTACAGGGCTTATTGCATGTATTTGCAATATATCCGAAGCAAATGCATCAACAAATTCAATTTTGCCTACTACATTTAACATGTACATAGTTTCTCTTGCCATTATTCGCTCCTTGTTTAAGCCATAGGCTTAATAAGTTATTAATTAATGTAAAATCTATTTAATCATCCAGGCTTCTAATAAGCATAGATTTTTTTTGTGATATATCTACCTTGTTAAGCTCCAGAATCCGTAAAATATCACGAGTTTGAAAATCCAACAAATCTGTATAAGCCACAAGTTGTAATAAATATTGGCCAGTATTTCTAAATGCTTTATCTGCCATATTATATTTAAAGCGTTCAAAGTCATTATTTATTATATACTCATCATTACTATCAATATTATGCAAATGCTTAGCAAAACTAGATTCTTTAATGGCTGCTATAAAGCCATTAACATCCAAATTATTAAGCATTTTTAGCTTTTCCAAAGTAAAATTCTTTCCACCTAAAATTAGATAGTTTGATAATTCAGAAGTATATACACTATAAAAACTTTTTGTTCTATACAGGTATTCCAAGTTATAAATATCAATAAGGCTAGCAATATAATCCATGATTTGCTTATTATTAAGCTTTTTAGCTTCATCTAAGCAATTTCTATAATAAAAGTTATCCATGCTCATTGCTATATAAAAATTAATATCAAAATCTTTATTTTGCTCTAAATGTTCAAAAGCCTGTAAAGCTCTATAATATCTTGTTCCTTTAAGGCTTGATATATAAGCACTAAGGCCAATATTAATTGCAACAAAATTTAATGATTTTGAATAGATTGTTTTATACAAAGCTTCAATAAGGCTGGTATTATTTGTATTTATAGCCCTAATATAAGTTTTTAAAGCCCTAATCTCATTTTTTGATATATAACTATCATAAAATGATTTTTCTTTACCCAAATACAAACTTATGCTTTGTAAATCTTCCATCATATTTTCTTTTAATTTATTTTCAAAATTTACAAGATTTATGCTTTTTGAAATTTTACTATATATATCGTGAGTACAAATACTTTCCTTAATTGCTTGTAAGTTTTTTAAATTTAGCAAGTTAAGGTAATCAAGCTGCTTTAGCAACTTGCCATGTTTTGCATGAACTTTGGTTATAGCCGCTATCATTGTTTAGCCTCAGTTATTAAATTAATAGCTTGCTTAATAAGTTTATCCTTAGCTTTGTCAAACTCAACTTTTAAAATTAACAAATCTTGCTCTGATTTGTTTGCAATACGCTCCATTTCAGCAACACCATCTTTGTAAATTTGGTCGTATTGATTTTGAGCTTCTGCCTTCATATCTTTGGCATATTGAGCATCAAGTTTAGCAAATTCTTCCCTTAAATTTTCCTCTTCGCTTTTTAAAAACTCATCAGTGTTTGATATAAGTATTTGAGTACTTTGATCAATATCTATAATACTTTCAAGAATTTCGTTCATAATTACCTCCTTGCAAACAATAAATAGTATAATACTAATTTTAAAAATTTCAAGATTTTTTTTAAACAAAAAAGGCCTTGAAGGCCTCTTTAATTGATTAATCTGATGCAAAAACCTTAATATTAAGCAATTTATAATTAAATAAAGTTATAAAAAATTATTTTACTTTTAATTTAACAACTGCTTTTTTTATTTTGCTAGGATTATTGTTACTACATGCTGGGCAATGTGGTTCATCAGCAAAGTAAACAGCAAAATCACCAGGATAAAGTATAGATTCTTCTAAATATTTCTTTGTATTTGCATTATAAAACATAATATCCTTTTCAGGGGCATATTCCACTGCTACATCACAATTTTCAACACTGTTATAATAGATTGTTTCTTCTCCCTCTAACAATAACTGTATGTCCATATAATTTTTGTGAGCTTCAAAGTAAAAATCAGGTTCTTGTTTAGTATTAGCCTCTTGAACAAACATATAAACATCATCAGTAATTTGGTATCTACCTATTTCCATATTGTTAATGTTAGCTAAAAATTCCAATACTTTATCCATATCCTTGTGTATAAATGAATATCTACTTAAATTTTTAATATTATCTCTTATCATAATTATCTCCTTATATTTTTGTTTATAGATTAAGCCTAAATATGCAATAAGTCAATAATTTTACTTGCATTGTTGGTTAATTTTATATATTATCTTTATGAATAAATTTATTAATGAGGTATTTTATGTTAAATGTAATTATAGGTATGCTTATACCTTTTGGGGGCACTGTTCTAGGTAGCGCAATGGTGTTCTTTATGAAAAAACAAATGAACGAAAAACTACAAAATGGTTTATCTGGCTTTGCATCAGGTGTAATGATTGCAGCATCAATATGGTCACTAATAATACCTGGTTTGAATATGGCAGAAGAACAAGGTAGCATACCTTGGTTGCCAGTTGCTTTAGGCTTTTTAGCTGGTGTGTTTTTCTTGTTGCTAATAGATAAAATAACACCTCACTTGCATGCAACAAGCGATGAGGCAGAAGGGCCAAAAGCCAATTTAAAGAAGAACACAATGTTATTATTATCTGTAACAATTCATAACATACCTGAGGGTATGGCTGTAGGTGTTGTTCTATCCGGATTATTAAACAGCAATTCTACAATTACTTTGGCTGCTGCTTTTGCTCTATCTATAGGTATTGCAATACAAAACTTTCCTGAAGGCGCTATTATATCAATGCCTTTATACAGTAGTAGCAATATGAGCAAATCCAAGGCTTTCATATACGGCTCCTTATCTGGTATAGTGGAACCTATTGCAGCAATTATAACAATATTACTAACAAATGTAATATCAGGAATGCTTCCGTTTTTACTTGCCTTCGCCGCAGGGGCAATGATATATGTAGTTGTAGAGGAGCTTGTTCCAGAATCACATGGAGGCAGCCACGATGATATATCCACTATATTCTTAAGCTTTGGCTTTGTAATAATGATGATACTTGATGTGGCTTTAGGTTGATAAATTTGGGGAATGCAATACGCATTCCCTTTTTTTGTTTTAACATAAGTATAGGGCTTGTTTGTTAGCTTATTAAGATGTAAAAATATGGCTGTAAACTTGACAAAATCACGCTTTAGTATGATAATTAAACAGAGCTTATCACATTTTATTTTGGAGGCAAAATGCCAAAACATATTATAAACAACGTAGTTTTAGGTGGCGCTGCATGGCGTAGTGGAATAAGAAAGGGCGATAAGCTCTGTAGCATAAATGATGAAACAATTCAGGATCAAATTGACTATCAAGATTTAAGCCATGGCGCAAATATAACAGCCATTGTAGAAAAACCTGATGGTATTAAAATTAGATTACCAATAGTTAAAGGCGAAGGAGAGGCCCTTGGCCTAAGCTTTGATAAAACTATGGAATTAAAGCCTAGAACTTGTTCAAACAAGTGTATATTTTGCTTTGTTGACCAAATGCCTAAAGGTTTAAGGGAAACCCTTTATGTTAAAGATGATGACTGGCGTTTTTCATTAATGATGGGCAATTATGTTACCCTTACAAATACGGGCGATGTTGAGTTTGAACGTATATTAAAACGCAAAGCATCTCCATTGTACATATCCGTGCATGCAACTGATGGTAATGTGCGCAACATGATGTTAGGTAACCCCAATGCATATAAGTTGATGGATAGGTTGAAAAAGCTTATTGAAAATGGGATAAAATTTCACACTCAAATTGTACTTTGCCCTGGAATAAACGATGGGGATATATTAAAAAAGTCCTTAGAGGATTTAATTAGCCTTATGCCCAACGTGCTTTCAATAGCAATTGTTCCAATAGGTTTAACAAAATTTAGGGAAGGTTTATTTCCATTAAGGCCATATAATAGTGATGAAGCGAAAACTATACTTAATATGGTCGAACCCTATCAAATTCAATGTTACGAAAAATATGGAACAAGGCTTATATACTGTTCAGATGAGTGGTTTGTAATGGGCGATATGCCTGTGCCTCCAGAAGAATATTATGAGGATTACCCCCAAATAGAAAACGGCGTTGGAATGTTAAGGCTTTTAGAAAGCCAAGTAAAAGCAATTGCCGAATTAGAAGAAACCTTAGTAGAAAGCCAAAAATTAGAAGCATCTAAAAAACTAAAGCCAAAAAACATACTTATTGCTACAGGCACTGCAGCAGCAAAGTTTTTAGATAAAACCATTGAAGAGTATAAACCTACTAACATGAAATACACTGTTCAGCCAATAATTAACTATGCCTTTGGTACAACAGTTACAGTTGCAGCACTTATTACAGGGCATGATTTAATTGAACAAGTTAACAAATTAGACTTATCTCAGTATGATGAGTTATGGATAACTGAAACAATGCTTAGAGTTAAGGAAAAATTGTTCCTTGACGATGTTTCCCTTGATGAGGCAAGAAACAAAATAAACTTACCCATAAAAACAATAGGCTTGGGTGGAGATAACTTATATGATGCCATGTGGCAAAACTAAAGGAGAATTAAATGTCAAAACCATTGGTTGCTGTAGTAGGCCGTCCAAACGTTGGAAAGTCTTCATTTTTTAATAGAATAATGGGAAAAAGAATATCAATAGTTGAAGATATTCCTGGTGTTACCCGTGACCGAATTTACGGCGACACTGAATGGGGCGGTAAAAAATTTACAATGATAGATACTGGCGGCCTTGATATGAAAAGCGATGATGTATTGCTTAGCCAAATGCGTTATCAAGCCCAAATTGCCATAGATACTGCCGACTTAATATGCTTTTTTGTTGATGTTAGGGAGGGCTTAAGGCCTGACGATTATGAAGTTGCTGATATGTTACGCCGTACTTCAAAGCCCGTATTACTTGTAGTAAATAAAGTTGACCACGCTGGCTTAGAAGATGATATATACGAATTTTATAACTTAGGCTTAGGCGACCCAATTGCGATATCTGCTGCAAATATGTTAGGCTTAGGTGATGTTCTTCAGGCAATAATTGACCTTTTACCTGATGAGGAAAATAACGAGGAAGAAGAGCACGAAATATGCCATATAGCTGTTGTAGGTAAACCAAACGTTGGCAAAAGCTCTATTGTAAACGCTCTTTTAGGTATGCAAAGAAGCATGGTAAGCAACATACCAGGAACAACTAGGGATGCTATAGATACCCCAATTAAGCTTGAAGACGGAAAAGAATTTGTACTAATTGATACTGCTGGAATTAGAAAAAAAAGCGTTATCGAGGATGAGTCTTTAGAAAGATATAGCGTATTAAGAGCAATTACTGCCATTGAAAGATGCGATGTTGCCCTATTAGTTATAGATGCCGAACAAGGCGTTACTGAACAAGATACTAAAATAGCTGGTTTAGTACTTGATGCCGGCAAAGGCATAATCGTTGTAATAAACAAGTGGGATTTAATAGAAAAAGAAACTGGTACCCTTGAGAAGTACGAAAAACAAGTTATTGCAGATTTAAAATTTATGAAATATGCCCCAGTAATGTTTGTATCAGCAGTTACTGGAAAACGTTTGCATACCTTATTTGATAAGGTTAGCTATGTTTGGGATAATTGTAAAAGGCGTATTACCACTGGTGTGTTAAATGATATTATTACCGATGCTCAAATGGCTATGCAACCACCAAGCATGAGTGGTAGAAGGTTAAAAATATATTATGCAACACAGCAATCAGTATGCCCACCCACAATTATTATATTTGTAAATGAAGAAAAGCTTATGCATTTTTCCTACCACAGATTTTTGGAAAACCATATAAGAAAATCAGTTGATTTTACTGGAACACCCTTAAGGGTTATAATACGTGAAAGAAAAAAAGAGGATTAATGAATTATTATGACAATGGAAAGAATTTTACTTTACTTGCTTGTAGCTGTAATAGGTTATTTAATAGGTTCTTTATCCCCTGGAATATTGCTTACAAAAAAAACTGCCAATATTGACATAAGGGATTATGGTAGCAAAAATAGTGGTGCAACAAATGTACTTAGGGTTATGGGGCCTTATTTAGGTATTACAGTATTTGTGCTTGATATACTTAAGGCGGTAATAGCCTGTATTATTGGTAAAGCCATATTAGGCGCTTACAACCCTTATTTTGCCCAAAATGGTGGTATGATTGCAGGCCTTTTCACAGTAATTGGCCATAACTGGACATTATACCATAATTTTAAAGGCGGCAAGGGTGTTGCAAGCTCTGCAGCTGTAATTATTTGGATGTTCCCTATCGAGGGTATTATAGCCGTTGTGCTTTGCCTTGCAATTATTGCTATAACAAAGTTTGTATCCCTTGGTAGCATGAGTATGTTGGTAACATTTACAATAATAATTTTTATTAAATATGCAACTGTAAATTTATACTATTGTTTATGGGCATTTTTGTTAATGGCTATGTGTTTATATAGGCATAGAACTAATATAAAAAGGCTTTTAAGCGGTACAGAAAACAAGCTTGGACAAAGCACTAAAGTTAACAAATAAAAGTGTTTTGCTAAAGGAGATTTAAATGCAACAACAAAACCCTTCACCTTATACAAAGGCACCAAAATCTAATAAACAATCTGCTGATAGGCGTAAAAACTTTTCAACAACAATATTGATAATAGTGTTTTTAGCTCTATTGTTTTTAATGTACTTGGTTTTCCCTAAAGAAAGGCAAATTAGGGCAATAAAAACTTTAGGTGGATCCGTTGACCCTAATGTAATATCAACAGATAATTATTATGATGGTTTAATTGTATCAGAAGTTATGGCAGTAAACACATCCGCTGTACCTGATGAAAACGGTGAGTTTAACGATTATGTTGAAATATATAACGCAAGTGGTACCGATATTAATATGAAGGGCGTTGGCATTTCAGATAGCCATGATAGGATACGCTTCCTTTTCCCTGAATTTGAACTAAAAAATGGCGAATATGTTGTTGTTTTTGCTTCTAGCAAAAATAGGGTTACCCCAGGTTTACCCTTCCATGCTAAATTCAAGCTATCAAGCCTTGGCGAAACCGTTTACTTATTTGACCCTAATGCCTTTGTTATTGATAGTATGACCTTCCCTGTTTTGGCTAGTAATGAGGCTTACCAATTAGGCGACGATGGTAAATATTTTAGTACTGATAACTACAGCCCAGGTTACCCCAACAACGAACAAGGATTTATTGATTATAGAACATCAAGCTCTGTAAATGTTGGTGCAATAATAATAAATGAAATTATGGCAGACCCCATGAGTGGGTTAAGGGATGAAGACGATGAACTTGTTGATTGGGTTGAACTGTATAATACAACAGACCAAGATATCTCCCTTGCTAATTATGCAATAAGCGACAAGGAAAACAAACCCCTTGAATGGCGCTTCCCTACCGATGCAGTTATAAAAGCAAAGGGCTATTACTTAGTATTTTGTAGCGGTAAGGACAGAAAATTACCCAATGGGCAAATTAGCCATACAAACTTTAGAATTAGTGCTGAACACGAAACTATAGTTTTAAGCGATTCAAGAGGCAGAATGATAGATAGAATTGCCATAGATAATGTGCCTAGAGATAATAGCTATGGTAGAAATGATACCAACGAATGGCAATTTTATAATATTGCTACACCTGGATTACCAAATACAAATAACGGTCAGGCTCAAGCAGATAGGTTGCTTATGAATTATAACCCTACTGGGGTTTACATAATGGAGGTGGTGGCCTCCAACGACACTACTCAAATTGGAGCAAGCCTTACCACAAGCGATTTTGTAGAACTTTATAATACAACTAATAAGCCCGTTAACCTTACAGGTTGCGGGCTTAGCGATAATATAAATAGAGCAAGGCGTTGGACTTTTCCATCTGGAACAATTATACAGCCAAATGGTTATTTGATTGTTTGCCTTGATGGAAACCCCAATTTAACAAGCCAAACAGAGTATCACACTAATTTTAGGTTGTTAAGAACTGGTGGGGAAACCATGTGTTTTAGTGACCCAACAGGCAGAATTCTAGATAGAATTCCCTTGCCCCATATTCCCACAAATACATCCTATGGTAGAATGATTGGTTCAAATGGCTTTTATTTTTTTAAGGCAGCTTCTCCTGGTAGAGCAAATACAGATGCTTTTGTAGGTTATGCTAAAAACCCTGAATTTTCTATACCAGGCGGGCAATATAAAGATACGATAAAGGTTACAATAAATGTTCCTGAAAACACAAATGTATATTACACATTAGACGGTTCATTACCAACAATGCAATCAACACCTTATAAAGGCGAAGTTTTTGAATTAAACGCTACAACTTGTATAAGGGCAAGAGCCTTTGGTGCTAACGGATTAGAACCAAGCAATATAGTTACACAAACATACCTAATGAGCCTTTACCACACTTACCCTATTGTGGCAATTACAGTTGACCCCGATGAACTTTACAACCCACAAACCGGTATGTTTACACCAGGTGAAAACATAGATAAAAGCGAAGGCATTCCTTTTAAAAATGCTGTATATAGGGAATTTGGTAAAGAAGAACGCCCTGGACACATAGAAATGTATGATGTTGATGGTACAATGATACTTGACCAAGATATGGAATTTGGTTTACAAGGCCAGTATAGTCTTGATATGCCACAAAAAACCATGAAAGTAAGGGCAAAACCCAGATATGGCTCTAAGTATTTTTATGCCGAACTGTTTGAAGATAGGCCTTTTACAGAATATAAAACGTTTGTGCTAAGAAACAGTGGTAACGACGCTGTTTGGACAAGGTTTATGGATGCTTTCCAATCCCGCCTTGTAGAGCACATAGATACAACCGTTATAAACCAAGCTTGGCGCCCAGTAATTGTTTATATTAATGGTAAATATTGGGGGCATTATAACCTAAGGGAGCGTGCAGATAGATTTTTTGTAGCTCAACACGAAGGCTTGGAATTAAGAGATGCAGGGAACATGGATATAATTGAAGCCAACCGTAAAGTTTACTATGGTAGCCTTACAGAGTTTAATGAATTAAAAGAAGTTGCTAAAACATTAAACCCTGGTAAAAACCCTGATGACTTAAAATATTTAACCGATAGAATTGATGTAGTAAACTATTTTGATTATTTATCTATACAAATGTTTTTTGGAAACTCTGACCCCGGTAACCAAAGGTGTTATAAGTTAAAAGAGGAAGGGTCTAAATGGCGTTGGTTGTTATTTGATATGGACTACGGTCTATTTAGTTCAAGTTACAATAGCCCTAGGTCTTACCTAAAAGAAAGCGGATCTGGCGACCAAAAGATAAACAATATACTTATTAGAAAATTGCTTGAAAGCGAAGAAATGCAAGATTTGTTCCTTACAAGGTTTGGTATAGTATATAAAAAGTTTACAACAAACTTTATGCTAGAAGAATTTGAAAAAATGATTGCCATACTTGAACCAGAAATGCGTATGCACTTTAACCGTTGGGCAGAGTTTAATGATAAGGCTATAAACATTGACTCCCCTGTAACACCAGAAGGTGCAATGACTTATTGGAAAACTAGGTTAGAGCGTGCCAGAAATACATTACGCAAGCGCCCCAACCTATTATACGGTTTTATACAGGAACAATTTAACCTTAGTGATTCTCAAATGTTTGGCTATTTTGGCGAAAAACCAATTATGCCACCAGATGCTGTATAAAAAATATTTTTACTTTCTTTAAACCTGCTTTTACGCACACCTAATGTAAAAGCAGGTTTTTGCATGAATATGGTGTGTTCCAAGCATTTAAAAACAATTACTTAATTTATATAAGCGAATTAATAGAATTAGATTAAATAAAAAAGAACTGATAATTATCAGTTCTTTTTTATTTGTTAATTTCATCAATGCTACCTTCAAGTTTTTTCTTAACCCTTTGTAATGCATTATCTATAGATTTTGATTCTTTATTTAAAGCTTGAGCTATTTCTTGATAGCTTATCCCTTCCAAATAAAGGGAAAGAACTTTTTGTTCAAAAGCCGAAAGGCGTTTTTCAACTTGGTTCTTCAAGGACTTAATGTTTTCTTGGCTTATCATCATATCCTCAGGGTTTTGACTATTATTGCTAACCATAACATCAATAAGTGATCTATCCGATTCTTCATTGAATATTGGCTTATTTAGGCTTATATATGTATTTAATGGCCCATGTTTTTGCCTTGTTGCTGTTTTAATAGCAGTGATAAGTTGCCTTACAACGCACAAATCAGCAAAGCCTCTGAAGCTAACAAGTTTACCAGGGTCAAAATCCCTTATGGCTTTAAATAAACCTATTGTACCTTCTTGAATTAAATCCTCTTGATCTGCACCTATTAAAAAGTAGCTCCTTGCTCTATTACGAACAAGGGGTTTAAACCGCTCAATCATATACTCAAAAGCATAGTCGTCACCTTTTTGTGCTAATTCAACAACTTGTTCATCGCTTAAATTTTGGAACTTTTGCCAATAAGCATCCTGCTTATAACTAGCATATTCAAACTCAACAGGGCTTATATCATCTTCTACAACAAATTCATCATCTGTTTGAAGTTCAGGCATATTATCTATATTTTCAGTTTCTTCAAACATTTTTATATTAACCTTTATATTATTTGCCGTTGGAACGGCGAATTTTTTCCAATACATCAAACTGGTGTTTAGGTAACCTTGATGCTAAAGTATCCCTATGTGCCAAATTTGAATGCTCATTTAATTTTTGCCTTTGTTCTTTAGTTCTTTTAAGGCTTAATAGCAATTCTCTAGATGATATTCTAGTTGCACCACTATTTAAAACTACTGTTTGTTGTATTGCATCACTAGTTGCTACCCTAACTATGTTATATACAGGGGTGTTATAAACAGATTTTTCTATATAACTATCAGCAGTTTCATCCTTTTTTGTATATACAACTTCAATATTTTTACGTTTTTCAACGCTGGTAAGTAGCCTATCACCCTTATAGCCATCAAAAACTAAAATAACATATTGATTTGTTAAAGCACCGTATTCTTCTAACATATTGGTTAGCCTATCCCTACACTCATCAATAGGCCATTGGTTTTTTTCAGCTTCTTTCCATGCCCCAATTACATTATAGCCATCAACAAACAATATTTGGCTCATTTTAACGGCCTTCCATAACTTCAAACATTAATA
This sequence comes from uncultured Oscillospiraceae bacterium, assembly GCA_964544955.1. Taxonomy (GTDB): domain Bacteria; phylum Bacillota; class Clostridia; order Christensenellales; family Aristaeellaceae; genus JAAZPT01. The sequence continues at coordinate 9,362 of CAZJEB010000009.1, read as the reverse complement.
TGCCTGCAGCTACTGAAGCGTTTAAGGATTGAATTTGGCCTTTTAAAGGTATAGAAACTTTCTTATCACAATTTTCAAGTACAAGCTGACCAATTCCTTCGCCTTCTGCACCTATAACTAATACTACTGGGCCTGAAAAATTAACTTTTCTATAATTTTCACCATCCATATCAGCAGCATATACCCATAACCCTTGCTTTTTAAGGCTTTGTATTGTAGATACAAGGTTTGTAACCCTTGCAACATGTATATGTTCAACTGCACCCGAGGATGCCTTTACCGCTGTTGCAGTCAACCCTGCGGAACGCCTTGATGGTATTATTACGCCATGGGCACCTGCACACTCTGCGGACCTTATTATAGCGCCTAAGTTATGTGGATCTGTAATTCCATCTAACATTACAATAAATGGTTCTTCCCCACGGGATTTTGCAAGCTCTAAAATATCATCAACTTCATGATATTCATATGCCGATACAAAAGCTATAAGGCCTTGGTGATGGGGCGCAACAGCATCCAACCTTATTTTTTCTACTTCCTGTACGGTTATTTTTTGATCCCTAGCTTTTGCTACTATTTCGCGAGCAGAACCACTAATTTCGCCCTTTTGAACAAGGATTTTTTCAATATCTCTACCACTTTTAATTGCCTCCCTTATAGGGTTGCGGCCAATTAAAATATTTTCATCAACATTAATATCTGGCTTGTTATCCTTAACTGGGGCAGTGTTTTCATATTCATATTTAACATATTTAGGTGTAAAATCATCTTCCCTATTAAATGTATTTTTTACTGGTTTATCAAAGCTTGGCCTTGGTCCACTAGCCCTCTTCTTATCAAAACCTCTTTTAAAACCACCTTCAGCCCTATCTTTAAATTGGTTAAATTTGCCCTTTGCACTTTCAAAGGTGCCTTTGCCAAACTTTCCACCTTTACCGCCTTTTTTATCATCCTTTTTATCAAAGGATTTTCCATAGCTTCTGCCACCACTTTGTGGGTTGCCAGCGCCTTTTGCTCCAGAGCCTTTTCTTCCTCTGCCTGGAGTTTTATCATAAAATGCCATAATAGCCTCCTATTTTTTTAAGTTAAGTAATAATTGTTTACGTTCTTCGCGTATTTCCTTTGCCAAACCACAAGTCATATTACCTTCAGGGCACGCGCCCCTTAGGCAACCTGCACCAGCGTTTTCAAACAATACAGGCGCAATATCTAAGGATATTTTAAACATTTCATTAGCTAAATTCCTTATTTCCCACTGTGCTCTATTACACATTCTAAGCGCTAAAAAGTGTTTAAGTTCCCTAACATTCATTGTTAGTATTAACCTTGTTTCACATGCACCAGGCAAAACAAAACGAGCATCCTCATTGCCTTGTTCACCTTTTTCTAGTTTTTCCTGCCATTGTTTATACCATTTGTGCATGGTGTTCATCTGATCAATATATTCTTGTGTTGCCTCATCGCCAAGGGCGGCAATTTTAGGAGGTATAATGAAGTTGAAACCATCACCGAAGGATACATACCTTTGACTTTGCACAGAAAAGCTTGCTAGCCTATGGCGTGTTAATTGAGCCAAGCAAACACGGCTTATTCCAGATATTGCAAATGTAAAGGTAGCGTGTTCTTGCACAGAGCTATGGCCTAAAGCATTTAATTTTTGTATAAATTTGCTTTGGTCGCTTGTGCTAATTTTATCCTGTAAGGAGTTTAAATCCATATTTGTATAGCAAAGCTTTGCTCCCATTGCAACTAGTTCCTCGGGTTGTAATGTGTTACGAAGTAACTCTACTTTTAGCTTAATTTCTGGCATGGCATAAATCCCCTATCTTAAGATATTCAATAAGAATAATACACCAAAACAGTTACCTTTGTCAATTGATGTAGGCTATAAAAGTATATTTTTGAGGCATAAATTAGATTTTTTTATTGACAAAAATCAATACTGTTGTTATAATAAATTTTGTTCTAATTATTGTGCCATTAGCTCAGTTGGTAGAGCACCTGACTCTTAATCAGGGTGTCTAGGGTTCGAGTCCCTAATGGCGCACCAAAACAACCTAATTGGTTGTTTTTTTATTTATCCAAAATATTAAGTAATAAAAAAAGAACCTTTTCAGGTTCTTTTTTATTTTAGAATATTGAAAATTGTAAGAATATTGATGCCATTAGGGAAGCAACCAATGAAACTACTGTAATTTGTGTGTTTATTGATGGGCCAGATGTATCTTTGAAGGGGTCGCCCACTGTATCACCAATAACTGCAGCTTTATGTGTATCTGAACCTTTGCCACCTTCATTACCAGCTTCAACATATTTTTTACTATTATCCCAAATACCACCAGCGTTTGACATAAATAATGCTAATAATAAGCCTGTTACTATGTTACCTAGCAAGAAACCACCAACAGCGTTTACACCGCCTATAAAACCAACCAAAAGTGTTGCTATTATAGACATTAAACCAGCAGGAACAAGTTCCTTCAAGGCACCTGTTGTTGCTATATCAATACATTTGTTGTATTCAGGTTCAACTCCAGGTACACCTTCTTTTAGGCCTTTTATTTCGTTAAATTGACGATGAATTTCAGCTATCATTCTTTGAGCATTTTTATCAACACCCAATATAAGCATAGCGGAGAATACTGCTGGAATTGCAGCACCAACTAATATACCAAAGAATACTGTTGGGTCTACTAAGTTAAAACCAGCCAATAACTTTTCAGCGCCTAAACCTAATTCTGCAACTGTTACGTTAACTTCACTCATAAATGCGCCTAATAATGCTATAACTGTTAAACCAGCTGCACCAATAGCAAAGCCTTTTGTAACAGCTTTAACTGTGTTACCAGCGCTATCAAGTTCATCGGCAACTCTAATTGTTTCTTCACCTAGATCACCCATTTCAGCTAGACCCCTTGCATTATCAACGATAGGGCCAAAGGCATCGTTAGAAATTATCATACCAACTATTGATAACATACCAACAGCTGCCATTGAAATACCAAACATACCGTAACCTGCACCAATTGTTTCGCAAAGCTTGTAGGATATTAAAGCGGATAGAGCAATACCTATCATAGCAGGTAATACGGATAAGAAACCATAGGAAACGCCAGATAATATTGTAAATGCAGGGCCTGTTTTGGATGCATGAGCAACCTTTTTAACTATAGGCATATTATCATCTGTAAAGTAGTTTGTAGCTAAACCAATAATAACGCCAACCATTAAACCAACTGCTGATGCGCCCCAAATTCTCCAGTCAAAGCCAAAAATTAATGTAGCTAAGGCTGTTAGAACAAGGAATGAACCTGTTGTAAAGTATGTAGAGTTGTTTAAAGCCTTAGATGGGCTACCATTATCGTCCATTTTAGCTGTAAGTATACCAATTATTGATGCAATTAAGCCTAGTGCTGCATAACAGAATACCATCATAACATTTTTGCCTGTACCACCATCTAATGCACTTGCCATAACTATTGCAGCGGACATTGATGCAACGTTAGAGTCAAATAAGTCAGCACCCATACCAGCAACGTCGCCTACGTTATCGCCTACGTTATCAGCTATAACTGCGGGGTTACGAGGGTCATCTTCAGGAATATTTAATTCTACTTTACCAACTAAGTCTGCGCTTACGTCAGCTGTTTTTGTGAATATACCGCCACCAGCTTTAGCAAAAAGTGCTAATGAGCTTGCACCAAAGGAGAAACCTAATAGTACTGATGCATCGCCAACCAATATCATAACACCCATAACGCCTAGTAGGCAGGAGCCAACAACCAACAAGCCCATAACAGCACCACCACGGAAGCCAATTAAGAATGCAGGCTTAACACCTTTAGATGCAGCTTCGGCACACCTAGCATTAGCTAATGATGCTACAAATATACCAACTTTACCTGCTATAGCAGAGAAAATTGTACCACATATATAAGCTATTGCCATTTTTAAGTTACTTGTTATAGATCCACCAGCCCAAATTGGTTTTGGTAGAAACACAAAAATAAGTATTGCAATAAGGCCTGCAAATGCAGCAAGAGCCATGTACTCCCTACGCATAAAGGCATTTGCGCCACTACGGATAAGGCCAGCTATTCTCTCGATTTCCTTATTTTCATTTTTTTGCTCTTTTACCCATTTAATTAGGTATACGGATAGAGCAATTGAAGCCACTACAGCCAAAGCACAAAGAATATAAATTACTATTGTGCTAGCCGCGAAAGAATTTTCCATAATTTTCCTCCTATTATTCCATATCATTTTTTTTATTCAAAAGTTTATTCAACTTTCTAAGCTCTGTATCGCTAAGCCTGCGCCACATTCCACGAGGCAAATCGCCTAATTCTAATGGGCCAAACCTAACCCTTCGAAGTAGCACAACTTGGTGCCCTATTGATTCTACCATTTTACGAACCTGCCTATTTTTACCTTCGTGAATGGTAATCATTATATCTGTATAAAGTTCATTGGCATTAGTAATTTTTACCCTTGCTGGAGCAGTTTTATATCCATCTATATAAACACCCTTTTCAAGTTTTTTAGCATCTGCCTCATTAACCTTATAGGATACCCTTGCTAAATATACCTTATCTACCATACGGGATGGATGCAACATTTTGCTTGCTAAGTCACCATCATTGGTTAACAAAAGCAACCCTTCGCTATTAAAGTCTAAGCGACCAACAGGGTAAAGACGCACAGGGTAATCCCTAAATTTATCAAGCACCGTTGGTCTATCAGCATCATCACTAACAGATGTTATCTCCCCCATAGGCTTATGGTACATTACATAGTGTTTTTCAGTTTCCAGGCTAACAATATTATCATCAAGCATAACAACATCATCTGGTTCAACTAATACGCCCATTTCTGTTATTACATTGCCGTTTATTTTAACTCGGCCTTCTTTAATAATTCCTTCAGCAGCCCTTCTTGAAGCCACACCACACTGTGCTAAATATTTTTGTAAGCGCATTAATTTCCTCGTTTCTTAATTATAAGACCTAAAGCCTTTACCGATAATATCAGTAGTTGTTGTTATAAACACAAAACAATGAGGATCAATTGCTTTTGCAGCACTTCTAAGTTTAGCAGCCTGTATTCTACTTACAACAGTAAGTACAATATATTTATCCTCGTGGGTAAAAGCACCTTGTGCCTTTGTAACAGTCGCCCCTCTACTCATTTTCAATATAACATCAACAATTGGTTCGGGGTAGTTGGTAATAATTTGGAAGCATTTTTTGGTTTTAAAGTTATCAAAAACCATATCAATAACTATTGCCTTTATAAACAAACCTGTAACACATAACATACCTGTTTTTACATTAAATATAAGGAATGTTGATGAAGCAATAATTAAATCTGTAAAAAGTAGAGCATTGCCAATATCTACAGCAGTAAATTTTTTTAATATCATTGCAATAATATCTGTACCGCCACTAGATGCAACATTATTAAATAGAATAGCACTACCTATTGCAGGTACAGTTACCCCAAAAACAAGCTCAAGTAACGGATCATCGGTAAGGGGTGCTGATATTGGTACAACGGATTCTAGCAACCTTAAAAGGCTGGACATAAGCAAGCTAGCAAACACTGTTTTTATAGTAAAGGATCTGCCAAATACTATAAATCCAAGCACTAAAAGCATTGAGTTTATAACAAGTACAAAAGTACCAGGGCTTATATTTTTAAAAAATGTATTAAGTATTATTGATATACCAGTTACCCCACCAATAGCAAAATGATTAGGGAACTGAAAGAAGTAAATACCAGTAGCCAATAAGCAACACCCAATAATTATTTGAAGTATTTCAAGCCAAGTTTCCTTGTTGCCTATTTTCTCTACTAATTTATGCTCGGTATCCATAAAGCCTCCAATTATAAGTATGCTTCAAGGCGTACAGCCTTGCCTATAAAAACAATATCGGACACAGGGTATGTTTCTGCCAATAACTCCCTACCATAGCTTTGTATCATAACATTAAAAGCATCTAGTTTTTTCATTTTTTTAAGGGATATATGGTTTTTAATGTTTACTAACATTATTGCATTATCTACTGGTGAGCCAGCAGGAACTATAAATACCATATCATCCTTTAAAATTCTAAAACCACGCATTTCATCATCTGGTGCTATAAAATACATTACTTTGTTAGGGTCAGCATTTTCAATTTTGCCGTTTTCTAAAGGTATAAGTTTACTACTAACTTCCTTCATAACAGCGTTATAAACTGGTACCTTTTTTATAACAGAAGATAGTGCATCAAGCCAAATTGAGCCTACAACTCCCTTATCTTCTTTTTTAGCTTTATCGTTGTTATCATATTCATCATTATACTTATATGGTTCTTCAACTTTTTTGCTAACATAATCAGTTTTAGTTTTTACGGTTTCAAGGTCAACAGTAGCTGCAATTTCATCAAGAGTAAAATTTGCCTCAGTTGGTTCTGCTATTCCCATCTTTTTTAGTATGCGTCTAGCTTGATCATCCGGAATAATCCTTGTGCCCATTTCTACGCTCTCAAGGTATTTTTCCGTAACACCACCAAGCTTTGCAACTTTTTTTATAGTTAAATTTCGCCTTAAGCGTTCAGTTTTAAGTAAATCGCCAAGTCTGCTCATAAAGGGATATCCTTTCCAAAAATAAAGCCACATTACAACAAATTATAGCACTTTATTTACATTTTACAAGTTGATATTTACTAGTGTTTATATAGAAATTTAATTTATTTTAAAATTTTTATATGATGTCACTTTAATTTATCAAGCTATTAAAATAATATTTTTCTGTATTTGATATATGTTCTGTTAAAAGTTCTATGGCTTCATCAAGCTTTCTTTCTATAATAAGGTTAATTAAAACAATATGTTCCTTTGCCCCACCTTCTGTTCTTTTTTCAGCATAGAAAGGTTGTGTTCTAATCCTTTGAAATGTATCAGATATATTATTTAGATATTTTATTAAATAACTATTATTACATTTAGAGTTAACATAATTATGCATGCGGTAATCTAACTGGTGCAATTCCATATAATCTTTATTTTCAAAAGCGCTTGTTAATTCTTCCTTAAATGTAGTTAAGGTATTTAAATTAAGGTTATCAAATGCAAGTTTAAACGCTATTGGTTCAAGGTAACGCCTCATTTGAAAAAGCTCTTTTGCTGATTGTATAGATATTTCAGTTACAAAAATTCCTTTATTAGGATAATTCTTAACAAGGTCATCCTTTTCAAGCAAAACCATAGCTTCACGAACAGGGGTTCTGCTTACAATTTTTTTAAAGAAAATGGAATTAATAAAATTTATGATAAGTATTGCTCAACTTTTGATTCAACTAAAGATGGAAACATTGGCCCTATACTAGACTATTTATTGGAGAAAAGCGAGCAAAAATACACCATAGTTTCCCCTGCTTTACCAGAAAACAAAAGAGTTGTATTTAACGGCTACCTTTTTGTTAATGATATTTTACTTGAAGAAAGCTCCATGAAAAACCATCCCCTAAACCCAATGAATGATAGTTACATTCCCCGCCTTTTAAATGCACAATCCAAATATAAATGCCATATGCTAAATTATATTAATTTAGATGCTGATAGCAAAACAATACTTAAAAATAGCGATAAATTAAGCGATAAAAAACATTATTACATTTGCTGTGATTATATAAATGAACAACACGGTTCAAAAATAGCAGATACCTTTAAAGATTTAAATATATTAAGTGGTAGTTCTTCTTTAATAAAAGAATGGTACAAAGTACTAACCCCTAACAATCAAATAAAAACGATTGATGATTGTTTTGAAGATAATTCACCTACATTAATAATATCTGGAAGTTTATCATCACAAACTAAAAAACAAATTAAATCCTATAAGGATTTAGGTGGTAAAACATTAAGAATTTTCCCTGAAAAACTTTTATGTAAAGAACAAAACATTAAAGAAATATACTCCCATATTGATAATATGAAAGAAAATTTATTGATATACAGCCAAGGTGAAGGAAACACAAACCAATCTATTCAAAAACAATATTCAGAAATTTTAGAATACACAGTAGCACAAATAGGCTTGTATGCCTTAAAATCTGGAATTAAAAAGTTGATTGTGGCAGGTGGAGAAACTTCGGGTGCTGTTACCCAAGGCTTGGGGTATAGCGCATTTGAAATTGGTAAAACAGTCGCACCTGGTGTACCAATATTAAAGCCAATTGATGATGTGGGTAAACAACTTGTTCTTAAATCTGGTAATTTTGGCCAAGACGACTTCTTTAATAAAGCTATAAGAATGATGAGGGGTTTAAAATGACTTTAGATGAATTATTTGATGATGCAATATGGGTTTGTAAGGTTTTGTTCGACCGAAAAATTGTTACAGGTTCTTCCGCTAATATGAGCTTTAAGCATGAAAATAGAATATATATAACAGGTAGCAACACATGTTTTGGCAGATTAACTAAAGACTCCTTTGCCGTTTTGAATCAAGACGAAGTACTAAGTTCAATTAAGCCTAGTAAGGAACTACCTTTACACAAGTATTTATACGAAAACTGCCCTAACGCTAATGCAGTTATACACACTCACAGTACATTTGCAACTTATTGGTCATGCAAAATAGAAAACTTTAAGGATTTTGTAATTCCAACCCCAACACCATATTTAAATATGAAAGTTGGAAATATAATACCCATACCTTATCAATTACCAGGAACTAAAGAATTATTTGATATATTTAAAAGCAATTTAAACTCCAATTGTTCCGCATATTTATTAGAAAATCACGGCCCTATATTTGCTGGAAAAACTATTCTTGATGCTTTTTATGGTATTGAAGAAATTGAAGAGGCATCAAAAAATGCTTGGTTGCTTAAAAAGGGTTGAGATAATTACCCCTAATTATATTAGAGTATCTTGGAGGTGAACTATTTACTATTACATAACTACGCAAACTACAAAATAATAATTAATTTGGAGGAAGGATTATGTCAACAGCGTATATTTTGATTGCATTCGCTATCATAATAATTTTAATGGTTGTACTTATTTCAAAATTTAAAGTACATGCAGCTTTCGGTATTCTATTAGCAGGTATTGCACTTGCAATAGCGTTAAAAACCCCTTGGGCAGAAATTGAGGGAGCAATTAACAGTGGTTTTTCAGGCACAATAAAAAGTGTGGGTATAGTAATTTTTCTTGGCTGCGTATTGGGTACTATACTTGAAAGAACAGGCGCAGCTCAGCGAATAACATTAAGCTCTATTAAGTTGTTCGGTGAAAAAAGGATAGATTGGGGTATCGCTTTTTCAGCTTTTATATTAGGTATTGCAATTTGGGCTGATACAGTAGTTATA
>CAZJEB010000008.1:0-66381 GCA_964544955.1 uncultured Oscillospiraceae bacterium | reverse complement strand
GCTGCCTGCGTTATTGGTGGTGTATCCTTCGTTGGTGGTATTGGTAAAATAAGCGGCGTTGTACTTGGTGTTATACTAATGCAACTTATTATGACCGGTATGACATTCCTTGGTATAAGCGGTAACACAACCTATATTATTAAAGGTGCTGTTATACTTATTGCTTGTGCTATCGACATGCGTAAATACTTGGCTAAAAAATAAAATTAATAAAATAAAGAAACACGGATTTATCCGTGTTTTTTTATAATTAACAATTATAGTTTACAAAAATCAGTTTTCGTATTCTACGCCTTCAACTTCATCGCGGTTAATATATATTGCACACTCAAGCAATATTTTTTTAACTATTTCGTACTGATCCTGTATAGTTTCAAACAATGTGTCTTCATTCATTACATCGTTTGTAAAACCTTCATCTTCAAGGGCAATCAAATCATCAGCCCATTGGTTAAAGTAGTACTTTGTAAGGGCTTCTGTATTTGACTGTATGTTTTTAAGCAACTTTAAAGCATCTAACAATTTTGCATTGTCAGCTTTAATAATTTCGTTTTGTTTATATGCATTTTCCATGCGTTCTCTTTCTATACTCATATCTATTCTCCTATAATTTATAATATTTATTAGTCATACAATAATATAACGATGTAAGAGTATAACTTGTTTCATAAAAAATAAAATAATTATTTATTTTATTAAATATTTCAAATGTAAATAATAAAAAGGAGCCACAAAAATATGTACTCCTTTTTATTTAACTATTTTTTATTTACATAAATATTATCATCGGCAGTTTTAAAGTGGCTTGAATTTGCAAAGGTATTAACATCTTTGGAAGCGCGGGGTATTGCAGAAAGTGTTCCTGGACCACCTACACAACCGCCGAAGCAAGCCATGCCTTCAAGTAAATGACCTTTTGTTTTCCCCGCCTTAGCCAACATAAGCATTTTTCTGCATTCAGCTAAAGTTTCGGCCTTCATATATGGCACTTCACGTTCTGGGTCACGGTTTTTAATACAATTTATAACAGCATTTGCTACTCCACCAGTAACAGCATAGTTTCTACCATCTGTTGATGCTTCTACATCAAATTCACTTTCCTCAAGCTCTGTTAGTTCAACGCCCTTAGCACTAAATATACCCATAAGTTCTTCATATGTTATAACATAGTCCACAAAAGGTGATACATCATCATATGTAGCTTCAATTTTTTTAGCAATACACGGGCCAATGAAAACTACTCTTGCGCTGGGGTCATGTTGCTTTATCTTTTTTGCTGCGGCAACCATTGGTGTGTTACTGCCAGATATACAATCAGCATGGGCAGGTAAAGTTTTTGCGGCAAAACTAGCCCAGGCAGGGCAACAACTTGTGCCAAGGAAAGGTTTCTCGTTTGGTACATGTTCCATAAACTCTTCTGCTTCTTGTATGGATCCAAAATCGGCACCATAGGATACTTCCATAACTATATCCATGCCCAGTTCCCTTAGGCCGCTTACTATTTTACCAGGTGTTGCTAATGGACCAAATTGGCCAACAAAAGATGGGGCAATTATGGCATAAATTTTTTCACCTGTTCTTATAGCCGTAATAAGTTGTAATATTTCTGATTTATCTGCAATAGCAGCAAAGGGGCAACTTACAATACAAAGGCCACAGGCAACACATTTATCTTGGTTAATTTTTGCTCTACCCAAATCATCACTTTCTATTGCATTAGCACCACAAGCTTCAGCACAAGGGCGGCCTGTTCTAACTATGGCATTATATGGGCAAGCTTCTTTACATCTACCACATTTAATGCACTTGTCGTTATCTATAATAGCGGCATTTTTGCCTATTGATACTGCATTTACAGGGCATACAGATGTACATGGATGGGCAAGACATTTGCGGCAGTTATCAGTTACTTTAAAGTGATCTACCTTGCAAGCCTCACAAGCAAAGGGTATAACATTTACAAGAGGTAATTCAAGTTGCTTTTTACTTGTAGCACCTTCTTTCATTCCGTCAGTCATATTTTGATAGCTTACGGTTGGCCTAAGTTTTAATCCCATAGCCAAACGAATTCTTTCGCGTATTATTGTACGCTCTTTAAAAACGCTATCTCTATACTGTGCTACTTCACCAGGAATTATACGATAAGGGCTTTCGTAAAAATAATTAAAATCATTAGATTCTAAATCACGCTCATATGCAAATTTTGCTACTTCCTCAAAAACTTGACGCCTAATTTTTGTAATAGGCGTAAATAAGCCACGAATGCTCATACGCTCAACACTCCTTATCTACAGCCGCAATTGGAACATTTACTATTGCAACGCTCCATTATAGCTGCCATAACAACGCCAGCCTCAGCCTGAGGAATTGTTTTACCATCAACAATTACAAAGGGGCCAACTTCGCCGTCTTTACAGTAATTTAAACAGGGCACTGCCTTAACCTCAATTTCACAATCATTGCCCATTTCTTCTTTTATTTCCGCTAAGGATGCTATCGAATCCATCATATGCATAGAACCCATAAGTACACAGTGTGTGCCAGTACAAACTTCTACAATAATTTTAGCCATAAACCCTCCACTTGTTAATTATTAAATTATCCTTAGTTTAACACAATAAGCTATAAAAGTAAATTCTACAAAATATTGCATTTTACCTTTAATATAAGGCTTTTATAATTATTGCTTAGTTATAAAATAGTATTAATATAAAATAAAAACTCGCTTATATAGCGAGTGATGTTTATTTTTTATTTGGCGCAAAATAATTTTTGCAAGCGTAGTTAAAGCAATCAATTACAAATTTTTTGGCTTTTATTGAAATATCAGCAGTAGGTACACGTTTTTCAAAGGCGTGGAAACAACCCTTATATGTTTCAAAAAATACCTCTACATTGCTATTTTTTAGATTTTTTATGTATTCGTTTACTTCATCATAAAATAAATCTAATTCCCCAACAAAGGAGCAGGTAGGGGGTATATTTTTATAATCCTTTGTTAAACTTGGTACAGCGTATATGGGTATATCTTTATCTAAATCACTAAGGTAAAGTTCCCAGGCAACCTTGTTTGTTAAATAATCCCAAACGGGGGCATCACAATTTTTTGAATTTGCATTAATAGTACTATTATCTAACATGGGGTAAAGGGGCATTTGGAAGGCAACATTTATTTTGCCCATATCCCTAGCATACAAAGTAAGGGCAGCAACTAATCCAGCGCCTGCACTTTCGCCACCAACAAATATTTGATCAGCGTTTATATTTAAATTATTTGCATTTTCAACAATCCACTCTAAAGTCAAATAAGAATCTTCTAATGCAGCAGGGTATGGCTTATCCACCGATAATGTATAGTCAGGTATTATAGAAACACAAGAGCTTTCCCTTGCAAAATCGTCAGCATAAAATAGAGCAACATCGGGCATGCCTGTTGCAAAACCTCCACCATGTAACCACAATACAGCAGGAACATTAGGCTTTACAATATTAGGGCGAGCTAAAAGCACTCTTAACTTGCTACCATCTTTTCTATCAATAAATATTTCTTCAACTTTAACATTTTTGGCATTCCAAACACCTTCAGATAATTTTCTTGCCTTCTCATTATATTCAATAAACTTATCTTTATTAAAGTCTTGCTTAAGCAACCTTGCTTTAAAAGCATTCCAACGCAATTGTGGGTCTATCATACTATACTTTACTTTGTAACTTTTAAATATATTCATAATGCACCTTTAAACATGGATTGCCCACCTTTTCAGGTGGGCTGAGGATTTAATGAAAGCTTACTTAACTTCGGATATATCAACTTTTCTGTTTTCCCTTAGGGAAATTGTAGCCGCGTCGGCTGTTGCGATTGCAGCACGGGCAGCGCTGCCATCAAGTAGAGGTTTGAACTCTTCTTCTATTATACCACCATGTAGCAAATTATTAAAGAATTCCATTTCCATATGCATTATTCCGTGTAACCACAATGGGGGCTTTTTACCAGGCTTGCCATACATTACAGCGCCATCCATTTCTAAAGCACCATTATATATTGCTGTACGTTCGTTATCTTCTTCAGCACTTCTATGTATTAGGAAGTGTTCTTCGCCATTAGGGGTTCTTAATGTTCCTTTGCAATCACGCATATCCAGCTTAATTGCACCTTCGGTACCTTGTATTAAAACATAATGTTCGCTCCATCTAAATGCAGAGCCATATTCAACAATAGCGTATGTATTATTTCCAAACTCTAAGTTAAGGAAAAGCATATCATCTTCATCGCCAAAGTTTTCACCCCTGTGGGCAACGTTGCCACCAGTCATTGTTACAGTTTTAGCTTCGCCCATTAAAAACTGTATGCAATCAAGTTCGTGTATATGGTGATATAGATGACCACCACTTTTTTCTCTAATTTTTTTCCAACTTACTGATTGTTGTGGGGGTTCCCAACCATTCCTTGCAGAGTGGGTAAATAAAACCTTACCTATTTTTCCTTCATTTATCATTTTTTTAGCGGTTCTTACACCGTTAAAAAAATTCATTACATGGCCAGCCATAAATATTACTCCATTATCTTTGCAAGCCTTAACCATGCTATCGCAATCTTTATAACTTAATGCTATTGGTTTTTCACAAAAAACGTGTTTTTTATTTTTAGCTGCAATTTTTACTGGCTCAACATGCAAGTAATTTGGTGTTGCAACAATAACAGCATCTACATCAGTCCTTGCGCAAAGAGTGTCTAAATCTGTTTCTACATCGCAATTAAGTTCCTTAGCTACAGACTCTGCGTTTTCAGGGTCTAAAACAGCAACAACTTTTGCTCCCTCTTGCTTGTTCATTATCCTACCAAGCTCAGCTCCAAAATAACCTGTGCCAATAATAGCATAACCTATAGTTTTCATAAAACAAATCTCCTTATTATTTAACTGATCCAGCAGCTAAACCGCCAGCAATTTTCTTTTGAATTAACATAAAGAATATAACTGAAGGCAACACAACCATTGTAGAGGCTGCCATCATTGTTCCCCAATCCATTACCTCTTGACCTTCTAATGATTTTAAGGCTACAGATACTGTCATTAATTCCCTGCTATTTATCATAATTAATGCGTATAAAAACTCGTTCCAAGCATTAATAAATGTATATATTGCTACTGCAACAATACCAGGGGCAACTATTGGAAGAACTATTTTGTAAAATACTACAAACTTATTAGCTCCATCCACCCTTGCAGCTTCTTCTATTCCAATTGGCACTGTTTTGAAGAACCCTACCAATAACCATATAGCGTATGGAACGGAGAAACTTAAATACATTATTATTAAGCCAATGCGTGTATTAACTAAATTTAGTGAGCCCATAAGTATTGAATAGGGTACAGCTAATAAAATTGGTGGGAACATATAAGTTGTAATAAGTACCCTTGTAAGCGCTTTGCCAAATTTTGGGAAAAACCTTACTATTCCGTATGCAGCTAATGCAGATATGGTTAGGGCAACAAGTGTTGTTGTGCCCGCAATAAGTATAGAGTTACCAATATTACCAGTAAACTTTAACTGATTAAGCACTGTGTCAAAATACTCTAAAGAGAATACTTTTGGAAAAAATGCTGTGGGGTCGGCAGTTATTTCACCCTTGCTTTTAAATGCTGATAATATTATCCATATAAGAGGGAAGGCTGCTAATATACCTAATATTGATAAGTAGGTGTAGCTTGCAGTTGCGCTTAACCAACCACGTTTTAATATCCTTTTTTTCATATTAGTTATTCTCCTTTTCCCACTTGTTTAACAACTTAAAGTATAATGCACAAACTAATAATAAGAATATTAGCAATAGAACTGTTATAGCACTTGAACGGCCTAGTTGTTTTAAGCCCCAGCCAATGTTATAGGCATATACTGGTAAAGTTGTTGTTATGTTTGCAGGGCCACCACCGGTTAATAGGAATATAATATCAAAACTGTTAAATATCCATATTGTACGCAATACCATTAACAAGCCAACAACGTTTCTAATATGTGGTAAAGTTATTGTGCAGAATGATTGCCAAGCGGTTGCACCGTCTATTTGAGCAGCTTCATATTGATCCTCTGGTACGCTTTGAAGTGCACTTAATATATTAACCATTATTAAGGGAGCGCCAAACCATATATTTATAAATACCAATGTGCCAAAAACCAAGTTGGGGTTACTAAAAAATTGAGGCACTTCGCTTACAATACCTAGTTTTTGTAGCATTATTGGAACAAAACCATAAACTCCGTTCAATATCCACTTCCAAGATAATGCTATTACTATTGAAGGGAAAGCCCATGGTATTATTAATAGCGTTCTTAAAAAACCTTTAAATTTTTTTATTCTATGTAAGGCCATAGCGGCTGTAAAACCAACTAATAATTGACCAATTAAAGAATATACTGTCCACCTTATGTTTGTAAGGAATGCTTTGTAGAAATTTGCATCGCTTAAAACTTTAATATAATTATCTAAACCAACAAATTTATATGTTGCCCTTACAAGGTGTTTTGATGTAAAGCTGTAGTAAACACTAGTTATAACTGGGTATAAAAGCAGCAAGCCTAAAACTAAAACCGCTGGTAGTATAAATAAAAACCCTGTTATATCTGGCTTTTTCCTTAAATCTTTATTTACAATTTGCATTTTGTTACCCCTTTCTAAAGTGAAGGCTCCATAGAGTTAACCCCTATGGAGCCAGGTAGAGGCTAATTTAATGTTTCAAATAGTTCGTTTAATGTGTTTTCTGCTTCTTGAGCAGCTGTTTCAACATCAACATTGTTAATAATAATGTTTTGGAACATTGTTTCAATAACGTTTTGGCTTGTTAGTAAGCCTGCTTCAGGTTTTGGGCCATATTCCATACCAATAGCTGTGCCTGTTTGCATTGCTGTGCTAATAACTTCCATAGCGTGTTGATACTTTTGAACTTGTGCATTTTCTAAATATGCAGGGTTGTTTGCTGTATCAACGAAAGCGCTTAACATTCCAACGGGTACGCTGTGAAGGAAAGGAATGTAATATTCATCTTGGTATAAGAATTTAACAAAAGCTTCGCAAATTTCTGGGTTTTTGCTGTTTTTCCAAATAACCATAGGAATATTTGATGTTTCATAACCACGTTCTTCAGCATCAGCTGTTAATTTAGGCATTGGTGCACAGTCGATATAATCAAGTAATTGTGGTGAGTTGGATTCTACTCCACCAATTTGGAAACCGCTGTTAAAGTCAAAGGCGTTTTTGCCTTGGTAATAAAGTGTAGCTTGGTCAAGAACTTTAAAGTTTACGCTATCAGCAGGTGAATTATCTTTGTACATTTGTACCCAGTAATTAATACCGTCTATAGCAGCTTGGCTTGTTAAGTTAGCTTTGCCATCTTCTGTTAATAGTGTTTCGCCAGCGGACCTAACAAAGAAGTTAAGGTAACGTGTGCCCATTAGGTCGCCTATACCAAAGGGAACTGAACAGCCATAAACTTCGCCATTTTCACCCTTTGTAATTGTGTCTGCTGCAAGCTTTAGTTCATCCCATGTTTTTGGAACTTCTAAATTATATTTTTGCAACAAATCTTTACGGTACCACATAACTTGTGCGTGGCTGTAAAGTGGAACTGCGTAACAAACGCCATCCTTTGTCATTTCCTGTAAGGGGGCAGGGTTGAACCTATCCCTACCAATTTCATCAATTAGTGGATCCATTGGTATAATAGCGTCGTAGTCGATCATTTCAACAACGTGGTTTGGTAATGCGCTACTCATATCTGGTAGGTTGCCAGAGGAGAAACCGGTCGTCCATTTTGTGTAAAAATCGCCCCAAGAGAATGTTTCAATTACTATTTTTACTTTGGGGTTAGCTAGCATAAAATCATCTGCTGCTTTTTGAATTGTTTCTAACCTTGGGCCTTGTGAAAAGGAGTGCCAAAATACTATTTCCCCTTCAAGTTCACTTGCCATTGCTGGCATAATCATTGTGCTAAGTATAATACTTAAGCAAAGTAATAGTGTTACGAGTTTTTTCATGTTAATACCTCCAAAAAATGTTTTTAATGTTCTTAAAGTTACCTTATGGTTAATTTATAACATAAAATAAAATGGTGATGATATAGAAATACTAACAAAAATTAGCATAAAACGGTAATAAATTACAAATTAGTGCTTATTTGTATAATTAAGGTAGTTTTCGGTAACAAATTTTCTATTTTTAACAACAAAAAACTTGCATATGCAAGTTTAAGTTTCTTGTCGTCTATATTCACTTGGGCTAACGCCAAACACTTTTTTAAAAGAACGGGAAAAATAGTTTTGATCCTCATAGCCTAAATCAAAGGCAATGTCGGATATTCTTTTATCGCTTATTATTAGTTGCCTAGCAACCGCCATCATTTTTGCTTCGTTAATGAACTGCCCTGGGGATTTACCTGTGTATTTTTTAAACAGCTTACGCATAGAACTTTGGCTAATGTTTGCAACGCCACAAAGTTCATCTGAAGTAAAGTTTTTTAAAGGGTTAGCAAGTATGTATTCCATAATTGCATATATTCGCGGGTCACTTTCAGAACTTATTTTTTTTGGTATTGCTGTTCTAAAATCCGCTGCGCTAACTTGTTCGCCTATATGGAAATCATCATTTACAACACTTGTTGTATCTTGTTCTACTAACCATGCTACAATTAAATATAGCATGGCTCTAATCCTTAGTTTTCTTGATTTATCGTTAGATGTAGCATATTTTAATATATTATAGAAATATTCTTTAACATGGGTGCCATTATCATTATTTATTATACTTACACCAAGGTAATCTTTAAATATATTTTCGCTTTTATCGTGAGATATTGTGGATATGCGAACGCTAATAAAGCTAAAATCGCTCATAGCTTGGCATTTTAATGTTGATTTTTCAGGTACAAAAATAATATCGTTTTCCTTTACATAATAGCTTTGCCCATCTATTTCAAAAAAAGCAGCACCTTTAATTACATACCTTAGCATAGTATAAGGTACTGTAGCAGCAGGGAAAAACCAAGTAGATGGAAAATCATACCTATCTACATATAAAAAATAAAAGTTTAAAGTTGATAATCTACTTTGTAAAGAACTCATACTATCACCCTTTTTTATCGGCTTTAATATATTAAAATTAAAGTTAATTTTATTTATTATACCATATTAATTAGCATTATCTAATAAAAATAGTGAAACCAGGGGTGAAACATAATTAGATTTTTCAAAATTCTGCCCCATTCTGTTCAATAATTTCAAATAAAGAAAAAGCCCGCAATCGTAAGACTGCAGGCTTTATGGCGGAGAAGCCGGGATTTGAACCCGGGCTACGGTTACCCGTACTACTCCCTTAGCAGGGGAGCCCCTTCGGCCACTTGGGTACTTCTCCAAAGGTCGGTATATTGGCGGAGAGAGAGGGATTCGAACCCCCGGTACCTTGCGGTATCACTGGTTTTCAAGACCAGCGCCTTCAACCTCTCGGCCATCTCTCCAACTGTCTAAAGCGACAATGATTATTATACATTACTTAAAATAAAGTGTCAAGAAAATATATTTAATTTATATTACTAAAGAATATTAAAGGAATATAACAGGGAAGTGATAACTAAAAAAATAAAGAAATATATTGCAGCTTTAAATAACGTGAAAAATAAAATTTTTATATAAGCCAAAGCAATTAAGGCATAGGAGTTTTTGTATCCGTTCAAACTTTTAAGGTCACTTATTGCTTTTAATACAGAGCTTATTGAACCCTTTTTATAACCTATATTTAATTTATAATTGTTTATTTCCAAACTGGCTTTGCTAAATTTTGAATATATATCGTATGCTAATCTTTGTTCTTTAGCCTCTTTATCCGCAATTTCTTTAGCTAAATCTGCTTTTATTTTATTTTTTAATCTATTTTCCCTTACGGTTAAAAGCTTATCTTTAATATCGCCTTGAGCATGTTCTATGGCTAATAATAAGTTTTTTCATCGGGATTTTTATTGTAATAATCACTTCTAAAAAAATCGTTTTTTAAACGTATATTATCTTTAGCCATGGATTTATCTATATAGGCTTCCACATTTTTGGGGTCAATTTCTAAAACCCTATCAAACATTATGTTCGCCGCATCGAATTTTTGATCGCATAAGTACATAATACCTTCATCAAGCATACTCTTTACTGAGCTATTGTTATCGTGATATTGATTATTTTGTATGGTCACAAGGCTAACGCAGTAACCACATTTATACAAACCTTCATCTGTTTTATGTAGTGAACCAGAGCCACATGTTGTACACTTTAACATATCATACCACCTAAAAACAATATTGATATAATAATAACATAGTGCATAAATATTGTAAATATTAATACTTACAGTATCAACTCAACACGGCTGCCGCTTTGCCTATCCTTTATTACGTTTATTTTTTTATCGAAGCGCTCCTTAAGTTCGTTTACATGGGATATTATGCCTATTGTTCTGTTGCCTTGGGTTAGGCCAACTAATGTTTTTATAGCTTGGTTTAGTGAGTTATCATCTAATGTACCAAAACCCTCATCAACAAACATAGTATCCAACTTAATACCGCCAGATGATTGCTGTATTACGTCGGATAAGCCCAACGCGAGGGATAGGGATGCCTTAAAAGATTCGCCACCAGATAAAGAGTTTACACTCCTTACGCTATTGTTATAATGGTCTATAACATCAAGGTCTAAGCCTACTTGAGATACTCTAGAGCCATCGTCATCTCTGCGCATAAGTTCGTATTGCATATTGCTCATTTCTAATAATCTAATGTTAGCTTTAGCTATTATTCTATCAAAATAGCTCATTTGTACATAAGCTTCTAGCATAATCTTTCTTTTACCTGCAACTTTACCGTTTGCAGTATTATTTAAGTCGTTTATATACAAATACTTTTTATAAACTTTGCTGTAACTAGAATGATCTTTTACAATTCTTTCTTTAATGGTGGTATTGTTTTTTATTATTAGTTTTTGGTTGCTAATAGTTTCATTAAGTTTTAAAATTCCACCCCTAATTTGTTCTCTATCGTATTTTAATGTATTTATATCTTCTAATTGTACATTGCTTGTTTGTTTTTCTAAACTATCAATTTTGCCTTTTTGCTCACTTAAATATTTAGTTTGCTCATCACACTTGTTTTTTAAGGTGTCTAAATCCTTTTCAAAATTAAGGGTTTCAAACTTTAGGCTATCAACAACCTTGTTAGCTTGTAGCTTATCAGGGTAAGGTAGTAGGCTGTTCAATTTGCTTAAATTGGCAATTATATTTGCAATGTTAGTATCTAAGGTTGTTTTTTGTTGTATTAACTTTGTAATATTATTTTGGCTATTCTTTAGGGCGTCCTGTTTTTTAGGCAATTCTAGCTCTATATCTTTTTTATTATTAATTTTACCCTTATAATAATTAGCTTTAATATTCAAGTTGCTTAATTCTTTTTCATTTTCTTCTATTTTAATTTTAAAGCTATCAACTTTAAAGTTTGCTGTACTACCAAATATGTTTTGTATTTGTGGCATTAGTGTATCACTATATATTTTAGCACTTCCACTTAATTCCTTAGATTTTTGGCTAGCCTCATTTGCAAGCTTTTCAGCATCAAGGCTTTGTTTTTTTAGCTTATCTAGCTCATCCTTGCTTAAAGTTACACCAGTTAATTTTGCAGGGCTTGGGTGCTCAGTGGATCCACATACAGGGCAGTTTTTACCAGGCGCTAAACTTTGCGCTAGTATTCCAGCTTGATTTTTTAAAAACTCAGAATTTTTAGTACTATACTCTTCACTTTTTAATTGGTAGGTTGAAATGGCTTTTTCGGCTTTTTCTGTTGCATATTTTAGTTCTTCCCTTAAAGCCCTATAACTTTGATATTTTTTATTTAATTCTATATATTCTTCATTCTTTTTGTTTATTTGATCCATACTATGCTGAATTTTCACTAGTTCAACATCAACATCTTTCAATTTTATAAGTTCATCATTAAAGCCTTTAATTTCATTTTCAAGCTTTTCTACATTTGCCTTTTCTTTAGCTAAAGCTGAATCGGTATCTATTAAGGCTTTGCTATTTTCTGAATATTTTTGTTTACTTTGCTCAAATTCATCATACTGTGGGTAAAGGTTTTGTATTTTTTCAATTTGCTGTTTTTTTATATCATTTTCAGGTATTAATTGTTTTTTAGCTTCATAGCTTTTTTGAAGTATTAAATTTGCTTCTGTATTTTTAGCATATTCTTCTTTTAGCTTAACAAGGTCGTTTTTTAATGTTAAAAGGTTTTCAAGTTTTCCTATTTTTTCATTAAGGTTTTGCAATTCTTTATCTTTAATTTTGTTAATATCCTCGTTGTTTTTTAATGACTCGGTATATTCCTTCACTGCAATATCAATAAGCTCAACAATTTCACTTATATCATCAACGTTTTTAAGGTTAAGCCATTTATTATATTTTGTTTGTAAAGGCTCTGATTGGGGCGGGTATATATTTTCACAATCCTGTAAAATTTTATCCCTTAATTTTTTAACTTCTGCATCATATTCAGCATAATCATTTTTTAGTTTTTCTTGTAATGCCCTATAATTTTTAGTATTAAATATTCTACTAAATATCTCTATTCTTTCCTTAGTGTCAGACCTTAATATCTTTAAAAAGTCCCCTTGAGCAATCATTGCTATTTGAGTAAATTGATCCTTATTTATGCCGATTATATTTTCCAATTGGCTATTTACTTCGCTTAAACCAGATATTGAAGGCCTCCCATCAAAAAAGTGTAACTCTGCAGTAGCTTTTTCTTTTGTTTCGCCATCACCGCGTTTACTTTTTCTAAAATATTCAGGGTTGCGTCTTACTAAATACTTTTTGCTATGGTATTCAAATAAAAGTTCAACATAAGTTGGCTCATCGGGGCTTGCCGAACGGCTTCTTAACAAGTCTATACTTCGCCCTTCGCCACTTGCTGTGCCATACAAAGCAAACACTATTGAGTCAAATATCATTGTTTTGCCAGAGCCAGTGTCTCCAGTAATTAAATAAACAGAGCCAGTGCCAAAGGCTTCAAAATCTATTGTTGTTTTATTTATATATGGGCCAAAGGCTTGCATTGTTAATTGTAATGGTCTCATACTTCGCCCTCCCAAATACTTTGAATTAAATTATTAATATATTCCCTTTGTTCCAAAGTCATAGGGGTGTTATTTTGTGCTTCGTGTAGTTGACTATAAAAATCAAAGGGGCTTATTTGAGTGTCTACATCATGGGCATCAATATCCTGTATTATAGCGCTACGTTTATTTTTATATTCCAATGCCATAATGTTAGGGTAAATTTGCCTTAGCCTGTTTATTGCCTCGGGTACTTCAATATCATCGGTTAAAACAGCCTTAACATAATCCTCTGTATTAGTATCTATATAATAATCCCTACTTGTTATATCGTTATATTTACCTTTTAACACACGCATATCCCTTATTGGTGTTAGTGGAATGGATTTTAGATGTATATCATTTTTTGCTTTAATATCAACAATTACTGCGGATTTTTCAATGTTTACTTCTGAAAAAGAGTATTTTAAAGGGGTGCCACAATAGCATAAAGTTTCACGGCTTATATGTTGTTTTGTGTGTATATGGCCCAATGCAACGTAATCAAAGGGATCGTATGCGGTAGCTTCTACATTATCAAGGCCGCCCACGGTTGCTTCCTCGCTATCGCTAGTTTTAGCACCTGTCACAAACTGGTGGGATAATATTACATTTATATCATTTTTATTTATTTGTAGTTTTGAAATTGCGTATTTTAAAGCATCATCATAGCTCATTTTTATATCGTCAATATCCCATACATTGCGCACGTTTATTGGCTTTATAAAGGGCAGTAAAAACACACTTATAGTATTATTGCCGTCTTTTATTTTTATTGGCTCAATGTTTTTATCGTACACTTCTGAAATATATAGCCTATTATCCCTTAAAAGCTTGGAAGCAAAGGAAAGACGCTCTATGGAGTCGTGGTTGCCCGATATTATAAAAACATAACGGTTTTTATCGCACAGTTTTACCAAAAAATCATCAAGTAAGTGTACAGCCTCAGCGGATGGAATGCTTTTATCATAAACATCACCTGCTATAAATACGCCCTCTACGCCCTCATCAACAATTATTTTATATATCTTCTCTAGTATGTATTTTTGATCCTCTAAAAGTGAAAATCCATTTAAACTTTTACCAATATGAAGGTCGGATAAATGTATAAATTTCATGTTATTCTCCTTTATATTTATATGATAATTATACCCCCTGAACATTTTTAAAGCAAAGGTATTGTATAAAACTTAGTACAAATATGTTATTATTATATAAATATTGTATAAGGATGGGGAATATGGATACTTTTATTTTTGTATTAACGCCTATTGCACCAGTATTTATACTGGTATTACTAGGGTATTTGTTAAGACTAAATGGAAAAATAGACGATGTTTTTGTTGATAAAGCAATGGCAATAGTGTTTAAATTATTGTTACCTGCTATGCTTTTTGAAAAAATATACAAAACGGATATAAGCGCAGGTTTAAGTTCTGGCCAAATTAAGCTTGTTTTGCTTTTGTTTTTAGGTACAATTGCAGCGTTTTTTCTTTCCTATATATATGCAAAACCATTTGTAAGCTATAAGGATAATAAAAATAATGAAAATACTGTAGGAAGCTTTATACAAGGTTGTTTTAGAAGCAACTTTGCATTACTTGGTTACCCTATATTGCTTAGCATGTTTGGTGATGTGGCTGTTATGAATATGGCATTGGCAACCATTGCAACAATACCAACCTTTAATGTTTTAGCTGTTTTTGCCTTAGAAAATAGGGGTGATAAATTTAGTGCATCTATTTTAAAAAAGCAACTTATTAAAATAGCAAAAAACCCCTTGATAATTGGAATATTACTAGGCTTTTTGTTTTCATTATTAAAAATAAAACTTCCTAAATTTGCTCAAAGCACATTAACAATGCTATCACAATCGGCATCACCTGTTGCGCTAATATCTATTGGAGGCTTTTTTACCTTTGATGGTTTTAAAAGTGAGCTTAAACTTACGGTTGTATCATCAATATATAAAAATGTGCTTATGCCAATAGTGTTTGGGTCTTTGGCTTACTTTTTAGGTTTTAGCTTTATGGATGTAATAATTATTGTTGTTTGCCTTGGCGGGCCTGCGGCAATAAGTAGTTTTTCAATGAGTTGCGCCATGGGAGGCAATAGGCGTTTATCTGCCAACAGCATTATATTTACTACAATGATGTGTATGGTAACCTACCCAATTTTTATGGCTATATTTAAGTTGTTGTATGGAATATAAATGTTGATAATAAATATAATTTATTGTAGGATAATATAAAATAAAAAGTAATGAGGTAATATTATGATAAAAAGAAAAGAGGATTTATCCATAACAAAAATGGAGAAAGCAAAGGGCGGGGAAGGTGTTTTCATAAACGAACATGTGCTTAATATTGAAGAATTTTTTGATAAAGGCAGATTATATGCTAAGTGCACATTAGCCCCAGGCCACTCTGTTGGAAACCATACCCATGTAGGGGAAATGGAAGTATGCTATTTTTTAAGCGGGGAAGGCACAGTGGAATGTGATGGAGTAGAAACCATAGTAAAAGCAGGGGATGTTAATATAGTAAACCCTGGTGAAAACCATGCTGTAATAAACACAGGCAATGAGGATTTGGTTTACATGGCATTAATTCTTTTTGTTTAAAAATAATTAAATAAAAAAATAGAGTATGTATATACTCTATTTTTTATTGTTTGTTTTAAATTATGCTTTTTTACTGCTTAGGAATTTGTATACCAATGCAGCAGCTACACCACCGACTAGTGGGCCTACTATAAATACCCATACGTTTGATAATGCTGCGCCACCAACGAACAATGCAGGGCCAAAGCTACGTGCAGGGTTTACTGATGTGCCTGTAAATGCAATACCAAGTATGTGTACAAGTGTTAGAGATAAGCCAATTACTAAACCAGCTACAGAACTATATTCTGGCTTTGATGTAACGCCTAATACAGCCAATACAAATACAAATGTTAAGATTGCTTCAATAAGCAATGATAGTTTAATTGTATCGTTGTAAAGGCCATTTGCACCCAAACCACTATCCACACCAACAATTAGCATTAAAACTGCTGCGCCAGCAATAGCGCCAGCAAACTGTGCTACTACATAGCCAATAAAGTCTTTAACGCTCATACGTCCATTAACAAGCATAGCGATAGATACTGCTGGGTTTATATGGCAACCTGAAATGTTACCAATGGAGTAAGCCATTGCCACAATTACAAGGCCAAAAGCTAATGCAGTTAGCAAATAACCTGTGCCCATAGCTGCGGATGTGCCAACTACAGCAGCTGTACCGCAAGCAAAAAGCACTAATACGCCTGTGCCAATAAACTCGGCTAAATATTTTTTGATAGATTCCATAAAAATCCTCCTAAAAGCAAATGTAAATTTGCCAATTATAGTTTGTTTTGAAACAAACAGCCTTATTATATAAAATCGTGCATAAAAATACAACACTAATTAATGGGAATATTTTTACCATAAAAACACTTATAAATAATAATAAGTGTTTTTTAAAATTTTAACATGTTGCAAAATAAACAAGTGTTTTATATTTATAAATATTAAGCTAATTTATATAAAAAAGCCCTAACTATAAGTATAGGGCTTTTAACTAATTTGATAGCTTATTTATTATATTTGCTATTTCTTCAACTTTGGTTTGAGAGTCTTTTTCGTCTTTAGCATTTAAAGAATCCAACACACAGTGGTGAAGGTGGGCAGCAAGCACATCCTTATTAATTGCTTTAAGTGCTGAAACTACTGCTAATAATTGGGTTGATATATCTACACAGTATCTATCCTCTTCAACCATTTTTATTATTCCGTCAACTTGCCCACGGGCAATTTTTAGGCGACGCAATACGCTTTTGTGGTCCGCTTTCATTATTCTATACCACTTACTTCATAGCCAGCATCTGTTATGGCTTTTGTTATAACTTCATTGCTAACGTCGCCAATAACGGTAGCTTGCTTTTTAGCTAAATCCACGCTTGCATTTACGTTTGGTAGTGAGTTTAATGCTTTTTCAACCCTTGCGGAACAATGGCCGCAGCTCATGCCTTCTACTGTAACAATTTTTTTCATAATTTCTTCTCCTTTTAAATTTGTATTTTCTAACTTATTTAACTTTTGGCTATTTACTGCCAATGTTTCAACGCTATTTTGTGTTGTAGTTATTCTTTTGGCTTTAAAGTATCTTAACCTCAGGGCATTGCCCACAACAAACACGCTACTAAAGCTCATAGCAAAGGCGGCTATCATAGGGTTCAACGTCCAACCAAAGCTATGGTAAAATAGCCCTGCTGCAACGGGTATGGCCAATACATTGTAGAAAAACGCCCAAAACAAGTTTTCTTTAATGTTGCGAATAGTGCTGTGGGAAAGGGCTATGGCAGTAGCAACATCCTGCAAATCACTTCTTACAAGCACCACATCAGCACTTTCTATAGCTATATCGGTACCAGCGCCTATGGCTATACCCACATCCGCTATGGCAAGGGCAGGGGCATCGTTTATACCATCGCCAACCATTATTGTAAGGCCTTTTTCCGCTTGTATTTCACTAATTATTCTACTTTTATCTTGTGGCATAACATCGGCATAATATTTTTCAATACCTATGTTGCTTGCAATTGCTTTAACTGTTCTGTTATTGTCGCCACTTAGCATAATTGTTTCTATATTAGCATCCTTTAATAGTTTTATTGCTGCTATACTACTTGCTTTTACTACATCGGCTATACCAATAATTCCACTAAATGCTGCATTTAAAGATACATAAACGGGGGTTTTGCCCTCATTTGATAGTTTTTCAACCACGCTATCATATGCAGTAACATCAACTTCCCAACGCTTCATTAA
The DNA here is from genome assembly GCA_964544955.1 of uncultured Oscillospiraceae bacterium. Classification (GTDB taxonomy): domain Bacteria; phylum Bacillota; class Clostridia; order Christensenellales; family Aristaeellaceae; genus JAAZPT01. Next base: position 48,359 of record CAZJEB010000008.1, on the reverse strand, counting down.
TTTTGCATTACCTATGGCCAAAGGCATACCCTCTGCTTCGCCTATTATGCCCAAACCAGGCAAAGCTTCAAAATTTGTTATTGGATAATTAGGTAAATTGTTTTCATTAGCATATTCTGTTATTGCCGATGCTAATGGTTGCTCTGAAAGCTCTTCTAAAGATGCAACTTTGCCCATAAGTTCTTTTTCTTGCAATCCATCAACAGTATATATATCAGTTACTTTAGGCTTGCCCTCTGTTATTGTACCGGTTTTATCAAACACAGCAACCTTGGCTTTGTGCATTATTTCTAAAGCCTCGGCACTTTTTATAAGCACACCGTTTTCAGCACCCTTACCTGTGCCAACCATAATGGCAACTGGTGTTGCCAAACCCAAGGCACATGGGCAGGATATTACTAACACGCTTATTGCTAAACGTAAAGCAAATTCTAAACTTTCACCAAGGGCTATCCAAACAATAAATACTAATATTGCAATAGCTATTACTGTTGGTACAAAAATTCCAGATACTTTATCAGCTAAACTTTGTATTGGGGCTTTTGTCATATTGGCATCTTCAACTAACGCTATAATTTGTGCTATTGTAGTGTTTTCACCAACTTTTGTTGCCTTAAAACGTATATATCCAGTTTTATTTATTGAGCCAGATATTACTTCGTCGCCAACTGTTTTGGCAACAGGAACGCTTTCACCAGTTAGGGCAGATTGGTCAAGAGAGGTATAACCTTCAACAATTATGCCGTCAACTGGTATGCGTTCCCCGGGGCGTATAACAACAATATCATCAAGTTGAATATCCTCTAAAGCAACTAGAACTTCATTGCCATCACGCAACACGCTTGCTTCCTTGGGTTGCAAATCCATAAGCCTTTTAATAGCATCGGATGTTTTACCTTTAGATCTAACTTCAAGGTATTTGCCTACGGTTATAAGTGTAAGTATTGTAGCTGCTGATTCAAAATATAGGTCGTGCATATATTTATGTACTGTATCATGGCTATTAAAGCCCAAACCATAGTTTATTCTAAACATTGCGAATATTCCATATGCTAAGGCTGCGCTTGCACCCACAGCAACCAAGGTATCCATATTAGGCATACCTTTAATTAAGCTTTTAAAACCACGAATAAAATAACTTTTATTTGCTATAACTATTGGTATTGTAAGCAATAACTGTGTTAATGCAAAGTTTGCAGAGCCTTCCATGCCTAACAAAAAGCTTGGGGCAGGTGCACCAAACATAGTGCCCATTGACACATACATTATTATTATAAAAAAAGGAATAGAAATTTTTAAGCGCCTTAGCATATCCTTGGCTTGTTCCTCAAAAACAGAAGCTTTTGGAGTGCTTGAATCTTTAATAACATTATCCTTTTTTTGTTCCTTTGCGCTATAACCCGCATCCTCAACGGCTGCAATTATTTTATCTGCACTTATAACGCCCTCATCAAAACTAACGTCCATTGAGTTTGTCATAAGGTTAACATCTGCGTGCTCAACGCCAGCTTGTTTTAACACGCTTTTTGATACAGCTGCTTGGCATGCGGCGCATGTCATACCGCTAACATCAAAGCGTTTTTTTACTTTTGCCATAATAACTCCTAAATACTTTATATACCCATAGGGGGTATAGGTATATAATAATACAATATTATCACTTTGTAAATAGTTATTTGCAAAAATATAGCGATGTTTGTAGGCTAAAGCCCATTTGTTTTTACTTGTATATAAGCAAAAAAAAGCATATAATATAGTATGTAAAAATATTGTGTTTTAAGGAGAAAGTTTGTACGCCCAGGTAATTATTGATTTAGTTCATGAAAACTTAGCAAAGGCCTTTACATATTTAATACCTGATAATATGAATTTGCAAATAGGTATGCGTGTAAGGGTTCCTTTTGGTACCCGTAAACTTATGGGTGTAGTAGTGGATGTTTCAAATTACTGTGATGTGCCTGTAAACAAACTTAAACCGATAATTGCTTGCTTGGAAGATTATCCTGCCATATTGCCAAGCCTTATTGAATTGGCTAAGGATATGGCGCATGATGCCCATTGCCCTTTAGCGGAAACATTGCGCCTAATGATGCCAGCGGAAATGCGTACTGGAAAAATCCAAATAAAGCAGGAAACCGTAGCAGTAATTAATAAAAAATATAGTTATGATGATATAAAGGCGGCTGCAAACGCGCAAGGTAGGTCTGAAAAACGAAAACAATTGCTTAACCTACTTATAGATAAAAAGGTGCATAGCCTTAAGGAGCTTTCAGAGCTTATTTCATCCCCATTACAAGCCCTTTTACAGTTAGAGGAACAAGGGCATGTTAAAGTGTTCAAACAGGAAGTTTTTAGGCTACCTTATGATAATTTTGATGATGAAATTTTGCCGGCGCCAGAACTTATGCCTCAACAAGTTAATGCTTTAAATATAATGATGCCTGAGCTTATACAAGGCAAAGGGGCATTCCTAATTCATGGAATTACGGGTAGCGGAAAAACAGAGGTATACTTGCGCATGATACAGCAAGTGCTTGATATGGATAAAGGCGTTATCATGTTGGTGCCAGAAATTTCTTTAACGCCACAAATGGTAAAATGGTTTAGGGAGCGCTTTGCTGATAGTGCAGCAGTACTTCATTCTCGCCTTACTGCAGGGGAACGCTATGATGAATGGCGACGTATACGCTTAGGCCAAGCAAGGGTAGTAATAGGTGCTCGTTCTGCTATATTTGCCCCAGTTGAAAACTTGGGCCTTGTAGTTATTGATGAGGAACATGAATCCACTTACCAAAGTGATAGGCATCCACGCTATGATGCACGCCATGTTGCAAAAATACGCTGTGATAGGGAAGGTGCTACTTTAGTTCTATCAAGTGCTACACCAAGTATATTAAGCTTTGCTATGGCAATAAAAGGCCATTATACTATTGTTGAAATGCCTAAACGTGTTATGAACCGCCCCTTGCCAACGGTTAATATTGTTGATATGCGCAATGAACTTTCGGGTGGTAACCGTTCAATTTTTAGTCGCACATTGCAACAAAAACTTAAAATCTGCTTTGATACAGGTGGGCAAGCAATACTATTTTTAAACAGAAGGGGATATTCAAGCTTTGTATCTTGCCGAAACTGTGGCCATGTTATGAAGTGCGATAATTGTGATGTTTCTCTAACGCATCATAAAGCACAAGGTAATGACCCCGAAAGCTTACATTGCCACTTATGTGGATCAAAGGAACCTGTTCCTGAAAAATGCCCTGAATGTGGTAGCCCATATATAAAACACTTTGGGCTTGGTACACAAAGGGTTGAGGAAGAAGTTAAAAAATTTTTCCCTAACATAGAAACAGTTCGTATGGATATTGATACTACCACAAAGAAAAATAGCCATGCGGATATACTTGAGGAGTTTGGTAGTGGTAAAGCCCGCGTATTAATTGGAACACAAATGATAACTAAGGGTTTAGATTTTCCTAATGTTACCCTTGTAGGTGTTGTTGCTGCCGATCTTACCTTATATTTGCCTGATTATAGGGCACCTGAAAGAACATTTCAGCTAATTACTCAAGTTGCAGGTAGGGCAGGTAGGGCAGGCATCCCTGGTGAAGTGGTTGTACAAACTTATAAGCCAGATCATCCTGTAATACTTGATGCTGCAAAACAAGATTATAGAGCTTTTTTTACAAGGGAATTAGACCGTAGGCGCACTGGATTATATCCACCGTATACACAACTAATAAGGTTATTACTAGAAGGTAAAAATCAAAACGATGTAATGAGCCTTTGTGAATCTATGCATAAACAAGTTAAAGAATTTATTGCAGAAAATAAAATAGTAAAACAAAAGGTGCTTATTGTACATATGGACGAAGCGCCAGTAAATAGAATAAGGGGTAAATTTAGATACCAGGTTATGCTAAAAACCTTTGTACATAGTGATGTAGAACCCCTTTTGGCAAAATTAGAAGAATTAAGCCAAATTCAAATTGAGGATATAAATATATACCTTGAAGTAAACCCAACAAACATGATATAAAGGAAGGTTAGTATGGCAATTAGGAAAGTATTGGAAATTGGTGACCCTAAGTTAAGGGAAGTTTCCAAAGATGTTAAAAAATTTGATATAAGGCTACATAAATTGCTTGATGATATGGCACAAACAATGAAGCAACAAGATGGTGTTGGCTTGGCAGCCCCTCAAATTGGTGTTTTAAGGCGTGTTGCCGTTGTTGATATATTAGATGGCGAAGGTGTAAGGGAATTTGTAAACCCAGTTTTATTAAACGAAGAAGGCGAACAACAGGGTCAAGAAGGCTGTTTAAGCGTACCAGGTAGGGCAGGGATTGTAACGCGCCCACAAAAGCTTACTGTAAAAGCTAAAGATAGGCATGGTAAGGATTTTACATTAGAAGCGGAGGATTTTTTAGCAAGAGCTATTTGCCACGAGTATGATCATCTAAATGGTAGGCTTTATGTTGATATTATGGATAAGGAACTTACTAAGGAAGATTTAGAACGTATGGCAGCAGAAGCAGCATCAAAGCGCCGTGTTTATAGGCGTGTACGTGTTAATGGTATTGATGTGGAAAAGGATGAAACACATAATGAATAAGGATAGCCGTATTGTTTTTATGGGCACACCCGCCTTTGCAGTTGAATCCCTTATGGCATTGGTACAAAATGCTTATAATGTGGTTGGCGTGTTTACACAACCAGATAAGCCTAAAGGTAGGGGTGGAAAGGTTCAAAAAAGCGATGTAAAATTATTTGCAGAGGAAAATGGATTACCTGTATACCAACCTTTAAAAATAAGGCAGGATGGGCTAGAAATATTAAAAAGCCTTAAACCAGACTACTGTGTTACAGCGGCTTTTGGTCAAATATTAAGTCAAGAGGTTTTAGATATACCTAAGGCAACAATAAATGTACATGGCTCCTTATTACCTAAGCACAGAGGAGCCTCACCAGCACAATGGGCAATACTTGGTGGTGATAGTGTTACTGGTGTAACCACTATGCTTACCGATAGGGGTATAGATACTGGTGATATGCTTTTAAAGGCAGAATGCCCTATTGAAAATACTGATACGGCTGAAAGCCTATTAGATAAGCTATCTATTATAGGTGCAAACCTACTTATAAAAACATTGGATAATTTTGAAAATATAAGCCCACAAAAACAAGATGATACACAATCCAGCTACGACCCTATGTTAAATAAACAAATGGGAGAAATTGACTTTAATAAAAGTGCATTGCATATATCTAGGCAAGTGCGTGCATTGCAACCTTGGCCGAAGGCATATATTGCTACGGAAAAAGGCGATATAAAAATACTTGAATCTAAGCCAGTTGAACATAAACATAACCAAGCTAATGGCACTATTATAAAAGCAAACAGCAAAGATGGAATATTAGTTGCAACAGGCGATGATAGCTTAGAAATACTTACATTACAAGCACCTAATAAAAAAGCTATGAGCGCAAAAGCCTATATGTTGGGCAACAAAGTTATAGAAGGGGAAGACGTAATTAAAGCCTTCCAATAGAAAGAGAAATTTATGGATAAAAACAATAAAAACACAGGCACCAAGGGATTTGGCGCACAGGGCGGAAAAAGGGATTCAGGTAAACCCCGCAGTTATGGTAAAACAAACGACGGCTATAAGGGCGATAAAAAGCCTTATGGCGATAGGCAGAGCGCAAAAAAAGAGTTTAGATCAGATAAGCCCCGTAGTTTTGGTAAACCAGGCGAAGGCTTCAAAGGTGATAGGAAACCTTACGGAGATAGAAAGCCCTATGGCGATAGGCCTGAGGGAAAAAGAGACTTTGGTGATAAACCAAGAAGCTTTAGCAAGCCAGGCGAAGGCTTTAAAGGTGATAGAAAACCTTACGGAGATAGAAAGTCTTATGGTGATAGGCCAGAGGGAAAAAGAGACTTTGGAGATAAACCAAGAAGCTTTAGCAAGCCAGGCGAAGGCTTTAAAGGTGATAGAAAACCTTACGGAGATAGAAAGCCCTATGGAGATAGACCAGAGGGAAAAAGAGACTTTGGTGATAAACCAAGAAGCTTTGGCAAACCAGGCGAAGGTTTTAAAGGTGATAGGAAACCTTACGGAGATAGACCAGAGGGGAAAAGAGACTTTGGTGATAAACCAAGAAGCTTTGGCAAACCAGGCGAAGGCTTTAAAGGCGATAGGAAACCCTACGGAGATAGAAAACCTTTTGGGGATAGACCAGAGGGCAGAAGAGACATTAACGATAGACCTCGTAGTTTTGATTCACCACAAAGCCGTGAACCTATGGATCAAGCGGGCACACTTTCAAGGTTAACAGCTTTTAGAATTTTGCAGGATATAACTGTTCGCAAGGCTTATACTGCCCTTGCAATAAACAATGTATTAAAAACAAATAGCCTTAAGGATGAAGATAAACGCTTGGTAACAAACATTGTTTACACCACAGTGGAAAATCTTTACCTTATAGACCATATTGTTGATTCATTTATGGAAACCCCTACAACAGAACCTGTTTTGCGCGATGTATTAAGGTTAAGCATAGCTCAAATTATGTTCATGGATAGGGTTCCTGATAGTGCTGCTGTAAATGAGGCCGTAAAGCTTATTAGGTTGGTAAGCTCTGTTGAGCCGTGGAGTGGCCTTGTTAATGGCGTATTAAGAAACATAGTGCGCAGTAAAGATAATTTACCCTTACCTAAGGAAGAGGACGACCCTGATTTTTACCTTTCCATAATGCACTCCACACCGCTTTGGCTAGTTAAAAGGCTTAAGGAGCTTTATGGTGAAGAAGATGCAAAGGAAATTATTAGCTATAAAAACAAAGATAATGCTACTTGCTTAAGGCCCAACTTTATGAACATTAGTAAAGATGCCTTTGAAGCTATGCTTAAAACAAAGGGTTGGGAGTTTACGCAAGGCATATTGCCAAATGCCTACCTTGTAAAAGGTGTGGATAGCATAGCGGAAGACCCCGAATACCTAGGTGGCAAATATTCTGTTCAAGGGCAAAGCAGTATGCTGGCAGTTGAGGCAATGGATAATAAACCTGGTATGTATGTGCTTGATGCCTGTGCTGCCCCAGGTGGAAAAGCAGTTTACTTGGCTGAAAAGCAACAAGGATCTGGTAGAGTATATGCTTGGGATGTGCATAATCATAGGGTGGATTTAATACGCTCTCAAATGTATAGGCTAAGCCCTGGCAATATTCGTGTTGCCAATTGTGATGCAAGGGTTTACCGTGATGATATGTACCAATTGTTTGATGCTGTGCTTGTTGATGCACCTTGCTCAAATACTGGTGTTATTTTAGATAAACCTGATGTTAAATATAACCTTAAGGAAGAGGAAATGCCAAGCTTACTTAAGTTGCAAGCGGATATTTTAAACAACTGTGCTAAATATGTAAAGCCAGGGGGCACACTTATATACAGCACATGTTCAATTATGCCTGAAGAAAACGAACAACAGGTTAAACAGTTTTTAGAAAACAATACAGAATTTAAAATGACAACATTTCCTGCTAACTTCCCTAAAAACTTGGCAGAGCAAACTGGAGAATATGGGCTTCAACTATTAGCTCACAAAACAGGCTTAGAAGGCTTCTTTATAGCAAAAATGGTACGAGATAAGGAATGATAATGAAAAACCATCTATTTAACCTTAGTGAAGATGAATTTACACAATGGCTAAAGGAAAACTCTCAACCTAAATACAGGGCAAAGCAAGTTTATCAACTTGCAATAAAAGGCTATAACTTTGATGAAATGCAAACATTACCAAAGGCGTTAAGGCAATTACTAAGCGATAATTTTATAGCCCAAGCTGCACCTATATATGAAGTTTATAAGTCACAACTTGATGAAACTGAAAAGTTTTTATATAAACTAACGGATGGAAATATTATAGAGGGTGTGCTTATGAAATATCACTATGGTTACACTCTTTGTATATCAACTCAAGTAGGTTGCCGAATGGGTTGCACATTCTGCGCAAGTACATTAAACGGTTGTGAGCGCAACTTAACGCCAGCTGAAATGCTTGGTCAAGTAATATCAGCTAACAAACATATTGGTGATAAGGGGAATGTGGGGCATATAGTTCTAATGGGCAGTGGAGAGGCTTTGGATAACTATGATAATACTATTGCCTTTTTAAAACTTGTGCATGATGAAAGTTTGCTGAATATAGGCTACCGTAATATATCAATAAGTACATGTGGCTTAGTTCCTGCAATATATAAATTTATGGATGAAGATATTCCTGCAACCCTTTCCATATCACTACATGCCCCAAACGACGAAATACGTATGCAAACAATGCCAATAGCTAAGGTTTATTCAATAGATAGCCTTATGGAAGCGGCAAGGGCATATGTAAAAAAGACAGGTAGGCGTGTAATATTTGAATATGCCACCATTGATGGTGTAAACTGCAATAGTGAACACGCTACAGAGCTGGCTAATAGGTTAAAAAACCTACAATGCCACGTAAACCTTATACCACTTAATAAGGTTGAGGAAAGGCAATTAATGCCACCAAACAACAATAATATAAATGCTTTTATGGATAAATTAAAAAACTTAGGTGTTTCCGTTACTAAAAGGCGAAGCATGGGTAATGATATAGAAGGTGCATGTGGCCAACTTAGGAACAAAAAAATATTGTTAGTAAAGGAGAATTAAATGATATTCATCTCAAAAACGAACATGGGCCTTGTGCGCAAAGCTAATCAAGATGCGGTTATTATAAAGGATAACTTCTGTGCTGTTGCTGATGGCATGGGTGGCCATTTGGGTGGAGAAATTGCTAGTAAAACTGCAATTGATGTGCTTGATTCAAGTATGAATAATGGCTTTGTTCCTGATGAAAATTCAATTAAAACCCTTTTTAAACAAGTTAATTTTGATGTTTATAATAAACAGGTGCAAAATGAGGGTTTAAAAGGTATGGGTACAACCCTTACAGCCCTATGGCGCACTAATAAAAGTATTTTTATAGGCCATGTAGGTGATAGCCGTTGCTACCTAATACGAGATAATCAAATAATGCAAATTACAAAGGATCATTCCTATGTGGCAGAATTAATTAGCCTTGGCCTTATTGATAAGGATCAAGCACGCTTCCACCCTTATCGCAACGTTATAAACAGGGCAATAGGTATAAATGAAAATGTGGAAGTAGATGTTATAAATTATAACTATAAAAAGGGTGATATATTCCTGCTTTGTAGTGATGGCCTAAACTCCATGATAGGCGATGATGCCATATTAAACATAATTTTAAATAATAAAGCTGACCACATGGCGGATATTCTTGTGGATGAGGCTTTAAAAGCAGGCGGTAAGGATAACGTTTCAGTAATTGTTGTAATTATTGAGGAGGACCTTTCATGAACGATGTTATAGGCAAAGTTCTGGCAGGGCGTTATCGCATACTAAACCTTATAGATCAGGGCGGAATGAGCTATGTTTATAAGGCTTGGGATATTAGCACAGGTAGCTTTATGGCTGTAAAAGTGCTAAAGCCAGAACATGCAAACAATAAAGAATTTGCAGATCGCTTTAATTATGAAGCCCTTGCTGCAAGTAAAATGAAACACCCTAACATTGTTGCGCTTTATGATGTTGGCGTGGAGGGCAACTTAAGGTACTTATGTATGGAGCTTGTAGAAGGCTCAACCCTTAAAGATATTATTCGTGAACGTGGTGTAATAGAGCCCATAAAGGCCTGTGAAATTAGTTTGCGTATATTAAGTGCGTTAAAGCACGCCCATTCAAAGGGTATTGTGCACAGGGATATTAAGCCACAAAATATACTTGTTGATGGCAATGGCAATATTAAAGTAAGCGATTTTGGTATTGCAAGGATAGCCGATGTACCTACATTAACTCAGGCGGATATGGCTGTGGGTACTGTGCAGTATGTATCTCCAGAGCAAGCTCAGGGCAAAAAGGCAGAAAGCACAAGCGATATATATTCAACGGGTGTTGTGCTTTATGAAATGCTTACTGGTAAAGTTCCTTTTGAGGGGGAAACCTCTATATCCGTTGCTATGCAACATATTAATGCTGAACCTACACCTGTAAACGTTTTAAACCCTGCTGTACCACAAGATATTGCTGATATTGTTACTGTAGCTATGGCTAAAGAACCATTAAATAGGTATCAAACAGCTTATATTATGGCACTTGATGTGCAGGATGTTATAAAAGGTGGCAAACCTATAAATGCAATAACAATACTTGAAAGCCAAAAAATACCAGTTAATGTGCCTGAAGTTCCGGCTCCACCACCAGAGCCTATTCAAATTCCAAGCCCAGTAGAAATAAACAAACAAAAATTGCGCAAGCAAAAACAAAATAAAAAGCTAATATATAGCATTATAGCTGTACTTACAGTAGCCCTTGTGGCAACTGTTATATGGGGTATAAATTTTATTGGCAACTTGAGCCGAATAGTGTATTCCCCCGATCTTATTGGTTTAAACCTTATGGATGCAATTACCGCTACTAGGGATATGGGCTTAAATGCCCAAGTAAATTACCTAAACCATAACGTTGTAGAAAACAATATTGTTATAAACCAAATACCTTTACCCCAAAGTAAAATGTATGTTGGTGATAGCATAGTTATAAATGTAAGCAAAGGTAGGGAGCTTTTTGTAACGCCTGATGTTACGGGGCTTAGCCTTGATGAAGCACGCAAAAAAGTTGCAGAAACTGGTTTTACTTTAGCTGTAGTTGAAAAAATAGTATCAAGCGAAATTAAAGAGAATAACATTGTTTCTCAAACCCCTCAAGCAGGCACATTGGTCAACTTTGGCGAGCTTATACAGGTTAACGTAAGCGGAGGTAGTATTGTTGTGCCTCAACTAATTGGTATGGGGCAAGAAGAAGCATCCCAAACATTAACGGATAGAAACTTGCAAAGTGGTGATGTTAACTTTTTGGATGTAATTGATCAAACTCAAAATAACAAAGTAATATCACAACAACCAGAAGTAGGAACTATGGTTGTAAATAATGCAAGGGTAAGCATTACAATAGGTATATTGGTTAGTGACTATATTACAAGCGCAACGTTTATGTTGCCGCAAATGGATGATTCCTTCCTTGTAAAAGTAACGCTTAAAACATTTGATGGCGTTGAAACCACCCAATATGTTGCAATGCATAGCCCTACACCAACGGATGATACTACTCTTACAATCCCTGTAAAGTCTAAAGAGCCTGGGGCAATGTGGTGTAATATGTATATTAATGATGTGCTTGTAAGTACAGTAGAGGTAAGCCTACAGTGACAAATATAATTAAAAAAGGCGTTATTGTAAAAGGTATTGGTGGTTTTTACTATATTGATAGTGATGACGGATTTCAATATGTAGTAAAGGGTAAAAATAAACTTAGGTTTAAAGATATTATGCCTACTGTTGGTGACAATGTAATGTTTTACCCTGGTGAAGGGGATCAAAATGGTTGGTTGGAGGATATATTGCCTCGTACAAACAGGCTAGTTAGGCCTCCAGTTGCCAATGTAGAACTTATGGGTATAGTGATATCTCCAAAACCGAAGCCGGATTATCTTCTTGTTGATAAGTTGCTTGTAGCGGCATATATGCAAGGTATAAAGCCTTTGCTTATATACAATAAGTGCGATGTAAAATCAGCGGTTAGCAATCCTTTTGAAGCATATGATAATAGTATAGAATGTTTTAATGTAAGTGCTGTTAAACATATAGGTTTAGATGCCTTACGCAATAGGCTTAAAACTGGCATAAGTTGTTTTGCTGGGCAAAGTGGCGTGGGTAAAAGTACACTTATAAATGCTATTTTGGGTACAGATTTGGAAACGGGGGGCATATCCCATAAAATTCAAAGGGGCAAGCATACAACAAGGTCTGTAGAACTAATAAAAAAGGATGGTATTTCTATATTAGATACCCCAGGGTTTAGCATGATAAGTATATTAGATAATATGCAACCAGATGAATTACAAGCCTATTACCCTGAATTTAAGGCCTATATTGGTAAGTGTAAATTTGCACCTTGTTACCATTTAAGTGAGCCAGATTGTGCGGTTTTAAATGCTGCCAAGCAAGGCTTAATTCATAAAGATAGAATGGATAGGTATCATATATTGCTTAATGATGTTTATCAAAATTGGAGGAATAGATATGACTAAAATTTCACCTTCCGTGCTTGCTGCGGATATTTTATACCTTGAGGATGATGTTGCCCGCATAGTTGATGCTGGTGTGGATTACCTTCATGTTGATGTTATGGATGGGGTTTTTGTGCCAAATATATCATATGGGCCTGCTATAGTTGAGGCATTGGATTCTGCCTTTGCTACACCCCTTGACGTGCATTTAATGATACAAAAACCTATGCAATATATTAAAACCTTTGCCGATGCTGGAGCGGATATTATTACTGTGCATGTTGAGGCAGAAGGCTTTGAAGATATGCTTAAACTTATGGATGAAATTGGCGTAAAAAAAGGGGCATCTTTAAAACCAAAAACAGATGTATCAAGCCTGTATCCTTACTTGGATAGGTTGGATTTAATACTTGTTATGACGGTTGAACCTGGCTTTGGCGGGCAAAAGTTCATGGGGGATATGATGCCTAAAATTAAAGCTTTGAGGGATAAGGGTTTTAAAGGAATTATATCCGTTGATGGAGGAATAAATGCAAATACAGGCAAAATTGCCTTAGATGCAGGTGCAGATATGTTAGTTATGGGTACAGCTTTATTTAAAGCAGATGACCCCTATGATGTTATAGATGAAGTTATGAATTATTAGGAGGAAGTTTTATATATTATGTTGGATAGAAATATAGCTCAACAGGTTTTGGAAGCTGCTATGGAAACTGGTGGCGATTTTGCTGAAATATTTTTAGAGGATAGGTTTAATAATAGCATAAGGCTAAGAAGTGGAATTACTGAAAATATTGTTAGTGGTAGAGTTCATGGTGCGGGTATAAGAGTATACCTTAATACAGAAGCTTTTTATGTGTATACAAACGATACAAGCTTACAAGGATTGTTGGCTTGCGCTAAAAAAGCTGCGGCCACTATTGATGTCGCTAAAAAACACGCTGTTGCAACGGTACAAGCAATGAATAAATATTCCGCTTGGGATATCAAATTAAAACCAAGTGAAGTTGAGGCAAAACGTAAAATAGATATGCTTAAGCGCGTTAGCAAGGCTGCCTTAAGCGTAGCTGAAATTAGCCAAACAAATGCAACATATATGGATGCTGTTCAAAATATTTGTATAGCTAATAGCGAAGGCCTTTTTGTTAGCGAAACACGCCCATATACAAGGCTTGTTTTAGTTGCCATTGCTAGTGATGGCAAGGAAAATCAAACAAGCCATACAGGCCCAGGTGCAAGTAGTGGTTTTGAGTTTTATGATAACTTAGACCTTGATGTTATAGGAAAAAGCACAGCAGAAACCGCTGTAAAAATGTTGCATGCACCTTTATGCCCTGCAGGTTATATGCCAGTAGTTATTGATAATGGCTTTGGTGGTGTAATATTCCATGAAGCTTGCGGGCATAGTCTTGAAGCCACAGGTGTAGCTAAAGGCTTTAGCGAATTTTCAGGCAAATTAGGCCAAAAAATAGCAAGTGAAAAAGTTACCGCTATTGATGATGGTACAATACCATTTGAATGGGGATCTTCAGCTATTGATGATGAGGGAACACCAACAAATAGACTTGTTTTAATTGAAAACGGTATACTTAAAAACTACATGATAGATAGGCTTAATGATAGAATTATGAAAATGGGTGTTACGGGTAGTGCTCGCCGTGAAAGCTATAAATATGCCCCAACATCACGTATGCGCAACACGTATATTGCCGCTGGCAATGATGACCCTAATGAAATTATATCAACAATGGGCGATGGCTTATATGCAAAATCTATGGGTGGTGGTAGCGTTAACCCCTCTACTGGTGAGTTTAACTTTAATGTAAGTGAGGCTTATTTAGTAAAGGGTGGCAAAATTGTTCATCCTGTTAGGGGTGCATCCCTTATAGGTAAAGGCAGTGAAATACTTACAAAAATTGATAGGGTAAGTAATGATATGAAAATGGCACAGGGCATGTGTGGTAGTATAAGCGGTACAATTCCTGCTAATGTAGGCCAAGCTATGATAAGGGTTACTGGCTTAACAGTTGGTGGCCATGCACAGGAATAGGGGGATATTATGCAAATAAATGAATTTATTGATAAGCTTTTAGCTACAGCCAAAGCTGAAGGTATAGTCACTGCAGAAGTTTATGCAGTTAATAGGGAAAGCACAAGGATAATGGCTAGGGGCGATGGTAAGGATTTTAGCTCAAACCTAAGCCAAGGTCTGAGCTTTAGGGCTATAATAAACGGAAAAATGGGTTATGCATATACAGAAGCCCTTGATGATGCCGCTATTTCTCAACTAATAAAAGGCGTTAAAGATAGCGCTGCCTTAATTGAGGATGAAGATGAACAATTTATGTTTGAAGGGGCAGATGAATACCCAATAGTAGAATATAGTATTAATGACACAAACCCACCAAGCACAAAGGAACTTATATCATCAATTGACGGCCTTGAAACAAAGCTTAAAGCAATTAATAGCAAAATTTCAGGCTTGGATTATGGCCTCGTGTCAAGCAATAAGGCAACAGTTAAAATTGTTAATACAAAGGGAATGAATTTAGAGTCTAAAGATAATGCGTATGTAGGCTATATTGCCACCCTTGCTAAACATGAAGGCAAGGCAGCAACGGGGGAAGAGCAGATAATTAGTAGAAATTTTGAAAATATTAATTTTTATAAAATTTCTGAAAAAGCAGTTGAAAGGGCTGTTGAAGCGCTGGATGCTGATTCTGTTGCTTCTGGGCTGTACAATATTGTTATAGATGGTGAAACAATGTCAGGCTTACTTGCTGTATATAGTGCAGTTTTCTCCGCTGAAAATGCTCAAAAAGGTATGAGCTTGTTGGCGGGTAAAGAGGGGCAAGAGGTTGCTAATAAAGCTGTAAAGCTTATAGACAATCCATTGCTAAAGGATGGCTGGGGAAGCACTCCCTTTGACTCTGAAGGCGTTCCATCACAAAATAAAGATGTTATTGCAAATGGAAAACTTCAAACCCTATTGCATAACTTAAAAACTGCTAAAAAAGCAGGGGTTAAATCAACTGGTAATGCAAGTAAAGGCGGATATTCTGCTCCAATTAGCGTAGGCCCATCAAACTTGTATTTTGAAAATGGAAATATTTCATTTGATAATATGCTTATAAACATAGGCGAAGGTATAGTTATAACTGAACTTAGTGCTATGCACAGTGGTGCAAATACAATATCGGGCGATTTTTCTTTACCCGCTAAGGGCTATACATTTAAAAATGGTAAAAAGGATAAACAGGTAAATCAAATTACAGTTTCAAGTAACTTTTATACTTTGTTAAAACAAATGGAATGCTTTGCAAACGATTTAGAGTTTAAAAGCTCAATAGCTTCCCCCTCCGTGTATGTGGGCAAGCTCTCAATTGCAGGCAAGTAATTAAAAAGGCTTAGGCAATTTTGCCCAAGCCTTTTGTTTTATTTATTAGTTCTTTTTTGTCCAACTTTCAAACAGTTCTTCAGTAATAATATATTTTTTCTTTGTAAATATATAAGCTAAGCTTATACATATCAAGGGTAATAAGCCCATAAATAAACGTAGCATTAACTTCATTGGCTCGTCTGCTTGTTGCAACAAAGTATTAGCTTGTTGTGTAATATCGCTTAATATACCTTGGCTTTTCTCTAATTCAAGCTTTGCAATATTTTGAGAATAGCTGTATACACCCGTGGTAATAAGTATTAGGGTTAATAATAATTGTTGTATTGCAGCCCCTAGCTTAGTCATAAAGGGTCTTACTGAAAATACTACGGCCTCATTTCTATCGCCGAACTTATTAAAGTTGTATTCAATGGTATTTGCAATAAGTACAACAAATATTACAAAGAATAAACCATGGCCAAAGAATATCATAAGGCTTGCCATATATAATAACAACTCAAACAATGGTAATATAGTGCCTATGGATATAAATATAATGTAACCTATGGTTGATATTGTTAAGCCGAAGCGCATTATGTTTAAGCGCTTATGCTTTTTGGATAATTTTCCAAAGGCAGCTATTGCTAAAAGCGTACCTAGGGCGAATGTTACTGTAAATAATGTTATTTGCGCACCACCATAACCAAAGTGGAAATAAAAATAGTTTATTGATAATGATATAAATAACTCGTGGGCAATTGTATATAGCAATAAACCTATGGCTGCAACAACCAGCTGATCATTCCTTAATAATGATGTATAAAGGTTTTTCAAGCTTAATTTTTGCTTGTTATCTACCCTTGGGTTTTCAGTAACGCCTAAATAGGTAATTATTGTAAATGTTGTAAATAATAAGGCAACAACCACTCCTATTATTCTATACATTGTTACAGCATTACCTGTAACAAGCACTGGTATTAGGCCTCCTGCTACAAATTGCCCAATGGAAGCAAATAGTTGCACAAGGTTGGTAAGGCTGTTCCTACTATCATTATCCTTAGCTAAATTTGGTAATAATGCGTAATAGGAAATGTCGTTCATTGTAAATGTCATTCCCCATAGTATATAAAATATACCAAAGAATAAAACAAAAGCCCAACCAGTTGGTCTAACAAAAAATAGCAATAGAGTAACGCAGGAATTTAGTATACCACCCATTAATATCCATGGCTTAAATTTTCCTTTTTTTAAATGGGAGTTCTCTATTATCATACCCATCATTGGGTCGTTTATAGCATCCCACAATCTTGCAAATATCATTATTGCTGATATTGCGGAAAATTGGGCTACAGTTAAGTTCATAGTATATTGTATATAAGGTAGCACAAATAGCGATACTAAAACAAAGTTCATATCTCTACCTATACAGCCTACAGCATAGCTCCATTTTGTTCGCTTATCTATTTTGCTCATAATTCACCTCTTATTTTATAGGTATTCCTTTATCATTTCGTCTGTAATTGCCTTTTTAGCACATATTTCAGCATAAAATTTGCCACTTTTGCGCAAAGTTCGTTCTTGTGTATTATAGTTTACTTCATATAACCCAAAACGCGGCCAATAACCTTCTGCCCATTCAAAATTATCCATTGTACTCCAATAATAATAGCGTTTTACATCCACGCCTTGTTGTATAAGTTTGCTCAATACTTTTAAATGTTCATATATATAATTTACTCGTTTCTCATCCTTTGCATCAGCAAGGCCGTTCTCAGTAATATAAATTGGTAGTTTATAATCGGTATAAGCCTTTTTCACTATATGGTATAGGCCTTCGGGATAAATTTCCCAACCCATATCCGTAAGCATATCGCTTGTTGCATCAGGGTTTATTACATATTCACCAAAAAACATAGCAGGGTTATTACTTGGTTTAATAATATGCCTTGTATAGTAATTTATTCCTATATGGTCACAATATTTTTTGTTGCTTTTTCCACCAAAGCCTAAGGGCAAAGGTAAAATTCCATCAACAAAACCTTTCATAAATATTGTGTGAAATAAATAGTTCATTATTTTATAGCATATATTCGCCCTTTTGCTACCTGATTGAGGCTCTAAATATGTAAAGTGCATAGCAAAGCCTACACTTGTATCATTAAAACCAAGGCTCTTTCTTATTCGGTGTATGGATTCATAACAGCGCTTATGTGCAATTATCATATGTTTACTTGCTTTTAGGTAGGCGGGTATTTGGCTTTTACCACCAGGGGGAAATTGCCCTTCTATATAGCTGCTCATGGCAAAAACATTAGGCTCATTAATTGTGCAATATTCATTACAAAGGTCACCAAAGGCTGTAACTAATTTCTCAACAAAATTTACAAACAAATCAATGGTTTCGGGGTTTAGCCATTGGCATTGTTCCTCCAACCATTGTGGGTGAGTAAAATGGTGGAATGTAATAAGTGGTTTAATACCTTTTGCTTTTAAAAGTTTTAGCTCATCAATATAGTGGTTTATTCCTTCTTGGCTCCACTTATTTTTCTCGGGCTGTATTCGGCTCCACTCTATACTAAAACGGTAAATTTCATGCTTAGCATCAGCTAAAAGTTGAACGTCCTCTTCAACACGGTTGTAATGGTCGCAAGCTGTAAAACAACTCTCATTATCTTTAATTTTGCCTTGATTGCTCCAATGGTACCAGTTGCAATTCACATCGCCACCCTCAATTTGTGTTGATGCAGTAGCGCTACCAAATAAAAAATCTTTTGGGAAGGAATACTTTTCCATATGTTCCTCCTGTATTTAGTTGTATTTGTTTAAAGTATAACACCTGCCTTATAAAATTACAATTTAAAAAGCTTTAAGCTGTATTATCTAGTTTGGTGTTTGTAATTTTGTTAAACAAGATATTAATTTGACTAAAGCCTTAAAATCGTTTAAAATACCGCTGTAACTTTATATTTATTTGGAGGATAATGTGGGAGTAATAGTTGCAAAGTTTGGTGGCAGTTCACTGTCAGAAGCCAAACAGTTTGAAAAAGTTAAATATATAATATCCCTTGATAATAGGCGATTATTTATAATACCAAGTGCCCCGGGTAAACGTAACCCAGAAGATGAAAAAGTAACAGATTTGCTTTTGAAATGTTTTGACCTTAACGAAAAGGGTGAAGATATTGCTGATACTTTTAATACAATACGCGAGCGCTTCACATCCATAGCTAAGGATTTAAATTTAAAGCTTGATATTCATGGCGTTCTAAACGAAATTGAAGTTAATATACGTAGAGGCGCAAGCCGTATGTACTGTGCAAGCCGTGGCGAGTATGTAAATGGTATGCTTTTAGCAGACTATCTAGGTTATAATTTTTTTGACCCAGCAGGCTCTATTTTGTTCTATGATGATGGAAACTTTGATAGTGAGCGTACTAACAGAATAGTTGCGGAAAAACTATGCTCACTAAAAAACGCAGTTATTCCAGGCTTTTATGGAAGTACAAGCGATGGCGAAATTCAAACATTCAGCCGTGGCGGTAGTGATATAAGTGGCGCAGTAGTGGCAAGAGCCCTTTGTGCAGAGGTTTATGAAAACTGGACTGACGTTTCAGGTTTTTTAATGGCAGACCCACGTATAGTTGAAAACCCACTTGAAATAAAGGAGCTTACATATAGGGAACTTAGGGAGCTTTCCTACATGGGTGCAACAGTACTACATGAGGATGCTATTTTCCCTGTAAATAAAGCAGGCATATCAACAAATATTCGTAACACAAACTATCCAGAACACCCAGGTACAATAATAAGGCACGTTATGCGCACAGAGGAAGCTGTTGCTAAAAAACATGTTATTACAGGTATAGCAGGCAGGCAAGGCTTTGATGTTGTTACAATAGAAAAATCTATGATGAATAGTGAAATAGGTTTTGGTATGCGTGTTCTTCAAGCCCTTTACGAATATGGAATATCCTTTGAACATCTCCCAACGGGCATAGATTCAATTTGTGTAGTTGTAGACCATAAAAATTTTGATATTTATAGGGATGCTGTAATTAAAAGAATTTATGAACTTTGCCAACCAGATACTGTAAACGTAAGCGAAAACATGGCTATTATAGCCACTGTTGGTAGGGGGATGGTGCGCAACCCTGGTACAGCATCAAGGTTGTTTAAAGCGCTTTATGATGCTAATATTAATATAAGAATGATAGACCAAGGTAGTAGTGAATTATCAATACTTGTTGGTATAAATGATGATGATTTTAAAAAGGCAGTAAAATCAATTTATAACGCCTTTGTACAATAGTATTTTAGTTGGTTTTAGAAAGGAAATATAATGCATAACAGTGAAATATCAAATGCTTGCAAGGTAAATATTCCTGCAATTAACGAATTTGCAGTTGTGGCAAGGATGATGCTTTGTGGGGCTTGTGCTATTTATAATATGGATATTGACGTTATTGAGGATTTAAAAATTGCCTCAGACGAAGCTATATGCTGCCTTATAAACCAACCTGGAATGGCTAGCAGTATTGATATTACTGCGGAAAACACTAATGCTGGCATAATTGTAGAATTTATGGCGCTTTCAGCTAGCCTAACCCAATCAAGAGAAAAATCGGATGTTGATATTACCCAAGCAATATTAGAAACCCTTATACCTAAAGTAAATATCTGCTCTGATGATAGGGGAGTTTTCTGTATTACATTTTTCTTCCCTAACAATGAGGAATAAATGAACGAATCTGCATTAATACCCCTTTTAAATCAATATAGAAATAAGCCCTCCCCAGATATTATGGAAAAGCTTGTGGAAGGCTATATTGACATACCTAAAATAATTGCAAGCAGGTTTAAAGGGCAAGGTGTTGACGAGGATGATCTTTTCCAAGTAGCAAGCATAGCATTAATGAAGGCTATTGAAAGGTTTAATCCAGATTTAGGCAATAAATTTGTTACCTTTGCTACCCCAACAATAGTTGGCGATTTGCGTAACTATATTAGGGATAAAGGCGGAATAATGCGAACAAGCCGCACAACAAGGTCATTATTGCATAAAATGCAAAAAGTTAGGGATCAGTTTGAACAAAATTACTTTAGGGAGCCAACATTGCAAGAACTTGCTGATGCTATGGAAATAAGCAGGGAAGAGCTTATAAAAGTAATTTTACAAAGGGATCAAGCTATGGTAACCAGCCTTGATGTTACAGTTAACGAGGAAGAGAGCGACACCCTAGCAAGCTTTATTGGCGCACTAGAGCAAGGCTATAAGCAAGTTGATGATCAAAACCTTGTTGATTGGATTAAAAACCATACAAACCCACAGGAGTTTGCGCTTTTGGAGTTTAGGTTTATTGATGATTTAAGCCAACGTGAAACTGCTAAAAAGCTTGGAGTATCTCAAATGCAAATATCACGTTTGGAAAAACGTATTGTTACTAGGTTAAAAACATTGGCGGAGGCACAGTAGGAGGATAAATGCAAAACAATAATCAATTTCCACCGCAACAAATGCCACCTGGATTAAACCAAGGGGGCTTTAATGCTATGCCACCAAACCAAGGCTATCCTCAGGGCTTTCCACAGCAACAAATACCGCCTCAAGGTATGCCGCCCCAAGGTTTTCCACCTCAACAAATGCCACCGCAGGGTTTTCCACCACAAGCGCCTGGTTATATGCCTGGGCAAGATCCACAGTTTAATATGGGTGGAATTCAAGGTTCACCAACACCAAACAAACCTCAAAGCAATAATACATTTGTTAAGTTGTTATCGGTAATTGTGGCAATAGGTGCAGTATTTTATTTATTATCTTATGCCTACAATGTATTTGTGCCAAGCGGTACAAACTTCGCTAGTGTAAAAAGTGCAACTGTTGGGCAAACTTACCAAGGTGATGTGCTTATTGTGCGTGATGAAACTGTGTACGATGATGAAGGTATTACAAACATACAATATGTTGCAGCTGAAAATAGCCAT
Organism: uncultured Oscillospiraceae bacterium; assembly: GCA_964544955.1. Lineage (GTDB taxonomy): Bacteria > Bacillota > Clostridia > Christensenellales > Aristaeellaceae > JAAZPT01. Next base: position 26,816 of record CAZJEB010000008.1, on the reverse strand, counting down.
GTAGCACGTTCGAATGTAGTATGCTATGTTTATACATCTGGATATAGCCAAAGGGAAAGAACAAGCTTGCAAAACTATAGGGAACAAATAAAGCTGTATCAAATTGAACTTTTAAACAATGAAAACACCTTTGACCAAAAGATGGATAGGCTTGTTGCTGATGTTAATACTAGAGCACTTGAAGTTAGAAGCATTGTACAAGGTGGTAGCGGTAATATGCTAAACCTTGAAAACGTTCTTATAAACGCAATTGATTCTAGGCAGATTTATTTTAGAGAAAAATATGCGGAGGATCAGCGCCTTAGTAGGCTTTATGATGATGAAATCACACAATTAAAGCGTATTGAAAGCTGGAAAAAACAAAACCATGCATCCTTTGACGCTATTGTTAGCTTCTATACAGATGGATATGAGTATGGTTTAACAACTAAAAATTTTGAAGAGTTTTCTCCAGCTCAAGTGCAAAGAATGATAAATGGTGAAAAACCAGAAGAAACCGCAGCAAGAAGGGGTAGAACGGATATATATCGCATGGTTAGGGAAGGCGATTGGTATGCCCTAATGCTTATTAATAATAGTACATGGAACCCAGTGCAAGGCAACACTTTAAGGCTTACATTGGAGCAGTTTAGCAATACTACTGTTGATGCCACAATACAATCCTTTGCCAAAAGTGGCAACAACCTACTTTTAAGGCTTAGAATTAGCTCAAATGTGCAGGATGTTATGTATATAAGGTCTTGCCGTGCTCAAATAGGTGAGTATTCTGATGCAATTAGCGTTCCAGAGCGTGCTTTGTTTACACAAAACGATACCTTGGGTGTTGTTGTTGTAAGGGGTACAGAAAAACTTTTTGTACCAGTTGAACTTATATCCAAGGCAAATGGTGAGGCGTATATTAAACCTCAATATGCCAATACACTGCATATTGGCGATACTGTTCAGCTTTTTTAAAAAGGAAATATTATGAGTAATTTAAATAGTGAAGTTTTAGCACAAAGGCTAAAAGATGTTAAAAATGATATACTTGCTAATTGTTGGGATAAAAGCAACCCACCAAGCCTTGTTGCTGTTACAAAAACTGTTGATGCTAATGCAATAAATTTGCTACCTGCCTTAGGCCAGTTTGATATTGGTGAAAATAGGGCACAGGCAATAGTGGAAAAATTGCCCCAAATTAGCAAAAATATGAACATTCATTATATTGGTAGATTGCAAACTAACAAAATTAGGTATATAATAAATCATGTATGTTTAATTCATTCGTTGGATAGGCTTTCATTGGCAGATGAATTGAATAAACAAGCCCTTAAATTAGGCTTGAATATTCCTGTGCTTGTGCAAGTAAATATAGCTCAGGAAGCACAAAAAACTGGTTTTGCTAAAGATGAGGCTTATAGCCTTATAAAAAATGCAAACAAATACCCCGCATTAAGTGTAAAAGGTTTAATGGCTATGATGCCCTTTATTGATGATGAACTACAATTGGCAGGCTACTTTAAAGCTATGCGTAATATGTTTGATGATATAAAGCAGTCTGCTTACCCTAATGTGGTTATGGAACATCTTTCCATGGGTATGACTAATGACTTTAAAATCGCAGTTAGCGAAGGGTCCACAATGGTGCGTGTTGGTTCAGCACTATTTGCATAAAAAACAGGAGTGAATATAGTGGATAATAATTATTTTAATAATGCCTACAACAATGAGGCAAACAGCCCCAAAAAAGCCAAACAGTATATTGATAAAGTTCAAAACTGGTGGAATGGCGTGTGGCAAAAAGGTAAAAAAACTGATAATGTTAACGAACAATATCAGCCTAATTATCAAGCCCAAAATCAATATATGGAGCAAACTAATCCCTACGCTCAACAACAAGAAGCTCAATATGGCGAGCAACAGGATTTTGGTAGCTTGCGCAGAGGGTATAGGTCAAGGAATCCACAACATAATGCACCATATCAAGACCCTCAAAACTATGATAATCAAGCGTATGATCAGCAAGCAAATTTTGATGGTCAATATGCTAACCAATATTCGCAACAAAATTTTGATTACAACCAACAATACAATCAAAACAATTATAATCCACCATTTCAGCATGTTGAAAATCAAGCACCATTGCAATTTCCAACAAACCCAACTCAATTTGCTACTAACAATGTAGTTGGCTTTAATACAGGTGAAGTGGTAAATGAGCCTAATGCAATTAAAATTGGTGTATATGCCCTTTTTGAAAGTGCAAACTGTATAGATTTAATTGCTCAAATGCAAGGGTCATCAATGTTCTTTGTAAATATGGAAAACTTTGCGGATATGGATAAAATTCGTTCAAGTAAGGATATTATACTTGGTGCTTGCTATGCCCTTAACTATACAATGCTTTGCATAGGTTCAAGCAATATGTACCTTATTTGCCCAAAAACAGTTGCTGTTTCCATGAATGATGCTACACGCAACTTTTTGGAAAGCATTGTTAGCAGAAAAAAAGCCAAAAGCAAATTCAGCATAAATATGGATGATAGCTATAATAGCTATGATAACGGCCTCGATTATGAGGAAGAACAACCAGTAGCAGCCCCTGCAACAACTTATGGCAGGCGTGCAAGCTTTAGATAAATAAACAAAAATGAGGAGAACAATAATGGGTATAATTTTTAGGTTAGTGTCCATAGCAGTAACTATTTACTCTTGGGCAATACTAGCGTATTTAATACTTAGTCTTTTATTACCAAACCATCAAATAACACAATTTTTGAAGGGGATTTCTGAGCCAGTTTTAAGCCCAGTTAGGGTTAAGCTTTATCAATGGTTTCCTGCTTTAAAAAATATAGCCTTTGATGTAACACCAATAGCAGTATTTTTCTTGTTAGGTATACTTGAAAGGATAGTTTCACTACTTGCATAATGGCAAATAATGATATTAGCCTAGATCATATAAAAGATGTTGCTGTTAAGGCATCAAAAAGCGGGCAAGTTGCATATACATTTTTTATAAGCCCTGCCCAAGCTACTATGCTTAAATCTATAGCCTATAAAAACAATTGCTTTTATAAAAACTTTGGTGGCTATGATTTTGCCGAAAGAACTATTGCAGCCTTTTATGATGATTATAGTGAGCCGCATCTGTTAGATTTCCCTATTGGTTGCTTAAAAATAACACCAGCCCCCAACAATCCTTTACCCACCCATAGGCAAATTATGGGTACAATACTTTCCCAAGGCTTAAAACGTGATGTTTTAGGGGATATAGTTGTAATGGATAATGTGGCATATGTGTTTTGTAGTTCAAATATGCTCAACTATGTTTATAATAATTTGGGCAAAATAGGTAATATAAGCGTTAATTTGGAAATTATGGAAAGCTTGCCTGAACTAGGTAAAAAAACGGGAACGGAAAAGCGAATTACAGTATCATCTCCACGTTTGGATGCGATATTATCTTCAGCTTTAAACCTAAGCCGAAGCAAGGCAGCCTTATTAGTTAGCCAAGGCATGGTAAGCTTAAACCATATTGAGGAAAAACGGCCAGATGTAAAAATTGATATAGGTGATATGCTTTCAGTAAGGGGCCATGGTAGGGTTATAGTAAATGCCATAGGTTCACCAACAAAAAAGAACAGATTACCTGTAGAACTTGAACTTTTCACTAGTAAATAAATATAAAAATTAGGAGGAATTCCCATGAATATGTCAGTTGAAATTATTGCTAATAAGCAATTCCACCAATCGCCACAAGGCTACAACGTTGATGAAGTTAATGCTTTCCTTGATGAAATTTGTGATTATTTAGATTACCTTGATGAACAAAAGGAAAATAATGCAGATGTAGTTGATAGGTCCGCTTTGGAAAAACGTGATGTTGAAATTGCTCGCCTTCAACAACTATTAAAGGATGCTCAAAGGGAGTCTGCTGAAGCAAAGGCAAAATTGGCATTAGCTCCAAAAAGTGAAAGTGCTGTAAGTGCTGAAAGGGCAACACAATTGCTTGTTAATGCACAAAAAGTATATGATACAACAATTGCTGATGCTAATAAGTTTGCTGAAGAAGTAAAAGCAAAAGCACAAGCAGAAGCTGATGCTGCAATTAGTGGCTTAAGCGAGAAAAAAGAACTATTAACAAAAGAAATTGGTACATTAAAGTCATCTTTTGATAGTTATCAAGAAAAATTCCATAGCGTACTTGAGGATGTAAAAAAACAATTAGACGCTAGTAAGGAAAAATTTAAGTAAACACAAGGAGTGTGTATTGTGGACGACGGTCACAGTAGTAACCCGGTAATAACAATTATCATAATGCTGATATTGGTTTCTTTTTCAGCATTCTTCTCAGCCACGGAAACAGCTTTTTCTACAGTAAATAGAACAAGGCTAAAATCCATGGCAAACCAAGGCAATAAAAAGGCAAAGGCTGCATTAAAACTATGCGAAAACTTTGACACATTGCTTTCAACAACATTGGTAGGTAACAATATTGTAAATATCTACCTAGCATCATTAGCTACATTATTCTTTGTTTCGCTAATGGGTGAAATTGGCTCAACTATATCAACAATAGTTATTACAATTGTTGTATTAATATTTGGCGAAATTACACCTAAAAGCATGGCAAAGGAAAATGCGGAAAAAGTAGTTCTTGCTTTTACGCCTGCTCTAAGCGTTTTCCATAAACTATTTACCCCAATAAACTGGTTGTTCTATAAATGGAAACAGTTTATATCCAAGGTTTTTAAAACATCAGGGGAACAGTCAGTTATTACGGATAACGAGCTTATTACAATTATTGATGAAGCAACAGATCTTGGCGGCTTTAATGTAGAGGAAGGCGATCTAATTAAAAATGCAATTGAGTTTGCAGATTTAAGGGTTACCGATATACTTACACCAAGAACTCAAGTAAAAGCTGTACAAATGAACGAGGATAATGATGATGTACTTTCCGCTTTTGCAGAAAGTGAATATTCTAGGTTGCCAGTTTATGATGAAAACCTTGATGATATTATTGGAGTACTACACTTTAAAGATTTTATAAATCATGTTATGAAGGGAAGTAAACTCCTTAAAGATATTCTTCAATCCCCAATATTTGTAACACCTAATATGAAAATTCATGATTTGCTACAAATGTTACAAAAAGAGAAAAGGCACCTTGTATTCGTTGCCGATGAATATGGTGGTACCATGGGTATAGTTACCATGGAGGATATACTTGAAGAACTTGTTGGCGATATACTTGATGAAACTGACGATAGTAACGAGTTTATAACCAAACTTGATGAGAATACTTACCTTATAAACACCTTTGCAGAACTTGAGGATGTATTTGATTATCTTAATATTGATGATGATACAGATGCAAACACTGTTGGTGGTTGGATAAATGATAAGTTAAATGCTATACCAAAAGCTGGCGATAGTTTTGAAACAGATGATGTAATTGTTTTAGTTACAGAGGCTGATATGTATAGGGCGATAGAAATAAAACTTACATTAAAAAATCAACCCAACAAAGATCAAACAGATTAATTTACTAATATATAAAATATATTAAAAAATACAAATAAATAACAAAATTAAGCTTAACTCAAATTAATTTGAGTTAAGCTTATCTAATTTTATCAATATTTTACAATAATATGATATAATATAATATGGTATTAATTTACGTTGTATTGATAATTATTTATCAATAGAATAATTAGGAGGTAAAATATGCCCAACAAAGACAGCAGATACGATTTGCTAGCAAAGGTAATTGACCAAAACAGGAACGTACAAGGTCCTTTAATGCCTGTTTTGCAAGAAGCTCAAAACATTTTTGGTTGTGTACCAGAGGATGTACAAAAGATTATTGCAAAAGAACTAAACTATACCCTTTCAGAAATTTATGGTGTTGTAACATTCTATGCTCAATTCACACTTAAGCCTAGAGGTAGGCACACAATTTCAGTATGTTTAGGTACAGCTTGCTACGTTAAGGGATCAAACGAAGTTCTTCAACGTTTAAGCAAAGAGCTTAACATACCTGTTGGCGAAACAGGTGAAGATGGTAACTACACCTTGCTTGCAACCCGTTGCCTAGGTGCTTGTGGCTTAGCCCCTGTTATAACAATTAATGAGGAAGTTTATGGTCGCTTAAAGCCAGATGAAGTTCCTAATGTTATAAAAGATTACGAATCAAAACACATGTAATATGCTATGCGGGATATATCATTACACATTTTAGATTTGGTGCAAAATAGCATAACTGCAAATGCAAGCCTTATACAAATACGTTTTGAATACTTTGCAGATAATAGCCTTGTTTTTAAAATTATTGATAATGGCAAGGGCATGAGTGAGGAATTTGTAAACAGTGTAAAAAGCCCCTTTACTACGGGTAGAACTACAAGAAGGGTAGGCCTAGGCATACCATTGTTGTTATCTAATGCTGAGTTAAGTGGTGGCTATGTGGATATTAAAAGTACTTTAGGTGTAGGCACAGAACTTATTGCCTGTTTTAAAACAGATAATATAGATTGCCTTCCCCTTGGTGATATGATAGGCACATTTATTACACTAATTGTTACAAACCCCGATACTCCTGAATTTGTATTTAGTGTTAAAAACCCTAGTGATGAATTTGAGTTTGATACTAGGGAAATTAAAACCGTTTTAGCCGGTGTACCAATAAACGAGCCTGATATAGTAAAATGGATAGATGATACTCTTACAGAAGATATGAAACCTTTGTTTGGAGGAATTTAATATGAGAAAAAGTTTAGAACAATTAGAAGCTATAAGGCAAAAAACCCTAAATAGCATTAATTTAAGAAAAGATGATGACAACCGTGCACGCGTTGTTATCGGTATGGCTACATGTGGTATTGCTGCTGGTGCAAGGCCTGTTATGATGGAATTCATGAAGGAACTTGAACGCCGTAATTTAAGCAATGTTAGCGTTACACAAACTGGTTGTATTGGCATGTGCCGTTTAGAGCCTATGTTGGACGTTATTATACCTGGTAAAGAAAAGGTTACATATGTTCATGTTAAACCAGAAATGGTTGGAAGAATAGTTTCTGAACATATAGTAAACGGAAGCCCAGTTACCGAATACACAATCGGTAAAGCAATGGAAAACGACAAATAATTTAAATAATCAGGAGGTATAATTAATGGAACTATTTCGCTCTCATGTGCTAGTTTGCGGTGGTACTGGCTGTACATCATCCGGCACACCAAAAATTATTAAGCGCTTTGAAGAAAAATTAGCTGAAAATAACTTAGATAAAGAAGTTAAAGTAATACGTACTGGTTGCTTTGGTTTATGCGAAGCTGGCCCTATAGTTATAGTTTACCCAGAAGGTACATTCTATGCCCGCGTAACTGAAGATAATATTGATAAAATTGTTAGTGAACACCTTTTAAAAGGCCGTATTGTTGATGAATTTGTATATAAAGATCATGCAGAACACGGTGCTGAAGAAGTTCTACCAGAAAGCTTAACAGATATTCCTTTCTATAAGGATCAAGAACGTATTGCATTACGTAACTGTGGCTTAGTTGACCCCGAAAATATAGATGAATATATTGCTTTTGACGGCTATAAAGCATTGGGTAAAGTTCTTAGCGAAATGACACCTGATGAAGTTATTAAAGTTGTTCAAGATAGCGGACTTAGAGGCCGTGGTGGCGGTGGTTTCTCCACAGGCTTAAAATGGAAGTTTACACGCCAAGCTGAAGGCGATGTTAAATACATTGCTTGTAACGCCGACGAAGGTGACCCAGGCGCATTCATGGACCGTTCCGTTTTGGAAGGCGACCCTCACTGTATAGTTGAAGCTATGACAATAGCTGGTTATGCTTGTGGAGCTCATGAAGGTTATGTTTATGTAAGGTTTGAATATCCTATCGCTGTTAAACGTTTAGGTATTGCAATTAAACAAGCACGTGAATATGGTTTACTTGGTAAAGATATTTTAGGCTCAGGCTTTGATTTTGATATTCAAATTCGTTTAGGCGCTGGTGCATTCGTATGTGGTGAAGAAACAGCCCTTATGGCTTCTATAGAAGGTAACCGTGGCGAACCTCGTCCACGCCCACCATTCCCAGCTGTAAAAGGTTTATTTGCAAAACCCACAATGGAAAACAACGTTGAAACTTTTGCAAACGTACCACAAATTTTACTAAAGGGTGCAGAATGGTTTAGAACTATGGGTACAGAAAAGTCCCCAGGTACAAAAGTATTTGCTCTTGGTGGTAAAATTAATAATACAGGCCTTGTTGAAATTCCTATGGGTACACCTTTACGTAAAGTTATTTACGATATCGGCGGTGGTATTCCTAAGGGCAAAGCATTTAAGGCTGTGCAAACAGGTGGCCCATCAGGTGGTTGCATACCTGCAGCACAATTAGATGTTCCAATTGAATTCGATACACTAACAGCTATAGGCTCCATGATGGGCTCTGGCGGTATGATAGTTGTAGACGAAGATAACTGTATGGTTGACTTAGCAAGGTTCTTCCTTGACTTTACTGTTGATGAAAGTTGCGGTAAATGTACACCTTGCCGTATTGGTACAAAAAGAATGTTAGAAATTCTTGAACGTATCGTTGAAGGTAAAGGTAAGGAAGGCGATATTGAAAAACTTGAAGAATTAGGTGAAATGATCAAGAGCACATCCTTATGTGGTTTAGGTCAAACAGCTCCTAACCCTGTACTTAGCACAATTAAGCATTTCCGTAGCGAATATGAAGCACATATTAGGGATAAAAAGTGCCCCGCACATCAATGTCAAGCATTGTTGCAATACATCATTAAAGATGATTGCCGTGGTTGCACAGCATGCGCAAGGGTTTGCCCTGTTGGTTGTATATCTGGTGAAGTTAAAAAAGTACACCATATCGACCAAGACAAGTGCATTAAATGTGGTGCATGTATGGAAAAATGCCGCTTCAATTCTATTGAAAAACGCTAAGCATATAAGGAGGATATATAAATGGCAGAACTTATTAAACTTACCATTGATGGCATAGAAGTGGAAGTACCTGCTGGTACAACCGTTTTAGAAGCTGCAGATAAAGTTAATATTAAAATACCAAGATTATGTTTTCTAAAAGACATAAACGAAATTGGCGCTTGCCGTATGTGCGTTGTTGATACTGGTGCACGTTCATTACAAGCAAGTTGCGTATTACCAGCTACAAATGGCATGGTTGTTAAAACAAACACCGCTGCTGTTCGTAAAGCTAGGAAAATGAACTTAGAATTATTGCTAAGTAACCACGATAAAAAATGCTTAAGCTGCGTAAGGAGCCAAAACTGCGAATTACAAAAGCTATGTGTTGAAATGGGTATAGAAAATGGCGATCGCTTTGCTGGCTACATGACAGATAATAAAGTTGATAGCGTATCAGATTCTATAGTTCGTGACAACAATAAGTGCATACTTTGCCGTAGGTGCGTAGCTGTTTGTTCCAAAAACCAATATACAGGCGTTATAGGCCCAGTAAACCGTGGTATTGAAACAGCTATTGAATCTGCTTGGGATATGAGCCTTGCAAACACAGCATGTGTTAATTGTGGCCAATGTATAATTGCTTGCCCAGTTGGTGCATTACGTGAAAAAGATGAAACCGATAGAGTATGGGAATACTTAGCAGACCCAACAAAACACGTTGTAGTACAACCTGCTCCTGCAGTTCGTGCTGCTTTAGGTGAAGAGTTTGGCTTGCCTATGGGTACAAGCGTAACTGGTAGAATGGCTGCTGCCCTTCACAGGTTAGGCTTTGACCGTGTATTTGATACAAACTTTGGTGCTGATGAAACAATAATGGAAGAATCAGCTGAACTTGTAAACCGTGTATCAAACAATGGTGTATTACCTATGACAACATCTTGCTGCCCAGCATGGGTTAAATTCTGTGAACAATATTATCCAGAATTCTTGCCTAATGTATCAAGCTGTAAGTCACCTCACCAAATGGCAGGTGCTACAATAAAAACATATTATGCTAAAATTGCAGGTATAGACCCTAAAGATATTGTTACAGTTTCCGTTATGCCTTGTACTGCTAAAAAGTATGAAAAAGTAAGGCCTGAAATGGAAGTTGACGGATTAAGGGATGTTGATGCTGTTATTACCACAAGGGAATTAGCTCGTATGGTTAAGGAAGCTGGTATTGATTTTGTTAACCTACCAGATATGCCTTTTGATAAACTAATGGGCGAAAGCACAGGCGCTGGCGTTATATTTGGCGCTACAGGTGGTGTTGCTGAAGCAGCATTGCGTACAGCATACGAAAAAATTACTGGTAAAACATTAGATAAAGTTGATTTTGAAGAAATCAGGGGCGTTAAAGGCTTAAAAGAAGCTGTTATAGATTTAGGTGATGTAAAACTTAAATGTGCAGTTGTTCACGGCTTAAATAATGCTGCTGCAATGCTTGATGATATTAAGAGTGGTAAAAAGCATTACGACTTTATCGAAGTTATGGCATGCCCTGGTGGTTGCGTAAACGGCGGTGGGCAACCAATTATTACACCTCAAGTTCGTGAAAAATGTGATCCACTAAAAATTAGGGCTATGGCATTATATAATGAAGATGCTGGCAAACCAAAACGTAAGAGCCATGAAAACGATGAAATTATTGCATTGTACAAAGATTTCTTGTTAGAACCAAATGGTCACTTAAGCCACAAATTGCTACATACTCATTATGCACAAAAACCCCTTTACACAGATGAGGAAATTTAATTTTTAACCATTTTAACCACTCTGTTTAACAGAGTGGTTTTTTATCCACTAAAATAAAAAATATTAAATTTAAAAAATATTTTAAAATGTATTTACTAAAAACATCTTTTATGTTATACTCTAAAAGATTGTCGTCGGTTAAGTGGTTGGGCGGCTGCACGTGGAGTACAAACCATGTGACCAATTGCTTTTTCCTATAGATTTTTCCAAGTTTACTAGAGCCTTATGGCTCGCCATAAAATATGGAGGTGTTTGACACACATGGCACGTATAGCGGGTGTTGACCTGCCCAGAGAAAAGCGCGTTGAAGTAGGTTTAACCTACATATTCGGCATCGGTCCTGCAACAGCAAAAACAATTCTTGCAGCTACTGAAATTAGCCCTGATACGCGTATTAAAGATTTAACCGAACAAGAAGTTGGCGCATTGCGTGATTATATTGAGCATCATGTAAAGGTTGAAGGTGACCTTCGCCGTGAAGTATCGCTTAACATTAAACGTTTGGTAGAAATCGGATGCTACCGCGGTGTTCGTCATCGTCGTGGCTTACCAGTGCGTGGGCAAAATACAAAACAAAACGCTAGAACCCGTAAGGGTCCTAAACGCACAATTGCCGGCAAGAAAAAGGCAACTAAATAATTTACTATAACAATTAATGCGATTACGCACGGAGGGAAATAATGGCACCCAAAAAACAAATAAAGAAGACTGCGCGTAAACGCCGTGATAAAAAATTAGTAGAACGCGGCGCAGCGCATATTCATTCTTCATTTAACAATACTATAGTTACACTTAGCGATACCAACGGTAATGCTCTTTCATGGGCAAGTGCTGGTGGTTTAGGTTTCCGTGGAAGCAAAAAATCCACACCTTTCGCTGCTCAAATGGCAGCTGAAACCGCAGCTAAAGCAGCTATGGAATTTGGTTTAAAAACTGTAGAAGTATATGTAAAAGGCCCCGGCTCTGGCCGTGAAGCTGCTATAAGGGCACTTCAAACAGCCGGCTTAGATGTAAATATGATAAAGGACGTTACACCCATTCCCCATAATGGTTGCCGTCCTCCAAAACGCAGAAGAGTTTAAGAAAGGAGATTCAAAATGGCAAGGAATCGTGACGCAATAGCTAAAACCTGCAGGTCATTGGGAATATCTCCTGCAACTATGGGCTATTCAAATAAAAAATCAACACGCAACCCAGGTGGCGATGCTCGTAAAAAAGTAAGCGAATATGGTTTGCAATTAAAAGAAAAACAAAAAGTACGTTTTGTATATGGCATAATGGAAAAACAATTCCGTTTACTATATGAGCGTGCACGTAAATTAAAAGGCAACACAGCGGAAAACATTTTACTGCTTTGTGAAGAGCGCTTGGATAACGTTATCTACAGGCTGGGCTTTGGTAGCACACGCCGCCACGCTCGCCAAATAGTTAACCATGGTCATGTATTGGTTAACGGTAAAAGGGTTAATATACCAAGTTATTCTGTTAAACTAAACGATGTTGTTTCAATTAGCAGCAAAAGCAAGGATATTCCTTTCTTTAAGGAACTTCGCGCAGAAGGCGTTAAAACAGTTGTTCCAAAGTGGCTTAGCATGAACCAAGAAGAGCTAAGTGGTGTTGTAACAACATTACCAAGCAGGGAAGATATCGATTTAGAGTTGCAGGAGAACATGATCGTTGAATTCTACAGCCGTTAGTCAACAACAAGTTCCCTCATTTAATAACAATGATTGGAGGGTTTTGTAATGATCGAAATAGAAAAAGCCAAAATAGAATGTGTTGGCATTAATGCGGATGCAAGCTATGGCAAGTATGTAGTAGAACCTTTGGAACGTGGCTTTGGTAACACCTTAGGCAATGCACTTCGTCGTGTACTTCTCAGCTCCCTACCCGGTGCTGCTGCAACAAGCATACATATTGATGGTGTATCACACGAGTTCAGCACAGTTCCTGGCGTTAAGGAAGATGTATCTGAAATTATATTAAACGTTAAAAAGATTTCAGTAAAAATGCACACAGATCAACCTAAAACAGTTCGCATCGAAGCTAAAGGTCCCTGCACAGTTACAACTGGGGATATTATAGTTGATGAAGAAATTGAAATGGTTAAACCAAACCAATTAATAGCAACACTTAATGAAGGCGCACACCTTTCAATGTCAATAAACTTTGCAAAGGGTCGTGGCTACGTTTTATCTGATAAAAATAAGGATAGCGCACTAGCAATTGGTGATATTCCAGTGGATTCACTTTATACACCAATAACCAAAGTTAAATATGATGTTACAGATACTCGTGTTGGCCAAATGACCGACTATGACTCCTTAACATTAGAGCTTTGGAGCGATGGCAGCATCCACCCAGATGAAGCAATTAGCGTTGCAGCAAAAATTTTAGTTGAACACCTGCAAATGTTTGTAGGCTTAACCGAACAAACAGTTCCAATTACTTTCAATGGCCAACAAGAGGATGAAAAGGATAAAGCTCTTGAAATGACCATAGAAGAAATGGACCTTAGCGTTAGGGCATATAACTGTTTGAAACGTGCTGGCATAAATACAGTAGCAGAGCTTGTACAACGCAATATTGAAGATATGATGAAGGTTCGTAACCTTGGCCGAAAGAGCTTGGAAGAAGTTGAACAAAAGCTTGAAGCCCTCGGTTTAGGCTTACGCACAGATGAAGAATAATCCCTAACAGAAGGAGGAAACACCAATGGCAAATCAACGTAAGTTGGGCCGTACAGCTTCACAGCGTAAAGCTTTGTTGCGTAACCAAGTAACTAACCTTATTTGGTATGGTCAAATTGAAACCACACTTACACGTGCAAAGGAAGTACGCTCCATAGCTGAACAGCTTATCACATTAGCAATGGGCGTTTATGACCAAAGCGTGGAAGCTACAAAAGAGTTTCATAACGACAAGGGCCAGCTAACAACTATTACCGTTCAAAATGATACAGCTGAAAAACTTGCAGTTAGAAGAAGGCTTATGGCTTACCTTTATGACTTACAAGCTACACAGAACAAAGATGAAGATAAGGACGACTTTATTGAACGCACAAAGGATAATAAACATCCAGTTGTTGAAAAAGTTTTCCGTGAATATGCACCTAAGTTCGCAAAACGTAACGAAGAAAAGGGCTGTGCAGGCGGCTATACCCGTATAATCAAAATGGGTCCACGCCGTGGCGATGCTGCTGAAATGGTATTGTTACAAATTTTATAATTATATAAAAAAGGTCGGTTATCCGACCTTTTTTTATGTCAAAATATATACGTATACTACCAAAAAGGCATAAAATATGTTATAATTAATTATAGTAATTTATACAAACGGAGTGAAAAAATGAATAGCAGTGGTACACAAAGCCTTAGTAATGAGGCTAAAATTAAGCTATTAAAAACATGGGTTGATGAATCCAAAAACATAGTTTTTATGGGTGGGGCAGGTGTTTCAACCGCCAGTGGCATACCTGATTATAGGGGTGCAAATGGTAGGTATAAACAAAAATATGACTATCCTCTTGAAGATATATTAAGTAAAAAGTTTTTTGATAAGGATCCTTCTATATACTATGATTATTACCATAATAATATGCGCGATAGCTACCAACCAAATATAGTGCATAAACGCTTGGCAGATCTTGAGGCCGAAGGTAAATTAAAAGCAGTTATTACACAAAATATAGATGGCTTACATCAAATGGCAGGTAGTAAAAGGGTTCTTGAATTACATGGCTCTGTTTATAATAATTATTGTAAAAATTGTAATAGCTACTTTAATAAGGAGTATGTAGATAATTCACAAGGTGTGCCCTACTGCCACTGTGGGGGAGTAATTCGTCCTAGTGTTGTACTGTTTGGTGAACCTCTTGATAATAATACTATTGAGGAAAGTATTAAAGCAATTTATAATGCGGATATGCTTATTGTAGGCGGCACATCCCTTGTAGTATATCCTGCAGCAGGTTATGTAAAATTCTTTAGAGGGGAACACCTTGTAGTTATAAATAATGAACCTACAGCAATAGATGCCCATGTGGATTTAGCTATATATGATGATTTAGCAAAAGTGTTTTCTCAAATTTAAAATACAGCCTTAAGGCTGTATTTTTTTATTCAATTATTAAACCAACGGGGCAGTGGTCACTACCTAATACTTGGTCGTATATTATACTATCCTTTACTCTATCCATAAAACTAGCAGATGTTACAAAATAGTCAATTCTCCAACCAACGTTCCTTGTTCTTGCGCCACCCCTATAGCTCCACCAAGTGTATTGCTCTTTATCAGGGTAAAAATATCTAAATGTATCAACAAAGTTGCTATTTAGCAATGCGGTCATTTTGTTGCGCTCTTGTATTGAATAGCCAGGTTGACCTTCATTTGCCTTATCGTTTTTAAGGTCTATTGGGTTGTGGGCAACGTTTAAATCGCCACAATACACAACAGGCTTATGTTGGTCTAGCTTCATCAAATAGTTACGCATATTATCTTCAAATTCTTCCCTAAAATCAATTCTTGCCAATCCAGGTTGTGCATTAGGTACATAGGCGTTAACAAGGTAAAAATCATCAAATTCTAAGGTTATAACACGCCCTTCCTTAGTGTCCACATCATCCATTTCATACATAACCCTAAGGGGTTCTTTTTTTGTGTATATTATAGTTCCACTATAGCCTTTTTTTTCTGCATAGTTATAAAAGGCATGATAACCTTCAGGGCTAAAATCTGCTTGACCTTCTTGCATTTTACTTTCCTGTATGCAAAACATGTCTGCATCAAAATCCTTAAAAATATCCTCAAAGCCTTTTTTTAATATGGCTCTAAATCCGTTTACATTCCATGATATTAACTTCATATATCAATTTCCTTTCCTTTGATACATTTATAATAGCAAATTACGCATAAAATAACAATTACCTATTGCCACCAATATTCTTAATATCAAAGGGTGTTTCTTGGTATACAAAGTAGTTTAGCCAGTTACTGAACAATAAGTTTGCAGAACTTCTCCATCTAACAATAATTTCATTATTTGGGTTATCATCTCTAAAATAATGTTTTGGCACATCAATATCCATTCCCTTATTTACATCCCTGTAATATTCAAGGGCAAGGGTATTAGCATCATATTCGCTATGGCCTGTGGCAAATATTCTACGGCCGTCTTGGCTTGCTATTAAACCAATTCCAGCCTCGTCGGATAGGGCAAGAACTTCTAAGTCCTCACAATTAAAAACATCTTCTTCGTTTACTCGGCTATGCCTACTACCTGGTATCCAAAAATAGTCGTCAAAGCCACGCATTAGCTTATGCCTGTTATCTCTTACTTTAAATTCAAACACTCCAAAAAGTTTTTTGTTCAAGGGTGATTTATCTATGCCATAATGGTAAAACAAGCCTGCTTGGGCTGCCCAACATATGTATAGGGTTGAAAAGGAACGCTTATCAGCCCATGCCATAATGCTTTCAAGCTCTTTCCAATATCTAACATCTTTAAAATCTAACATTTCAACAGGGGCGCCTGTTATTATAACCCCATCAAAATACTCATCCTGTACATCTTCAAATGTACGGTAAAAGCTAAATAAATGTTCATCATCAACGTTTTGTGGCTTATAGCTTGCTGTATGTAAAAGGGTTACTTCAATTTGCAAAGGAGTATTTCCTATAAGTCGCAATAGCTGTATCTCAGTTTGTACTTTTGTGGGCATAAGGTTTAGTATTGCAATTTGAAGGGGGCGTATGTCCTGCTGTGCCGATCTTTGCTCTGTCATTACAAATATATTCTCTTCTGTAAGTACCTTTGTTGCAGGTAGGGCATTTGGTATTTTTACGGGCATAATTACCTCACTAATTTATATTATTTAATGCTTGGTTTAAATCGCTTATAATATCATCTATTGTTTCAAGGCCAACGGATAGCCTTATCATTTCCGGTGGTACGCCAGCGCTTTTTAATTCTTCTTCATTTAATTGCCCATGGGTTGTTGATGCAGGGTGTATAACAAGGGATTTTGCATCTGCCACATTAGCTAATAATGAAAATAGCTCAAGGGCGTTTATAAACTTTCTTCCTGCCTCTATACCACCTTTAACACCAAAGGATAATATTGCGCCTACGCCTTTAGGTAAATACTTGCAAGCGCGTTCGTGGTACTTATTGCTTTTTAATGCAGGGTAATTTACCCATGCTACATTAGGGTGGCTTTCAAGGAACTCAGCAACTTTAATGGTGTTATCACAATGCCTTTCCATTCTTAGGCTAAGGGTTTCTATACCTTGCATAATTAAAAAAGCATTAAAGGGGCTTATACAAGCGCCCATATCCCTTAGTACTTGCGCCCTTAACTTACTAGCTAATGGAGCATCAAGCTTTGAATAAACTAAACCATGGTTAGAGGCATCAGGCTCTATAAATCCTTTAAACCTATCGTTATTCCAATCAAATGTACCTAAATCTATTACGGCACCACCTATTGATGTACCATGCCCACCACAATACTTTGTTAAGCTTGTTACAATTATATCAACACCATAGTCTTTAAGTTGGGCTAAATAGGGGGTACTAAATGTGTTATCACATATTAAAGGTAAACCATGTTTCTTGGCAATTTTAGCTATTTTATCAAAGTCGGGTATGTTTATGTTAGGGTTACCCAAAACCTCTATGTATATAAACTTTGTTTTATCGTTTATATGTTTTTCTATGCTTTCAAAATCATCAGGGTCAACAAAATGGCAGCTTATGCCATTACATTGGGGCAACCTTGCTGAAAACAATGTATATGTTCCACCGTATATGCTTGATGCGGATATAATTTCATCCCCAGGGCAACATAGGGCATTAACTGTTGCGGCTATTGCTGCCATACCTGATGAAAAAGCAACACTTGCTTTACCACCCTCTAATGAGGCAAGGCGCTTTTCTAAAACATCAACAGTTGGGTTATCTATCCTTGTGTAAACATAACCAGGGGCTTCCCTTAAAAATACCGATGCAGCATGCTCAGCACTAGGGTATATGTAGGATGTGGTTTGGTAAATTGGTACAGTTGCAGCACCATAAATGGGGTCAACATATTCACCACCATGTAATTGTAATGTTTCAAAACCTTTTTTATTGCTCATAAGTTCTCCTTTCTAATAAAAAAGCTCCTCCTTTGCCTAGGCATGGAAGAGCTTCAACCTTTACAATAATAAATAGTACTAAAATAAGGCATGTGGAAACTCCTCATGCATATACATTCGGTTATTAATAGCATATAACATAGTCCACCACCTTTCATATTTTATTTAATGTTAACATATAAGGCGTTATATAACAACAAAAAAACATTCAAAATACTAAAAGGCTAATAATAAGCCTTTTACAAATCAAGTATAAATTGACAATGTCTTTAAAATGTACTAAAATTTATATGTTTTATATTTATATTTAAAGGAGATTATTAGCTTGAATAAAGATATTACTGCAAATCAATTAAGGGCAATGTTCCTTGATTTTTTCAAAAATAAAGACCACGCTGTTATATCCAGTGCATCAATTATACCTGAAAATGACCCCACCGTTTTATTTACAACCGCAGGTATGCATCCCCTTGTACCATACCTTATGGGTCAAAAACACCCCGCTGGTAAAAGGATTACAGACGTACAAAAGTGTATTCGCACTGGCGATATTGATGATGTTGGCGATGATAGTCACTTAACATTCTTTGAAATGTTGGGTAACTGGTCCTTAGGCGACTATTTTAAAAAAGATGCTATAGCTTGGAGCTATGAATTTTTAACAAGCCCTAATTATTTGGGTTTGGATAAAGATAAACTAGCTTTTTCAGTTTTTGAAGGGGATGAAGATGCTCCTCGTGATATGGAAAGTTATAATCTATGGCGTGAACAAGGCGTAGCTGAAGATAAAATTTTCTTCTTACCCAAAAAGAATAACTGGTGGGGGCCCGCTGGTACAACTGGACCCTGTGGCCCTGATACAGAAATGTTCATTATAAAGGATAAGGAACCCTGTGGCCCCGATTGTAGCCCCGCTTGCGATTGTGGCAGGTATTTGGAAATATGGAACGATGTTTTCATGGAGTACAACAAACAGGCCGATGGCACATACTTGCCCTTGGAACAAAAAAACGTTGATACAGGTATGGGCTTAGAGCGTACTCTTTGCGTGCTTACAGATAAATCCAGCGTATACGAAACAGAGCTTTTTAAACCTATGTTGGATAAAATTGCTGAACTATCAGGTAAGCAATATAATGATAGCCCTGAAACTAAAAAAGCGTTTAGAATTATTGCCGACCATATGCGTACATCCACATTTATTTTAGGTGATGACCTAGGTGTTAGCCCCTCTAATGTGGATCAAGGCTATGTTCTTCGCAGGCTTATTAGGCGTGCTGTTCGCTTTGGCAAACAAATTGAAATGCCTGATAACTTTACACCAGAAATTTCAAAAGTAATAATAAACCAATATAGCGAAGTTTATCCAGAGCTTAAACGCAATGAAAAATTTATTCTTGAGCAATTAAAACTTGAGGAAGAACGCTTTGCAAAAACATTAGAGCAAGGTACAAAAGAATTTGATAAACTTGTTTCACAAATGGTTTATGGTGGTAAAATAAGTGGTAGGAAGGCATTCCACTTGTACGATACCTTCGGTTTCCCTATTGAAATGACCATGGAACTTGCTAAGGAAAAGAACTTGGAGGTTGATTTAGAAGGCTTTGATAAGGCTTTCAAAAAGCACCAAGAACTATCAAAAGCTGGTAGCGAACAAAAATTCAAAGGTGGCTTGGCAGATAATTCCGAGGCTACAACCCGTTTACACACAGCAACACACCTACTTCATAAGGCTTTAAGAACTGTGCTTGGTGAAGAAGTTGCTCAAAAAGGTAGCAATATTACAGCAGATAGGCTAAGGTTTGACTTCTCCTTCGGTAGGAAAGTAGAGCCAGATGAACTTCAAAAAGTTGAAGACATGGTAAATGAAGTTATAAAAGCTAATATGCCTATAAGCTGCGAGGAAATGACCGTTGAACAAGCTAAAGAACAAGGCGCAATAGGTTTGTTTGGTGATAAATATGGCGAAATGGTAAAAGTTTATACCATGGGCGATTTTAGTAAGGAAATTTGCGGTGGCCCCCATGCAAATAATACAGGCGATTTAGTAAGCTTTAAAATACAAAAGGAACAAAGCTCATCCGCAGGTGTTAGGCGCATTAAAGCTGTTATAGGCAATAAATAAGCCTTAAACAATGTTAGAAAGAAGGAATTTTTATGAAAAAACTATTATCAATCATATTAGCAATGGTATTGGTGCTAAGCTTAGCAAGCACAGCCTTTGCAGTAGATTTAAGCGGTATGAGCCGTGAACAACTTATGGAACTTAAACATCAAATAGATGTTGAACTTTCAAAGTTAAACGCACCTACAGATGTACTTGTAGAGGGCGATTTGGGTAGTTTCCATGTTGCTATTATTAGCGCTGTTAAAGGGGAAGACTATGAAAAAAATCCAGCAGTAACAGTTAAATATTACTTAACAAACAATGGTACTGAAGCTGTTAGCCCAATTACAAGCGTTTACTTAACTGTACAACAAAATGGTCAAGATCTTAAAAATACAGTTGTTTTAAGTGATAATCCAGCAGATGGCCTAAGCACATTTGAAGATATTGCTCCACAAACATCTAAAGAATTAAAAAATAGTTATCTACTTATTGACGATTCACCATTAACCATAAAAGCAGCATTAGTGCTTGATTTTACAGGCTCCGTTGTTCCATTGGAAACCGTAGCAAACTTACAATAATAAATAAAAAAGCCACGTAAGTGGCTTTTTTAATGCAAAAATTTACCACAATGTTACAAGTTTAAAAATATTACTGTGCTATAATCAAGTTAGGAGGTGTGTTATGGCTAATATACTTGTTATAGAGGATGAAAAATCAATTAGCAACATGGTTGCTATGAACCTTAAGCTTGTTAAGCACAGGCCAATAATTGCGTATGATGCTATCGAGGCAAGGCAGGCTATAAATGCCTATGATATTGACCTTGCCCTTGTTGATGTTATGCTACCTGGGGAGGATGGCTTTAGTTTAGCCCCATATATATTAAGTAAAAACATACCAATTATATTTTTAACCGCTAAAACAGGCTTGGTTGATAGGGTACATGGCTTAAATTTAGGCGCGGAGGATTATATTCTAAAGCCCTTTGAGCCCGCTGAGCTTTTGGCACGCATTGATGTTGTTTTACGCCATTATATTAAAAATAATGTTTATAATGATAGCTATTTGAATATAGATTTTGATGCCCGTGCAGTTTATTGTAAGGGTAATGTTATAGACCTTACATCTACTGAGTTTGAGCTACTTGCCATACTTGTTCGCAATAAAACAGTGGCATTAAATAGGGAATCCTTGCTTAAAACTGTATGGGGATATGATTATGTGGGTGAAACAAGAACCGTTGATGTACATATACAACGCCTTAGAAAAAAACTTGGCGAGGATTTAATTCAAACTGTGTATAAATATGGTTATAAATATATAGGAGGCGATATTTAATGGAAAAACGCCTTTCATTTTGGATGATAATTTTGCTTATACCCATAATACTTTTTAGCACCATTATACTAACAAATAATTTGTTTAATATATCCCTTAAACATGATGTTAAAAATATTCAAATTATGGAAGAACTTATTGCTAACGATGTAAAAAGCAAGTTTAAGGGTGAAATTAGGTATGATGAAATTGTATCCTTAAGCCAAAAGTATTCTAAACAGTATACAAGGCAAGGGGTGCAATTAAATTTTGCATATTTGGGCAAATATTTTAATGCGGAACTTGTTGAACCACATTTAAAATCTATGAATATTGGCTCAAGGGCAGCAATGCTTTATACAAAGGGGATTACTCCTCAGTATATAATTGCAAACCCAATAACAAATGCCCTTACTATGTATACTATACAGGATTTTAGCGAGCTATACTCTCAAAAAAATCAAATGTATACAATTGCTATGTATGTAGCAATTGTGGCTTGTATTATTATAATCATCATTGCTTATATATTAGCAAAAAAGATTTCATCCCCTGTAAAACAGTTAACTAAGGCAGCCAACGCTTTAGCTATGGGGGATAATACGGCTAAAATACCAAGCAATGCTAAATATGAAATTGGTGAACTTGGCAAAGCCTTTAATATTATGCAAAAGGCGGTTAGTGATAGGGAAGCCAGTTTAAAATTTGAGCTTGATAATAAAGAATATTTGCTTAGCGCTCTATCCCATGAAATGCGTACACCTTTAACTTGTATATTAGGCAATACTCGCTTATTACAAACTGCCCAGCTAGATAGCGATTCCCAGGCAGATTTATATAACGGTATAATAGATCAAGTTAATCGCTTAAGGGATATGGAAAAACAACTTATGCTTTTGGTGGATAATTCACAAAACGATTTTAAAGTTGAAAATATAAATATTATTGAACTGCTTAATAATGTTAAAAATGCCTTAATTGAGCAATCAGCTGGTGTAAATATAATTGTTGAAGGTGATAATTATAGCATTAAGGCAAACTATGCCTTGCTCTACACTATGGCAAACAATTTGCTTGCAAATGCTATATATGCTAGCGAAACAGGCAAAACAATAAAGCTTGTATCAAACCCTGATGGCTTTAGTGTTGAGGATGAAGGCATAGGCATGAGTGAGGATCAATTAATTAGAGCCTTTGACCCCTTTTATAAGGTGGATAAAGCCCGCACACGCAACCATGGGGGCGTTGGCCTTGGTTTATCTATATGTAGGCGCATAGCGGAATTACATGGTGGTAATTTACTTATAAATTCAAATATTAATCAAGGTACAAAAATTTCTTACGTTCAATAAGGTTACAAAAGCGTTACATTCCTGTGAATACTTTGAGATATGTATTTTGCTAATATAATACCAGGAGGTGAACATAGCATGAAAAAACTAACTATATATCTATTTATATTTATGCTACTATTCCAAACTGCATTAGCAGTGGAGGAAAACGTTGTTGAGGCACTACCCACAAGCTTGCCAAATGGGCCTGTAATTTCAAAAATTTCCGACAATGTTTATACTCCAGAAAGTATAAGTGCATTGTATGGTGATGTCTATACTCATTCAGTGCAAGATAATGATACCCAATTTCCACATTTTGTTAAGGATGAATTGGATAGGTTCCCAACAGTCCAAGCTAATTGGGATAGGGGCGAAAGGCCCAAGGAAAGTATTCTAAACCTAACCGAAAACGTAGTGCTTGGCGTATACCAACTTAAACCAGAGGATTATGATGGCGAAACAGCATTTCTGCTAATTCCTGTAACCGTACTTAGCGATTATCAAATTTTGCAAATTATTGATGCTTATAATCAATTAGGCATAAAATTTGACCCTAGTATGCTAAGCTTCCGCAACTGTGCAAGGGGCGGCGGTATAGAAATAACTCGCCTTTACAGCGATGAGGAACACACAAGGCGTGGTTTACTAGTTGAACTTATTAAACGTCAGGGCTTAAAAAGCGAAAACCCACTTACTCCACTACCTAATGATGATGGTATTGGCACAATAAAGCTAAACCCTGATTCCTTTAATGGATTAGAGAGCTTTAGTTTTGTTCCATTCAGGCGCTTAACAGATGATGAACTTCTATCTAAGTTAGAGCTTGGTAAAACAGAAGCCTACAACCCAGAGGAATTAAACTCCTTGGAAAACATTTCAAGGAAGGAGTTTGCTAGGCTATTAGGTATGCCATTAGCAACTTCCTTGGAATATGAGGATAAGGGCATAGCTGGCAAAATGAATATTTGGCTAGACTTTGTTGAAGTTTATAGTCCTCAATTCAAAACTCCAAAAGTTAACAATGCTCATACAAATTATACTGGCCACGTTGATGTTAAAACAGGCAAAGTTTTATATGGTAGCTTATACCATTTTGACGCAAACCTTAAAATGAGCGACCTAACTGGCGACCCTTATGATGCAAAATGGCAACAAATAGCTAAGGATTATGTTGAAGGCTTGCGCAATGATGGCGTTAAAGTTAAAACAGTAGAGCCAAGGGGCGAAACCCTTTTGCAAGATGATGGCAATGGAGTAACCATATGGCTAACTTGTGAAGATAATAGCTTTTACGAGGCAAGGATAAGCTACCAAACCGAGCAAGTAAGCAATATTAACTACTATTCAGAACCCCGTGATTATACAAGATATTGGGAGGGATTTAAATGAAAAAGCTAATAATTTTAATATTAGGCCTTATGCTTATATGCTCAACAGCATTTGCAGCGCCTTTAGATGAATATAAACTTACAAACTTGCAAAACCCACCCATAGATGAATTGCTTAAAATCACCTTTGGTGATAATGCAAGTAAGGCAAAAAATAACCAGTTTAGGGCTGGCAAGGATTACTACTTGGTAGATGATTTTTACGAGATTCCCAACAATCCTAATAATGTGTTTTTGTTGCAAAGTGTATACAAAAAATCCCCTAACCAAAGCCGCATATACAGCTATATGAATAGAACTAGCGCTCAAAATGATGATAGTAGTGGCATTTGGCAAACTAACTCCGCTGAAAACTTTGAGGTTTCCGGCGAGGCAAAGGGCACATTAAAACGTGCTGATGCTATAAAAAGGGCAGATGATATTTTGGCTAAACTTGGCCTAAACAATTTTAGCTTTATAAATATTGTAGCTCTTGGCGCAGAGGATATTCCAGAAGGTGATGTATACCCTAAAATCGTTCACTATTATGAGGCACTTTATAGGCAAAATATAAACGGCATGCCCATATACCTATCTTCACCTTTCTTTGAAGAGGAAAGTGATGGTACAAGGAGATGGGTTATGGATAGCCTAAATGCAAAAATAACTGTAAGTGATGAAAACTTTGATGTTCTTGATATGCAAGTTTCCCAAACCATAGCACTAAATAATGCCCTTGAGGATATTGGTGAAGCAAAGGCTATGGAAATTTATAACTCATCAGGCATAAAAGTAGATAAGTTGGAACTTTGTTACTTGGTGCGTGTTATAGGGCAGGATACAATAGCTACACCTGCATACCGTTACCTTAATAACTACCTAAGTGCCACCAATGGCGAGTGGTTGCAATAGTTTTTTGTAAAAAACTATCATCAAATAGGAGGAATAATTGTGAAAAAATTTACTTGTTTACTTTTATTGTTAATGCTAGTTGCAACAATTCCAATGTCTGCAATTGCAGAAAGTAAAAGTTATATAGATTTTGTAAGTTTGGGTGAATTAAGAAAACAAGCCTTAGAGGGATGGCATCAAACTTATAATGTTAATGGTAAGGAAGTTATAACTAATGCCGATATTAACTGGATGCCCGAAACAGATTTATGCCCTATAATAAAAATTGTAAGGCATAATGTTGATGAAAGCTTGCTAGATAAATATAGGGGAAAAGGCAATATTGTAATGTACTCGCCAAAATCATATAGTGCATCTATTCAAGTAGACGCTGATATGAAAACATGGTTTATAAATGGTTTTAATAGAAATGGTAATTATGTATTACATAGGGAAAAATCATTTAAACATGGTGAAATACCTACAGAAATACCAGAAGGCTTGGATGTAAACTATCAAAAACTTATAGATATATTTAATTCCCATATTACCCCACTAGAAGGAACAACCTTTGATGATTATTGGGTAGAGGAATTACAACTGGAAGATGTATTATTAAGTTTAAAAGGATCTAAACCAGCAACAAAAACTGGAAGCTGGAGTTTATGGCTTTGGCGCATTTTCCAAGGTATACCTATTGGGAGCGCATGGGAAGGCCCCTATGGGTATAATGTATTCAATTATTATGGCGATACTTCATATAATTTTAATGCCCACCCCATTGTAGAAGTTGGTAATGTATATGATGATGTACCACTTTTATCATTTAATTCAATAAAAGCGGCATTAGAGCAACAAATTAATGCAGGAACATTACATAGTGTTGATGAAATGCGTTTTTGCTATCTACCTTTCTTAAACAAAGGTGGGGCAAATGAACCTTGGGTACTTTGCCCAGTATGGCGAATATTAGGTGGTTATAGTGAAGATAAAAATGTTAAAAACACATTGCCCTATATAGATGAAAATGGCGAACAATGTTGCCCTATGGAGTATTACTACTATTACTATAATGCACAAACAGGTGAAATGTTAAGAACTGCTCCAATGCTTGGTGATCATATGAATCCCATAGTTGAACCTAACATTTTAACATGGAATGATGTTGGCATTAAAAAATAAATAATACCCAAATAAAAAGCACCCATAGGGTGCTTTTTATTTGCTATTTTGTACTTATATTATACTGCTAATATTTTTAACAGCATCAACGGGGCAAACTTCGGCGCATTTACCACAAACTATACAGTAGTTTTGATTAATAAATGCGGGCTTGCAACTTATATCTATGCAGTTACGGGGGCAATGTTCTGCACATAAGCCACAGTTTGTACAAGTATCAATTATCCTATATCCGTCTTTTTCAATTTCTTCGCCACCCCAAGCAAATATATCCCTAGTAATTTCATCACCAAACATTTTAAAAACTTCACCAGTGCCACTTATAAGCTTAAACACTGTTAACATGCTACGGCTTTCTTCGTTAGGGTAAATATCTGCCATATATGGGTTTAGTTTAAATAAATGGCTAAGTGGTTCTGACCCAAGCTCAGTTACTTTGCCAGTTATAGATATTGCTGTTGTATGCATTGTATCAGGGCCCTTAAAGCCTGTTATTGCTATTGTAGGGTTTGTTTTTAATCTACTATAAAAAGGCTTTCCTTTTGCTGTAAGAAAATATAATCCAGTTTCATCAAAATCCATCATATCTATTACACAGGTAAAGGGTATACCATTTTCATTTACAGTTGCAACTACTGTAGAATGAATTTCATGCACTAGCATTTTTAAATAATCTTTTGTTTCCATAATGCAACCTTATTTTGTGCCTTTTAATAAAGGTGTTAGCCTTTTGTAC
>CAZJEB010000007.1:0-79943 GCA_964544955.1 uncultured Oscillospiraceae bacterium | reverse complement strand
TCTCATACCGAGTTTAACTCGGTATGAGTAAGTCATAATAAAGGCAGGAGGTGGCCGACGTGGCTAGCGTTGCCCGCAATAAAGTTTGCCTGGCTTGCACCGAGTGCAAACAGCGCAATTATAATTCCATGAAAAACAAGAAGAATACACCAGATCGTATTGAATTAAAAAAATATTGCCGTTTCTGTAAAAAGCATACTGCACATAGGGAAACAAAATAGTTTAATATTATCTGTGCTAAGGATGTGAAATAATTGGCAAATCCAAGTCAAGAAAAGAAATCTATTTTTAGCAGAATCGGCAACTGGTTTGTAAAACTTCCAGGCAGAATAGCTAAAGGTTTCAAAAACATGTGGCATGAGCTTAAAAAAGTTTCATGGCCTACACGTAAGGAATTACTAAATTACACAGTTATAGTATTAGTGTTTATGGTATTCATGGGCATAGTTATTGGCTTGCTCGACGCAGGCGCAACTCAGCTCATTAATTTGATATCTTAATATCGTCATAAACAATAAAGATCACTCTATGAAAATAGAGTGTTAGGAGAAGTTTCATGTCTGACGAAAAGAAAACTCCAGAGCCATGTTGGTATGTTGTACATACTTACGCTGGTTATGAAAACAAAGTTAAAGATACTTTACTAAAAGCAGTTGAAAATAATAATATGCAAAATTTAATTTTGGATGTTATTGTTCCGCTGGAAGAAGTTGTTGAAATTCGTGGTCAACGCCGCGTTAAATCAACACGTAAAGTTTATCCTAGCTATGTTCTTGTTCATATGATTGAAACAACAAGAAGCTGGTACCTTGTTCGTAATACTAGAGGTGTTACAGGTTTTGTTGGCCCTGATAGTAAACCGGTACCATTAACCGATAAAGAAGTTGAAGTAATGCTTAGTACACAAGAAAAAAGCGTTGAGTTCAATATTGCTATTGGTGAAGAGGTTAGGGTTTTGGCAGGTCCATTGGAAAACTTTACAGGTATAGTTGAAGATGTTGATACTGTAAGGGAAAAACTTACTGTTAAAGTTATGTTCTTAGGTCGTGAAACACCAGTAGAACTTAATATGGATGAAGTAGCAAAGGTTAATTAATTCTTAAACTTTTAATGCTTACTTAATTGTAAGCGTGGGAGGAATTTATTCCGCAATACCACATTTTGAGGAGGTGCCTATAAAATGGCAAAAAAAGTAGTTGCAATGATTAAATTGCAAGTTCCAGCAGGTAAAGCAAATCCTGCACCACCAATTGGTCCTGCTTTAGGTCAACATGGTGTTAACATTCCAGGTTTCTGTAAGGAATTTAATGCTGTTACAGCAAAAGATACAGGTTTAATTATTCCTGTTGTTATTACTGTTTATGCAGATCGTAGCTTCACATTTATAACCAAAACCCCTCCAGTGCCTGTTTTAATTAAAAAGGCTTTGGGTATTGAATCAGCTTCTGGTGCACCTAACCGTGATAAGGTAGGTAAACTAACAGTTGATCAGGTTCGTGAAATTGCAACATTAAAAATGCCTGATTTAAACGCTGCAGATGTAGACTCAGCTATGAGAATGGTTAGAGGCACAGCACGTTCAATGGGCGTTCAGTGTGATGAGTTTTAATTAAACATTAACAACAATGTGGGAGGGAGCGAAAGCACCGTTTGTACCACAGGGAGGAAATAATATGAAACATGGAAAGAAATATATTGATAGTCAAAAGCTAATCGATTCAAACGTAGCTTATGATCCTGCTGACGCTATTGATTTAGTTAAAAAAACAGGCAAAGCAAAATTTGATGAAACTATTGAACTATCTGTACGCTTGGGCGTAGATCCTCGTCATGCTGATCAACAAGTTCGTGGCGCTGTAGTTTTACCTCACGGTACAGGCAAAAAAATAAGGGTTTTAGTTTTAACACGTGGCGATAAAGTTAAAGAGGCTGAAGAAGCTGGTGCAGATTATGTTGGTGGTGAAGAATACATCGCTAAAATAAAAGATGAAAACTGGTTTGAATTTGACGTTATCGTTGCTTCACCCGATATGATGGGTAAAGTTGGCCCAATAGGTCGTGTTTTAGGTCCTAAAGGACTTATGCCTAACCCTAAGAGTGGCACAGTAACACCTGATGTTGCTAAGGCTGTTCAAGAAATTAAAGCTGGTAAAGTTGAATATCGTGTTGATAAAACTGCGATTGTTCACTGCCCAATAGGCAAAGTATCCTTTGATGCTGATAAGCTAAAGGAAAACTTAGATGTACTTATGGGTGCTATTATAAAAGCTAAACCTGCTGCAGCTAAGGGTACTTATGTTCGTTCTGTATTTATAAGCAGCACAATGGGTCCTTCAGTAAAAGTAAACGCTTTAAAATTCTAATATATAAAAAAGCTGCATTAATTTGCAGCTTTTTTGTATTTAAATTGAGGTAAATATGTTTAATATTATTTTATTATTTTTATTAATTATGTCAGGAAGCTTTTTTTATGTAACTGTGCTAAACAAATCTGCGGAAGATGGTGTGTCTGTTACATTTTTTGCAATTATTGCTATATTTTTTCCTTTTATAATTATAAACAAAATAAATTTGGGTTTTATAGCAGTATATTTAATTTCTGCTTTAGTTTACATGTTTTCTATAATATATATAATAAAAAACAAGTCTTGTTTTAATTATAAAAAGTTTTTAACGCCTGGTATGTTAACGTATTATGCATTGTTAATATTGTTATATTTTGTTACATATAATAGCTTTGTAAGCTTATGGGATGAACTGCGCCTTTGGGGAGCTGTTCCTAAATACATGTATTTCTCAAACCAATCATATTTAGGTATAAATTCAGCCATTATTCCAGATATGCAAAAATATCCTCCTGCAATGGCTATTATACAAATGATATTTGAAAAAAGCTTAGGTGAATTTAAAGAGAATATATTATTTTTTGCTTATGCTGTTTTTGGTGCAGCCTTATTTATACCAGCTTTAAAAAACAAAGGTAAAATTGCATTTGCGTTTATTCCCTTTTATATAATATTAATATATATTTTGCCTCAAACTTACTATAATAGTTTAGAAAGCGATAGTGAATTTTATTATACAACATTGTTTATTGATTCATTTTTAGGGTTAATTATTGCTTATTTAACTTATATAGTAACAATTGAAAACCTTAATAGTAAAATTGTAACCTTAAGCCTAGTTTTAGGTTTAATTGCTCTTGCACTTTTAAAGGAAACAGGAATATTTTTTGTAGGCTTGTTTTTACTGTACTATGTTATAATGAATACAAAAAATATTATAAGGAATAAGAAATATTTATTAGGGTTCTTTGTAATAAGTATTCCAATATTATTTTATTTATTGTTTAAAGTAAAGTTAAATATTAGTATAACAAACTCAAGCTCAAGTTTTAATTTTAGTAATATAATAAATTTAATTATTAACCCATCAGAAGAACAAATTTATTATTTTAATGATTTTATTTATACTATATTTAATAGAAATATAGTAACTGGTGCTAATATAACAAACTTATTTAATTTTGAATTTTCGTTTACAGTAATTCATGCAATAATATTAAATGCTTTATTAGCTTTAATTATTTTACTTATAATTGAAAAGGACAATATCAAAAAATATATAATTGGCAACATATTTGTTTTAATTTCTACAGTTATATATTCTTTTGGATTATTGTTTGTTTATATGTTTAAAATTGGTGGTGGGTCAGAATTCCCAAGCTTTCAAAGATATATTTCTACAATGTTATTAGCACAGCTAACATTTATAATATTATCCATGCTATATAATGCTTTTAATGTAAAGAATAAAAACAATGTTAAAGCATCAACAATATTGATATTCATGTTAATTTGTATTATAACCTTATTCCCTGTTGGTAAAGCAAAGGAAACAGGTTATGAATATTTTAAATCACAAGCTGAAGACTTAAAAATTGATATTGTTAATAAAATTAATAATGATAAAACAATTGAAAATAGTCCTTCAAGCCTTTTTGTAATAATGAATAATACTTCTGGGGAAGATGTATTAATTCATCATCAATTATTTTATCGCTTGCTTGATAGTAATGTTTATGTAAAAAACCAGTTAGGGGAGATAGACTGGATAACTGAACCCAGTATAGATAATTTAAAATCCAAACTTGTAAATTACGATTACATGTTTTTATATATCGATTATGAGGATGAGTTTATAAATAATTATTCAAGCTTATTTGATGATAAAATTAATTTACCAATGATGTCTACATATAAAGTAGAAAAAACTGATGATGATATTAGTTTAAAAATATTAGTTAAATAATGCTTAAATATATTGTTGTGCTATTGACGATATTATAATATCGTGATATAATTTAAAATTGCATTAGTATCGATAAGTGTACTCATTTTTATTTGATTTATGCACTTTGTACAAAAAATAAAATTGATATACTTGTGTTGAATACCGTGTAATTATTAAGGGGTGATTGCTGTTTATGGGTTTTGAACAATTTCCACACCCGGTAAAAAAAGGTGAATTACGTACGAGAATGAGCTATTCCCGTGTCACCGAATCTAAGGATATGCCGGATTTAATCGAAGTACAAAAAAATTCCTACCAACAACTTTTGAATGAGGACTTCCATGAAGTCCTTAAAGACGTTTCACCAATAAACGACTTTTCAGAAAACCTTGTTTTGGAATTTGTAGATTACTCACTAGATGAGCCAAAGTATAGCGAAGAACATTGCCGTAAAAGGGATTTAACTTACGCTGCACCACTCAAAGTGAAAGTAAGGTTGTACAATCGCGAAACGGGTGAAATTAAAGAGTCTGAAGTGTTTATGGGTGATTTCCCATTGATGACAGAACATGGCACATTTATTGTTAATGGTGCTGAGCGTGTTATAGTAAGTCAATTAGTACGTTCTCCTGGTGCTTATTATGACATGCAGTATGATAAATCAGGTAAAGAACTTTTCACATCTCAGGTTATACCTGTTCGTGGTGCTTGGCTTGAATATGAAACAGACAGCAATGATGTTCTTTGGGTGAGAATAGATCGCGCAAGGAAAATTCCAATTACTGTTATTTTGCGTGCCTTGGGTTATAGTTCAAGTGGCGAAATAATAGATCTTTTAGGCGAAGATGAACGCCTTAGCGCAACTTTAGAAAATGCCGATAAAACAACCAATCAAGATGAAGCTCTTGTAGAAATTTATAAAAAACAAAAACCTGGTGAGCCACCAAGTGTTGATAGTGCTCAAAGTTTAATTGCATCTTTGTTTTTTGACCCCCGCAGATATGATATGATGCGTGTTGGTCGTTACAAGTACAATTCTAAATTAGGTTTAGCTTCAAGGATAAATGGCCTTGTTGCACATGATGATATATTTGATCAAAACAGCGGAGAATGCTTGGTTAAACGTGGCGAAACTATATCTTTAGAAGTAGCTATGGAAATTGAAGATACAGGCATACAATCTGTTAGAGTAGATACTCCACTTAAAAAAGGTGTAAAAGTAGTAGGTAACCGTTTTGTTGATGCTGCTAAATACTTAACCTTTAACCCAGCAGAAGTTGGAATACTTGAAAAAGTACATTACCCTGTGCTTAAAGGAGTTCTTGAAGCAACAGAGGGCCAAAGCGAAGAACTACTAAGAGATACTTTAAAACAAAATATTCATGGGTTAGTTCCAAAGCATATTATAACTGATGATATAGTAGCTTCAATTAGCTATTTAGTTGGTTTACCTTATAAAGTTGGTGAAACTGACGATATCGACCATCTAGGTAATAGGCGTTTAAGGAGCGTTGGTGAATTATTACAAAACCAAATTCGCATAGGCTTAACAAGGATGGAACGTGTTGTTCGTGAAAGAATGGCAACCACCCAAGACCCTAATGAATTAAAGCCTAGTGATCTTATTAATATTCGCCCTGTAACAGCTGCAATTAGAGAGTTCTTTGGATCATCTCAGTTGAGCCAATTTATGGACCAACCTAATCCTCTAGCTGAACTTACAAATAAAAGACGTATTTCTGCATTAGGACCTGGTGGTTTAAACCGTGATAGAGCATCTATGGCAGTTCGTGACGTTCACTATAGTCACTATTCAAGAATTTGTCCAATAGAAACTCCAGAAGGCCCTAACATTGGCCTTATTGGTTCATTAACTACATATGCAAGAATAAATGAATACGGATTCCTTGAAGCGCCTTACCGTAAGATAGATAAAGAAACAGGTAAAGCAACAAAAGAAACCGTATATATGACCGCACATAAAGAAGATGAATACAAAATTGCGCAAGCAACAGAACCACTAAATCCTGATAATAGCTTTGTTAACGACCTTATAACAGTTAGGGATAAAGAAGAAGTTCTTCTTGTACCTGCTAACCAAGTTGATTATATGGATGTTAGCCCACGTCAAATAGTATCAGTTGCAACTTCAATGATTCCTTTCTTGGAAAATGACGACGCAACTCGCGCACTAATGGGCTCTAACATGCAACGTCAAGCAGTTCCATTGCTTGTACCAGAAGCACCAATTGTTGGTACTGGTATAGAGTATAAAGCTGCCTATGACTCAGGCGTTGTTGTATTAAGCAAAACCGATGGTGTTGCAGAATATGTAAGCGCAAGAAAAATTATTATTAAAGATGAAGATAATAACAAACATACCTATGAATTAAGCAAATTTGCACGCAGCAACCAAGGCACATGTTTAAACCAACACCCTGTTATAAACGTGGGTGATAAGGTTAAAAAAGGTCAATTAATTGCTGATGGTCCAAGCACCGAAAAGGGTGAAATTGGTCTAGGAAAAAATATGTTAATTGGCTTTATGACATGGGAAGGCTATAACTTTGAGGATGCTGTACTTATTTCTGAAAGATTGGTTCAAGATGATGTTTATACATCTATACATATTGAAGAATTTGAGTGCGGTGCTCGTGATACAAAACTAGGTACTGAAGAAATTACAAGAGATATTCCTAATGTAGGTGATGATGCGCTTAAAGACCTTGATGATACAGGTATCATAAGGATAGGTGCTGAAGTTAGGGCAGGGGATATACTTGTTGGTAAAGTTACACCTAAGGGTGAAACAGACCTTACACCTGAAGAAAGATTACTTCGTGCTATTTTTGGTGAAAAAGCACGCGAAGTTAGGGATACATCCCTTAGAGTTCCTCATGGACAAGGCGGCGTTGTTGTTGATGTTCGTACATTCTCTAGGGAAGATAAAGACGAAATATCACCTGGTGTTAACAATTTAGTTAGAGTATTTATTGCTCAAAAAAGAAAAATTAGCATTGGTGACAAAATGGCGGGTCGTCACGGAAATAAAGGCGTTGTTTCAAGAATTTTGGCTGTTGAGGATATGCCTTTCTTAGAAGACGGTACTCCACTTGATATAGTACTTAATCCATTAGGCGTTCCATCACGTATGAATATAGGACAAGTTCTTGAAGTTCATTTAGGTATGGCAGCCCGTGCATTAGGTTGGCATATTGAAACACCTGTATTTGATGGCGCTACATGGGAAGATACCCTTGAAACCATGGAAAAAGCAGGAATGAGCCCTGATGGTAAATTTACATTGTATGATGGTAGAACAGGCGAAAAATTTGAAAAACCTGTTACCGTTGGTGTAATGTACTTCTTAAAATTATTGCACCTTGTTGATGATAAAATGCACGCACGTTCAGTTGGTCCTTACTCACTTGTTACACAACAACCACTTGGTGGTAAAGCACAATTTGGTGGTCAACGTTTTGGTGAAATGGAAGTTTGGGCACTTGAAGCTTATGGTGCTGCAAATACATTGCAAGAAATTCTTACATTTAAATCAGACGACGTTATCGGCCGCGTTAAAGCATATGAAGCTATTGTTAAGGGCTTGAATATTCAAGCACCTGGCGTACCTGAAAGCTTTAAGGTTCTTGTAAAAGAACTTCAGGCATTAGCCCTTGATTTTAGGGTTGTAGATAAAAACGGTAGACAAATTCTTTTGAAAGAATTAGAAGAAGATGAAGATGATGTTCAAAAGAATGTTAACCAAGATATTATCGAAAACAAGGATGAAACATTAGATGTTGATGCTGATTTTAACATTAATGACGATATAACCCTTGATGGTATAGATATCGGGGATGATTTGGAAAGCGATAACTTTGATGTATCTTTCGATACAGAACTTGATGATATTAGCTTAGATGACGATGAAGAAATATTTGTTGATGATGCTGATATAGTTGAAGATTCTGACCTTGAAGATGATAGTGATGACGTTTTAGACTCATTTGAAGATGATTTAGATAGTGATTTGTTGGATATAGATGATCTGGATGATGAAACTTTATAATTCAAATTCCAGGTTTCCCGCTTTTTTGAAGGGAGTTGCAATTATTGTTTGATTTAAAAAATTTGGATGCCGTTCAAATTGGTATGGCATCACCGGAACTAGTTTTAGAATGGTCTAATGGTGAGGTAACCAAGCCAGAAACCATTAACTATAGAACATTAAAACCTGAGCGAGATGGTTTGTTTTGCGAGCGTATATTTGGACCAACAAAAGACTTTGAGTGCAATTGTGGCAAGTATAAACGTGCAAAATTAAAAGATAAAAATAAAACATGCGAAAAATGTGGTGTACAAATAACTCGTGCAAAAGTTAGACGTGAACGTATAGGTCATATTCAACTTGCTGCACCAGTAAGCCATATTTGGTATTTTAAAGGCATTCCAAGCAGGATGGGTCTATTATTAGATATATCACCAAGAACCTTGGAAAAAGTACTTTATTTTGCTAATTTTATTGTTTTAGATCCAGGCGACCCAGATGTAACAAGTTTGAAAAAATTTGAACTAATAAACGATGCTAAAAAGCGTGAACTTGAAGCAAAGTGTGGCGTTGGTTCATTTAGGGTTGGCATGGGCGCAGAAGCTATTAAAGAGTTATTACAACAAGTTGATTTAGATGCTTTAAGCGAAAGCTTAAAAAAGGAAATAGTACAACTTGCTGAAAAAGAAAAAGGTAGAGAAACTGAGGGTCAAAAGCGTAAAAACGCTATAAAACGCCTTGATGTTGTAGAATCCTTTAGAAATTCTAATAATAAACCAGAATGGATGATACTTGAAGTATTGCCCGTTATACCACCAGATTTAAGGCCTATGGTACAACTTGAAGGTGGAAGGTTTGCAACAAGTGACCTTAATGACCTTTATAGAAGGGTAATTAACAGAAACAATCGTTTAAAACGTTTGTTAGAGCTTGGTGCACCTAATATTATTATCCGTAATGAAAAACGTATGCTTCAAGAAGCAGTTGACGCACTTATAGATAATGGTAGAAGAGGCCGTACAGTAACTGGCCCTGGTAATAGACCACTAAAAAGCTTAAGTGATTTATTAAGGGGTAAACAAGGTCGTTTCCGTCAAAACTTACTTGGTAAACGTGTTGACTATTCTGGCCGTTCTGTTATTGTTGTTGGTCCTGAACTTAAATTATACCAATGTGGTTTACCTAAGGAAATGGCGTTGGAATTGTTTAAGCCTTTCGTTATTCAACGCTTAATGGAAAAGAAAATTGCGGTTCAAAATAAAACAGCTAAACGAATGGTTGAAAGACTTTCACCACAAGTTTGGGACGTTCTTGAAGATGTTATTAAAGAACACCCAGTTCTATTAAACCGTGCCCCCACCCTTCATAGGCTTGGTATTCAAGCGTTTGAGCCAATACTAATTGAAGGTAAAGCAATGAAACTTCATCCTTTGGCTTGTACAGCATATAACGCCGACTTTGACGGTGACCAAATGGCTGTTCACGTTCCATTAAGCATGGAAGCACAAGCAGAAGCAAGTTTCTTAATGTTAGCACATAATAATATTTTAAAACCTCAAGATGGTAAGCCAGTTGTATCACCAATACAGGATATGGTTATAGGCTGTTATTATTTAACAATGACAGATGAAAATGGAAAAGGTAATGGCAAAATATTCGCTGATATGGATGAGGCAATGCTTGCATATCAAATGGGTAAATTATCATTACAAGCTCCAATAAAAGTAAGAGTTAAACGTTCATTTGAAGGTGAAACTGGAACAAAAATCATTGATTGCACATTGGGTATGTTAATATTTAATGAAGCTATACCTCAAGATCTTGGCATGAAACCAAGAACTAATTTAGATGAAATGTTCCCATTAGAAGTTGATCACCTTTGTGGTAAAAAACAACTTTCACAAATCGTTGCATTAGTTTATCAAGAACATGGTGTGCATAAAACTGCAAGCGTGCTTGACGGTATTAAAACACTAGGTTTCCACTATTCTACATTAGGTGCTGTAACAGTATCTGTATCAGATATTATTATACCACCAGAAAAGAAAGATATTCTTGAAGAAGCTGATGATGTAGTTAAGCGTACAAACATGCAATATAGGCGTGGTATGCTAACAGAAGATGAGCGTTATAGAACAGTTATAACAACATGGAATGATGCAACAGCAAAATTGCGTAAAACAATTCTACCTCATATGGATAAGTTTAACCCAATTAAAATGATGACTGACTCTGGGGCACGTGGTTCAGAAGCACAGTTAAATCAGCTTGCTGGTATGCGTGGCCTTATGGCATCACCAAGTGGTAAAGCAATAGAATTACCTATTAAAGCTAACTTTACAGAAGGCTTAACAGTTCTAGAATTCTTCTTATCCTCTCACGGTAGCCGTAAATCATTGGCAGATACAGCTTTGCGTACTGCAGACTCTGGTTATTTAACACGTCGTCTTGTTGATGTATCACAAGAGGTTATAATTAGAGAAACAGATTGCTTTGCATTAAGAAATAAACCTGTTAGGGGTAGAAAAATTTCCAACATTATGGTTGGTAATACAATAATTGAAAAACTTGAAGACCGTATGGTTGGTAGGGTTGCTTCAGAGGAAATAATCGACCCTGAAACTGGTGAAATATTAGTTGAAGTAAACCAAACAATTACCCACAAGCTAGCAAAACTTATTGCAAGTAAGGGTATAACCGAAATATCTGTACGTAGCCCACTTTCTTGTTTATGTGAACATGGTGTTTGTGCAAAATGCTATGGTATGAACTTAGCAACTGGTGGCAATGTAGATATTGGCGAAGCTGTTGGTATAATAGCAGCTCAAGCTATCGGTGAACCTGGTACACAGCTTACAATGCGTACATTCCATAGTGGTGGTGTTGCATCTGGTGAGGATATAACACAAGGTTTGCCTCGTGTAGAAGAACTTTTTGAAGCACGTAAGCCAAAGAGTAATGCAATACTAAGCGAAATAAAAGGTACAGTTAAATTTGCAGTTAAGAAAAATAAACGCGAAATTATAGTTATACCAGATGATGAAAGGCACACTGAAAAATCCTATCCTGTAAACTTTGGTTCTCATTTAAAAGTATCAGAAGGTCAACACGTTGAAATGGGTGATCAACTTACAGAAGGATCTATCAACCCTCATGATCTATTGCGCATATTAGGTGTAAGGGCTGTACAAGATTATATTTTAAGCGAAGTTTTAGGTGTTTATCGTCAACAAGGTGTTAGCATATCAGATAAACATATTGAAGTTATTGTAAGGCAAATGATGGGCAAGGTAAGGATAGTATCCAGTGGCGATACTGAATTATTGCCTGGTAGCTTAGTTGATAGTGGTCAGTTTGAAGAAATAAACAAAAAAACCATTATGGATGGTGGCTATCCTGCAGCTGGTAAACCTACATTATTAGGTATAACTAAAGCAGCACTTGCAACTGAAAGCTTCTTATCTGCTTGTTCTTTCCAAGAAACAACAAGAGTGTTAACAGATGCTGCTATAAAAGGCAAAACAGATAGGCTTCTTGGCTTAAAAGAAAACGTTATTATTGGTAAACTAATACCTGCGGGTACTGGTATGAAACGATATAGCGATCTTGAAGTTCATGAAACTTTCTAAATTAAATAATAAAAAAGAAGGCTTAGCCTTCTTTTTTATTATTTAATTTTTCTTTTAATTTCATAAAATCTAATTTTTCTAATCTTTTATAATTTGATGGGCTATTAAAGCATGTTCGCTTAAAGTCACAGTACTCGCATGGAGCCAAGTTACGTTCATTCATAATAGGCTCAACGGACACTTTGCCATCATATATCATATTTGCAAATTCAATTGCTTTAATTTTGCTATGCTCAACTAATAATTGCAAGTCTTCCTCTGTAAACATATCTTCAGCACTAGAAAAATCGCTGTTTTTCTTAATATAAGCCTTTAAAGATACGGGGCTATCCATATTATCCATAGCCTCTATAGCTTCTTTATTTTTTAATATTATTCCACTAAATTTATATTGTTTTATTTTAGAGTCTAAAAGTTTATCGATATCTTCATCTTCAAATTCTAACCATGGTAAATCAATAGGGATATAAAATGCGCCCGCAGGAATTGATTGCTTTATGCCCTTGCTAACTGTATCTAAATATATTGTTAATTGTATTTGAGAGCCATACCATAATTCTGATGGAGAAAGACTTTTGCCTTTACTTTTATAGTCTATAATTCTAACATAGTTACCTTCTTCACTTTTATAAATATCAACCCTATCAATTTTACCTCTTAAGTTTACACTTCTTCCGTTTTCTAATTCAAGTATAATGGGCGGAAACTTATCATTCTTACCAAATTCTAATTCAGTTTCAAATATTTTAAACTTGCTAGCATTTATTTGTTTTATGTAAGTATAAGCAGCAAAATTTAAAGCCTTTTTAGCTTTATTAAATGTAGCTTTGTTTCTATTTCCATCATTTATTGGGCTTACAATTTCATTTAAATTTTTGTCTAATATAATTTTATTAATTATTAAATTTATATCTTCTTCTGCAATGTTTTCGATATTATCTAAAGTATTTATTTCTTTAATAAAACTATCTAAAACATCATGATAAAAATTACCCATTATAATTGGGTTTATTCCCCAATCATCTATAACTTGAGGTTTTAACCCGTAATTTATAAAATGCTTGAAGGGGCATTGTGCAAAGGATTCCAACCTAGATACTGATAAATTTTCACCTTTATACAATGAGAATGTAATGTTTTTATTAATATTTTTTAAACTAGAAAAACTATTAACCTTTTTAATATATAAATCAAACAATTCTTCAATTTCAGGGTTATATTTTATTTTGTTATATTGAACAGCAATATTACTTAATCCATTATTATATTCTTCTTTACTTTTTACAAATGTTAATTTATGCAATTCTCTTACTATGGTAGCAAATATGCTTTCAAAATTATTTGAAGCTTTATCTAATTTATCATAAACTACATCAACATTACTAAAAAATCTATTTTGAATATCATTTATAATGTTTATTGGCCATAAAGGTTTACCTGATAAATCAGTTTTAGAATAACTTAAAAACAAAAGTTCCTTTGGTAAAGTTAATGCCTTTTTTATATCTAACTTGGCTAATGTATTAACAGTTTCATTGCTCATACCTATTTCTTTACCAAGTTTATTTTCTATATATAACATTTCTTGTTCACTAATAATATCTTCCGATTTACTAGTAATTACACTATCATCCAAACCAACTATAAATAATACTTTAGTTTCTCCGCTAATCATATGGCCAAGTTTTCCTAATGCTACCATATTTTCATTAGATGGTAAGCTGTTTATACTAACTGCACTAAAGCCTTGCTTTAGTAATTCTGGTAATTTTTTAAATGTTGCACGAGAACCATCTAAAATTAAACTTAATTGGTCAAAAACATCAATTATATAATTCCATAATTGTTGGTTCTGGTCTGCTCTTAAATTCATTCCATGGCTTAATAATAAACTTTCATTAAAGTTTATTTCATTATAGGCATTAATATTTTCTAATAATATATAAAGTGCAGTTAAAGATTCTGAAGATGTTTTGGCTTTAGATAAATCATTGCGTAAGCTTATCAGAGGGTTTATTAACTTTATTCTTAATTTTTCAGCGGTTTCACGTTCAAATTCATCGCCTTTTTCAAACTTATTAAGCCATTTTTGTTTTCTTATCCCATATTTTTTAGAATATATTTTTAAGTATGATCTTTCCTCTGTTTTTAAACCACAATATGGGTTAGATATAATATAACCCATATATTCGTCACTGTAATCTTTTGATACGGTAAATACAGAATCAATTATGTAAGAAATTAAAGGATGTTGTTGGGCTATTAATTCTTCATTACTAAAATATGGAATATTTAAGCTTATTAATGCAGCTTCAACAGCAAAACCATAATCACTATTATTGGGTAACATTATTGTTATTTCGCTATATTTTTTGCCTTTACTAACTAATTCTTTTATTTTGTTTGCAACTAGCTCCGCTTCTTCAATAGGAGATGTGCAATTCATTATTTTAATTGCATATTGTTCTTTTTCATATTTGTAATTAACACCTTTTTTTGCATTACTATATAGCACATTATCAAGGTGAGATATGGCAGAATGGCTCTCTAACTCTATTTCAGGATGGTAATTTAATTCATAAGAAATATTGTTCAAATTAAAAATATCAATTAAACGAAATACACTTTGTCTAACTGGTAAATATAATGCAGCATCTGTACTTTTATCTGAGTCAAATGTAAGCCAAAGCTCTAAAGATTCAGCGGACTTTGATACACCTAATAATAAAGAAGATAGGCTTTCAGTTATTAAATCAAACCCATAAACATACACATATTTACCTTTCAAATAACCACTGTTTCCAATATTTTGTGCAACAAACTTTAATTTGTTCTCTTTAGCTGAAAATTTACTATTTGTAAGAATTATGAATTCATCATATATTAAAAGAATATCATGCCATTTTAATTTTAAAATATTATTATCACTTGATAACAATATCTTTTTCAGCTCTTCAATATCAACTTGAGCTTGTATTATATTATCTATTATATTGGATATGCTTGTTACAAAGCCTGGTTTAAACATATCAGCCTTATAATATTTTAAATCTTTCTCATATTTATAAAGTAAATTTGTTATCAACATTGCTTGGCCAGATACATCAAGCAAGTTGCTTTCTGATGATGCTATTTTTTCTAATACCCTATAGGCTAATCTAGTTGGGCTTAAAACTTCTATGTTAAATAAACCTTCTAAATTAAGGTTTAATATAATATCTTTTTCACCTTGTAAAGTATATTGCTCTGGTACTAGCAAAACAACATTTTTTTCTT
Source organism: uncultured Oscillospiraceae bacterium (assembly GCA_964544955.1). Taxonomy (GTDB): domain Bacteria; phylum Bacillota; class Clostridia; order Christensenellales; family Aristaeellaceae; genus JAAZPT01. Next base: position 64,697 of record CAZJEB010000007.1, on the reverse strand, counting down.
CTTTTATTCTATTTTCTATCTCTTTTAATAAAGGTTTAAGGGCTCTGTTAGGTCTAAAACCTTTAATTTTAACAGTATTAGTCATATAAACACCTCATATTATTCAATTATAAAACAAAATGTAAATGTGTCAATAAAATACAAATATAATTACTATATTAACCTTATTTGTGATACAATTGTAATACAGTAAATTTTTGGAGGAAGTTATGAAAGAAATCACTTATCAACAATTATCAAAATTTGAAAATGAATTTAAGCAAAATAAAGCTAATACAGTTGCCATGAATACTTCAATAAAAAACGGAATATTAAAAAGTGCTGAAAATCGCGAAGACTTTGTTAATATGGGGCACAATTATTCTATTAATATTGAAACAGGCGATATTACCAACCAAATGAAAAGTGGAAGATGCTGGATGTTTGCGGCATTAAATGTAATGCGTGTGGAAATAATGAAAAAGCTTAATTTAGAAACTTTTGAGCTTAGTCAAGCATATCCTTTATTTTGGGATAAACTTGAAAAATCCAACCTATTTTTAGAAAATATTATTGAGTCACTACCATTAGCACTTGAAAGCAGAGAAGTTGCATTTTTATTAAAAGATCCACTAGGTGATGGTGGTCAATGGGATATGTTTAGTGGTATTGTTGAAAAATATGGTGTGGTTCCAAAACAATTTATGCCAGAGTCTTTTTCATCATCAAACACACATCATATGAGTAAGTTTTTAACTTTAAAATTAAGGGAATATGCTTGTATTTTAAGAACAGCAAATGAAGAAGGTAAAAGTGAAGAAGAATTAAGGTTAATGAAAGATGATATGCTTTCTACAATATACCGTATGCTGTGTATAGCACTAGGTGAACCACCCAAAAGCTTTACATTAGAAGTAAGGGATAAAGATAAAAAGTTTGTACGCCTACCTGAATTAAGCCCTCAAGAATTCTATAAAGAATATGTTGGTATAAATTTAAATGATTATGTAAGTATAATAAATGCACCAACCAAAGATAAGCCTTATTATAATACTTATACAGTTCAATATTTAGGCAGTGTTGTTGGAATGTATCCAGTAAAGTATTTAAACTTGCCTGTTGAAAGCTTAAAACGTGCTGCTATTGCTCAAATGCAAGATGGGGAAAGTGTTTGGTTTGGTTGTGATGTTGGGCAATCTTCACTTATGGATGATGGGGTAATGTCCATGAACATATTCAATGTGGAAGATCTATTTAACACTAAATTCCCATTGGATAAAGCTCAAAGGCTAGATTATGGTGAAAGCTTAATGACCCATGCAATGGTTCTTTGTGGCGTTAATATTGATGATGATGGAAAACCAAACCGTTGGCGTGTTCAAAATAGCTGGGGGAAAGATAGGGGAGCCGATGGATTTTATGTTATGAGTGATGATTGGTTCAATGAATATACTTATCAAGTTGTTGTAAATAAAAAATACCTCACAAATGAGGAAAAGGATATGCTTGATAAAGAACCTATTGTTCTTAAACCTTGGGACCCAATGGGAAGCCTTGCTATATAAGTTTAAGAGGGTTATATGGAATTACTACTTTTAATAATGGAATACCTTGGTACTATTGCCTTTGCTATTTCTGGTGCCAGCCTTGCAATTCGCAAGGGAATGGATTATTTTGGTGTTGTTATACTTGGCATAATAACAGCTACGGGTGGCGGATTAATGCGTGATATTATTTTAAATGTGTATCCTGCTGCAGTATTTGTTAATAAAAATTTCGCTTTTTTAGCCTTTATAACATCAACAATATTATTTGTTTTTCTTTATTTCAACAAACAAATTTTAACTAGTAAACGTTTTTATAAATTTGAATTAATTATTAATGTATTTGATTCTATCGGCTTAGGTATATTTACAGTTGTAGGGGCTTCAGCTGCCTACAACTTAAGCCCTAGGGCAGGTGTAGTATTAACTTTATTTGCTGGGGTTATAACCGGTGTTGGTGGTGGTATAATTAGAGATGTATGCTCCCTAAGTATGCCATATGTGTTTACAAAGCATATATATGCTAGTGCCTCACTTCTAGGCGCAATATTATTATTAATTTGTTTCCCATTAGTTGGGGAAACTATTGCAACAATTGTTAGCATTACATTTATTTTTGTAATTAGAATGCTTGCTACAAAATATAAGTGGAATTTGCCCAGAGTAATTATGCCAGAGCATATTATGGCGTCTAAATTTAGTGATAAAATAAAATAGTTAGTTATTAATAACGCTAATTGGCAATATCCCAAACAAATTATTTATAAAGCTATTAACTTTCTCGTTAAAGTTAATTAGCTTTTTATTTTCTGCATCTATTTTATTGTTTAATGGTAAAATACTAAAAACATCCTTATTTTCTAACTTGGTTTTCCAAACAAACAAAGGTATATCACTAATTTTTATTGATTCAACTTTAGCTTTTGTTTTATTATAACTTATATTAAAGTTTAAAATTATACTACTTGCCTGGTTTGCGTTGTTAGTATTTGAAGATAATAAATTACCTAAAGAATAAGCAACAGGAACCTTGCGGTTAGGGGCGTATTGGTTTGTGGTAGATAAAATATCAAAAGCTAAAGGGCTGTTTTGGTTATTTCCAATAATTATATTTGCTCCAGCATCAGCTATATATTGCGCAATTTTTATTTGATCCTTACTTGGGTTTTTGCTTGTGGATTTATCCCAATCTATACTTACTACAACAAAATATGCACCTTTTTCCCTTGCTCTTATAATATCGCTTTTTACTTTATCTTCATTAATAATACTTATATGGAATTTTATGTTTTGTTCAGGAACTTTCTTTTTACTTGTAGAAGATATACTTTGAGTATAGTGGAGGAATGCTACTGGAATTTCTTTTATATTTTGAATAAATATTTCACTATTGGTAGATTCGGCATCAATACCATTTATATTAATTTTGTTTTGTTTTGCAGTTGTTAACATGCTTTGCAAACCTTCAAGGCCATAATTTAAAGAATTGCTGTTACCAAAAATAATTGAATTAAAGCCTAAGTTTTTTATGCTACTTATTAAAGATTCTGGCGCGTTTATATCACTTAATTCTTCATTTTTTATAAATGTATTAGCTAAATTTATAGTGTTATAATCACTATTAAAGGTATTTTTAATGTTTTCAAATATTGGGCTAATATTATATATACCTTCCTCCATTGCTGTTGCTTTTTGTAATTTTTTATCAAAATCAATACTACCAGCAAAAGATAATGAAAAGTTTACAATTTCATCTTTTAATATAGGGGTTGGTAATGGTTCCGAATATGCGTGTGTGGAAAAAACTAAATCAATATTAGGCTCATCAGGTTCTTTTGTACTTGTTACAAATGTATCAGTTATAGCACCCATAGAATCTTTTGCTAAATTTATAAACGATTTACTAATTTTATCAGGACTTATGCGTGTATTTAAGTTTCCAAAAAGCTTTGGAAGAAGCCAAAGGCATGCTAAAAGAACAATTACTAAAATAATAATTGTAACTATACTACCAGTACTAATTCCTCTTTTTTTATGCTTCATGCTAGTTTTCCAATCCAATTTTAAAACATCATAATTTAGCGCCAAACCTTGACCTTAGGCTTGTAACATGATACCATAATAGCCAGTGTTATGCAATAAAACACATAATTTTTGAAGGTGGATGAATTTTATGAAATTGAGTTTTTCTACATTAAGTTGCCCAAGGTGGGGCTGGAATGAAATTGTTAGCACAGCGGCAGATTTGGGCTACGATGGCATTGAAGTCCGTGGCGTTGGTAAAGATATATCTGTTCCTTCAGTTCCAGAATTTAGTGATGATAAATTAGTAGAAACATTATCTCGCTTAAATAGCTTAAATTTAAAAATACCATGCTTAACAAGTGACTGCTGTATAAATGTAAAAGGCGATGAAGAATATATGCATAACGAAATTAATGCATATGTTGATTTGGCTAAAAAAATGAATGTGCCCTATATAAGGGTTATGGCAGCAGAAGCAGTTCCAGAGGTTAAAGGAGAAATTGATATTCCTTATATTATAGAACAAGCTATGTTTTTGGGTGATATGGCAAAGGCACAGGGCAGAACTATTTTATTAGAAACCCATGGAGTTTGGTCTGATAGCGAAAAATTTGCAAAACTTATGCAAGATATTAATCATAGTAATGTTAATGTGTTATGGGATATTCATCACCCATATAGGTTTATGCATGAAACAGCATCACAAACATACAGTAACCTAAAACAGTGGATTAAGCATGTTCATGCTAAGGATGGCGTTTTGCTTGAAAATGGCAAGTACAAATATGTTTTACCAGGCTTGGGGGATATTCCGATTATAGATTCTTACAATATTTTAAAAGAAAATAATTATGACGGATTTTTCTCTTTAGAGTGGGTAAAACGTTGGGATCTTAGCCTTGAAGAACCTGGTATTGTATTAGATAACTTTATTAACTATATGAAGTCACTTTGATTTCGGAGGAAATATGAAAAAAACTTTAAATATTATTTTGGGCATTTATATGCTTGCATTTTTGCTTTTTGTTGCATTATATATTCCATCACCAGAAATATTGCCTGAAGCTAAAAATAAGTATATGAATGAAGTTGATGATTTTTCATTTAAATTTGAAGACTTATTTGTGGTTAAAGCAAATGCAGAAGGAAGCTTTGGCACAGCAGAAGTAGTTTTACCCATACCGTTGGATGAAAAACAGGGGAGAGAACCTATTGCTGAAAACTTTACGGAAAACTCATACGAGGATCCAACTATAAAAGTAAAAATGGAACATGGTAGGTTTGATGATTGTGATTATCATGTGGCATATATTGAAATTGCAGATCCTTCACAATTAAGAACTGGTTTAGCAGGCGAGCTTGGTAGTAAAAGGGGTTTAAAAACAAGTGAACTTGCACCCAAGTTTAATGCTCTAGTTGCAGTAAATGGTGATTTTTACACGCAAGTACAAAGTGGCTTCATTGTTAGGCAAGGTGAAGTATATCGTAAAAAAACTAGCGATAATTTAGACTTTCTATTAATAGATGCTATGGGTGATTTTCATATAATAACTCATGGAAAAGAAGAACAGGCAAGTCAAATTAAAGAATTGTTACAAACAAAAGAAATAGTAAATGGCTTTTGCTTTGGCCCTGCGTTGGTTATAGATGGGCAAGTTCAAAAAATACCAGATAAATATCAATTTGCACCACATTATAAAAACCCAAGGGCAGGTATAGCGCAATTAGGCCCATTAAAGTATGCTTTAGTTGTAGTTGATGGAAGGCTAAATGATAGTGAAGGTATGGATTTAACTCAATTTTCTCATTTAATGAAAGAACTTGGAAGCATACAAGCTTACAATCTAGATGGTGGCAATTCAGCAGCACTATATTTTAAAGACTCCCTTTATAGTACAAAAAGTGTTGATAACGAAAGATCAATAACAGATATAATATACTTTGCATCTGCAGTATTAAATTAAGGGGTATATATGTTTAGTTCATTAAACTTTAACTCATATGGAATATGCTTAGCTTTAGCAATTGCGGTATATTTTATTTTAGTAAAACTGCTGTCAAAGGAAAACACTACAACAATCCTTTTATTTAGTACAATAGCATCGGTAATTTGTTTGTTTTCTTCAAGAATATTATATGTAATAGTGAATTATGCTTATTATATATTTGAAATAGAAAACCCTCGTGCAATGTTTGCTATGTGGGATGGAGGTTTTTCTTTAACTGGTTTATTTTTAGGTTTATTGTTAACTCTAAAAATTATCAAACCTTACCCTAATGATTTCGTTAAGCTTAAGGATGCTTCTTTTGCATCAATGGGTATTTTTATTACAATTATTAGGCTTGCTGAAAGGTTTACAAATGTAGGTATAGGCAAGTCTCTTGGAGAGGATGCTACTGGAATATTTGTTATTAAAGATGATTGGGGATTTTCAAGCATAGCAGTGTATAATATTGAAGCATTAATTGCTTTAATAATTGCAGTAACATTAATTTTTATATTCGTTAAAATATATAGTAAATCAAATCAAAGGTATCAATACATTACTTGGTTGTTTTTTATATTATATGGGGGAACTCAGATAATAATGGAAAGCATACGCAATGATGGACATATGATGTTGCTCTTTGTTCATGCTCAACAGATATTTGCATTTTCAATGCCGGTTATTGTATCAATTATAATATTAAACAAGCTAAAGAAAAATAATATAAAAACTTCGCTATCAATAGTTGCACCTATTGCTTTTGTTCTTTTATTAGCATCTGGTATGGCTATGGAATTCATATTGGATGGCCGATTGAACTTAGAACTAAATATGTTTGGTATAAGTGATTTTGCGCGAAACTATGTGTTGTTTACAATAATATGCATAATATTGATGGGGCTTTCATCTTACATTTTAAAGATACTTTACAATAGTGATAATAAAAAAACTTTGCACATTTAGTGCAAAGTTTTTTGTTTTTTAATTTGTAGGTGCTCCGCATTCTAAACAAGGTAATAGTTTGTTAAATGGAGCGCTACTAAGTTCGCTGTAAAGGAAAGGGGATAAAGGCAAATATTTTTTTGCTACCCTAGCACACTCAGGGTCAACATGGTAATAACTACCACCACTGCTGTTGTAATAAAGTTTTGTGTTGCCGTCGGGTTTAGGGGTTACAGTGGTTCTTGGTTGTTCTGTTGGTGCAGGTGTAGCGTTTGGGTCAGGAGTTTCTTCTTTTATTTTTGTAGCAAGGGATGATGGGTCAATATACCAAATTCCATTTTCTTTTAACATAATTATTTGATATCGCATAACCTCTAGTTCATCGCTTGTAAATTTGTTTATGCTTGCTCTTAAAGTAACTGTTAAGGCTTGATCTGCATCTGTTCCACTAATGTTTTCAATTGTGTATTCTGTAGGCCTTCTATTGGATAATATATTGAATAGCGCTTGTGTTGGTGAACTTTGTGATGATGCCCATGAGGGCGCAACTAAAGTAGCCATTTCATCAATTTTTCCAATTTTCCAATATTCCATAAACATTTCAAATCGTTGTTGAGATGCAGTTTTTTCACCCTCTTGTAACTCCGTTGATGCAACTGCAGCAACTGTTGGTTGTGCTTGAGGTGCTGGTGTTTCTTCAGGGGTTTGCGTACTACTTGCAGTGTTTGGCCTGCTTACGTTGGTTTGCCCGGGTTGTATTCCAGTTATAAGGTTTATTGCTATTATTAGCATTAAAGCACCATAGGTAACTGTCATTGTCAACCTTACACCATCGCTATAAGGCTTTTTCCAAAATAGCCAAATTAAAGCGATAATTGCACCTATTATAAATGCAAATTTAAATACAGTTTCATGCACAGATAATGCTAATAAAAACAATATTGGTAAAAATACAAACAAACAAAGCAACGACATGTTAGCTGGTTTTCTAAACCACTCAAATAATGTTTTAGCAAAACTTTGAAAATGCCAATTACTTTTTGCAGCTTTTGGAGCATTAATACTAGCATTATTTGATTGAATGTTTGCAGATGTACGTTTTTTTGCATTTGCAAAATTTTCGTTGTTGTTTTGAGGGTATCTTTGTGTAAAGTTATATCGTTGGTTGTTGGCAAATTGTTGGCCAAATTGATTGTGTGTTTGTTGGCTAAATTGTGGCGCAACAGGCTGGTTGTAACCGTTATAAAAAGCACCTTGATTTCCCTGATTGGGCATAGGGTTAAAACTAGCTTGTGGGTTATACATATTTTGGTTTGGAGTTTGAGTGTTTTGGTTAAACTGGGAATATGTATTTGCATTATAAACTAATGGAGCTCTGTTAATACTTTGGTTTGCTTGAGGTGGTGCTTGGTTAAAAGGCTGCTGAGCAAATTGGGGATTGTTTTGTGGTATGTGTGGCGTATTACCTTGAAATGGTGTATTCGGTACTTGGCCAAAGTTCATATTATTTGCTACATTAGCTTGGTTAAACTGATTAACAGGAATATTTGATTTATCGTTATTCTTTTTTTGCCAAAATGAAGATTTCTTCTTTTGGTTAAATGTGGGGTTGCTTGTGTATTGAGGACGTTGTCCGTTATTCATGTATATCCTCCTATAATATAGGCACTTAAAGTTAACAATGTGCAAACTTTATTATATCATATTTTAAAGTATTGTAAATGTTTAAATTAATTTTGAAACATATTTTAATATAATATAAATATTTAACTATTGTATTTTTATTATTATCAAATATAATATAATAAAAACCTTAAGGAGTAATAATGTTATATATTATTTTAATTTTGCTAGCAGGCTTAATACTTCTATTTTTTGCACCAATTTATGTTAACCAACTATTTGTTTCTAATAATGGTGTCAAAACAATATTTTTAAAAATAACCAGCATGTTAGTATCTATTGCAGTTGCAGCTTATGCTTATTTAAAATTTCAAAACATTTATACAACAAACATATTAATAGCTTTAATTATTTGTGTTATAGCTGATATAGCAATTTGCTATAACTTTCTTGGGGGCACAATATTGTTTGCGCTTGGGCACATATTTTATTTATGCTTACTTCTAGGTTTAGAACTAAACATAAAATTGTTTGTTATATTTTTTATAGCTGTAGCCTCTATCGTTTTATTAATAGTATATAAACTAAAAGAACAATTGCTAAATTTATATGATCCAAAAAAGAAAATTTTGGCTATTCCATTTATTCTATATGGATTAATGCTTATTACATTATTGTCACTAGTGTATACAGTTACTTATATAAACCCTAATAATATCCATATCCTTTTAAGCATTGGTATAAGCTTCTTTGTTGTTTCTGATATTACCCTTGTAATAAATCTACTTTTCCCAACAAATAAATTAAAGGAAAGGGTAAGCATATCTTTTTATTATATTGGTCAGTTTATTATTGCATGTTCTGCATTGTTCAGTTACATATTTTCAACAGCAAAATAGTCTTGTTTGTTAAAGGCTACTTCAAACATTTTTTCCATATTTAATATTTCTTTAGGGTTTTCTGATGATGATATAATTTTTATATAAGGTTTCTTCTTATATGTATTTAACAAATTGTGGGCGTTTAAACGTCTTTGTAATTCTTTAACAGTGCCCAAATTGCCATCTAATATTTTAATATTATTTGGCAATATTTCTTTTATTAAGTTTTTTACGAATATAAAATGTGTGCAACCAAGCACAACAGCACCAATACTATCTAAGTTGAAATTATTAAAAATATTATTCAAATAAGCCCTTACCTTCTCTTTATCAAAGTTAAAACCTTCAACAAATTCAACTAATTCTGGGCAAGGTATAGGTATAGCGTTATTGCCGTATTTATCCATTAAAATTTTAAATTTTTCCAAATTAAGTGTAATATTAGTTGCTAACACCAACACTAATTTTTCTGGGTTTAGAAGTGATGCGGGTTTTAATGCGGGTTCCATAGCAACAATAGGTAATTTGTAGTTATTTCTTAAATGTTTTGCTGCAACGCTAGATGCTGTATTACAAGCAATAAGTATAGCTTTACAGCCGTGGTTTATTAATTTTTCACTTATAGTTATGGATCTTTCTAAAACTAACTCTACTGGCTTTACACCGTAAGGGGCAAAAGCAGTATCACCTATATATATAAAATTTTCATAGGGCATTAAATTAGCAGCTTCAGCCAAAACACTTATTCCGCCCATTCCGCTATCGAATATACCAATTGGTTTATTGCTCACAAAAAGCACCTCCACTATCTTATTATACAACTTTGAGCTTTGCTTTTCAAACACTGAAACAATATTAAAAAACCTACAAAATATTGAAAAATAAGCAAAAAACACTTGTATTAATTAGTTTGATATGATAATATAACAGTAGTTATAGTTGTGTTACGACTATAGCATTTTTTAAAAATATATCTACCTTAAAGAAAGAAGGGTTTGCATAATAAAAGAGTGTCATTGCTTGCTGTCAATTTGCGAAAATAAAAAGCATATACAAGTGGCTAAAATAGCTAAGCTTGTAGGCTTATTTTTTGTAAATAAATGCAATAAGTGATAATAACACTCTTTTTGTATGCATTTAATTAGGAGTAATAATGGCAAAAAAAACTATAAAATTAAGCCCCGTTGTTGATAAAAAAACAAGGGAAGAAGTTGATAAAATCTGCAATTCAATTGCTAATGATACAGGCATAGAGTTTGTAGAGGCCACGTGGGAAAGGGAAGTACGTGGTGTAGTGCTTACAGTTTTTATAGATAAGCCAGAAGGTATAAGCCTTGATGATTGTGAGCTTTTTCATAAAGCACTGCAATTAAAAGTAGAAAAATATGATTATGATTATTTGGAAGTTTCTTCTTTAGGTGCGGATAGACCTATAAAAAACTATAAAGATTTTGAACGCTTTGCAGGGGAATTGGTAGAGGTAAAGCTTTATGCAAAGATAGATGGTTCAAAAACAATTCAAGGCAATATTGTTGATTTTAATGATAATTTTGTTACATTAAGCATTCAAAATAATAACATAGATATTAAAAGGGAAGACATTGCAATTATTAAACCAGTTATTGATGTTGAAACTGAAGTTCAATCCCTTGATTTAAATTTAGAATAGGAGTTTAAAAATGAAAACTGCGAAAAACAGTAAAAACGAGAGGGAAAGAAAAGCTCAAATAGTTGATGCAATAAGGGCTATATCCCATGAAAAAGGCATCGATGAATTAGAAATGCTTTCCACAATTGAAAGAGCCCTTGAAGCGGCTTATCGTAAAAACTCTGGTGAAGAAGAGGTTCCAAAAAACTATAAAGCCCGTATAGATCAAAAAACTGGTGAAATACAGGTTATTGCATATAAAATTGTAACGGAAGAAGTTGAGGATGCTGTTAACCAAATATCCTTAGAAGATGCTATAAAGCTTAAAAAGTATTATCTTCCAGGCGATATTGTAGAAGTTGATGTAACACCCATTAGTTTTTTAAGAACTGCGGCTCAAACAGCAAAACAAGTTATAACGCAAAAACTAAGGGAAACCGAAAACGGTAGGATAGCGCAAGAGTATACTGAAAAAGAAAACGATATTCTTACAGCCGTTGTTATGGGTGAAGATGCAAAGGGTGTTCATTTAGAACTAGGTAAAACAGAAGGATTGCTTGAAAGAAGTGAATGCATTCCAGGCGAAGTTTTTACAATTGATGAACATATAAAAGTATATTTATTAACAGTGAATAATATTGGTAGAAATGATAATAGGCATGCTCCAACAATAAAGGTTAGTCGTGCACATCCTGGTTTAGTAAAAAGGCTTTTTGAAAACGAAGTTCCTGAAATAGCAACTGGTGTTGTTCAAATAAAAAGCATAGCAAGGGAAGCGGGAAGTAGAACAAAAATTGCGGTTCATTCCACAGTTCCAGCAATAGATCCAGTTGGCGCTTGTGTTGGGCCAAGAGGTGCAAGGGTTGATAGCGTTGTTGAAGAAATTCGCAATGAAAAAATAGATATTATCAAATGGAGTGAAAACCCTGCTGAATTTATAGCAAACTCGCTTAACCCTGCCCATGTGTTAACAGTTTTTATTGCAGATGAGGAGAAAGCTTGTAGGGTAGTAGTGCCAGATAATCAACTTTCCCTTGCTATAGGTAAAGAAGGGCAAAACGCAAGGTTAGCAGCCAAACTAACTGGTTGGAGGATAGATATTAAGTCACAATCCCAGGCTATCGAGCTTGATGATATGGTTGGCACAATACCTATGCAAACATATACAGCAGAAAGCCAATACGATAATTACACTCCAACTTCATTCATAATGGAATCCGATGATGTTGATTTTGATATGGATGATGATGACTTAACAATTTAAAAGGTATAAGAAGTGTTAAAAAATAAAAAAATACCAATGAGAATGTGTGTTGGGTGCAGGCAAATGGTGCCCAAAAAAGAATTGTTGCGAATTGTAAGAACACCCGAGGGAGAAATTATATTGGATACCACGGGTAAAAAAAATGGCAGGGGAGCATATATTTGTGCGAACATAAACTGTTTAAAAACTGCTATAAAACAAAAGCAACTGCAAAGGGCGCTAGAATCTCCATTAAACAGTGATATGGAAATGGAGTTGGAAAAGGCTATAGAGCGAAGGGAATTCGAGCTTGAAAGAAACAAACTATAATAGCCAAAAATCTCTTGTAGGATATTTAGGTTTAGCTACAAAAGCATCGTATGTATTTATTGGATCAATGGCTTGTATAAATGCCGTTAAAAGTAAAAAAGCAAAAATTGTTATAGCAGGTAATTTATCATCTAGCACAATTAGCAAAATAAAAAACTTATGTGATTCAAATGATGTGAAACTTTTTCTAAATCAACAAGAATTGTTAAATATAGTTTATCCCAGTGGTGCAATAAAAATAGTTGCATTAAAAAACAATGGGTTAACAGATAAAATAACTTTAATTTTAAACAAAACTTTCGGGGGTACATTTAATTCATGACCAAAATAAAACTTAAGGATGCTGCAGCAAAATTAATTGAAAACTCAGGCTCTATTTTAAAATTAGCCGTAAAAACAAGGAATAGCGCGGACTCCATAGCTTCCGCCTTTGACCAAATAGAAAAGGGCTATATTAAAGCTGAGAATGAGCGCTTAGAGCAAGAAAGGCTGATTGAAAATAAAGCCCTTGAAAGCAAACATATGACTTCTTTTACAATGGCTGATGAAGAGCCTGCTAAAGAAATAAAAGAAGAAAAGAAAAAAGCGACTGAAACTGCGGTTGAACCAATAAAAGTAGCTGAACAAAAAGTTGAGGCTCCTGTTGTTGAGCCTAAAGAAGTTCCAACTAGCAAAGAAACTGTAGTTGAACAAGTTGAAGAAAAGGCTGTTGAGAAGAAATCTCAAAAGCCAGTTGTTGAACAAAAGGATAAGGCTGCTCCTACAGCTACTTATAGAAATCAACAACAAAGGCCATATCAAAATAGGGATAACTTTAATCAAAACAGGCAGGGTCAAACTACAGATAGGCGCTATCAAGATAATAACAGAACACCTTACCGTGATAGAAATGCTCAAGATGGGCAAAATCAAGGTTATCAAAGACGTCCTTACACGCCCAATGCTCAAGGTGGTCAAGGTTATCAAGCTGGTCAAGGATACCAAGGTGGGCAAAACCAAGGATATCCTAGACGCCCATATAATCAAGGTGGCCAATCTTCACAAGGTCAAACTGGCACATATAATCGTGGATATGTGGCTTCAAAAGATGGTGCTCCTTCACCATTTAAAAGGCCAGATAGGCCTTTCAATAAGGCGCCTCGCACACCTTTTATGCCCGATAAAGACGATGATGATGATACAAACAATCGCCAAAGGCAAAGCAAAGCTCGCACAGCAAGCAGACCAAAAACTCCAGATATTGTTCCAATAGTTGAAAAGGAAAGAGTTAGTAATTACGATCCTAAGAAGAAATCCTACGAACGTAGAGCTTCCGATTATGATAATGCAAAGAAAAAGAAGGGCAAAATTAGAACCAACAACATAGTTGAGTCCGATGATGATTTTGTTCGTGGTGGTCGTAGGGGTGGCAAAAAGAAAATGTCAGCCCAACAACTTATGGATCCTATCTTAATTGAAAATGCAGTAATGACCAATGAAACAATTACTGTTAGAGATTTATCTTCTAAAATTGGTAAACAAGCAAATGAAATTCTAAAGCAACTGTTAATTTTAGGTATTATGGCTAATATTAATAGCGAGCTAGATTTTGATACAGCATCTATTGTAGCTGGTGAACTTGGTATAAGTTTAGACCTTAAACTTGAAAAAACAGCCGAAGAAAGGCTAATTGATATTGATGTTGAGGATGATGAGGCATCATTGGTGGAGCGTCCTCCAGTTATTACAATAATGGGGCACGTTGATCATGGTAAAACTTCATTGCTTGACTATATCCGTAAATCTCACGTTACAAGTGGAGAAGCTGGCGGAATAACACAACATATTGGTGCATACATGGTAAATGTTAAAGGTAGGCCAATAACCTTCCTTGATACCCCTGGGCATGAAGCATTTACATCCATGAGGGCAAGGGGTGCACAGGCTACTGATATTGCTATAATAGTTGTTGCAGCTAATGACGGTGTAATGCCTCAAACAATTGAAGCTATAAACCATGCTAAAGCAGCCGATGTTCCAATCATAATAGCAATAAATAAAATGGACGTTGAAGGTGCAAACCCCGAACGCGTTAAACAAGATTTAACAAACTACGAACTTGTTGCTGAAGAATGGGGTGGCGATACAATTATGGTGCCAATAAGTGCCCTAAAAGGCCAAGGCATCGACCAATTGTTAGAAATGGTATTGTTAGTAGCTGATATGCAACAATATAAAGCTAATCCAAACCGTAGCGCTAAGGGTGTTATTATCGAGGCAAAACTTGATAAATCACGTGGCCCACTTGCAACAGTTTTATTAAAAACTGGTACATTAAAAGTAGGCGATAGCATTGTTGCCGGCACTGCATCGGGTAACGTTCGTGCTATGCAAAACGATAAAGGCGAAATAGTTGAAAGTGCAGGCCCATCTATGCCAGTTGAAATATCTGGTTTCGACGAAGTACCAGCTGCTGGTGATGAGATGGTAGTTGTTGATGATAACAGGCTAAGCCGTGTTGTTGTTGCAGAGCGTAAAGATAAAGAAAAGGCTGAAAGGCAAAGCAGTGGTTCAAAAATATCACTAGATAACTTGTTTAGCCAAATAGATCAAGGTAAGCTTGTTAAACTTAATTTGATTATTAAGGCGGATGTTCAAGGTTCAGTTGAAGCGGTTAAACAAGCTATGGAAAAACTTAGCAATGATGAAGTTAAAGTTAGAGTTTTACATAGTGCAGTAGGTGCTGTAACTAATGATGACGTAAACCTTGCAAGTGCATTTAATGCAATTATTATTGGCTTTAACATAATACCTAATGCTGCTGCAAAGGAAATGGCAGCTAAAGAAGGTGTTGATATCAGGCTTTATAGAGTTATATATAAAGCTATTGAGGATATGGAAAAGGCTATGAAAGGTATGCTTGAGCCTGAATATAAAGAAGTTGTTCTTGGCCATGCAGAAGTTAGAAGCACGTTTAGAATTACAGGTACAGGCACTGTTGCAGGTTGCTATGTTACAGATGGTAAAATGCAAAGAAAAGAATCCGTAAGGCTATTGCGTGATAGTATAATTGTATTTGAAGGCAAATTATCTTCTTTACGTAGGTTTAAGGATGATGCTAAGGAAGTAGCAGCTAACTATGAATGCGGTATAAGCTTGGATGGCTTTAACGACATAAAAGTTAACGATATAATTGAATGTTTTACTTTAGAGGAAATCGAGAAGTAATTATTCAAAGGAGAACATATGAATTATTCAAGGATAGATAGAATAAGCGAACAAGCAAGGCGAGATTTGGATCAAATTATTCGCGATGAACTAAACGATCCACGCATAACAGGAACCTTTAGTATAACTAGGGTTGATGTTACAAGGGATTTAAGCTTTGCAAAGGTTTATGTAAGTGTGCTTGAGGAAGAAAACCGTAAACCTCTAATGGCTGCACTAAAACATGCGTCAGGTTACTTAAGGCATGCTTTAGGTAAAAAAATGATAATTCGCTATTCACCAGAACTAACTTTTGTGGAAGATCATAATATTGAATATGGTTTACACATTTCTAATGTATTAAAAAATGTTTTGACTGATTCTGATGAAAATGATACATCGGAGGGTCAATAATGTCAGGTAATAATACAATAAATCAAAACTATACAGAACTACTGTCGGCAATAAAAAATGCCGACAGTGTTCTGCTATTTACTCATATTAATCCAGATGGTGATGCTATAGGTAGTTTATTAACTATGTATAATGTTGTTAAAAGTTATAATAATAATGTACATCCTATTATACTTAAGCCTGTAACTCATGATTTGGATTTTTTGCCTGGTATTGAGGATCTTGTACTTTTAAGTGATTTTGGTAAATATAAAAAATTACAAGGAAATACTTTAGCTATAGCAGTTGATGTTGCTGACTCAAAAAGGCTTGGTGATGCAATTTTATTATATAAAAAAGCTAGCATTACGGCCCAATTTGACCATCATCCTACCAATGATAGCTTTGCTAATTTAAATTATTTGGATAGTAATTCGCCTGCTACAGGTTTAATGCTTTATGATTTTATCAAGGCAATAAACTTTGGTATAACTCAGGATTTGGCAATATTATTATATACTGCAATATCTACAGATACTGGTAATTTTTCTTATAGCAATACAAACGCACATACATTTGAGGCCATGGCTGATATTATGAAAATTGATTTTCCTCTTGATAAAATTAACTTTATTTTATTTAGAAGAAAACAAGAAAAACAACTTTTAGTATTATCAAAATGCCTTAGCAATTTAAATGTTATATGCGATGGCAACGCTGCTTATATGTATATTACAAAAGAAGAACTTGCAGCTTTGGATGCAAATAGCGAGCAAACGAATAATATTGTAAATTATGCAAAGGAAATTGAAGGTGTAAAAATTGCTTTTTTAGTTCATCAAACAATTGATGGTATGGTGAGAGCAAATTTAAGGAGTGAAGCACCTTATCGTGTTGATAAAATTGCTGAAAGTCATGGTGGTGGTGGGCATGCCTTTGCAAGTGGTTGTTTTATGGGGAAAGATATAGAACTTGCAATTAAACAACTTATATTAGATGTGGAAAGCGAAATTAATAACAACAATGGCTGATAAAATAACATATAATGGTTTTTTAAATATACTTAAACCTCCAGGTATGAGCTCATCCCATGTTGTTGGAGCCGTAAAAAAAAATTTAAACACAAGTAAAGTTGGTCATGCTGGCACATTAGACCCTCTTGCAAGTGGTGTTTTACCAATAATGCTAGGCAGAGCAACAAAATTGTTTGATCACATGCAATATAAGGATAAAACTTACATTGCTGAAATATGTTTTGGCAAAACTACTACTACGTTAGATAGTGATGGTGAAGTGATTTCTACATCAACTATAATACCTAGCGATAAACAAATTGAAGATATATTAAATAAGTTTTTAGGCAAGCAAACTCAAGTTCCGCCTATGTATTCCGCTTTAAAACATGATGGAAAACGCCTTTATCAAATAGCAAGGGATGGTATGGAGGTAGAAATTAAACCTCGTGATACGGAAATATTTGAATTAAAAAAACTTAGTGATATATCAGATAATAAGTTCAGGTTATTAATAAGGTGTAAATCTGGTTTTTATGTAAGGTCGTTTTGTAGGGATTTAGGCGAAGCCTTAGGAACTTGTGCTTATATGAGCTTTTTGCTTAGAACTAATACTGGAAATTTTGATTTGTATAATGCTATTAGTATAGAAGAGCTTGTTGAACGGGCAAATGATATAAAAGGCCATATTTTGCCTATGGATTTTCCATTACAACATTTAAATGCAATATATTTAGATGATAAATACTTAAAAGAAATTAAGAATGGTGTAGCATTGAATGTTAAAAAATTTAACAATTATAATACAAATAATGGCATAAATGAAGTTTTTAGAGTTTATTGTGATAATGACTTTATAGGAATTGGTAAAATACATAAAAATATGCTAAAAATTGAGACACTATTATCTATATAAGGAAAATATTATGAAAATTTACTTAGGATTAACAAAAATTAAAGGACCTACTATACTTGTTTTGGGTATGTTTGATGGAATACATATGGGGCATAGAAGACTTATTGATGAAGCCGTTAAACTTTCTAATGACGAGCTTTCACCAGTAATACTTTGTACTTTTAATAAAAGACCCCTTGAAGTGTTAAACCCTGGAATTCAACCTGATAGGCTTACAACAACTGCTCAAAGGGCAAGGGAAGTTGCAGGCTTAGGCGTAAATGCTATGTGTATAATGGAGTTTAACAAAACTATTGCTGCTCAAGAACCTGAATACTTTATAGAAAACCTTGTTAAAACATTTAATGCTGAACATATATTTATTGGCTATAACTATACATTTGGCAAAGGTGGTAGGGGTGATGGTGAACTTCTAAAGCAATTAGGTGAGAAACATGGTTTTAAAACCCATGTAAAATCTCGCGTAAGTGATCACAATGAAACCGTTTCATCTACAAGCATTAGAAAACTAATTAAAATTGGCAATGTTAATAGAGCAAATGAGTTGTTGCAATATACATATGCCATGCCTTTAAAGCTATTATTTAATCAATTAAATGAGTATCATTTTGAGTACTTAGCTCGTAAAATAGTTCCAGCTAAAGGTGCCTATAAATGTATTATATCAATAGGTATTGCTAACAGCTTTAAAAGTTACGATGTTATTGCTTTAGTGCAAAATAAAAAATGCATAGTACTTTTTGCTCAAGGTGATTCATTACCCTTCGTCACAGAAGAATCAAAAGTAGCTTTGCATTTTATTGATAAATTAAACGTTAAATACTAAACCTGTGGTTTCTATTGGGTCCACGTATTATATCGCCTTTACTAACGTTAAAAGGGAACTTTAAGTATACAATTTCATTTGCAACACTATATGTATTAACTAAACTTCCATCTTTTTCTAATTTTATATACTCGGGGGTATATTCATATATTCCTGTGGGGGATACTACTTCAAGTTTATCTCCAACAAAAAATCTATTTTTTAAAGTTACAGCAGTTTCTTCATTTGCAAGGGCTGCTGTATTTATTTTGCCAACATATTCCATGCTCTGTATTACACCTTCAGCTCCAGCAGGTGGTTCTGGGTTACCGTAATAGAAACCTGTATTTGTTGCTCTATGGCCAACCTTATCAAGTTCTTTCATTAAAAAAGGTAATAATTCATTAAATTTATCTTCACTTTCGTATAATGCGTCTAATGCTTTTCTGTATGCTGAAACTACTGTTGCAACATAATATTCATTTTTCATTCTTCCTTCTATTTTCAAACTACTTAAACCAGAATCAAGTAGTTCTGGTAAATTGGGTAGCATACACATATCATAACTTGATAATAAATATGTTCCATTTTCATCTTCATATATTGGGATTTCTTCGCCGGGGCGCTTAGCTTCAACTAAAGAGTATTTCCAACGGCAACTTTGGGCACATTCACCTTGATTTCCGCCCCTTCCAGTTAAGGCGTTGCTAAGCAAGCATCTGCCCGAATATGCCATGCACATAGCCCCGTGAACAAAAGCTTCAAGTTCAATTTCTTGGGGTAATGATTTCCGCATATCCTTAATCTGTTCTAAATTTAGTTCCCTTGCAAGTATTATTCTTTCAGCGTTAAAAGCCTCATGGAAAAATAAAGCAGCTTCACTATTCAAAACATTTGCCTGTGTGCTTATATGTAAAGGTAAATTAGGTATATTTTTACTTAACAATCTCATTACACCAATATCACTAACAATGGCAGCATCTATACCTATTTCATGGGCTTTTTTTGCGGCTTCTAATAAAGCTTCCATTGCTGTATCATTGGGCATACTATTCATAGTTAAGTAGAATTTTTTATTGTTTTTATGAACTAAATCAACAGCTGTTTTTAAAGTTTCATAATTAAAGTTATTTGCATAAGCACGCAAACCAAATTTTGTTAAACCACCGTATACAGCGTCTGCGCCAAAATGGAGAGCGGTTTCTAATTGTGATAAGCCGCCAGCAGGGGCTAAAAGTTCAATTTTATTTTTCATTAATTCAATCCTCTACTCTTATCAAATGCCTCCCATAATGGGGCAAATATTTTAACTGCTTGCTCGTGATCCTTTAAAGTTTTGGAGAAATATAGCTCACCTGTATCTGGATCCTTACTGCAGAAGTATAAGTATTTTTCTTTAATAAATTCTTCATCTGGGAATAATGCTGCGTAAATTGCATTAGGCGATGGGTTACATATAGGCCCTAGTGGTAAACCATTAATCATATATGTGTTGTATGCTGAATTTATATTTAAATCATCATTTTTTAACAGCATTCTTCTAACATTTGTTACATAGTGTATTGTAACATCGCTTTGTAATTTCATACCAGATTTTAATCTGTTATAAAAAACTGCAGAAACTTTTGCAAAATCATCAGTTTTTGCTTCTTTTTCTATCATCGATGCCAAAGTTAAAACTTCATCCATTGTCATTTTTAATTCATTTGCTCTGTCGTGATATGTAGATGAGAAAACAGAATCAGTTTGTTGCAATAACCTATTAAGTATTGTTTTTGATGATGAGTTTGTGTATATTTCATATGTGTTTGGAGCTAAATATCCTTCTAATAAGTACTTTCTACTTGATACATTATTTGTTTTTAAAGCGTCAGCAATAAAATAATAGTTTTCAAATTGTTTTCCGTCGTTGCACAATGTTAAAAATTCTTCTTTGTTGCTAATTATACCTTCTAAATGTAATGTATCAGCAATTGCCTCTATTGTTTGCCCTGGAATAATTGTAAACCGTACAGTTAATGGTTTACCATCACCACTTGCAAGGTTATTAGCAATATCGTTAAGTGTCATGTTTTTTCGTAAAACGTAATCACCAGCTTGTATTTTCTGACCTAAACCCATAAAGTCGCTATAATACTTAAATACAGTACTGTTCTTAATTAACCCACCTTTTTCAAGGTTTTTCGATACTCTTGATAGGCTAGAGCCACTTTCAACAGTAAAATTAATTTCTGTATTATCGTTTAAATCAACAGGGCTTATATATTTTTCATTTATTACACTAAAAATCAAGCTTAAAAGGCCAAAAGATAGCATTATTGCTATTATAAATATTAATAAAGATCTTAATACACGCCAAATAGGGGAGTACCAATAAAAACCATACTCCCTCTCTTTTTTTAAGGTTTCATAATCATATTTAACTCTATCTTTTTTTGCCATGAACTACCTCGTTAAGTTTAATACTCAATTTTCAAACTTTCGCTTAATTTTTCTATAATATCGCCTAACAATTTTTTAATTTGCATATCATAATTTATAAAGCTACCTAAAACCTCATCCTTAAAAGCTAAGTTGGATATTTGTCTAAACTTATCTAAGCTTTCTTCATCGGTTTCAGTATTATTTACAGCGGCTAACTGTAAGGGCTTTGCTGCAACTTTATAACTATATAAAATAGCACTTAATTCTTTATTATTATATACTTCTTCCATAAGGCTATCATAGTTTTCATAAGCTTTAGTACTTTTAATTATATTTACAAGATTTGTTAAAGCCTGTTCTATTTCATTATTCATAAAAGCTCCTTATTATTATACTATAAAAAAGCGGAGCATAAAGCCCCGCTAAAATAATTGTTGTATAAATTTACAATTAATTAGCCGTTGTATGTTATTAAACATTCAATATTACAGGTAATATCATGGGGTTGCGTTTTATTTTAGCATAAATATATCGTTTAACGTCATTTCTTAGCCTGTTTCTAATATCTATAAAGGCATCATCGTCTATTCTTTCATAACTTAAAACTATACTTCTAGATAATTCTTTAACCTCTGCTAAAATATCCTCGTTTTCCCTTATATAAACAAAACCACGGCTTACAATATCGGGGCCAGCAACAAGTGTTCCATTATCCCTATCAATTGTTAGTGCAACAATAATTATGCCATCCTGGCTTAAATGCCTTCTATCACGTAAAACAACATTACCAACATCACCAATACATAAGCCATCAACCATAAGTGATCCACTTTGAACAGTTTCGCCTAAGGCTAAAGCTTTTTCACTCATTTCAATAACTTGGCCAGTTTCAGGTATTATTATATTAGATGGGGGAACGCCTAAAGCTTCACCAAGCTCAGCGTGTTGCCATAACATTCTATATTCACCATGTACTGGTACAAAGTATTTAGGCTTAACAAGTGTATGTATTATTCTTAATTCATCTTTACAAGCATGTCCAGAAGAGTGCACTTCTGCTAAAGAATCATAAACAACATGGGCACCACACCTATAAAGTTGGTTTAATACTCTTGCTGTATTTTTCTCGTTGCCAGGGATAGGGCTTGAAGATAAAATAACCATATCTGTAGGTCTAATTCTAACTTTGCGATGTTCACCAAAAGCCATTCTTGTTAAACCCGCCATAGGTTCGCCTTGGCTACCAGTAGTTACAATAAGTATTTGATCATCTCTATAATTATCAATTTCTTCTGGTTCTATTATCCAACCTTCAGGTATATCTAGCTCACCTATCTCCATTGATACTCTTGTTACATTAACCATACTACGACCAATAAAACAAACTTTTCTGCCATATCTCATAGCGGCATTAACTGCCATTTGTACACGGTGTACATTACTTGCAAACATTGCAGTTACAATTCTACCCTGGGCTTCCTCAAATAAAGTTTCAAAGGTTTCAGCAATTTTACTTTCGCTTAAAGTATGGCCTTCATGTTCAACATTTGTACTTTCGCATAATAAAGCCAAAACACCATCAGCACTTGCTTCAGCAAATGCAGTTAAATCTGTTACAGAGCCTTTAATAGGCGTATAGTCAATTTTAAAGTCACCAGAATGTATAATTGTTCCAGCAGGGCTTTTTATTATTAGTGCAAAGGCTCCTGGTATGGAGTGGTTAACATTTACAAATTTTATTGAAAAGCAACCAAGCTTAATAACTTGGCCAGGGTTTACTGCGTTTAAGGAAATTGGTGGTAATCGGTGTTCTTTAAGCTTAATATCAATTAGCGACATTGTAAATTTACTACCATACAATGGGGCTTGTAACTGGCTCATAACATATGGTGTAGCACCAATATGGTCTTCATGACCGTGGGTAAAAACAAAGCCTCTAATTTTGTCTTTGTTTTCCAATAGGTATGCAACATCGGGAATAACAAGGTCAACACCAAGCAGGTCTTCATGGGGGAACATACTTCCGCAATCAATAACTATTATATCGTCTCCACACTCAACTACTGTTAAGTTTTTACCTATTTCATCAACGCCACCAAGGGGTATAATGCGCAGCTTATCTTTTTTTGCCATAAGAACCCTCCTTTCATTTTTAAATAAAAATATATTAATATCATGCGATATTTGATTCAAACATAGAAAACATATGAAATATAAATTTGCACAACTATAAAAGTACAAAAATAAATTTGCATTTAAAAAAACACATAATGCTATAATGTTTTTAATCTTAACTAATTATAACACAGGTAAAGGCTTATTACCATAGCAAATAGGGAAATATGATATAAAAAAAATACAAACTAAAAAATGTTCGGTTTATCCGAACATTTTTAAGTAATATTTTATTTAAATTACATTAATTTGTTTAACATGTTTTCAAGGTTAGCTTTTTGTGTTAAACCAACAGCTTTTTCTTTTGCTTCTCCGTTTTTAAATGCAATAATAGTTGGTATGCTCATTACACCATAGCGTTGAGCTAAACCTGGGTTAGCGTCAACGTCTACTTTGTAAACATCAGCTTTACCAGCCATTTCTTCTGCTAATTTATCAATTGTTGGTGCCAACATCCTACATGGACCACACCATGTTGCTGTAAAATCTACTAATACTGGTTTATCATTTTTTAAAACCTTTGCTTCAAATTCGCTTTCCATTAATTGTACTGACATAATTATTCTCCTTTAATGTTTCTTATTGATTCCATTGTAAACGCAGGTATCCCTGTACAGGAAGGATCAACAACCTTACCAACAATATGTGGTTCCCATACAGCAGGCTTCTTTCTAAGCCTTTCGCTTAGCCCTAAACCAAGCATGCTTAATGCTAAACCGATAACGCCACCAACTAAGGTTGTAATATCACTTGCTTCTATACCAAAATATTTTGGTATGTAATTTCCTAAAACTAGGCCAATTACCAAACCTATAAGCGGTATTAAATATGCTACGGCTGTTGCTTTTAAAAACTGTTCGTTAGGCAAACTAACATCAACATAATCACCAACATTATAGTCGCCTTGAATAGTTAGCTGTGCGGGAGTATTATTTAATTTACATCCACCACATTTACCACAGGCTTCCAACCTAACAAACTCAATATCACAGTTACCATCATTGTTAGCAACAACTTTACCGGTTCTTATCATTGTCTATCCTCCGTTATACATGGATTATTAATCCTTGCCTATATTATATAAACACTTCGTTTTGTTTTGAAACATAATAATAGATAAAAAAATATTTTTCTTTATTTTATCACGGATTAGTGTATAATTACAATGATGACATATTATTTAAATACTAAACAAAAAAGAGGTGCTTTTTTTGGAATATGAAAGTCGCGTAAGGAATAAGCCAATCTCTGCTGATAAAATGTTGGTTGCGGGCTTTGCATTTATTATTTTCTTAGGCGCGTTATTATTATCTTTGCCTCAAAGTTCAAGTACTGGTGAATCAGTTGGTTTTTTAAATGCACTATTTACATCAACATCAGCAACATGTGTTACTGGTTTAATAACTGTTGATACAGGTACAGCATTTTCAACCCTTGGCCATGTTATTATTATAACACTAATACAAATTGGTGGGCTAGGGTTCATGATATTTGCAACGCTTATTTTAATTGCCTTAGGTAAAAGAATTTCTTTAAAAAACAGAATGTTACTTAGGGATACTTTCAATATTGATAGCCTTACAGGTGTTGTTAAGTTAAGCCTTAAAGTTGTTATAATAGCATTATCTTTTGAATTAATTGGTGCAATTTTGTTATCAATTCGTTTTGTTCCAATGTTTGGGTTAAAGCAGGGGATAGCTTTTGGGTTATTTCACTCAATAAGTGCTTTTTGTAACGCGGGGTTTGATTTGTTTGGAAATTATGAATCTTTAACTAATTTTTCAAACGATCCCCTTGTATTATTAACAATTTCATTTTTAATAATATTTGGTGGTTTGGGTTTTCTAGTTATTAGCGATTTAATTAATAATAAGTTAAAGTTTAAAAAACTTAGATTGCACTCCAAAATAGTTATTGTAGCAACGGTCTTTTTATTATTGTTCGGTACTGCAATATTTTATATAACGGAAATTGATAATACTCCTTTATGGGCAAAAACTAATGATAATTTTTTTAATAGAAGTGTAAACACATTTTTTCAGTCAACAACACTAAGAACTGCAGGTTACGCTTCGCTTGATCAAGCTCATTTAACAAATGCAGGTAAATTAATTTCTGTAATATTAATGTTTATTGGTGCATCACCAACATCCACTGGTGGCGGTGTAAAAACAAGCACTACTTTTATACTAATGTTAGAAATGTGGTATATTATAAGGGGTTATGATGATGTAAAAATATTTGATAAAACAGTAAATACAAAACAGTTGAATCGCTCATCGGCAATTGTTTTAATTTATTTATTATTACTATTATTTTCATCTTTTTTAATTAGTATTTTTGAAAGGCACACGGGTAAGCAACTTATAGATATTATGTTTGAGGCAGTATCAGCAATGGCAACCGTTGGTGTTACTAGCGTTGGCACAGCAAGCTTTAGTGTTCCCTCACAAATAACATTGATTATTTTAATGTACCTTGGTAGGGTTGGTCCACTTACATTGGCAGTAGCCCTAGCTTCAAAACAAAATGCAAAATCAAAAATTCAATACCCTGAAGAAAGAATTCTTATAGGTTAAGGAGAAATTATGAAAAAAAATAAACAATTTTTAATACTTGGCTTAGGTAGTTTTGGAAATAGCGTTGCAAAAACTATATGTGATTTAGGGCATGAAGCTTTAGCAGTGGATAGTGATGCTGATAAAGTTGAGCGTGCAACAGAGTTTGTAACTCAAGCAGTTCAAGCAAATATAACCGATGAAGCTACACTTAAGTCAATGGGCATAAGGAATTTTGATGCCTGTGTTGTGGCAGTAGGTGAAGACTTAAAAGCTTCAATTTTAGTATGTATGATGTTAAAAGAATTAGAAGCAAAGCAAATAATTGCAAAAGCAAACGATAATATACATGCAAAAGTTCTTCGCCAACTTGGTGTTGATAGGGTGGTGTTCCCTGAGAGAGATACTGGTATTAGGGTAGCCAAATCAATGGTAAGCAACAATGTGCTAGATTTAATGGAATTGCATGATGATTTTAGGATAGCGGAAATACATGTTCCAGAAGAATGGTGTGGCAAATCCATAGTAGAAATTGATGTTCGTAAAAAGTACAAAATAAATGTTTTGGCAATAAATAGGGAAGATGATTTTATAGTATCGCCATTGCCTTCAACAATATTTAAAAAGAATGATAATATTCTTGTTTTAGGCAAAACAGATGATGTGGATGACTTAGACGACATTAATTCATAATAAAAAAACTCACAGTTAACTGTGAGTTTTTATTTTATATTAATTCTTTTTCTGTTGCTTTTTTCTGTAAAGCAATAATTTTGGTATTTTTCATACCTGTATAAAGAACCATTTGCCTAACACTAAGCCTTTTTTTAGTCATTTTTACAATATAATCCAATTTTTGATTATCATCAAGCTCATTAATGTTTCCAAAATAATCGCCTAGAATATCCTTTGCTTGCTTCTCAGCGTCCCCGTCGCTAATAAAGCCTCTAAATCTGGTTAATTTCATAAAGTCGCTAACGGTTGGGCTTTCATGTAAAAGTATGAATTGCTTTTTACTTAACATGTTATTTGTAATTGTTGGGTTTATGTATTTGCTTGAGTTTTCGTTAACATATTCTTTATAACTACTATATGGGTAACCCACAAAGTCTTTAATCAACTTTAAATCAGCTGGTGCTCTATGTATTCCAACCAAAGTTTCACTATATTCACCAACAGTATTTAAAGGTTTGCTTTTGAATCTATCGTAAAATATTGTTCCACTTTGGCCAGTTTTTTTGTTGATATAAAAAGCATATTTTGTAGTTACCCGCTTAATAAAGGCACCAGGATTGTTTTCAGGAACTTGTATTAATATATGCGCATGGTCCTTCATTAAAGAATATGCACATACAAAACATGGGAACCTATCAGCATTATCCTTTAATATGTCTAAAAATTCGTGATAATCTTCACGGTCGATGAACAGTTGCCTATCAGCAACACTTGTAAGCAGAATATGGTAGAAACCAGTATCGCTTTTTGCTCTTGCAGTTCTTGGCATTTAAAAAAATTCCCCCTAAATAATATTACCCTATTAAAAAATGAAATAAAACAATTATTCATTAATTAAAATTCAAAAATATTCTATTGTTTTTAAGAAATTTATTAAAAGTATTTATAGAATATTAAATAAACCATTTCTTTTCCATCTTCATTATCGCTTAAATATAAAGATGATTTGGTTTTTATTTCAGTTCCTTCATTGTTAATAAAGAATAAATCTTCAATATTTTTACTGCTTTTATTGAAGTTCTTAATAGTTTCCTTGCTTTCGTTGCTTATATATGAATATAAATAACTGTTGTTGTTTAGCATATTAGTTTTATTTTCATAACCTAATATCTCGCTAGCAATGTCATTTACAAAATTAATTTTTGGATCTTCATTCGGTTCAAAAACAATCATACCACAAGGCAATGCGGCTAGCAACTCTGTAAGCATAGTATGTTCTTTTTCTTGTTTAATTTGATTTTGCTTAAACTCTGTTATATCAACAAATACAAAATAACAATAAGGTATTGAATCTTCATCTTCAAGAACTTCGCCACTTAAGGAAACCCACTTTATACCAAGCGTGGTTTTTAGCCTCATTTCCATTAATATATGGGTTTTGCTATGGCTTTTCATTCTAGATATAGCTGCCTCGGATAGCTTTTTAGATTCTTCTTCAAACATAAGGCTTAAAAGCTTTGTTCCATACATTTTTCTAAAACTGCTTTCGTTGTAGCCTAAGAAAGAATAGAATTCTTCATTTGCATAAATCAAACTCCAGTTACTATCTATTTTGCAACTAAATATGGCTCCAGGAATATGTTCATATAGTAATTTAATTTTTGAAGATGCTTCGCTTAATAAGTTGGATTTTTCTATTTCGTCGCTTACGTCAGTAAAGCAAGAATTTATAAATTGTGTACCATCTTTCTGAGGTACGCATCTTGCATCTATTAAAACAGAATGATATTTTTCCTCACTAAAGTTAAATAATCTAAAAACACCGTGTAAACTTTTAGTTTCGTATAACATACGCCTAATTTCAGTAGTAAAAGCAAAAAGTTCTTCTGGGTGTACGGCCTTAAAAAATGCGGAGATGTTATTTTCCATTATTTTTTCATAAGGCACACCTAAAAGTTCAATAAAAACCTCACCAATAACAACGGGTTTTACTGTGCCACCATCCCACTTAAATAAACATACTGCACCTGGTGAGTTGTTTATAAGATCCTCTAGTTGTTGGCTTCGTTCGCTTTCTTTTTTAGCATCATTATAGCTGTTAGTTATGTTTGTAATATATAAAATATTGATATTTTTACTGCCAAAAACCATTAGTTTAGAAAAGATACTATATATTTCGGTACCATCTCTTAACTTTACTATAAGGGTATTATCATCTTTACTATTTGCTTTAAGTACAATTGCATAAAAATCGTTGTTTATGTGCTTAAAGTAGGATTCATCGTTTTCTATCCAATTGTTTTTTGTTAATATTTCGTAAGCGTAAGTATTTTTATATAATATCTCTTTGCTATCTATATCAAACGCAACAACGCCAATGGGGGAGCTGTTAGTTATCATATCTACAATATTACTGTTTGTTGATAAGGGCATTAGAATAGCGTTCCAGTAATCATCATTTTTAATATATTCTGATATTATATGTAAACTGATTATTTCGCCATTATTTGAAACAAAATTAAGTTCAGTATTAATAGTTTTTCCATCTATTAAAGATAATTTTGTTAATTCCTTTAATGCCAACTTATAGTTATCGCCTTCTAAAAAGCTATAAAGTGATTTACCGTTGTATTCGTCATATGCTAATAGTTTTGCAAATATAGAAGAAGTTTCAAATATGCTTAACTCATCATCGTTATGATATTTTATATATTCAACAAAAAGTCCTAATTCTTTTTCGTTATCTATTAAACTATCAAAATTTTGAATATCGCATATAAAAACACGCATACTATCTGGCTTATCAAAACTTTTTATTGATAGTTCTAAATCATTGTTGTTAATAGAAATTTGCATGCTTTTTGAGCTTTTACTTTTTGCTGCTTCGTTAAATGTTTCTAAAAAATCGCTATAGTAATTTGGAAATTGATTTTGCAATTCACCAATATATATTATATCTTTAAAAGCTTTTTTTATATTATCGCTTATATAACTAACTTTATATTTTAGTGCATCATTAATAATGTACTCTTCTATAACAAAAAAAGCACTACTATCAATTTCATTTTCTGCAATAAGTTTATTAATTAGCTGTTCCATATATACTCCATATTCTTAAGCACTAAACCTTTGAGCATAGTACTCTCAAAGTACTTTACCATAAAATAAATGGATTATCAACTTGCATTTATTAAAACTAAAAAATTTTACAAAAAAATAAGAAAAATAAGTTAAAACCATTGACAAAGGCCTTAAATGTGATAAAATTAAATTGTAGGTCAAAGAAGGTCAAAGTCCTACATTTATTTTGAAATAATGGAGGTTCTATTATGAAACAATTACAATATACACAAAAATCAACAGAAGCTCTAAAAAGAGCCCAAGAGCTAACTGTAGAATATCAAAATACAAATGTTGAACAACAACACTTAGCATTAGCCTTAGTTGAGGATAATGATTCCTTAATAACAAGCATTTTATCAAACAATAAATTTAATGTGTTGGGTATAATAAGAGAACTTACTGATATGGTATCAAAGCTACCCAAAGTAAGTGGTGGAGGAAGGGAACCAGATAAAATTTATATATCACCCGAAGTAGAAAAATCGATGTTATCTGCCCAAAAATATGCGGAAGCCATGAAAGATGAATACCTATCTGTTGAACATATTTGGATGGGTATTATGGATAAACCCAGTTATGCAATGAAACAATTTTTTAATAAGCATAATTTAAATATTGATGATTTTCTAAAAGCTTTGAGCAGCATAAGGGGTACACAAAGAATTACTACAGATACCCCTGAAGAAACATATGAAGCATTAAAAAAATATGGTGTTGACCTTGTTGAATTGGCTAAACAACAAAAACTTGAGCCGGTTATTGGTAGGGATACAGAAATTAGAAGTTTGGTAAGAATATTATCAAGAAAAACCAAAAATAACCCTGTGCTTATTGGTGAACCTGGCGTAGGTAAAACTGCAATAGCCGAGGGGCTTGCAATAAGAATTGTAAGGGGAGATGTTCCTGAAACACTAAAAGATAAACAAATTTTTAGCTTAGATATGGGGAGTTTAATTGCAGGTGCAAAATATAGAGGTGAATTTGAGGAAAGATTAAAAGCAGTTCTAAGCGAAATAAAATCAAGTAATGGTAGAATTTTACTTTTTGTTGATGAAATGCACCTTATTGTTGGTATGGGTAAAACTGATGGAGCTATGGATGCAGGGAACCTATTAAAACCAATGCTTGCCCGTGGCGAATTACATATGATAGGCGCAACAACACTTGATGAATACCGTAAATATATAGAAAAAGATGCTGCTTTGGAAAGGCGTTTTCAACCAGTTATGGTGAATGAACCTACTGTTGAAGATACTATATCAATTCTAAGGGGATTAAAAGAAAGGTATGAGCTTTTCCACGGCGTTAAAATTACGGATGCTGCAT
The DNA here is from genome assembly GCA_964544955.1 of uncultured Oscillospiraceae bacterium. GTDB lineage: Bacteria > Bacillota > Clostridia > Christensenellales > Aristaeellaceae > JAAZPT01. The sequence goes on along the minus strand of CAZJEB010000007.1, from coordinate 33,900 downwards.
TGGTAGCAGCAGCAAAACTATCATCCAGGTATATTACTGATAGATTTCTTCCTGATAAGGCAATAGATTTAGTTGATGAAGCTTGCGCGCTTATTAGAACTGAAATTGATAGTATGCCATCGGAAATGGATGAAATTTCTCGCAGAATAATGCAACTTGAAATTGAACAAGCAGCATTAAAAAAGGAAACGGATGAAGCTAGTAAAAAACGCCTTGAAAACCTTGAAGATGAGCTTAAAAAATTAAGGGTAGAGTTCAATGGAATGAAGGAAAAGCTAGAAGGCGAAAAACATATTATTGAAAAAGTTAATGTTTTGCGTAAACAAATGGATGATTTAAACGTTCAAATAGAAAAAGCAGAACGTGATTACGATTTATCTAAAGCAGCAGAATTAAAATATGGGAAACTTCCGGCGCTTCAAAAAGAGATACAAGAACAAGAAAAAGCTGCAGAACAAGCTCAAATAACAGATGATGATAGATTGTTAAGGGATAAAGTAAACGAAGATGAAATTGCTAGGATAGTTTCAAGATGGACTGGTATACCAGTTTCCAGGCTTGCAGAAACAGAACGTGAAAAACTGTTAAAGCTTCAAAATATTATAGGTGAAAGTGTTATAGGGCAAGAGGAAGCTGTTGAAAAAGTTTCACAAGCAATACTTAGAAGCCGAGCTGGAATTGCGCCTGAAGGAAGGCCGATAGGATCATTCCTATTCTTAGGTCCTACTGGTGTTGGTAAAACAGAATTGGCTAAACAATTAGCAAAGCAATTGTTTGATGATGAACATAACATTGTTAGGATAGACATGAGCGAGTATATGGAAAAGTTCAGTGTTTCTAGGCTAATAGGCGCACCTCCAGGATATGTTGGTTATGATGAAGGTGGGCAGTTAACTGAAGCCATAAGGCGTAAACCTTACTCTGTTGTGTTACTTGATGAAATTGAAAAAGCACATCCTGATGTATTTAATGTTTTATTACAAGTTTTAGATGATGGTAGAATTACAGATTCTCAAGGTAGAACAGTTGATTTTAGTAATACAATTATTATTATGACAAGCAACCTTGGTTCGCAGTATTTGTTAGAAGGCGTAAATGATGATGGAACAATATCTGCCGAAGCACAAAATGCTGTTAATGCAACATTAAAACAAGCATTTAGGCCTGAGTTTTTAAATAGAATAGATGAAATTCTAATGTTCAAGCCTTTAACAAAGCCAGAGATATCAAAAATTGTTGATTTACTTCTTAAAACATTGCAAAGCCGTATGGATAATAAAGAGCTTATGCTTGAAGTTAGCCCTAAAGCTAAAGAAAATATTATTGATAATGGTTTTGATCCTGTATATGGAGCAAGGCCGCTAAAAAGATATTTACAAAGTAAAGTTGAAACTTTGGTTGCCAAGGCAATACTTGAAGGTAACGTAACTGCAGGGGATACTTTATTAGTAGATGTTGATGAAAACAGTAATCTATATATTAGAAAAAAATAAAACAAAAATAGCCGAATAAAAACGGCTATTTTTAATTTTTAGCTTTTTTGTGGTATAATGTGCAATATTGATAATTAATTAATGTTGTAAATTTTACTTTAGATATCTGGAGGGCTTAATGTCAAGGTATAATTCTGGAATAACAAATTTTAAGCGCAATATTATTATAATACTTGTAGTTATAGTGCTTTTAGTTGTATCTATACTTGTTTCTACATTTACAGTTTTGGTAGATAAGGTTACATTAAGCTCCTATGATTTGCCAAGAAGTTTTCATAACATAAAAGTTTGTTATGTAAGTGATTTTAATTATAGTGGCGTCAATATGGTGCATTTATATAGTGTAATATCAAAAATTAACCAATTGAGCGCAGATGTTGTTATTCTTGGAGGCAACTATGGTACTGATCATAAAAAATCTATAGAATTTTTTAAAAACATCCCTAACATTCATGCTAGATTAGGCGTGGTTGCTGTTTTAGGCGAAAATGATAGGGAAGATAAAAATTCTAGATTTTATGACTTAAAGATGGCAATGGCTGATAGAAATATTAACTTGCTTGTTAATGAATATAAAACAATAAAAATTGATGATGGATATATTAAGATTTATGGAATAGACGATTATGTTAAAGGAAAACCACTTACTATTAAACCTAATAGCGGTTATGCTGAAAATGAATTTGTTATATTTGCAGGGCATTCACCCAAAGGTATAGATGATATTGTTTTACCAAGTGGAGATCAAGCCGTTGCTCAATTTGTTGATGTTGCTATGTTTGGTGGCACGTTAGGTGGTCAATTTGCTTTTTTACAGGATATAAAAACGGCCTTTGATCCTACAAATGTACCAATATACTATACAGGTTGGAATGAGCAAAGTAGAGTAAAAATTCTAGTATCTAATGGTATTGGGGCAAAGAATCCTCCCTTTAGATGGATGGTATTTCCACAAGTTCATGAAATTGTGCTTAAATACAACTAATACAAGGCTATAAAATTTGTGCAATGTGCAAAAAATATTTGCTAAGATTGCAAATGTTAAGTGCTTGTGTTAAAATATATTTGTAATAAATATATGGAGGTTTTTTAAATGAAATCAGTAGAAATTAAACTTAGCCTAGCAGAAAACGTTAAGTCATTCGTTAACATTGTAACTCGTTATTCTTATGATATAGATCTTCGTTCAGGCCGTCACGTTGTTGATGCTAAATCAATCCTTGGTATATTTAGCTTAGATTTAAGCAAACCAATTGCTCTTGAAATTTATGCAGATAATTGTGATGATCTTCTTGAAGAAATCAAACCATTCATGGCTTAATTTTTATTAAATTTAAATTAGGGGGCTAAAGCCTCCTTTTTTAATACAAACGGTGATATTATGAAAAATGAATTATTTCAAAAACGTACAGATATTGATTACAAACTTTTGGTTATGTATATTTTGGATGTAGTGGGGGAAATATCTCAAAAGGAATTAAATCAAATTGTTCAAAATGAAGGCCTTGCCTCATATATACCAATTGCTTTATCAATAGATGAATTAATTAAAACAGGTGAAATTAAAAAGGATGATTATTTTTATAGCCTAACTCAAAAAGGATGGGAAAGCCTTAATTTGTTTGAAAATAGAATACCAAATAGTATTAGAACAAAACTTGGGCTAAATGCACCAACATATAGGGCTGATATTTTGAGTAATAGAAATTATGCTGTTTGGTTTAGTTATATAAATGACCTTGAAACTCAAATAAACATGTATTTGCAACAATATAATATACCTCAAATGGAACTTGAGTATACATGCCAAAGGGAGTTAACTCCTTATGATATTGGTAAAAGTTTTTCAAAGAATGCTGAAGCTATATATAGTTTATTTTTATCCATAGGCATAAACAATAATGATAAATTTAATGATATGGATGATAGCGCTACATATAGTGTTAAAATAGAAAACAAACACAAAACACAAAACTTTGTAGTAGCAAAGTTTAATTTAAAAAATGAAAGATGGAAAGTAAAAATTCTTTTACCAACAATTCAAATGGTGGATATATTTGTTTACCAATGGGAAAATTTAGCAAAAAACATTATTAATGAGGTTAAGGCGCTATTATTATAACCAATCGCTGTAACAGTGTTTTGGATAAAGGCTTTCTATAAGCCTTTTTATTTTGCCTTTTTCATCAACATTATAGAAGTTATTAAAGTTCAAATATAAACATTTTAATGCTGTTAAACTATTTTTGTTCATTGCATATTGGTTTATTTTAGTAAAGTTTATACTGTTAACCTCTAAAGCGCTAAAAAATAAGCCTATTATATCATCGGCCATATCCTGAATGTCGGTTTCAGTACACTTTATAGATGTGTTATTATCTAACAATATAATATTATTATTTGAATAGTTTGTTATTGTTGCTTTTAGGTTGCTGTAAATTTTATCGTATAAGTAATTAAAACCTTGCTTTTCTGTATTAAAATTGTTAAGGATTGTGCTTAATTTTTCGGAAATAAAACTTTTTGTTATTATAGTACTTCCTAACCAGGGTATAAGGCTAATTCTTATTTCTTGGTTGCTAATAAATTTGTTCATTGCACTATATATCTCCAGTTAATAATAATAATAATAATAATAATAATAATAATTAATAGTTTAGTTTTTATTGCTACTGTGTCAAGAAAATATTTTTTACATAATTATTATAAAATGAATAATAATACAATTAAAAAGTATAAATATAAAGAGTATTGTGCTTTTTATTAATGGCATATACAACAATTGGTGCTTTTATAAAAAACTAAAATGATAATATTCAATAATGGGTTTTTGTATAATATGCTTGAAATTTGCTTAAATAAATGCTAATATACAATATGCTTGTGGATAAGTTTTATAGTTATCCACATATTTATTAAGAATGAGTTAAAAATATAAAATTTGTATAAATAAACCATATGAAAAATTAATTTTATTATGAATTTTTAATTAATAATTATACATATTTTATGAAATTATATATTGTCAAGGGGAAGTAATAATTTTGTCAGATATTAAACAACTTTGGGAAAATGCGTGTATTATTTTAAAAAGAGAAATGAACTCAGTATCATATGAAACCTTTATTGTATCCTTAATAAAGCCACATATTATTTTAAATAATAAGCTTTATTTAGAGTTAATAAATGAAGACTTTTTAGCTATATTTAATAATAGATACTTGCAACAGATAGAAAATGCAGTTCAAAGAACTGATAGTAGCATAAAAGGTGTAGAAATATATCCCTCTGGTAAGCTGGATAGCATTAAAGAAGAAAAAGAGAAAAATGATAAGGGTTCAAAAAATCTTAATAAACGCTATACATTTGAAAACTTTGTTGTTGGTAGTAATAACAGGTTTGTTTATACTGTAGCTTTAGCTGTTGCTGAAATGCCAGCTGTTGCTTATAATCCATTATTCATCCATGGTGGGGTTGGGCTTGGAAAAACTCACCTTCTACATGCTGTTGGCAACTATGTACATGAAACAAAACCAGAACTAAATGTTAAATATGTTACTGGTGAAACTTTCATGAATGAGCTTATTCACTCCATGCGTGTTAAAGATAATAATCAACACTTTAGAAATAGTTATAGAAATTTAGATATATTGATGGTTGATGATATTCACTTTATAGCTGGAAAAACTAGCACGCAAGAGGAGTTTTTCCATACCTTTAATGCACTACACGAAATGGGTAAACAGATAATAATGACGTCTGATAAAGCACCAAGTGAAATTTCCCATTTGGAAAAACGCTTAGAAAGTAGATTCCAATGGGGGCTTATAGCAGATATACAAAGCCCGGATATTGAAACAAGAATAGCAATATTAAGAAAAAAAGCTGAACTTATGGGTTTAGTAGCTGATGATGATGTATATACTTTAATTGCTGAAAGAGTTGATTCAAACATTAGAGAACTTGAAGGATCCTTAACTAAGCTGCATGCTTTTTCATCACTAAAAAATAGACCTATAGATATAAACCTTGCTAAAGAAGCGCTTAGGGATACATTTAGCCGTAAACCCGAAGTACAAGCAAGTTGTGATAGAATTCAAACAATTGTAAGTAGCTATTTTGGCATTAGTGTTGATGATTTAAAAAGCCCAAGGCGCTCAAGGGATGTTACAGAACCAAGGCAAATTGCAATGTACTTAACTCGTGAATTGTTGTGTATGTCATTCCCAAGGATAGGTTTAAATTTTGGGAATAGGGATCATTCTACCGTATCCCATGCATGCAACAAAGTATCTGAAGCAGTAAAAAATTCCCCGCGTTTTGCTGCGCAAATTACGGACTTAATAAAAATGATAAATATTAACTAATATACTTGAAATATAACATATAAAATTTTATAATAGAACGGTTAAGCTACTTAAAGGAGTTTTATATGCCGTTTAGTAATGATTATCTATTAAGCAAAGCAATATCTGGTGATGCTTTTAATAAAGCATTGGAAATTGCTGACTCTAACCATGTAAAAGTTGTATCTAACAATTTTAATAAAATAGCAAATATTTATAACCTACAAACAGTTGTAACTGGTGATAGAGAAAATTATAATGCAGTAATTAATTTTTCGTTTGATAAAAAAATGCTATATAATTTTAAATGTGATTGCCCTGCAGCTAAAAATTATAAAGGAGCCTGCAAACATGTGCTGGCTTCTATTATTTATGTTTCAAAAGTTATTGAATATAAGCAAGTTTTGCCAATAGTAGATGATATTAGTAAGTTAAAAAAAGATAATATAACAAGCCCTAATATTAAAAAACTAATACAAGATAATATTAAGCAGTCGGTTATGCATGAAAAACCAAGTAGCTCTTTTGGTTTAAATATTAGCCTAGTTCCGGAGCTAGCTCTTTATGATAAATCAATAAACTTAAAATTTAAAATACATAGCCAATCATCTCATCAATATGTTATTAAAAACCTTGGCGAATTTTTTGATGCTTTAAAAGAAAATGCCTTTTATGAGTATGGAAAATCTTTAAAGTTTTTTCATAATATAGATGCTTTTGATGAATTTAGCATTGAATTAATAAATTGGTTGCTTGTTAATAAGGATGCCTTAAATGATGATAATAGATCATTCAATTTAAGCCAAAATGTTTTTGATAGTTTTTTTGATTTAATAACACAAAAGGGAAGTAGCACATATATTGTTAAAGCTAATAATTTAGAAAATATTTATATAATACCTCAAAACCCTAAGCTTGTTTTAGAAGTACAGGAATATGATGATTATTATACTATTATGCCACCATTTATAAAGGAATACTTTATTGGTAGCAATAAAATGCTTATTTCTTTAAAAGATGATGAATATATGCTTTGCGATAAGGATTTTACTAACAGGTGCAGTAATTTTATTTCGGAAATTTTTAACAATCCATATGAAAATATTATATCAAAAGGTGATATTGGAACATTCTTATCAATTGTTATGCCTAGGTTTAAAGATTACATTTATTTGGATGTTGATAAATATGAAAGCTTAAAAAAATATTCTGCACCAGAACTAAAATGTGAACTATATTTTGACAAAACGGATAATGGAAACATTAGTCTATACATTAACTATGTTTATGAAAACATGCAATATAGCTTTTATCCTAATAAAGAAAAAGATTTTTCTATGCCTAGGGATTTTATTGAAGAAGTAAAAATAGAAAATATTATTGCAAATTATTTTGATTTTTCCAGAGCTAAAGATAACTTACTATTGTTAAGCAGTGAGGAAAAACAATTTGAGTTAATAACTATTGGCATGCCAATTTTAAATGAAATGGCAATTATATATACTACAGAAAAGTTTAAAACTGTAAAAATACATACAAATAATAAACTAAAACTTAATGTTGGCATAAGCCTTGATTCAATAAATATAAATATAGAATCTGAATACAATAATATTGATGAGCTCGCAGCAATATACAAATCATTTTTGTTAAAAAAGAGATATCACAAGTTATCGAATGGGGCATTTGTTGATTTACAGGAGAGTACCATTGTTGAGTTTGCTGATTTTGCATATAAACTTGGAATAAGCCCAGCCGATATTAAAAATAAAAGCATAGAGTTGCCTGTTTATAGGTCTGTTTTTATTGATGAAACCCTTAAACAAACAAAATCATTAAGGTTTGAAAGGGATAAGGATTTTAAGCAGATAGTTAGGGATATGCGAAATATCTCTGATTCTGAACTAGAAGTTCCACAAACTTTAAATAAAACCCTTAGAACATACCAAAAAAATGGATTCAGATGGTTAAAAACCCTTGTCTCTCATGGGTTTGGAGGAATTTTAGCGGATGATATGGGCTTGGGTAAAACAATTCAAGTTTTGGCAGTGCTTCTATCTGAAAAAGAAGATTTTAACCAAGGCTTAAAAACTAAAAAGCCTTTAAGCATAGTTGTATGCCCTTCATCTCTTGTTTTAAACTGGGTAGAGGAAGCTAGAAAGTTTACACCACAATTAAATGTTTTAGCCATTACTGGTAATGCAGCTATAAGGCAAGAATTAATTGTTAATATAAATAATTATGACCTTGTTGTTACATCTTATGATTTAATTAAACGTGATATTAAATCATACCTTAAAGTACAGTTTGATTATATTATTGCTGATGAGGCACAGTATATGAAAAACCATACAACCCAAAATGCTAGAAGCGTTAAAGCTCTAAGGGCAAAATCAAAAATTGCTTTAACTGGTACACCAATTGAAAACTATCTTTCTGAGCTTTGGAGTATATTTGATTTTTTGATGCCAGGGTATCTTTACAACTATGCTAGTTTTAAAAAACGCTTTGAATCAAAAATTGTGTTAGAAAATGATATTGCAGCTTCTAACCAACTAAAGAATATAATAGCGCCTTTTGTTTTAAGGCGTGTAAAGAAAGATGTATTGAAAGAGCTTCCAGAAAAAACGGAATCTGTTTTATATGCAAACATGGATGCGCCTCAACGCAAGCTTTATGATGCCTTTTTATCAAATGCACGTAAAAAGTTTGATGCTCTTAGTAAGGATCAAAATGCTACAACAATACAAATGTTAGCCTTACTTACACGGTTAAGGCAAATTTGCTGTGACCCTAAACTTTTAAATACAGAGGCTTACTATAACATTGAAAGTGCAAAAAAACTACTTTGTATGGATATAATACAAAGTAGTATAGAATCTGGTCATAGAATTTTACTGTTTTCAAACTTCACATCTATGATAGATATCTTTGCAAACATACTTAATAGTATGGGTATAGAATATTTAACTATTGTGGGTAGCACTCCTGCAAACAAGCGTTTAAGTATTGTTCAGAAATTTAACAATTCAAACATACCAATAATGCTTATATCCCTTAAAGCGGGGGGCACAGGGCTTAACCTAACTGGAGCAGATACTGTTATACACTATGATCCGTGGTGGAATTTAAGTGCACAAAACCAAGCAACGGATAGGGCATATAGAATAGGGCAAAAACGAGCTGTACAGGTATATCGTTTAATAATGAAAGGCACTATTGAGGAAGAAATACTTAGGTTGCAAAATCAAAAAGCAGCAGTTGCTGATGATATATTGGATAATTCAGAACTTATGCTTTCAAAACTAAACAAGGAAGAATTGATGGCTCTATTATCTTAAAAAATCTCCATCATAATCCTTAATTACGCTAATAAAAGGGAAGCCGTATAAAGTTAATTTATATTGCCCAACACCACTTACGTTTAAAAATTCGTCGCTGGTTTTGGGCTTTTTTAATGCCATATCTTGCAGTGTATGGTTTGAGAATATTACAAAGGGGGGAACTCCTTGTTTTAAAGCCAACTCTTGCCGTAAATCTATAAGAAGCTTTAATAGTGATTTGTCTACTGTGCTATTAGCATCAAAAATGGCTTTTTTCCTTTTGGTTTTTGATTCTTTAACTATAGGCATAACTACATCATAATAATCTAAATTAAAAAAGCTATCAAAGTTTGGCCCTGCCGATAAAACTCTGTATCTATCATTGCTTTCAGAAATATAGTTATCAAAAATTAAATTTGATATTATGGCATTTAGCTCTTCTTTGCTATAGTTAGCACATATACCAAAGCCTTGCATATTATGGAGGTTTCTGCTTTTTGATTTAGTGTTAGATACTCCCATTAAAAACTCGATTATTGTATTAACTCCATAGTTAACAGGTAAAGATATTATGCTTTGTAATATATTGTAAGCAATATTTTTAACATCTTTTGGCGTTTTATCGTTTAAGCAATTACCACAATTCCCACATCTATTTGATGATTTTTGGTTGAAGTAGTTTAATATATAATTGCGTAAACAGCCAGGCTGGTTACAATATTTTACCATAATGTTTAATCTATCATGAGCATTATTGTTTAAAAGGTTTTTAGTTTCTTCGTCAATATTTTCTAATTCATTTGATTTATCAATCAAAAATTCCATAATTTTTATATCTTGTTTACTATAAAATAATATACATCTTGCTTTTGAACCGTCTCGCCCAGCTCTACCAGCCTCTTGATAATAACTTTCAAGATCCTTAGGTAAATCATAATGTATTACAAAATTTACATTAGATTTGTCTATGCCCATGCCAAAGGCATTAGTTGCAACCATTATATTGCATTCGTCATATAAAAAGGATTTTTGATTTGCTTCTCTTTCTACATCACTTAGTCCAGCATGATACCTAGTGGCTTTGTGTCCGCAGCGGTTCAACTCAAAACAAAGTGTTTCAACGTGCTTTCTTGTAGAGCAGTATATTATTCCGCTTTGTCCAGGCATTTCAGTTAAAAGTTCTAAAACTCTGGCGTTTTTTTCTTTAGCTGTTGTTGCCTCAACTTCATAATATAAATTTGGCCTATCAAAACCTGTTATTAATATATATGGTGATTTAAGGCCTAATAATTCAACTATATCATTTCTAACTTCTTCGGTTGCTGTTGCTGTAAAAGCGCCAACAACAGGCTTTGTTGGCAGTGAGTCAACAAATTCTTTTATTTTTAAATATGAAGGTCTAAAATCATGCCCCCAATGTGATACACAATGTGCTTCGTCTACAACAATCATGCTTATGTTGCTACTTTGTGCAAAATTCACAAAATCTAAAGAATCTAATCTTTCAGGAGCAAGATATATTATCTTATATTTACCCTCACATGCAAATTGTGTGGCTTTTTTTATTTGAGCCGGTGTTAAACTACTGTTTAAGTAAGCTGCAGGTATATCTAGTTGAAGTAATGCATTTACCTGATCACTCATTAAACTTATAAGGGGGGATATAACTAAAGTAATTCCATCTTTCATCATTGCAGGTAATTGAAAACAAAGGGATTTACCTCCGCCAGTTGGCATTATACCCAAGGTGTCACGACCGTTTATCAATGAATCAATTAGATCGCCTTGACCCTCTCTAAAACTGCTATATCCATATACTTGTTTTAGCAGCTGTATTTTTTGCGACATATATCCTCCAAATTTAAATAATACATTTAGTATAATAATATTACATATTATTTGCAATTATTTAAAATAATTATTGATTGTATTAATTTATTTAAATCAACAACAAAAAGTATTAGTTTTATATTAATAATACTTAAAACAATGTTTTTAAAACCATAATATACAATAATATGCCTTAAAAAGTTTATTTTATATTGCAATTTTAAATTTATCTGTTATAATAATTTTAAAGAAACCTCATGTTTCAATTTTATAATAATGGAGGAGATTCCAATGAGAAAAATAATTTCTATTATTCTTTGCGCCATTTTAGTTATGGCATTGGCCCCTGCTACTCTTGCAGAAGGTACTTACGAAATAGCTATGGTTACTGACGTTGGTAATATCGACGACCAATCTTTTAACCAATACACATGGGAAGCTACAAAACAATATGCTGAAGAAAACGGCAAAACTTATGCTTATTATAGGCCTAAGGAAGACTCTACAGATTCACGTGTTGAAGCTATTACAGCTGCAATTGATAAAGGTGCAAAAGTTATAGTTTGCCCAGGTTATTTGTTTATCGAAACAATCGAAATCGCACAGGAAATGTATCCTGAAGTAAACTTCTTGTTCATCGACTATGATATGGCTGATGGTGCTGCTGCAAACACACACTGCATTATTTATAAAGAAGAACAAGCTGGTTTCTTAGCTGGCTACGCTGCTGTTAAAGATGGCTATAAAAACTTAGGTTTCTTAGGCGGCATTGCTGTTCCTGCAGTTATTAGGTATGGTGAAGGCTTTGTTCAAGGCGCTGAAGTTGCAGCTGCTGAACTTGGCATTAGCGATATCAATGTTAAGTACTGGTACTCTGGCACATTTGCTCCTTCAGATGAAATCAAAGCTAAAATGGCTGGCTGGATTACAGACGGAACAGAAGTAATTTTCGCATGTGGCGGCGGCGTTGTATTCTCAGCTCTTCAAGCAGCTAGAGAAGGCGGAGCTAAAATTATCGGTGTTGACGTTGACCAAAGCAACTTAGACGAACTAGTTATTACATCTGCAATGAAAGAACTAGGCAACTCAGTATTGCTTTCATTAAAAGCACTTTACGACAACAATGGCGTATGGCCTGAAGACCTTTCTGCTAAAACAGCAGTTTTAGGCGCAGCTGAAGATTGCGTTGGTTTACCTACAGCTGAAGGTAGCTGGAGATTCAACGCTTTCACATTAGACGAATACAATGCTTTATTTGAAAAAATCAAATCAGGCGAAGTAGCTATAAGTGATGCAATAGATGTTCATCCTACAGTTGCTAACCTAACAGTAGATTATCAAGAATAATAAATATTAATGCAATAAAACGCAGTACGTTTGTTAAGCGTGCTGCGTTTTTTGCAAGATATCCTGAAAGGATTAATACATGGCGGAATATGTTATAGAAATGTTGGGTATTACTAAAGAATTTCCTGGCATAAAAGCAAACGATAATATTACATTACAACTTAAAAAAGGCGAAATACACGCTTTATTAGGCGAAAATGGTGCAGGTAAAAGCACACTAATGAGCGTTTTATTTGGTTTATATCAACCTGAAAAGGGTATTATTAAAAAGAATGGCGAAGTTGTAAAAATTAAAAACCCTAATGACGCAAATACCTTACAAATTGGTATGGTGCATCAACATTTTAAGTTGGTTGAAGTGTTTTCAGTTTTAGATAATATTATTTTAGGTGCTGAGGAAACAAAATTAGGGATACTAAATAAACGTAATGCCCGTAAAAAAGTTATGGATCTTAGCGAAAAATATGGCTTAAGAATTGAACCTGATGCTATTATTCAGGATATTTCTGTAGGCATGCAACAACGTGTTGAAATATTAAAAATGCTTTATAGAGATAATGAAATTCTTATTATGGATGAGCCCACTGCAGTTCTTACACCCCAAGAAATTGATGAACTTATGCAAATAATGAGGTCTTTTACGGCTGAAGGGAAATCCATACTATTTATTACCCATAAATTAAATGAAATTATGGCTGTTGCAGATAGGGTTACAGTTCTTCGCAAAGGAAAATTTATTGGTACTGTTAATGTTCCTGAAACTAGTAAAGAAGAGCTTACCAAAATGATGGTTGGTAGGGAAGTAGAAACCGTTGTAGAAAAGCTTGAACGTGAACCTGGAGATGTTAATTTATCAGTTAAAGATTTATGCGTATTTTCAAAGCGCAAAAATAAAAATGTAGTAAATAATGTAAGCTTTGATGTAAAAGCAGGGGAAATTCTTTGTATTGCGGGCATAGAAGGCAATGGTCAGTCGGAATTGGTTGCAGCAATCACAGGTTTAACAAAACAAAATTCAGGTTATGTGTTTATTAATGGTAAAGATGTAAGCAACAAAACTATTAGGGAAAAATCTGTTGAAGGTTTAGCTCATATTCCTGAGGATAGGCATAAACATGGCCTAGTACTAGATTATTCACTAAAAGAAAATATGGTACTTAGAAGGTATTGGGAAAAAGAATTCCAAAACCTTGGCTTCATAAACGAAAAGAAAGTTGCAGATTTTTCAGAACAGCTAGTTCAACAATACGATGTTCGATCTGGGCAAGGGATAAAAACAGTTGCAAGAAGTATGTCTGGCGGTAACCAACAAAAAGCCATAGTAGGAAGAGAAATTGAATATAGCAAAAGCGTATTAATAGCAGTTCAACCTACAAGGGGTTTGGACGTAGGTGCAATAGAATACATTCATAAACAAATAGTAAATCAAAGGGATAATGGTAAAGCAGTACTATTAGTATCTCTTGAACTAGATGAAGTTTTAAACGTTCCTGATAGAATCCTTGTTATATATGAAGGAAATATCGTTGGTGAATTTGATCCTAAAACTACAAATGTTCAAGAATTAGGTTTATATATGGCGGGTGCTAAACGTCAAAAGAAATTTGGAGGTAAGGATTAATGAAAAAATCAAAAAATATGCTTAATAACCCAAGCACCATTAGTTTTCTATCTTCAATAATTTCTATTATAGCTGGTTTACTGTTTGGTTTAATTTTGCTATTTGTGTTTAACCCTAACTTTGCTATACTTGGTTTAAAAAACATTTTAATAACTGGATTGCGTTCCCCGGCAAAACTTGGTAGCGTTCTATATATGGCAGCTCCACTAATGCTTGTTGGCCTATCAGTAAGCTTTGCTTTTAAAACTGGTTTATTTAATATTGGTGCATCAGGCCAATATACATTGGGAGCATTTTTTGCACTATTCTCAGCAATAGTATTACAACTTCCGTGGCCAGTATGTTTACTTTTTTCAATCCTTGGCGGTGCCATATGGGGCGCAATACCAGGTATTTTTAAGGCATATTTTAATGTTAACGAAGTTATAACATCTATTATGTTTAACTGGATTGGCCTTTTTACTGTAAACTTATTAATAAATAATATACCAACAATGCTTGCAAATGCTTGGGGTAGGGTTAATACAGACAGAACACCAGGGCTTAAAATTGCAAATGAAGATGCAATTTTACCAAAGCTTGGTTTAGATAAATTAATGAAATCACCTTATATAAACGTTGGAATATTTATTGCAATAGTTGTTGCTATAATAATTTGGGTAATTCTTAAAAAAACCACTTTTGGCTATGAGCTTAAAGCATGCGGATATAACAAAGATGCAAGTATATATGCAGGCATAAATGCTAAAAGGAATATTGTTTTATCAATGGTTATTTCAGGTGCTTTAGCCGGTATGGCAGGTGGTATATACTACTTAAGTGGTACAGCACAATATACTTTGCTTAAAGAAATTGCTGCGATGGGCTTTAATGGTATACCAGTTGCACTCCTTGCATCCTCAAATCCAATAGGAACTATATTCTCGGCAATATTTATATCCTACATACAAGTTGGTGGGGATGCAATGCAGCCAGAGTTTGCAAAAGAAATGATAGATATTATTATAGCGGTTATAATTTACCTAAGTGCATTTTCTTTATTAATGCGTGAAACACTTGTAAAAATACTTACAAAACGTAGTAAAAAAGCTGAAATAAGTGAAGGAGGCAATTAATTATGTTAATATTAGCAGATATTTTAAGTGCTACCGTACTATTTGCTGTTCCTCTTTTGCTTGTGGCTTTAGGTGGAATGTTCTCAGAACGCTCAGGCGTAATAAATATTGCTCTTGAAGGTATCATGGTTATTGGTGCTTTAGCTGGCTGTTTATTACTAAAATATTTTGATGGTACCGGGTTTGGCGTTCAATCACCGCAAACAGCAACGCTTATATCTATATTGTTTGCAGGTGTATGTGGTTTAGTTTTTTCTATGTTATTGGCATTTGCATCAATACATTTAAAAGCTAACCAAACTATAGGTGGTACAGCACTTAATATGCTTGCTCCTGCTGCTGCTATTGTTATAACATGGCATATACAAGGTCAAGGTAACACAAATATTATAATCCCTAACTGGACAAGAATTTCCTATGAATCTTTAGGCATAGCCCAAACAGATACATTCCTTAACACATTCTTGTTTAAAAGCTTGTTTATTACTACACCTATAACAATAATAATTTTTATTGTAGCCTATGTATTCCTTTATAAAACAAAGCTAGGTCTAAGGCTTAGTGCTTGTGGTGAACATCCTCAAGCGGCTGACTCTCTTGGTATAAATGTTTATAAAATGCGTTATTTAGGTGTTGGAATATCAGGGTTTTTAGCTGGAATAGGTGGTTTAGCCTACACGTTTGCTGCAGGGTCTGGATTCTTATCTACAGTTGCAGGTTACGGTTTCTTAGCCTTAGCTGTTATGATATTTGGTAACTGGAAACCACTAAACATTCTTGGAGCATCGTTGTTCTTTGCTTTGTTTAAAATAATTAGTGCTTATGCCTCAAGTATACCTTTCTTGCCTAAGTTTGAAAGTATTAAATCTTCAGAGTACATATATTTAATGCTTCCATATTTAGTTACAATGCTCGTTCTTGTACTCACAAGTAAAAACTCAAGGGCGCCAAAAGCAGAGGGTATCCCTTACGATAAAGGCAAAAGATAGTAAAAAGTTAAAAGTTGGGTTTATACCCAGCTTTTTTATTTAACAAAATTAATGTAACTGTTGTATTTTCCTTGAAAATTGAATATCAAAGTGATACAATATATAAGCTTATAAAATAGCTAATATGCGCAAATTCTAGGAGGAAAAATGGCAAAAGATAATAAGGGGTTTGTAACTCACATTACACCAAGAAATGAAGATTTTTCTCAATGGTATACAGATGTTATACTACAATCAAAATTAGTTGATTATGCACCCGTTAGAGGTTGTATGGTATTACGCCCTTATGGTTATGCAATTTGGGAATCCATACAAAGGGTTTTAGATAAACGCTTTAAAGAAACAGGGCATGAAAATGTTTATATGCCAATGTTAATACCTGAAAGCTTACTTTTGAAAGAAGCTGAGCATGTTGAAGGTTTTGCGCCAGAAGTTGCTTGGGTAACTCAAGGCGGTAAAGATGTTTTACAAGAAAGATTAGCTGTTAGACCTACTAGTGAAACTATGTTTTGCACAATGTATTCAAAATGGGTATCTTCATGGCGCGATCTTCCTATGAAGTATAATCAATGGTGCTCAGTTATGCGTTGGGAAAAAAGTACTAGACCATTTTTGAGAACAAGTGAGTTTTTGTGGCAAGAAGGCCATACAATTCATGCCACTGCAGAAGAAGCACAAACAGAAACCCTTGATATATTAGAAATTTATAGGGATATGGCTGAAAATAGTTTAGCTATTCCTGTTTTGGTTGGTGAAAAAACTCAAAAGGAAAAATTTGCTGGTGCTAATAGTACATATAGTATTGAAGCTATGATGCAAGATGGCAAGGCTTTACAAGCGGGAACTAGCCACAACTTTGGAACAAGGTTTGCAGAAGCTTTTGATATAAAGTTCCTAAGCAAAGATGGAAAACTTGAATATGTATCGGAAACAAGCTGGGGAGTATCAACAAGGCTTATTGGCGCTATTATTATGACCCATGGCGATGAGCGTGGTTTAAGATTGCCACCTGCAATAGCTCCTATCCAAGTTCAAATTATTCCAATTGCACATCACAAAGAAGGTGTGTTAGAAGCTTGTGATGAAATTGCTAACCAATTAAAAGCTGTCGGTATCAGAGTTGATGTTGATGATAGGGATACATTAAGCGCTGGTTATAAGTTTAATGATTGCGAATTAAAAGGCATACCTCTTCGTATAGAAGTAGGGCCAAGGGATATTGAACAAGGCGTTATAACTTATTTTAGACGTGATACATTAGAAAAAGGCAGTTTTTCTAGATCTTTGTTGTTAAATAATGTAAGCGTATTACTTAACCAAATTCAAAAGGAATTATATAATCAAGCCCTTAAATTTAGAAATGATCGTATAGAAGACGTATTTAATATGGATGAGCTAAATGAACAAGTACAAACAGGGTTTGCAAGGGCAATGTGGTGTGGCGATGTTGAATGCGAAGAAAAAATTAAGGAAGTTGCTGGTGCAACATCTAGGAATATGCCTTTTGATCAAACTCCCATAGCTGAAACATGTGTTTGTTGTGGTAAAAAAGCAGAAAAACTTATTTATTTCTCTAAGGCTTATTAATGAATAAATGCATAATTTGGGATTGGAATGGAACGCTTTTAGATGATGTAAATGAAGGAATATTAGCTCGTAATAAAGTTTTTAAGCAATACGGGCTACCTATGCTTAATAGTGTTGAACAATATAGAGATGAATTTACTTTCCCTATAAAAGATTATTATTTTAATGCAGGTGTTACCGAGGATAATTTTGTGGAAATTGCTCATAAATGGGTTGATGAATATATGTTGTTAAGCCATAAAATGAATCTACGATACAATGCATTGGAAACAATAAATGAATTTAAAAAGAAAAATTATATTCAAGTTTTATTATCGGCATCAAACATAAACATATTAAATGAACAAATTAATCAGTTTAAATTACATAATACTTTTAATTATGTGTTTGGTTTAGATAATATTTACGCTAAAAGTAAAGTAGAGCTAGCAAAAAACTTTGTTAGTAAAAATAATGCTTATGAGTATTTTCTTATAGGCGATACATTACATGATTTTGAAGTAGCTAGTGAAATTGGTGCTAAATGTATATTAGTTATGAACGGGCACCAATCATTGCAAAAGCTAAAAACTAGTAATGCTATAATAGCAAAAAATTTAGAAGAACTTATAAGTATTATAAGCTAAGGAGGAATATAATGTTTGGAATTAGACCTGAGGGTAAAAAAGTTAAAAACATGGATCCATTGGTTGAAATTACCTCATATATAATGCCAACAAGGGTAGATGCTCAAGTATTTTTAAATCAAGATTTACAATATGATGTATTAGCTAATTATATAGCCAAAAAAGCAAAAGAAGGCTATAAAATTACTTTTATGGAAATAATTATTGCTGCTTTTGTTAGGTCGGTATCACAATTGCCTGAAGTTAACAGGTTTGTGGTTAATAAAATGTTGTATTCTAGAAAGGAACTTACAGTTTCTTTTACTATACTTAGGCACGTAGAAGAAGGGGCTCCATTAGAGGAAACTGTTGTTAAAGTTAAATTTGACCCATATGATACTATATATGATGTAGTTGCCAGGGTAAAAAAGGATGTTATTGAAAATCAAAAACCAGAAACAAATAATTCAACTTTAAAATTAGCCAAATTTTTAATGAAGGTTCCTTTATTACCAACAGTTGCTGTAGGTTTTTTAAAGTTTTTAGATAGATATGGTCTAATGCCAAAAATTATTGTTGATTTATCGCCATTCCATACTAGTATGTTTATTACAAATATGGCTTCAATTGGTATGGCAAATGTAAACCACCATGTTTACAATTTTGGGACTACCACAATGTTTATTTCCATGGGTGCAGTTAAAAGATCATTTAAAATGTTAAAAGATGGTAGCATAAAGAGAAATAGACTTTTACCATTAGGTGTTACAGCAGATGAAAGGGTATGCGCTGGTGCAGTTTATGCTAAGCTATTTGCTTATATTATGGAATATTTAAATGAACCTGAAAAGCTAGAAACCCCACCAGAAACAGTAAAGTTTGATGAAGGCTGTGAATATAGCGCACCAAAGATTGATTTAAAATATTCAAAAATAAATTTTGAGTAGTATCAACACCATATGATTATTTATCCTTTTAAAATTAGCAAATATATTGATGATAATATTGGTACAATAAAACCTGCATCAATCGCAGTTTTTTGTACCGATTTTTCTTATACTACAATTGAAAAAGAATTTTGGGAAGAAAGCTTAATAAATTTAAAAAATTCTGGAATAAATGGTATAAGAATTAATGTTGTTTGGGCTGATATAGAAATTTTTGAAGGTAAATATTATTTATTTGAACAAAACAATATACATAAATTATTGAAATATTGTTCAAAAATAGGAATGTTTGTAATAATAAATTTTATTCCTTTTGCTAACATAGAATATAATGGTTTGCCATCTTATTTAAGGCATATTGATTGCTTTAATAATTTTAATAATACTGCAAATATAAATCATCTAAATAGGTTTATTAGTATTTTACATAATAGCTTTGGCGATATGTACTCTGTTCAAAATGGGCCAATTATTGGAGTATCTATGGATTTTGATGACTATTTTTTTGAATCTAAAACTGAGAAATCAAAAGCATTCAATGAAGTAATAAAAATTTTTAATGATAATAGTATACCTGTTGATATATATTGGATAAATGATAATAATGTTGATAATAACTCATACAGTATTATTAATATAAACAAAGAAACAAATTATAATAATTATTTAAATAATTATAGTTTATGCAATATAAGTGTTTTAGATACTATAAGCAGTAATCAAGACTTAATTGAGGTATTAAGTATACTAATTAGTAAAGGTCAGAGTATATTTTGCTTTTCTGATTATTTTGAAATTTGCAATCCATACAATATAGAATATAATAGTTCTAAAATTGAGTGCTTATTAAATAAAACAAAGAACTTTTTTAGGGCGATTAATTGCTTTGAGGAATTTTATGTTATAGAAAAAGAAAAAGCTTATAACTTAGCAAATTCAAAAGGCATTAAAAGTAATGAAACAAAATTATTAATTTGTAAAGATTCTAATGAAATTTCTGTTGTTTTTAATAGCTTAGAATTTGGAAAAAGTATAATAGAGTTTTGCAATATTCAAATCCTTTTTAGAGGAGTTTATAAAGATAAAGAGGTTTGGCTTTGTAAAGAAACAGAGTTATTTAAGCCTCAAATTATGGTTGATAATAAGCTAATTAATATAACACCGATGGAAGCTATAAATATTATAACAAAGGGAAAGGTTGTTGAAATATTTTGCTTGTCAAAGTATGATAATAGAAACTATTTAGTTGTAAGCCATAACAATAAGCCCTACTTTGTATTGTCTGATGCTTACTTATCAAATATTGAAAATGGATTTTCAGTATTATGTATGGGGAAAAATGTAGATATAATAATTTGGCCAAAACCATCTGATCATATATTTAAATATCCAAACAAAAGTTTTGAAAGTTTAGATTATGTTACTTTTATTACTAAAATAAATTTTAATAAAGAGGCCGTTAACTTTACCAAGTTAAATAAAACACAGTATAGTATTGATTTACCTAGTTCTTTAATAATTGATATGGCAAAATTGAAAAATAAAAAAGATAATATAGCTATTGATTTAATTTTGCCTAAAAATGCAAATATTAATATAAACGGAAATAAAATTGCTGATTTAAATGCAAATGAATCACAAATAATTTATATAAAAGAATATATTGATTTATTAAGTCATTATAAGTTTATAATTGAATCATTTGATTTTACATATAAACCAGTTGGGCATAAGTATAATTGTAAAACTATTAACTTTATTTTTAATAATTAAGGAGAAAATTGTGATAAATAACAAATATGAATGTTGGGCAAAAGCTGCCTTTGGCTTAGAGGGTATAATTGCAAAGGAATTAAGATATCAAGGCTTAGATGCAAAAGCCGAGCTGGGTGGAGTAAGATTTAAAGCAGATATTAAAGAAATACTTTATGCTAATATAAATTTACGCTGTAGCGATAGGGTTCTAATAATAGCTAATGAAGCCAAGGTAATTAGTTTTGATGAGCTTTTTGACTTAACGCTTAACACAAAGTTTTTTGATTTGTTGCCTAAAAATGCAAATATAATTGTTAACGTTAGGTGTGTTAAAAGCGTTTTAATGAGCCAAACTGATAGTCAAGCAATTGTTAAAAGAGCAATAATTAAAAAAATGCAAAACAAATATAACGTTAATATTTTGCCTGAAAATGGAGCTAGATATAAAATAGAAGTATCTATACACAATGATATTGCTAAAATTATGGTTGATACCAGTGGTGAATCACTAAATAAAAGAGGGTATAGGACATGGAATGCTGAAGCACCTATACGTGAAACATTGGCTGCAGCAATAATAAACTTATCCCCTTGGAGAATGAGGCAAAAATTGTATGATCCTTGCTGTGGCTCAGGAACATTTTTAATTGAAGCAGCAATGATGGCATTAAAAAAACCAGCAGGGATAGCTAGAACTTTTGACATGGAAGCATGGGGGATGTTGAGTAAAGGTGAAGCTGATGAAATAAGGGAAAAAAGTAACAAAGCCTTTGATAAAGAACGAACAATAGAAATTGAAGGTAGTGATATAAGCAGCGAAGTACTTATCCTCGCCAAAAAGCATATTGTTCAAGCGGGGCTTTCTAATAGAATAAAAGTTAGTAATATTGATTTAAATAATGTTAATTTGGATGAAGAAGAAGGGTGCTTTATTGTAAATCCTCCTTATGGTGAAAGGCTTAGCAGTAAAAAAGCGGTTCAATATCTATATAAAGATTTAGGAAAATTATTGGCAAGACATCCTGGTTGGGGAATGGCAGTAATATCAAATGATAATAACTTTGAAAAATTTTTTGGAAAAAGAGCTGATAAAAAGCGTAGAGTTTATAATGGAGCTATGGAGTGTAATGTGTTTATATATAACCCAATAAAATACTAAAAAGCCAAGCATTTGCTTGGCTTTTTAGTTATTCCCTAATTTTTCCGTTATAGTTTTCTTCAACTGTTTTTAATATATTATTCATGTGTTTTTGTATATCATCATCCGTTAAGGTTTTTTCGGGTGACCTAAATGAAAACGAGAATGCAACCGATTTATGCTGTGGAGGTACAGGTATACCTCTATAAACATCAAACATATAAACGTTTTCCAACATTTTGCCGCCTGCTAATTTCATTGAATCCATAACTTCACCAATTTGTATTTTTTCTTCAAATACAATGGCTAAATCCCTATTAACTGCAGGATATTTTGGTAAGTCTTTTACAGCACCAGCTCTTTTAGCAAGACTTTGCAATAAGTCTATATTAAGCTCAGCAATATACACCCTCTTGGATATTTCATAAGCTTTAGCAACATCAGGGGTAATCTCTCCAATGGTGGCTAAAACATTATCGCCTTGCATAAGTTTTGCTGATCTTCCTATGTGGTAATATGAATCTCCGCCTTTTGTTATAGTATATTCTATACCTAACTCAAACATTAATGATTCTAAAACTTCTCTTAATGTATAAAAATCAGTATTTTCAGCATACATACCTAAACATAAGCTATTAACTTCAAAAGGTAACCCATCATTGTCTTTCGGTTCAGGTAAAAATATCTTTGCACTTTCAAAAAACCTAATATTTAAGTTTCCGTGATTAATATTTAAAGAAATTGTTTGCAACATATCTGGCACTAAACTTGTTCTCATTATTGCGGTATCTTCGCCTAAGGGATTAATTAGTTCCAAGGCTTGCAATCTTATATCTTCATTAGGTAAGCCTAATTTATCTAAAGATTTTCTGCTAATAAATGAATATCTCATGGTTTCCATAAAACCGTAAGATTTTATTACAGAGGATACCTTGTTTTTAAAGCTCATAAGTGGGCTAATACCACCTTGTGTTGTAGAACCTCTAAGTGGTGTAGCAGGAATATGTTCATAGCCATAAAGCCTTAAAACTTCTTCGCAAATATCAGCCTCAATTTCAACATCAAGCCTGTATAAAGGAACATTTACTGACAATGTATCGTTTGTAAGGGATGTTGTAAACCCTAATTTATCTAATATACTAAGCATATCAACGGCGGATATTTCTATACCCGTTCTTTTAGCAATATTTTTAACGCTACAAACAACTGTTTTTACCTGGGGTAGTTCAGAGTAAATATCAACAATACCCTTAACAACTTTACCGGCATCTAAATCATTTACAAGTTGGCAAGCTCTATTTATTGCAAAAGGAATGCTAGCTGCAGAAACACCTTTTTCAAACCTGCCGGATGACTCTGTTCTTATTCCTAAAGATCTTGATGATTTTCTTACCATTGATCTATCAAAGCAAGCGCACTCAAAAACAACGTTCTTTGTATTCTCGTCAATTTCGCTTTCAAATCCACCCATAATACCAGCGATTCCAGTTGCGCCACCTTCATCACAAATTAGTAAATCGCTTGTTTTTAAATTATGAACTTTATCATCTAAAGTGGTTAGCTTTTCACCTTCTTTAGCATAACGAACGGTTATTTTTTTACCCTTAACCTTATCAAGGTCAAATGCATGCATAGGGTGCCCTGTTTCTAGCATAACATAGTTTGTAATGTCTACAATATTATTAATTGCTCTAACGCCACTCTTGTGCAAATAAGACCTTAACCATAAGGGAGATTGTTGAATTTTTACATCTTTTATTACTCTTGCTGCATATCGAGGACACGCATCCTTATCGATAACGTTAACACTAATAAAATTGTCAATTGATTCGTCAATTTCTTTTACATTAACCTTGGGCATATTAAATTTTTGATCGTAAACTGCTGCACTTTCCCTGGCAATACCAAGTACAGATAATAAATCGGGTCTATTTGCTAATATGTCGTAATCAAGAATAATATCATCCAACATGAATATTTTGTTTACATCAGTTCCAACCGGATAATCTTCATTAAAAATTAAAATTCCTTCGTCGCCAACTGATGGATACAAATATGTAGGTATTTCTAGTTCGGGCCCACTACAAATCATGCCATAACTTTCTACGCCTCTAAGTTTACCTTTTTTTATTTTAAAACCGCCAGGAAGTTCAGCGCCAACTAAAGCTACAGGAACTAGAATATTCTCTTTAACATTAGGCGCACCACAAACTATTTGTAAAGGTGATTCTTCGCCAACATCAACCATACATACGTGTAAATGATCGCTGTTTTCGTGATCTTTAACTGATAATACCTTGCCAACTACAACATTGCTTAATGGTGATGCTTTTTCATATCCTTCAACTGCTGTTCCTGTCATTATCATTTTATTCATATATTCTTGGGGGGCAGCTGTTATATTTGTATATTCTTTTATCCAAGATAATGGTAATTTCATTGTGTTTCTCCTTTTTAATTGCGTATCTGGCTTAGGAATTTATAGTCATTTTCATATAGCAACCTCATATCCTTAATGCCATATCTCATCATAGCAATTCTTTCCAAACCAATACCAAATGCAAATCCGCTATATTTTTTGCTATCTATTCCGCACATTTCAAGTACTTTTGGGTTTACCATTCCGCTACCCAAAACTTCTATCCAACCTGTATCTTTGCACACGCGGCAACCTTTGCCTTTGCATGCCATACATGTTAAGTCAACTTCTGCACTAGGCTCTGTAAAAGGGAAAAAACTTGGTCTAAACCTAGTTGTTATATCCTTGCCATAAAGTTTATGAGCAAAGGCTTCTAGTGTTCCACGTAAATCGCCCATATTTACATCTTCGTCAATTACTAAACCCTCTAATTGGTGGAAAACAGGGGAGTGAGTGGCGTCTACTTCATCAGCTCTATATACTCTACCGGGGCAAACCATCCTTATTGGAGGCTTTTTAGATAACATTGTTCTTGCTTGAACAGGTGATGTATGTGTGCGCAACAATATATTACTTGAAAAATATAGTGTATCTTGTGCATCCCTTGCAGGGTGATCTTCTGGTATATTAAGTAAACCAAAATTGTATTTATCAAGTTCAACCTCTGGACCTTCAACAACTTCAAAACCTAAACCAGTAAAACATTCAAGCATTTCATCTAAAACTAAACTTATTGGATGGCTTGTGCCAATGTAGGGTATTTGCCTTGGCTCTGTAACATCTATTGTTTCTGCTGCTAAATCGGCTAATTTTTTCTTCTCGTTTAGCTGTTGAGCTATTATATCTAGTTTTTCAGATATAAACCCTCTAACATCATTTATTTCTTTACCAAACACTGGCCTTTCTTCTGCACTAGCGCCACCTAAACTTTTCATTAGTGTAGAAATTTTACCTTTTTTACCAAAAAGTTGAAGCTTTGCTTCATCAACATCCTTTAAACTAGTAATTGTTTCTAATTGTTTAAGGGCTTCTTCCTTAATTACTTTTAAATCATCTAATATAGACATTTTAACCTCCTGAATTAAATAAAAAAGTTTCATCCTAAAGGGACGAAACTTAAAAATTCGTAATACCACCCAAAATAGTGTTTATCTATCAATAACGGAGATAAATCCGGTTTATCTTACTAATTTCGGATAAACTGCTCATAGGGGAATTCCTTAACTACTAACATAATGGCTTACACCAAGTACCATTTTCTCTTAAATGCTATATTGTTAAGCACGTTCCTAATCATTGCAACAAATGGAATTATAACACTTATAAGTGTATTTTGCAATAACTACATTATATTTCCATTAAAAATTGACCGTAAGACCTGGTATTAATACCACCTAAACGCTTTATAGTGGATACAAACTGTTTGTTTGATGATGGTATTGTTGTTGCTTCAATTAATTCTATACCATCATTTTTTAGCTTTCTAAAAGCTTCACACATCATTGCTACGTCAACAGCTTTATGCTGGAAATCAGGAACAACAAATATCATACTACTGTGGGATATATTAGGTGTTTCAGTGTTTAAAAATTTATCTAAATAATATTTGGGGAATAATTTGCCGTTGTATTTTTTTAAATTTTTATTAAAGTCAGAATAGCCTACAAAGGCACCAATAGGTCTTTCGTCAGAATATGCTATTACTATATAATTATTTTTAGCAAACTTATATATACATTTTAGCTCTCTAATTATGTCGTCAGCAGAAGGTTGAGATGTTTCCCAATCTGCATTGTAAGATTG
This sequence comes from uncultured Oscillospiraceae bacterium, assembly GCA_964544955.1. Lineage (GTDB taxonomy): Bacteria > Bacillota > Clostridia > Christensenellales > Aristaeellaceae > JAAZPT01. The sequence goes on along the minus strand of CAZJEB010000007.1, from coordinate 7,582 downwards.
GTGTATAACAGATATTATTCTTTCAGCAAGTTGAGGAATTGTATTTTTAAATAAAGGAACAATTTCTGTTCTAAATTTAAACCTTAACATAGCTTTTTCGGATAGTGCTGTAAATTCATCAAGCGGAAAATTATTTGCTTTTATCCAGTATGTATCGTGGTGTTTATAAGGTTTAAAACCATAGCTTTTTAAGTATTCCTCATAATAGGGATGATTATAAGGTCTAATAAGTTTTGTACTATCATCAAAGCCGTTCACTAATATGCCTTTTCCAAAGTTCGAGAAAGTTGTTGATTTAGTTGCAACAACTTCAAGTATGCCTAAAGTTTTCAAATATGCTATTGCAGCATCAAGGGCTTCTTTACTTGCTACGGGGTTTTCTGCGCATTCATAATATGAAATATAGCCCCTTTTTGTTTTGTTTTTTTCGTTAAATGATTTGTCTATACCTGCGGCAATTCTTGCTCTAGCAATTTTTCCGTCATATACCATAAAGTAAGCAAATTCATTTTTGTTTTCTAAGCTATTCTCATCTAACAAATGTTCAACTTCATCATCAATAACTGGAGGAACCCAATTGGGGTTGTCCTCGTATATTGAAAATGGGAATTTAACAAAATCATGTATATCTTGTTTGTTTTTCTCTAATCTTTTAACTAACATGGTCAACCTCCAGTTTATTCATTAAATATATATTTGGATATATCTTCTAATATCGCTCCTTTACCATCTTTATTTACTGATGATGTTACTACAATTTCCCAAGGTTGAACATTTAAAGCCCTGCAAATAGGGGCAATATGTTTCATTCTAGCGCCTTTAGATATTTTATCGGCTTTTGTAGCTACAACTTTAAAATCTATACCTACGTTTCTTAAAAAGTTGCTCATTATAATATCATCATTTGTTGGGTCGTGCCTAATGTCAACCAAATGTAAAACAAGGCAAAGTTGTTCAGATTTATGAAAATAATCATCCATCATATTACCCCAACGTAATTTTTCGGTATTGCTTACCTTTGCATATCCATAACCAGGCAAGTCAACTAAATGAAAGGCACTTTTTTTATCATCTTTAGCAACGTCTATATTAAATATATTTATTAACCTTGTTTTTCCAGGGGTTCCACTTGTTTTACAAAGCTTGTTTTGGTTGCATAAAGTATTTATTAATGTGCTTTTTCCCACATTACTTTTACCAATAACTGCTATTTGTTTAAGGCCTATTCCATTAAAGTTTGAATATTCTGCCATGCTTGTTATAAAACTTGCACCTTTAATAATCATTATTTCCCTTTCACATCTAAGAATACTTCTTTAATAATATCCTTGATGTTTTTAACTGATGTTATATTCAATTCATTTAGAATGTCTTTAGGTAATTCTTCAAGATCTTTCATGTTTTCTGCTGGTATAAATATATTATATATGTTATTCCTATATGCTGCAAACAATTTTTCTTTTACACCGCCAATTGGCAATACATTACCGCGTAAAGTAATTTCACCTGTCATGGCAATATCTTGCCTAACTTTTTTATTTGTTAATGCAGATATCATTGCAATTGCCATTGTTACGCCTGCGGATGGGCCGTCTTTAGGTACTGCACCTTCTGGTACGTGAATGTGTATATCTGTATTTTGGAAAAAGTCTTCATCAAGCCCGAATTCATTATAATGAGCTCTTACCCATGATAATGCTGCATCAGCACTTTCTTTCATAACATCACCAAGTTTGCCTGTTAAATGAATTTTTCCGTTGCCTTTTAATGTTATACATTCTACGGCTAAAACAACTCCACCATAGGCTGTATATGCTAAACCGTTAACAATACCAACCTTGGGTTCTTTCTCAATAGCTTCACTTAAAAATCTATATGAACCCAAATAGTCGTTTAATTTTTGTTTGTTCATCGTAATGTAGCTTAAGTTAGCTTCGCTATGCATATCAACAATAGATTTTCTAACAATTTTAGCAATTATACGTTCTAATTGTCTTACACCAGATTCTCTTGTGTAATGTTCAATAATATCATTAAAAATTTTATCACTTATTCTTACTGCCTTGCCTGTTAATCCGTGTTCTTTTATTTGTTTTGGCAACAAGTGTTTTTTTGATATTTGAAGTTTTTCTTCCATTGTGTAACTTGAAACTTCAATTATTTCTAAACGGTCTAATAAGGCAGGGGGAATACTATCGATTGAGTTTGCTGTTGTTATAAACATAACATTACTTAAATCAAAAGGAATTTCTAAATAATGGTCACGGAAAGCATTGTTTTGCTCGCTATCTAACACTTCTAACATGGCGGATGCGGGGTCACCCCTAAAGTCAGATGACATTTTATCAATTTCATCAAACAAGAATAATGGGTTCATTGTGCCAGATTGCTTTATTCCCGCTATAATTCTTCCAGGAATAGCAGATACATATGTTCTTCTATGCCCGCGTATTTCCGCTTCATCTCTTACGCCACCCAAACTCATTTGTATAAATTTACGGCCTAAAGCTTCAGCAATTGCTCTAACAACGCTTGTTTTTCCCACACCTGGAGGGCCAACAAAACATAATATTGGTCCGCGCATATTTTTCTTTTGGTGCAAAACAGCAATAAACTCTATTATTCTTTCCTTTACTTTCTCCAAACCGTAGTGATTTGCATCAAGAATTTTTCTGGCGTGGTTCAAATCCAATTCGTCTTCAGTGAACTTTCCCCAAGGCAAATCTAATATATACTCTATATAGGTTCTGCTTACTACAAGCTCAGGAGAACCTTGCATCATATGGCTATATCTATTTATTTCCTGTTCTACCTTTTCCTTTGCTTCGTCATTAATAGGTAGTTCTGCAAGTTTCTTTTTCATAACATCAATATCTGCAGCATTTGTATTACCAAGCTCTTCTTGTATTGATTTTATTTGCTCATTTAAATAAAAATCTCTTTGATTTTTCTCAACCTGAGCTTTAACTCTAGCCTGTATTCTTTTTTCCAACTTTAATATATCAACTTGCTTTACTAATAAGCCATATAACAATTCCATCCTTTTTACAAGGGGTACTTTTTCAAGCAGTTCTTGCCTATCATCCAAGTTTTCTATACAGTTGCTTGATATAGTGTCGGTAAGCTTAATGGGATCATTCATTACGTTTATGCTAGAAATAAGCTCAGGGCCAATGTTTCTGGTGTTTTCAGAATAATCTTTAAAAGCAGATTTTACAGACTTTATTAAGGCTTGAATCATTAGTTTTTGAGTTGTAGTATCATCTTTTATTACTAAAGCCTCGGCTTCAAAATAAGAGCTTTCTTCCTTTATATTTAGCATTCTTGCTCTGCTTTCACCAACAACAAGAACCCTAACAATATCACCAGGCAACTCTAAAACTTGTTTTATTTTACAAATTGTTCCTACTAGATTAATATCATTAATTCCAGGGTTATCTTCCATACCTTTTTGCATAGCTAATAAAATTGTTTTATCTGATTTCATAGCCAACTCAAGGGATTTTTTACTATATTTTCTTTGAACATCAAAATGTAAAGATGTTCCAGGGAATATATTCATGCCTTTTAATGCAAGTACAGGAATGCGAATTATATCGCCAGTTTCTGTATATTCATAATTGTTATTTTCATCAAAAATTTCCATTTATACCTCCAAATTAGTAAAAACTAATGCTTTAATTATATATAGGTTTTAAAACCTTTGCAAGCTTCTTTGTAAATGGAATAATAACGTAATAAATATGAAATAAAATTAAAATATATGCAAGGAATAACTATCTAATTTATTGACTATTTAAGCTGTTTATGTTATTCTTGTACTGTGAAATTTTATAATTTAATTTTAACAATTTATGTTTATATATATTATGGAGGTAGCTGCCATGTACAATTTCAAAAAAAATAAAAAAATAATAACATTAATTTTAATGCTAATACTTTCCGCTTTAGTGTTAAGCGGCTGTTATGTTGAGCCAGATAAAACAACTAGTGATGATTTAACTGTTGGTAGTGATAATGTTCCGTTCCAAAATATTGTTACACCATCACCAACACCAACCACGGAACCAGTTGTAACTTCTGTACCTCAGGAAACTACAACTGGTAGCAGTACAATAGACTGGTCGGTATTTAACCCTGTTACAACGGATGGAACAGATGTACAAGTAACAGACCCTGGGATTATTACTATAACTGCAACACCAACACAAAAACCAATTGTTACCCCTGAAACATCTTCTGGGTCTTTAAAAAGCGGCAGCAAGGGCCAGGAAGTAAAAGAATTACAACAACGCCTAAAAGAACTTGGCTATTATAATGGTAGTGTTGATGGTGCTTACGGTAGTGGTACAACAAATGCTGTTAAAGCTTTCCAAGCAGCTAACAAACTAGTTTCAGATGGTGTTGCGGGTAAAGCAACATTAGCTGCAGTATATAGTACTCGCGCAGTAAAAGCATCAGATGCAAATACAAGTACAACCACAACCACTACAACAACAAGGAAGCCAACAGCTACAAGAACTCCTTCACCTACAAGAACACCAGATGTTTCAAACGCAAGGTACCTAAAATTAGGTACATCAGGAGCAGATGTTCGTTTAATTCAAAACAGACTAATTGACCTTGGTTATTTAGCTGGAACTGCGGATGGTGAATATGGTGAAGCTACAGAAAAAGCAGTTATTGCATTCCAAAAGGTATCACAACCATATTCAGATGGAATAGCAGGGCCTGAAACTCAAAAATCCTTGTTCTCATCAAATGCTAAAAAAGCGAGTTCTCCTGTTGCTGCAATTGCAAAATCAGGGTCTTCCTTTAGGGAAGGCGATGAAGGTAACGCAGTAAGTGCAATACAAAAACAATTAATTAAACTAGGTTACCTTAACGGAAGTGCTGACGGTAGCTATGGACCATCAACAAAAGCAGCTGTAATGGCTTTCCAAGCGGCTCATGGATTAACACAAGACGGTGTTGCAGGATCTGGTACTTTAAATAAAATGTTTTCAGATAGTGCTTTACCAGCTGGGTCAAGCTATGTTCCTAATTTAGGCAACACTGTTACAACAAACCAAAGCACACAATACCAAAACACATCGGTGGCATCAGGTACAGGATATACAACTTTAGCTCAAGGCACTTCAAGCTCCTCAGTTTCAAACCTCCAGCAAAAACTGATGGAGCTTGGCTATTATAGGGGCAATGTTGATGGTAATTACGGCAGCGGAACAGTTGATGCCGTTAGGGCTTTTCAAAATACAAACAGGCTTACACCAGATGGTGTTGCAGGCCCTACAATGCAAAGGTTGTTGTTCGGAAATATAAGTGTTAGTGGTAGTTATAATAAGCTTGAACTTTATAAAGAGGGAACAGATGTTTATAATATGCAATATGCACTTTATGAGTTGGGCTATTACCAAGGTAAAGTAAATGGAATATTTGACCAAAATACTTATGGAGCTGTTAAGGAATTCCAACAAAATAATGGAATATCTGTAGATGGTGTTGCTGGTACAGGTACACTTCAGTTGCTTTATTCCAGCTTTGCAAAACCAGCTGGCCTAACAACAGTAAATTATGAAACATTACAATTGGGTAGTAGAACGGATGCAGTTATACAACTACAAGGTAGATTGGTAGATTTGGGTTACATGGTTGAGCCTATTAGTGGTGAGTATGATCATTCTACCCAAGCTGCTATTATGACCTTCCAAAACTATAACGGTTTAACTGCTGATGGTGTTGCAGGTGCAGGAACTCAAAGTGTTTTATATAGTGATAGAGCTGTAAAAAAACCGATAAATTAATGGAGATATTATGAATAAAGAAGATGTAGCAAGAATAAATGAATTAGCTAAAAAACAAAGAGCTGAAGGATTAAATGAGGAAGAAAAAGCCGAGCAAGCTAAATTAAGAAAACAATATATTGAAGAGTATAGGCAAAGTTTAAGGGCAACATTAGATAATGTTATGATAAAAGAAGAGGATGGAAGCATTCACCCTTTAAAAAAGAAAGAAAATTAATAAAATAAAACAACTTGTAAAGCTACAAGTTGTTTTATTTTTATATTCAGTAAAATATGTTATACTTGTACATATTTTTATAAGTAGGTGAATATATGGGTACAATGTGCAATAAATGTCTATGCACTTCTAAAATTACTCTTTTTAAAGAGCTTGATATAAACGAACAACATAAAATTGCTCATACTGCAGATCATTTTGAATTAGGTGCAGGGGAATTTGTTGTTCATGAAAATGATAAAGCTGATTTTATTTTAATTATTCGTGAAGGCAAGGTTAAATTAACAAGCTTTGATGCAGACGGTAAAGAGTATATATATAACATTAAAGTTGATTCTAATATTATAGGTGAAGAATATTTATTAAAAAATACAGTTTTTGATTATAATGTTGAAACTATTACACCTACAAAGTTTTGTAAAATAGGTACTGGTATTTTGTTTCAAAAAGCAAAAGAAGATTCTTTGTTTGCTCAAAAAATAATATTAAACTTATCAAACGAACTTTATGCTGTAAACAACAAACTAAGGTTAATGATGGAGTCTGACGCATTAAGAAGAATTTCAGGCTTTTTACTATTTCAAAGCAATTTAATTAAAGCAAACGATATACACTTAAGCCTGGATGATATAGCAGGGGTTATTAACTTAAGGAAAGAAACAGTAAGCCGTAAGTTTAAAGAACTTGAAAATTCTGGGCTAATTCAAAGGGTGGGGCACAAGAAGATAAAAATAGTAAATATTGCAGAGTTAGAAAAAATCTTTTTTGAAAGTTGATTTAAATCAATGTTTATATTTTTAAATTTATATATAATTAAATCATGGTAAGGGGAAATAAACTAACCATAATAATTAATTAAGTATACATTTTGAAAGGTGGAAAAATTATGATTATAAAATCTATGAAAATTGAGCAAGCTGTAAAAGAAAGGCCTAATATCGTTGAAATTTTAAGTGAAAATAATATAGACTTCTGCTGTGGTGGATGGGAAGTTTTAGAAGATGCTGTTGCAAGGCAAGGTTTAAACGTTGATGAATTTGTTGAAAAACTTAACAACTATGAAACTAAAGGTGACGTAAACGACTGGAGGCTTGCTCTAGACCTTGGTAAAAATGATTTAATGAGATATATTGTTAATCATCACCATAGGGATGAAGAAGCATTATTGGAAGAAGTTGACAGATTATTAGCCAAAATACTTTATGTTCACTATGAAACTCATGGGGACTCATTAACAAAAATATACCAATTGTTTTTAAAAATGAAAGGCGAGCTTGCACCTCACTTTGCACAGGAAGAACAAATTGATTTTCCAAAAGCTATGAATGGTGAAGTTGATTGGCAACACTTAAGGGATGATCATGATGCAGTAGGTGAAATGTTAAGGGAACTTCAAGAGCTTACAAATGAATTTACACCACCAGCTGATGCTTGTAATACATATGTACATGCTTTTAAAAAACTTCATGACCTAGTTGACGATATTCACCTTCACGTATTCCTTGAAAACTCTGTATTGTTTGAAAGATAAATAAAAAAGAAGCCTATAATAGGCTTCTTT
>CAZJEB010000006.1:11847-83326 GCA_964544955.1 uncultured Oscillospiraceae bacterium | reverse complement strand
CGTTTCTTTTAGCTATCTTTATTCTTCTGTATCGTTTTCAAGGTTCGTTGCCATCAAGTGACGGCAAAAATTATATTAACACATTTGTTTGGTAGTGTCAACTACTTTTTTGAAAAATTTTAAAGTTTTTTCTATTTATTTTAAATTATTATAATTATACGTATAAAGCCTTATTCATCTACATTTATAGTTCGCATTAATGCGAATATTTTATACTTTTATAGCATGCTTTGTTCACTTATTTTATATAAATAAAATAAAAAAATAATATATGTTGTGGTTTTTTGTTGTACCGCCATATTTAGAAATACAAAAAACATATAAAGCTAAATGGTACGATGATAAAAAAAGATTAAAGGAAAGACTTTTGTAACGGAGATATACTTTGACCCAAACAGCAAGGAAACTTTTCAAGATAAGCTGTTAAAGATAGTGCAATTGGAACGGAAAGAGAAAAAGATAAGATAGATATAAATAAGAAGTTGATACTTCATGGAATGGTATATACGGTTATTAAGCGACAAATTAAATTAAGATGATATACATATTGACACATATATACTATGTGGTATGATGTATATAATTTAGATGTCATATATCTTTAATGAAAATAGAGGAATGGAACATAGAAATGAATGAAGAATGGGTATCACAGATCAAACGAGGTACATTAGAATATGTAATTATGCTATTGATGCAAAATAATGATAGATATGGTTATGAATTGATTCAAACATTAGACCACTATTATATGTTAAAAACAAAGGAGAGCACTATCTATCCTTTGTTACGCAGACTTTTAAAGAACGAATATCTCGAATCGTATTGGGAAAATTTAGGAGAAGGAATACCAGCAAGAAAATATTATAGAATTACTGCGAAAGGGCTTTCTTATCTTAAACAATTAGATAATGATTGGGCAATGCTTGTCAAAAGTATTTCTGAGTTGAGAAAGGGATAAAATATTATGGATAGAGAACAAAATAAACAATTGGAAAAATATTTATCGCAAGTAGATTCGTATCTTGGATATATACCCATTTCGGAAAAGACAGATATTTTAAGTGAATTAAAAAGTACATTTTATGAACGCTTAAAAAATGGTCAAACAGCAGAATCCATTATAGATGAATTGGATAGTCCTAAAGAATTAGCAATGAATTATATAGGAGAATCTATTATTAAAAAACAAGGATTTTCTTTGAAAAAAATCATGATGGTGTTAAGCTTTTATTCATATGCTTCTCTAACATGGATATCAATTATTCCAACTTTAGCAGTTATTGCAATTTCTTTTTTCGTTTCGAGTGTTATTAGTATTTTAGCGGGATTAATGGGAATGTTAAAAGGAATTGTTCATATTTCTTTCATTGACAATTTGAAATTTGTGTTTTTTATGTATGAATTAAAGGGTATTACTGCTTTGATTGTGGGTTTAATAATAGCTATTATATTCTTTATATTAGGTATGCTATGCTGGAAAGGAACAATTAGGATTATTAAATTTTTAAAAACACAAAAGTGGAAATTAAATCATGGGGTTGAATAAGAAAAATGAAAATGTTATTTTTACATGGGCTTGGTCAACAAAAACAAGCATGGGATAAAACAATTCAACATCTTAAATGCAATGATATTGAATGCCCTGATTTAACTTTTGATTTAGAAAACAATCCAACTTTTGACTATATGGCTGATAAATTAGAGTTGAAAATAATTGAGGAGAGTAGCCCTATAATAATTTGTGGATTAAGTCTTGGAGCTGTGTTAGGTCTTGAATTGTATTTCCGGCAACCAGAGAAAATAGCAGCGTTGATACTTATAGCACCACAATATAAAATACCAAAAATGCTTATCGATGTTCAAAATTTATTTTTTAGATTAATGCCAAATAGATTATTCTTGAAATCTGGGTTATCAAAGAATAATATGATATCTATATCATCATCTATTGGAAGCCTTGATTATAGTGATAGAATTAAAAATATATCTTGCCCTGTTTATATAGTTTGTGGGAAAAAAGATAAGGTAAATATGAAAGCAGCAGTAAGGTTGAATGAATTATTAGTTTTATCAAGTCTTAAATTTGTTGATGGTGCAAACCACGAAGTAAATATTGATAAGCCTGATATTTTAGCAAAAATTATCAATAGTGTTTATGATGAGATTTTCTATAAAAATTTGGAACTCCAGAAAAGTTTAGATAATAGTATTAAAAAATTGAAAAACAAAAATTAAATAAACTAACGAATTAATAAATATTGCATATGAAACAGTAAATCAAAATAGGTTTGCTGTTTTTTGTTACTCAATTTTCAAGATTAAAGCGTCAATAAATAAGAAAAGGTACTTGGCAAAACGCTTCTTACCATAACCCACATTATCCTTTACATGTTTTCTATGGTATTCATGCACAAGGGATGTTTTGCCCTTATATATTTGTACCCCAATTACAAACAATATAATAGAAGTAATATATATTTATATCAATCATCCATACCGTCTTCATAGCCCTCATCATAGGCGGCTTCATAGCGGTTATACCTAGCGCTTTTTTCCGCGTTACGCCTCGCCCTTTCCTCCGCATAGGTTTTTGGCGGATTTTTATACTTTAACAAGGGTTTTCTGTATGCTGGGGTGGGTATATAATCACCACCACCATAGCCATCCTCCCCATCATCCATAGCATCATAATATCCATCATAATAGGCATTATCATCCCAATTGGACTTACGTTTTGAGTATCTATCATCATCCCTAAGCTCTTTACGCCTTTTATAATCATTATATCTTGTGCGCCTACCATAATCCTTATATGATGTACGCCCACTATAATCATCATATGTTGTATAGGTGGAGCTATTTCTGTTGGAGTTATTTTTCCCCATAATACTGTTTCCTATAATCACCGCTAAACCCAAGCCAATAAAAAGCGCTAAAATAACGCTTCCTTCAACCCCAACACCTGCAAACAATAATAGGGGGAACATTATAATCAAACTAAGTACACCGCATATTATGTAATAAACTATTTTATCAAATAATTTCATATTATCCTCCTTATATAAAAGGAATACTAATTATATTATATTAAATTTTTTACCCATTATCAAATTTTAGAATCGTATTCCTTCATTATATATAGGTAAAAATATACCAACACAACACTAACAAATATAATCTATTTATTGAATTCAAGAATATAATTATCGCAATTTAAAAAATATTTATTGTTTTTCAATAAAAATGTGTTGACAAATAAAAACACCTATGCTATTATTAAGTTGTCAACAGGGAAACGACAAAAATATATCTTAATTCAAAATATTTTTATCTTTTATCAATAAATTATTGTTGACAATCAAAAACATATATGTTAATATAAAACCGCGAAAGAGAAAAACACAACAACAACAACAACAACAACACAAAAAAAGGAGAAAGAAAAATGAACACTAAAAGAGAGAAAATAACAAAGGTATCTGGCACATTAGCCATAGTAACAAAGATTTTAATGGTGAATTTATTGTTGGTAATAGCAGCGCTAATAATAGCTGGAATTGCAAGTGTAACTGGGCTTTTAAGTTTAGATAAAATAGCGCTAAATGCTCCACTAGAAGCGATGCCTTTTATTGAAAATGGCACCCAAGTTGATTTGGCAAGCGTTTTAAACCCATGGAGCTTTGCTGGAATGTTGATATTATCTTCAATTACATTGACCATTACTTACTTTTTGTTAGCAGACCTTAGCGGGATATTCAAGGATTTGTCAAAAGGAGTTAGCCCTTTCCACGCTGATCAAATTAAAAGGCTTAAGGGAATAGCCAACAAATCCATAGGCATAGCAATAATGAACATAATAATATCCGTATACTTAACAGTAGCCATGAAAGCAGGCCGAGTAGACATTAGCATAAGCCTAACTTCCATATTATTCCCAATAATTATTTACTTCCTAGCCTACATATTTGAGTATGGCAGCGAACTTCAACAACTATCCGACGAAACACTATAAGGGGGTAGCAAAATGGCAATTATATTAAGGCTTGATAGAATGATGGCCGATAGAAAAATCGGCTTGGGCGATTTAGCCCAAAGGGTGGGCATAACAAATGCCAACCTATCCAACATAAAAACTGGCAAAATAAGCGCAATTCGCTTTAGCACATTAAGCGCCATATGCAAGGAGCTTAACTGCCAACCTGGCGATATACTGGAATACGAGGAAGATTAAACCTATAAACCCTGCTATGCGGGGTTTTTTATTTGGAACAATATTATTAGTTTAAAAATTTTAAGTTATTGTATATAATATAAGGGCATCATTACATTTTTAAGAGGATATTTTGAAAAGATTTTTAGCATTAGCATTTATAATATGTTTTACATTAAGTAGTGCCTTGGCAAGCGATGTAAATATAAGCCTTAGCTTTACTGGGGATTGTACCCTTGGTAGCCAAGAGAACACTCACGATAAGCCTAACAGCTTTGTGCAAGCCATAACAAAGCATGGTTATAATTACCCCTTTGCAAACTTTAAAGCCTTTTTTGAGGAAGATGATTTAACAATAATAAACTTTGAAGGGGTTTTATATAATAGGGCTTGGAATATTCAGCCAAAAACCTATAACTTTAGAGCCCCAGTGGACTTCGCTCAAATACTAAACGATAATAGTATAGAAGTTGCTTTTTTAGGCAATAACCATATTATGGATTATGGCTTGGCAGGCATGAACTCCACACTAAAAGCTTTGGAAAGCCACTATATTAACTATTTTGCAATATTACCCCTACACCAAAGTACATACATATATGAAAAAGACGGTATAAAAATAGGCTTTACCGGGGTGTATACTGGAGATAAATACAGAATGCGCAAGGAGTTTAAACAAAGCTTTGAGCATTTAAAGGAACAAGGTTGTAACTATATTGTTGCCAGCCTACACGGTGGCACAGAATATTCCAAAAAGATAGACTTTTTACAGGAGAACGCCGCTAAGGATATGATAGACTTGGGGGCAGACGTGGTTATAGGCCACCACCCCCATATAATACAGCGCATAGAGGAATATAAAGGCAAGTATATAGTATACTCCTTAGGGAACTTCGCCTTTGGGGGTAACCCTAACATTAGGGCAAAGGACGCTATAATCGCCCGCCTAAACATTAGCTTTGATAACAAGGGAAAACTAAAAAGCGAGGCCTTAAACATTATACCTGTGCACCCCAGTAGCGATGAAAACATAAATAACTATCAACCCATGTTTGCTAAAGAGGAAGAAGCAAAGGAAATATTAAAATATATTGAGGATATGAGCAATAGTAAGGAATTAAAGCTAAAAAATAGAATTATGTTTGCTGTTACTGTGGATGAAAAGGGCTTTACCTATGGTAGAGTGTATAGTGAAAATAAATAAAATTTGCAATTTAAAAGGGAGAGCTTTCTCCCTTTTTTGTTTGATTTTCTTTTTATAGGTCATCAACCAAGGCGCTACTCTTAGCATAGGCTGTGCTTCTTGCTTCAAAGAAGTCTGTTTTAATAAGGTTGGCATTGCTGTACTCGCTAACCCATTTCATGCTAGCAGGCTCGTCGGCATGGCCCTCATATATGGGCTCAAGGCCAAGGTTGGTGCAACGTAGGTTACCAAGGTATTGAATATAGTCGGTAATCATATCCTTTGTTAGGCCTGGAATATCATCACCAAGTACATAATGACCCCAAGCTATTTCCTGTTGGCAACCCTCATAAATCATATCACGGTAAACGGCTTCCTTTTCAGGGGTGAACATATCCGGTTCTTCCTTTTTAAGTTCAAGCAATATGTTGCGGAACAACCATAAATGGGTGTTTTCATCACGGTTTATGTAGCGTATTTCCTGGGCAGATCCTGGCATTTTGTTGTTGCGGCCAAAGTTGTAGAAAACCATAAAGCCACTGTAAAAATACACGCCCTCCAAAATGTAGTTTGCCACACAGGTTTTAACAAAGGTAAACATATCCTTGTTAGCTTGGAAATCGTTGTAAAGCTCACCTATAAACTCATTACGCTTTAATAAATGTTCATCATCTTTCCATTGGTAAAGTATTTCATTACGCTGTTGTGGGTCGCAAACCGTATCAAGCATATAGCTGTAACTTTGGCTATGTAAAGCCTCTTGGAAAGCCTGTATGCTTAAGCAAAGGTTAATTTCATTTGCGGTGATGTAAGCCCCAACTTCAGGTAAGTTAGCAGTTTGCATACTATCTAAAAACACAAGGAAGGAAAGGGTTTTATCATAGGCACGCTTCTCCTCAAAGCTAAGCTCGGGGTATTGCTTTTTATCTGTACCAAGGTTAATTTCTTCAGGCACCCAAAAGTTGTTCATGGCCTGCCTATACCAATCACTAACCCAAGGGTAGCGCATATTATTAAAGTCGTTCAAGTTGGTGGTATTACCGTTAACCATACGGCGCTTTTCAACTTCTATATCACCAGTGGGGTTAAATAATGGCCTTTTTGTAACTTTACTCATAATAACTCCTTAAAAAATATTCTACCTATATTATACTAGATTTTTATATTTTTTAAACCGTTTTAGGGAAAAAGGTAAATGTGGGGGAATAGGGGCGTCACGCCCTTGCGGGATAGGGGTTGGAACCCCTGAAAAAAAGACGATAGCCTTAAATAATGGCTACAAGATAGCAAACGGAAGCGTTGAGCGAGAATGTTTGCGGAGCCCATAATTACAAACCAAAAAGCTTTTAATTACAATTTAATATAATAATATTATATATCTCACCCTAATCAGCGCCGAGCCCGTCGCTTCATAAGGCAAAACCATCAACATTTCATCCCCCACAAAAAACTTCTATCAACCCTTAAACGCATACTCTAAGCCCATTACAACCTATAATAAAATCACAAAAATCGCACTTTCAAAAATTGCTGTATGTTATATTAATACTGTGGGGTAAAAATAAAAAAACAATCTTAAAAAATAAACGTTTAAAAATAGTTAATAATTTTTTATCGTACATTGCTTTTATAATAAACGCCGTTAGGAGTTTGCACATCACCTCATACCTCTTTACGCCCATCAATTGCCCTTACGGTCAATCGCTGGGTGCGTTCGTTCCGTAAAAGGCTTCGCCTTTTGTACTCACTCACTTGCTTCGCCTACTTTACTCCCATCAATTAAGCTTTGCTTAATCGCTGGGTGCGTTCGCTCCGTAAAAGGCTTCGCCTTTTGTACTCACTCACTTGCTTCGCCTCAAGACGCCTCGCCCCCACTCCTATGCTTTACAAGCCAATCCCTACAAAACCCAAGGTATTCATAAAATACAAATTCCGAAGGAATTTGATCAACACCTCATACTTCATACCTCATACCTCATACCAAAGAGCGAAAAATCCAGTATCGCATTACAATTCACCTTTGGCCACCCAAACAAAAAAGGGACCCTTTTCAGGATCCCCTTTAAAAATTATTAAACGTCAAATGTGGTTAGGTCTTCTTTCTTTGTATGCATACGCACCCAAATTGCATAACCATATAATGCTGTTAGAACTACGCCTACAATGTAGCTTACTGTGTAATCATTTGTGCCTAGGCCAAATAATTTATCTAAGTTGAAGCCAATGTCTGCATGTAGTATAAAGCTACTAATAATAAACATGTAGAATAATGCAGGTATAAAGCTCATTAAGTAGTAGTTACCCTTTTTATGGGTGTAAATATAAACTGTTATCATACCTAGTGCAAATATTGCTAATGTTTGGTTAGCCCAACCAAAGTATCTCCATAAAATATTGAAGCCGTTTGCGTTTGTAACAGCAAATATCAATATTGCTAATGCAGGTACGAACAATGCTGCTGCTAAGCCCATACGTTTTGCGGATGATTTTTGGTCTATATGGAAAGTTTCAGCTATTTGTAAACGCAATGAACGGAATGCTGTATCACCACTTGTAATAGGTAATACTATAACGCCAATAATTGCTAACAAGCCACCAAAGTTACCCATAAAGCCCTTGGATATAATACCAACCATCAATGTGCTGTTTGTGTTTAAAGCTGTGCCACGGTTGAATAGTACCATTGCGCCTGCTGCCCATATCATAGCGATAGCGCCTTCCATAAGCATGGAGTTGAAGAATACCATTCTGCCTTGTTTTTCGTTTTCGATTGTACGGCTAATTAAGCTTGTTTGTGAGCCGTGGAAACCACTCATTATGCCGCAAGCAACTGTAATAAAGAATACAGGAATAAATGGAATACCTTGATAATGGCCTACTAAACCACCAACGAAAGGTATTTCAGCACCTTCTTGCATTAATACGTCTGTAATACCGTTTAGGTCAGCGCCGCCTGTGAACAATACGCCAATCAATACGCCAATAGCACTAACTACTAAGAAAGCACCAAATATTGGGTAAATTTTACCGATAATTGTATCGATAGGGAATACTGTTGCAAGTATGTAGTAAATGAAAATTAAGCCATATACTAACCATAATACCCAGCTACTTGGGTCAGGTTTAATGCCTAAAATGTCATTAACAATTAAGTTACCAGGGGTATAAGTGAAAACTACACCAACCAACAAAAGTAGTATGCTCGAAAATATCAAATAAAGGGTCTTTGTTGATTTACCTAAGTACTTTGTAACTACCTTGGGCATTTGTGCACCGCCGTTACGGGTACAAATCATACCATTAAAGTAGTCGTGTAACGATCCTGCTAAAACGCAGCCAAGGGGTATTGTAATAAATGCGATAGGCCCAAACAATATACCTTGAATTGGCCCTAAAATTGGCCCTGTGCCCGCAATGTTTAACAGGTTAATAAATGTGTTCCTCCAGGTTTTCATTGGAACATAGTCTACTCCGTCTTGCTTTCCATAGGCGGGAGTTTTCCTATCATCAGGCCCAAATACTTTTTCACAGAATTTTCCGTAGAAGAATCCACCAACAACAAGTATTAGCAAGCCTACCAAAAATAATACCATAGTATCCTCCTTTAAAACTATTAAGTTTTTTGTATGGATATATATTAACACCTTTTTTTACAAATGTAAATACTTATATGTTTTTTGTTATATTAATACATATTTATTTTTAGCCTTTTTATGCGTAAGCCTCCAAAAAATTCCCCAAAAACCTAAATAATATTATAAATGCCTCTGCTGCACTTAATTTATAAATATCAACTTTTAGTATATTATGCAAAATCATGTATACAACTAGTTGGGGTTTGTAGAAAAATGTATACATTATCCCACGCCTTGAAATATCCCCTAACACCCTTTATAATAAGCATATATACAACAAAATATGGAGGGGAAATTATGGGTATTACTGAAAAATCTATAAAATCTAGGAATAAATTGTTGGCAGAAAAGGTTATTAAAAACCTTCAAAGTCGCCGTTTTGACGCTTATTATTGTGAGGATAAAGCCCAAGCCTTAGAGCTTGCCATATCCCTTATACCAAAAGAGGATAAAATTGCATGGGGCGGATCTATGACAATGGAGGATATTGGTTTAATTAGCTACCTTAGGGATAATGGCTATAATATTATTGATAGGGATAGCGCAAAATCTCCTCAAGAGCGTATGGAAATGATGCGCCAAGGCTTATTATCCGACACTTTCCTTATGAGCGCAAATGCAATAGCTCAAGAGGGTATAATAGTAACCATGGACGGTGTAGGCAACAGGGTTGCTGCTATATGCTTTGGCCCAAAAAGCGTTATTATTATTGCAAGCATAAACAAAATTTGTACTAATATTGATACCGCTGTTGATAGGGTTAGGAATGTTGCTGCCCCAATGAATGTTCAACGCATAGCCGCAGGCATGAGCACTCCCTTTGGCTCACCTTGCTCTATAACTGGTATTTGTGCCGATTGCAAAACAGAAAACTGCATTTGCTCCCATATGGTTCAAACACGTATGTGCAAGCCTCAAGGCAGAATAAAAGTTATTCTAGTTAATGAGGATATGGGATTTTAAGTTTTAGAATAACATTTTAAATATAATTGCTCTATTTTGCACAAGATGAGCAGTTTATTTCATTTGTGTAAGCTGTAATATAATCATTATTGTATATATAATAATTGTATAAATGTTTTTGATCTTTAATTTTTGATATATTTACGCTACAAATAAAGAAAATAGAATATAATTATTAAAAGGATAAATATGAGCATTGCCGACAACATTAAAAAAGCAAGAAAAAACAAGGGATATACTCAAGAACAATTAGCTGAAATATTAGAAGTTGGGCAAAACACATTAGCACGCTATGAAAACGAAACAAGAACACCGACAAGTGAAATGCTTAGTAAATTAGCCCTAGCCCTAAACGTTACCACCGATTGCCTACTAGGTATTGAACAAGAAATAGAAATTGATGAGGAAACCAAACAAATAATGGCTTTGCGTGAACAATACAGGCGTTCGCCCAATACACGTGTTCTTTTTGACCTTGCAAAAAATGCAACAGAAAAGGATATTAAAACTGTTGCTAAATTACTTGAAATATTGAATAATGAAAACAATGCTAAATGAATTGCACTTAAAATGTTTCAAGCCTTTAATCACACTTATATATCATTTTTATTTGTCACAAAATATAATTTGTGCTACACTTAACTAAAAATGAGACATATAAATAATGATAATTTTTATAATGATAAAAATATATATGAAATTGAAAGGGATTATTAATATGAGAAAATT
This sequence comes from uncultured Oscillospiraceae bacterium, assembly GCA_964544955.1. Taxonomy (GTDB): domain Bacteria; phylum Bacillota; class Clostridia; order Christensenellales; family Aristaeellaceae; genus JAAZPT01. The sequence goes on along the minus strand of CAZJEB010000006.1, from coordinate 72,603 downwards.
AATCGCTATATTACTTGTTGCAATGTTATTTGTTCCTACATTTGCAAATGCAAGCATACCAAGTATTAAAGAATTAACAGATGATGAACTAATAGAATTAAAAAACGCTATACACAATGAACAAAATCAACGTGGATTACTAAAAGAATATGAAGTGCCAATGGGTGAGTGGGTTGTTGGTGTTGATATTCCTGTTGGAAAATGGGTTATTAAACCTGTATTTGATGATTTTGGAATGATTGAAATTTATAATAATGATGATTTATTAACAGCCCCATTCTTAAAAAATGATAGAGATGAAGTAAAAACATTAACTTATGAATTAAAAGAAGGCTATATATTAAAATTAACCCGTTGCCCTATGATTTTTTCTGTATTTACTGGTTTAAATTTTAATTAAAATGATTTGCATAAAATGTAAAAACGAAATACCCTCAAGCTCTAACTTTTGCAACTTCTGCGGAAAGCCAACCAATCCGAAACCAAAGTCTAAACGAACACGTGGAGATGGTACTGGGTCGGTATACAAGCGTGGCAATACGTGGGTTGCGGAATAGATTTATTCAAATCGCACCCTTTGGGTGTTGCTCACAGTGTGAGCTAAAACCTGCTATGCAGGTTTTTTATTTTGCTTAAATTCAAATAAAATATGCCCTTAAAGCTAAACAAACACTAACAATTTTTATTTAAAGAGCATAAAGGCCATGCTCCAAGACAATTACAACCCATAATAAAAAGGGCAAAATTACCATATGTTATAGTGTAACCGTGGGGGAAATAAATATTTATCACTATCGATGCAAACAATATTTAATTTGAACGCTTTTAAAATAGTTAATAATATTTTTATCAAACATTGCTTTTTATCGCATTCACGCAAACATTGTCGCTTTCGTTCCCGTTTGCTATTGAGTACAAAAGACGTAGCCTTTTACAGAGCGAACGCACCCAGCGATAAAGCGAAGCTTAATTGTTGGGCGAAAGACTCCCTTGAACCATCTCTTTCCTTTTCCATTGCCACTAAATCCCAAATATTGTATAATTATTCTAACAACAAATGGAGGTAATATTATGAAAAAATTATTAGCTATACTTTTAGCCTTGGTTTTATGTATTGGCATTATACCCATATCCTTAGGGGAAACAAGCTTTGATAGCCAAACTATTTACAGCTATGTGGGCTACTTAAAAATGCTTATTCCAGCGGATTTACAAAAAATGGAGCTTACTGATGAAGAATGGGATTATGGCTATGTTCTTCGTTATGAAAGCGCCGATGCTAACACAGTTTTCACATATGCTAACTACGAAATAAGCAATACAAGCAGTTTAGACTCATATGGTAAATTCCTAAAAGATCAGGAAAACGCAGAAAACTTAGAAAAAATTACTGCAAATGGTAAAGAGGCCCTATATTTTGAAAAAGAAGGTAACTCTTTTTATGTAGGTATGTACCTTGGGGAAAATGGCTTTGATGAGTTAGGTATCACATTAAACAGCGAACAAAACATTACAAAGGATCAAGCAAAAGCATATGTTAAGGAAATTTTTGCATCCATGGAGGAAGTTAAACTTGACCTTAGCAACATTGAAAACATAAATATAGACTACGAAAAATCCTATGAAGGTGTATGGTATGATGACCAAATAATAGGCAAGCAATATTATATGCCTAAGGATTATATAGAAAAGCCCTTAAGCGAAAACATGCTTGATGCAGGCTATACATGCTCCTTCTATGCCCCAGATAATTCCCAATTTTACACAACATTGTTTGTAGAATACGAATATGAAATTGCCCCATTAGATACATATTTTACAATGCTTGCAATGGGTTATACCGATATTGAACCTATGATGATAAATGATGATATTGTTATGTTTGGTAGGCTAAAGAATGATATAGATTTAATTTATGTAGAAGATGATAATGGCAATGCTAAGGAATACACCTTTACTACAACCCCTGACTCTGAGGCTAATATTGAAGCTGGCGTAAAACTTCTAAGCACAATATATGCAAGCTTTAAAAATTCAGATAATTAATTCAACACACTAAAAAGACGGCCTTGACCGTCTTTTTATTTGCAATTAATTGCTTATTATTCAAATAGTTTTTCTGCCATGCCCATATTCTCAATTATTTTAACGCTAAAGGGGCATTTTTCTTCACAGCTACCACATTGTATACATTGGGAGCCTTTATTTTCTAGCTCGTTATAATGTTTCTTTACACTTTGAGGCACATTATCCTTATCCAAAAGGGCTATATCCAAATATTTATTTACCATGGCTATATCTATACCTGCGGGGCAGGGTTGGCAATGGCTACAATACACACAGCTACCTTCCATGCTAGCCTTGCTTTCATTAAACACCCAAGAATAGTCCTTTTCGGCATCAGTTCTTTCGCAATACTTAACACTATCCTCAACTTCCTCAGGGGTTTTGCAACCTAGTAGTACACTTACAACAGCGGGCCTGCTTAAGGCATAGTGTATACATTGAGCGCTTGTCATAGGTTTTGAGAAGGGAGTATGTTCTGCGCTAAGCAACTTGCCTGCGCCTAAGGTTTTCATAACAGTTATGCTTACATCATTTTGCTCACAAGCCCTGTAAAGCTCGTTTCTATCCGTTTTTATGCCTAATTTATTTTCAACTTTAAAGCCTGTTTCAAGCGTATCTAGCACGTTTACTCCAGCGCTTGTCATATCAAAGGCGGGGTTTATGCTAAATAGCAATGTATCTATCCAGCCATTATCTACCAGTTTTTTAGCTATTGTTGGGTTATGGGAGCTTGCGCCTATTGCCCTTATTTTGCCCGCCTTTTTAAGATCCCTTGCATAATCTAATATTCCATTATCTACAATGTTTTCAACAGCTTTTTCACTATCCATAAAAAATAGCATACCAAAATCAATGTAATCCACATGCTTTAAAAGATTATCGAAGTATTTTTTGCATGTAGCTAAGTCCCTACTAATATCATATTGTTGATTTATATCCGTGCTACCTATCATTCCTTGGATATAAACCTTATCACGCCTACCTTTTAAGGCTTTTGCTATGTTTTGCCTAACTTCTTCCCCAGGCATAAAAAGGTCCATAATGTTTATGCCTTTATCCATTGCAGCGTGTATTGTGCTTTCCACTTGAGCATAGGGTTTTCCGTCTAAATGCTCTAAACCCAAGCCTATTACACTTACATCTATACCCAATCTATTAATTTTTCTATAATCCATAAAATCCCTCCACAAAATATATCTATACCTATATTAACATATTTTTTTGATAATTGGGCATTTGTAATATATGTAAATTTTGTGCCAAAGATATTAACAAAATTTAATTTTTGCTGTATAATGTGGTAATAATTAAAATATACAAAAATACTTACTATTTGCCAAGATGTACATAATTTAGTGGTTGGATACCATGCCATATTTTACACAATCTTGACAATTAAAATAAATAAATTATAATTAGATATACTTTATCAAGCTAAAAACCTTGAATAAAGCTATATCGAAAGTATTTTGGAGGAAAAATGAAAGCAAAATTTTTCACCCTCATATTGGCAGTATTGCTACTTAGTGTGCCTGCTGCAATGGGTGAATCCGCGATAATTGGCGATTTTGAATTAGGCATAGGTAGTGAAAGCGTTAGCCTATTAAAATATGTAGGCGAAGGCTCAATTGTTAATATCCCTGATAATTATGCTGGACTTCCCCTCACAACAATAGGTGATAAAGCATTTTACGAAATGCAACATGTAGTTGGGGTAAATATACCTGGCACAGTAATGGAAATTGGCGATAAAGCATTTTATGATTGTGATGGTATAAGCTTTTTATATGTACCAAGCAGTGTAAACCTTATAGGTGAGGATGCCTTTAGTAACTGTGATAACTTAATGTTAAGCTTTGAAGATGGAAGTTATGCTCAGCAATATGCCATGGCCGCGGATTTAGAATATCAATTTTATGATTTAGAAACTGTTGCAAACGTGGAGGAAGCTCCCCAAGAATCCCCAATAGTAACCACATATGGCGATATGCCTATGTATACAGAGGCGGTTTATACAGAAGATGAAAACTTTGATGAGTTTGCAATAGAAGATGGTGTAACAGTTATTGATACATATACTGAAATGCCTGAAGAGGAACTTCAAACAATAGCACCATAAAAAAGACGGCGTGCCCGTCTTTTTTTGTGTTTTAAAAACTAAAAGGCGGGGTCTAGAGGGGCAGAGCCCCCGTAAAAACAAGGCTTTAGCCTTAAACAATTTCTACAAGATAGCAAACGGGAGCAAAGCGACAATGTTTGCGTGAATGTGTGAATAAAAAGCTTGATAAAGGGGATTATTAACTATTTTAAAAGCGTATATTTTTAATATTACTGGTTTTTCCCCCACAGTTTTAATATACGGGTTTAAAAATTGACACATACATATTTAGTGTGTATAGTTTTAAGTATAAATAAAAATGCCAAGGCAAAAGCAAATTAATGAAATGTTAGAAAAATCGATGATAAAAAGGAATATAAAATGAAAAGTGTTTATCCAATAGTAATTTACCCAAAGGCAAAAAATGAAAAATACAATTATGTATATGTACCAGACTTTGAAAACGGAACCCAAGGCGAAAATTTAGTGGAATGCATAGATATGGCAAGAGATTTAATTGGTTCAATAAGCCTTTATTTAGATGTTTTACCCATTGCTAGCAAACTTAAAAATATAGGTGAAAAATACCCAGAATGTACAGTAACCCTTGTTGACATTGATGTTACAGAGTATAAAAAAATTCATGATAATAGGGCTACAAGAAGAAATGTAACATTGCCTTTTTGGTTAGATCAAAAAGCAAAGGCTTCTGGAATAAATGTATCAGCATTGCTACAAAAAGCTTTAAAGGAAGAGTTAAATATTGAATAATAAAAAACCACTATAATCAAATTATTATGTGGAGGGGTTATATTTTAATGTCTACCTTAATGGTGATTTTTATCTAAATTAATGATACACCCATATATTTTCACATAAAAACCCCCATATTTGCTTACTCAACAAATATGGGGGTCAAATTTATCCAATTTTAAGCCTGCAATAACTCCTGGTATATTTCATCTAATGATCCGTGCCTTAGGCCGCTGCCCTCTAAATTGCCCTCAACAAAACCATCAACAATAAAACAATCCATGCCAAGCTTTGTTGCTGCGCCATCCTCTTCAACGTTGTTGCCTATCATAATGCACTCATTTGGCTCAAATTTAAACTTTTCAAGTATGCTTTTGTAGTAGTTTACGTTAGGCTTACAAAAGCTGCTGTTTTCAAAGTTGGTAATGAATTTAAAATCATCATAATCCAAGCCTATCCATTTAAGCCTACTATCCACCGCAACAGGGGGGAAAACAGGGTTGGTGGCAAGTATAATGTTATAACCACGGGCTTTTAGCCCCCTTATTATAAGGCTACGGTTAACTTTTATGTTTAATAAATCCTTAGTTTTATTAAAATCCTTAGAATAAAAATCAAGGAAAATTTCATTGGCCTTTTCCCTATCCATGGGTATAAGTTCGCTAAAAACCTGCCAAAAACGCTCGCAGTTTAGCATTGTGCCATCATTTAATTGCATGGCTTTTGTGCCCTCCCAAATGGCTTTAACCATAAGCTTGGGGTCTATATTTTCAAATTTTTTAACAAGTAAAGCAAAGTAAGTGTTTACAAAGCTATCCTGGGTAAAGGGTATTAGGGTTCCATCTAGGTCGAACAATACTGTTTTTATGGTCATAATGCACCGCCTTTCCTACTTTGATATGATAACATATTGAAGTAAAAATTTGCAAAGTATTTGTAAAAATGGAATAAAGCTTTACTTTAAATCGTTATTTATATATAATAGGCTTACAGAAAGCCAAGAAGGGGTGTTATTATGCGTAAAAGACTTTTAACTTTATTTTTATTGTTAATGTTAATATTTAGCGATGGTGCTATGGTAATTAGCCAAGCAAGCACAGCTAAACCTGCTGCAAGGCCTTATTTGGATGTGGAAAACCCTCAAAACATGCCTTATTCAACAAAGTATAACTTTAAAAAAGTTAATGTGGAAAAGGTTATAAAGGGCTCTAAGGATGGTAAAGTTACAGTAGAACTTAACGATATTAAGCTTAAAACCACACGTGGCCGCAAAGTTGTTGTTACAGTAAGCCTTTATTACAGAAGTGAAAATGGCAAATATTGGAAATGCCCAAAATCTTGCATAAAGCGTGTTACAGTTACAGGCAAACAAAAGGATTTTAAATTGACCTTTAAAATACCAAAGGGTAGCATGTTCTATGTTAGGCTTACAAAAAATAAGCACATAAACAACCGTGTTACTGGTAGTTTAAGAATAAGGGACTAGTATTTTTACTAGCAAAAAGGCGGCATAGGCCGTCTTTTTTTGTGTAAATAATGCAAAATATCCCATAAAAAAAGCCCCCTAGGGGCTATATATTTAATAGCTTATTCTAAACTATTTCTACTTCTTCTTTTTGCACGCTTGCGGTTTGCACCATCAACGTGTTTTAGGTAGGCGGTTGGGCTCATGCCAACAACCCTTTTAAACTGCTTGCTAAAGTGGTAGGGGTCGCTCATACCTATGGCTACACCAGCTTCACGAACGCTAATGCCTTGCCTTAATAGGGTTTTTGCCCTTTCCATTTTGCAGAACTGTAAATAACTTAGGGGTGGAATACCTACTTCCGATACGAAGCGCTTTCTAAATGTTTCAACGGGCACACGGGATATATCGGCCATTTCCGCAAGGGAGAAGTTATCGCTATAGTTATTTGTGCGTAATGAGTCAACAACACGGCTAATTTCATGGCTTAGGGTTGCATTCATAGCAACGGGTTGGCCTGCATGGGCAGCAATCATGCTCCACAATAATTGTTGAAGTTGGAATGATGCATTGCTTGTGCCACTATGGCGTACAAGCACCTGTACAATTTGTTGCATAAGCATAACTTGGCTTGGCAACATACCTTGACGTACAGGCATGTGGCTTAAAGCGTTCATGCTTTGTAAAAAGTCGTTTGCGAGGGGCCCGCTAAGGGTAAACCATAACAGTTTAACATCCTCTTTATTATTTATTACAGCACCTTCCACGTGGGGAGGCATAATTAAACACTCACTTGTAAGTATTGGGAAACTGGTTTTTTGCCACGAAAATTCCATTTCGCCATACTCAGCAGCCAGCCAAAGCCAATGGTCAGCAGGAATTATTTCATAACTACCTGGTGCAAGCATTGCACTACCGGCGGATTGAATCCAAACGCCACTTTTTTCGGCTAGTATGTCAGGAGTTTGCTCGCCTTGTATAACAACATCAAGGTTCTTAGTGTCGCCTGTGGGGTGTAATGGTAGGTATATTTGGCTGTTCATGTTATCTCTCCTTATAAAAAATTATATATGTATATTTTGGTTATAATATCATATAATAATTATAAGGCAGATGGCATGAAAGGTCAATATGTTAACATAAATTTGTTAAAAATGGTTAAATCAACAAGGCTATTTTTTGTTAATTGGTACAAATTTAACCAAATAGTATATTATAATTACCTTATTATACATTTTATGCATATATTTACAATAACAAATGTAAAAATCGTGTAAAATTTGATTATTTATCCCTTGCATTAAACAAATTTCAGGCAAATATTTATAATTTGTTATATAATATATTTGTAATATTATAAAGAGGTGGCAATTTGAAAAAACTTATATTAATATGCCTTTGCTTTATGTTAATAACAGGCTTTGCATTAAATACAAGCAATGCACGTGAAAAAATAATAGATTATGCAAGCGCTTTTGAAGGTGAAACCCATAAACTTGATGCTTTTAATATATCATTACATATCCCCAACACCTTTATACAACTCCCAGAGCAAACAAACACTACAGAGTTTTTTAAGCAAGTTATATATGCCGATAATACAAGGCAAAACATACTAAGTGTTAGCCTGCTTAATTGGGATAAATCCCTAGTGGATGGCTTTATAGCTGAACAAAACTCAAATAAGTATACCCAGCAAATTATAAACGATAACACCTTTTATATAAAAAAAGATCCCGTATCCATTGATGCCACATTCCAAATTGGCGATAACTATTTACTTATTAACTACATTAACATTTCAGAAAAGCCAAGCTTTGAGCCATATATAGATGAGTTCTATAATATTTTAGCTAGTATAACTATAATAAAGGAGTAAAATTATGAAAAAATTTATTTTATTAAGCCTATGCCTTGTATTCGCATTTAACTTTGCCTTTGCAGAGAGTGCCCCCAAGGAAATCACCCTTGATTTTGAATCCGCCTACGAGGGCGAATGGCATGATTTAGAGGGTTTTGACCTATCCGCCTATATACCAAGCAACTATGAGTTAGCCCAAATGCCTCCAGAGGATCCAGACCCCGATATGCCCAAAATATTGGCAAGCTGCATGTTTGCTGATTATGATAACGAAAACATATTAGGCTTTCTTCTAACAGAAAAATCAGAAAAATTCTCTGATGAGTTTATTGGCGAAAAAGAAATTAACGATAGAGTAAACTACGAATTGTTAAACATAAACGGTAAACTCACCCACATAAACAGCTACCCCGATGGCATTATAAGCCTTGTAGATATTGATGCTGGCTACCTAAGCATTGTAAAATTGAACCTAGGCGAAAGCGCAGATATGGAGCAATTTTATAAGGATGTTACAAACATAATTGCAAGCCTTAAGGAAGTAGAAAAATAAATATTGTATAAAATCTAAATAAAGCCTTCGGGCTTTTTTATTGCCATAATTTTGTGCTTAGTCGGCGTTGGTACCCACCGCCTCCCATTGTAAGCAAGCTAAATTATACCACCTAAAAAAACTCTCAACACCCTTAAATCCATTATAACAAGCCCATTTAACCCCATAATAAAAAGGGCAAAATTGCCCTTATAAAAATTGTAATATGTTATATTGTAATTGTGGGGGGAATACAATCTAAAAAATTGAACGCCTACAAAATTAGTTGATAATCCCCTTTAACACAACTTCGCATTACAAACCAACCATGCAATAATTCAAGTAATTCATAAAATAAAAACTCCGTTAGGAGTTTGCACATCACCTCATACCTCATACTTCATACCAAAAAGTGAAAAACCAAGTTTATCATAACAACATTTCTCCGCTACTCTCTACTCTCCACCGCTCCTAGTCCTTCTGTAAAATAATACATATTATCATATATTGTATCTACAATTACATTATAAAACTTATCAATAAGGCCAAATTTGCCTTGTTTTTCTACTGATAAAAGCTTATCACTAACAAAAAAGGCAAAATCCCAATTTTCTGTATTTAGGGCTTGGGCATATTTATCAATATGGTAAGTTTTGCCATCTAACATTACTTCCGCATAACCATTACTAAAGCTACTGGAGCTATCATATAATGGCAATACCACCGTATTGCCTTGCTTATCTATATAGCCTCTTTTTTTGTTTATTTCAATGGTGGCAAGCCCCTCGCAAAACATTTCCCCATAATCATATATAGGCTCTATAACAATATTACCTTTTTTATCTATATAACCGTATTTATCATTTTTAATAAAGGATGCAAGGCCCTCACTAAATATGCTTGCAAACTCAAACTTAGGCTCTATAACTACATTGCCTTGTTTATCTATATAGCCATACTTATTGCCATCCATAACAACGCTTAGGCCCTCGCTATACATAAAAATAAAATCGTATATAGGCTCAACTACAATGTTTCCACTTGTATCAATAATGCCCTCTTTACCATTTAATCTAAACATTATTAAATCATCATCAACAAACATCATCTCATCCCATAAGGGGTCTGTAAGGCTATTTCCATTTTTATTTATCAATAAATATTTGTTATTTAATGAAACTATTGCCAAGCCATTATTAAAATCCTCAGCACTATCAAATATAGGCTCTATAACAATATTGCCTTGTTTATCTATATATCCATATTTATCATCAATGGCAATTTTAGCCCTATCACAATAAAAAGGGGAAGCGTAGCTATAAACAGGCTCTATAAGCACATTACCCTTTGCATCCACAAAGCCAAATTTATTGTTTTTTATAACTAAGCCAAGGCCATCTTTAAAGGCATAAGCCATATCCCATTCAACATCTACAACTACATTGCCTTGTTTATCTATGTAGCCATATTTTTCATCCTTAACAACAACGCTATAGCCATCATTAAAAACATCCACGCTATCCCAAACTGTATCTATAACAAGCTTGCCCGTTTCATCTATAAAGCCCCAAGCAGCTAAAGCAGTGGTGCTTGTAAGTATTATTAACATTAAACAAAATAGAATAATAAGTTTTTTCATGTGAATTCCCCTTAGGTGTTTGTTACATTATTCTATGATATTTTATGCTTTATGGCAATGTTAATATAAATAATAAAAACCTCCAACACCCCTCTAACCGTTACAATAAGCCTGTTATACCCCATAATAAAAAGGGCAAAAACACCCTTTTAAAAAATCCAACATGTTATATTGTAAATGTGGGGAAAACAAATAACTTAAAGCCAATCTAATATAAAAATAGTTTATATATTTTTTATCAAACATTACTTTTCTCACCACCTCGCAAACATTGTCGCTCAACGCTCCCGTTTGCTATCTTGTAGCCAAGTTTCAAGGCTAAAGCCTTGTTTTTTCAGGGGTTCCACCCCTTACCCCGCAAGGGACCAGTCCCTTGACCCACCTCTCCCGTTTTTATAAATATTTATTCTTTTCTATTGCATATTTATACATTTAATGTTAAAATCTCTTTTATATTACTTTGTAATGTTTTATACAATACAAAAATATGTGAGGTAATTATGAAAGTATTTATTGATGGTAAAAGTGGTACAACTGGCCTACTAATTTATGATAGATTAATATCCCGCCCCGATGTGGAACTATTAACCCTACCCAACGAACAAAGGCGTGACCCACAAATGCGTAAAGCTATGCTAAACAGCTGTGATATCGCCTTCCTATGCCTCCCCGATGAGGGTGCTATAGATGCCATAAGCATGATAGAAAACCCCAATGTAACCGTAATTGATGCCTCTACTGCCCACCGGTTAAAATTTGTCTATGGTTTCCCCGAGCTTTCTCCCCAGCACCGTATAAAAATACAAAACGCTAAACACATATCCGTGCCTGGTTGCCATGCAAGTGGTTTTATCGCCCTTATATATCCCCTAATTCAAAAGGGAATATTAAGCCCTAATGCCCTTATAACTTGCACTAGCCTTACTGGTTACAGCGGTGGTGGCAAAAATATGATTGCCGATTATCAATCCCCCAATCGTTCCCAAGCCCTAAGCAGCCCTCGGCAATATGGCATAAGCCAAAATCACAAGCACTTGCCGGAAATGCAATTTTACACAGGCCTACAAACCGCCCCTATATTCTGCCCCATTGTGGCCGACTATTTTAGGGGAATGGAAGTTACTATACCCCTTTTCAAAACCCAAATTAATGGCACAATGGAGGATATAAAACAAGCCTACGCCCAATACAATGGCCTTGTAAAATATGTGGATAATATACAGGAAAGTGGCTTTATAGCAAGCAATTCCATGGCGGGTTTTGATAATATGTACATAAGTGTAGGGGGCAATGAGGATAGAATTTTACTTACAGCCCTTTACGATAATCTTGGCAAAGGTGCTAGTGGAGCCGCCATACAGTGCATGAACATTGTATGTGGCCTACCTGAAAGCACAGGCCTAAATATAGGAGGCATTTATGAAAATAATTAATGGTGGTGTATGTGCGCCCCTTGGTTTTAAAGCTAATGGCATACATTGTGGTATACGCAAAAACAAAAATAAAAAGGATTTAGCCCTTATTTACAGCGAAGTTACTGCAAACACGGCCGCGGTTTACACATTAAACCTTGTTAAAGGTGCTCCCCTTGAGGTATCAAAGGCTCACCTACACAACGGTATAGCCCAAGCCATAATTTGCAACAGTGGCAATGCCAACACTTGCAACACAAACGGTATAGAAGTTGCAACACAAATGTGTGAGTATACCGCCGAAGCTCTTGGTATACCTGTAGATAATGTTATTGTTGCCTCCACAGGGGTTATAGGTCAAGTTTTGGATATAAACCCAATAAAAGCTGGCATACCAAGCCTTGTAAATGGTTTAGGTAACAAAAGCGATGCTTCTGCCCAAGCTATTATGACCACCGATACTGTAAAAAAAGAGCTTGCCCTACAATTTGATATAAATGGCAAAACCTGCCATATAGGCGCTATTGCCAAAGGTAGTGGCATGATACACCCCAACATGGCAACAATGCTTGTGTTTATTACAACGGATGTAGCCATAAGCAGTGAAATGCTAAACATTGCCCTAAAGCATGATATACAAAGCACATTCAACATGTTAAGCGTTGATGGTGATACATCCACAAACGATTTTGTATGCCTTATGGCCAATGGCATGGCTGGCAATAGTTTAATATCAACAGATGATGCCAACTTTGCCCAATTTATGAAAGCCCTAAACACAATAACTATGGAGCTTTGCAAGGAAATTGCCGCCGATGGTGAGGGTGCCACAAAGCGTTTAGAGTGTATTGTTAATGGGGCAAAAACCTTAGATGATGCAAAAAAATCCGCCAAAAGTGTTATATGCAGCAGCTTATTCAAGGCTGCCATGTTTGGTGCCGATGCCAACTGGGGTCGTGTACTCTGTGCCATAGGTTATAGTGGTGCTAATGTGGATGTAAGCCAAATAGATGTTACTTTTAAAAGCAAATCAGGCGCCATACTCGTATGTAAAAATGGTGGTAGCATAGCCTTTAGTGAGGATGAGGCTAAAAAAATACTCCTTGAAAAGGAAATAGAAATAATTGTAGATTTAAAGGAGGGGGAATTCTCCGCCAAAGCATGGGGTTGCGATTTAAGCTACGACTATGTAAAAATTAACGGAGATTACAGGTCATGAATATAGATAGTGCAAAACGGGCGGAAGTACTAACCGAAGCTTTACCCTACATTCAGGAATACTATAACAAAATTGTTGTAATAAAATATGGTGGCAATGCCATGGTAAACGAGGCCTTAAAGCAACAGGTTATGAGTGACATATTACTACTAAAGCTTGTAGGGGTTAAAATTGTGCTTGTACATGGTGGTGGGCCGGAGATTAACGATTTGCTTGCCAAGGTGGGCAAAGTTAGCTACACAGTAAACGGTTTACGCGTTACCGATAGCGAAACTATGGATTATGTTCAAATGGCCCTTGCGGGCAAAGTAAACAAAAGCCTTGTAAACCTTCTTGAAACAAAAGGTGGCAAGGCCATGGGCATATCTGGCATGGATGGCTCCCTTATAGAGGCGGAACAAAAAAGTGAGGATCTTGGCTTTGTGGGCAATGTTACAAAGGTTAACCCCCAAGCCATATACGATTTGCTTGAAAAGGACTATATCCCCGTAATAAGTAGCATAGCAAGGGACAAACAAGGCAATGTATACAATGTAAATGCCGACACTGTCGCTGGCCATATAGCCGCATCCATAAATGCCGAATGTTTAATATTTATGACGGATGTTGCGGGCATTATGTCCAACCCTAATGATAAAAGTAGCCTTATACCCGTTGTGGATTTAGCCCTTGCGGATAAGCTTTATAAGGATGGAACTGTAAGCGGTGGAATGATTCCTAAAATGGAGTGTTGTGTAAATGCAGTAAACCTTGGGGTTAAAAAGGTGTTTATACTTGATGGACGAGTTCCCCACAGTATATTGCTTGAAACCCTTACCGCCGATGGTTCAGGTACCATGTTTATAAAATAACAAGCTTGTAAGCTTTTATCAAAAACTATATAATAATACTATTATATTTTAAGGGGATATTTAATGAACACTTTTGAAATGGATAACAAGTATATTGCCCAAACCTACAAGCGTTTTCCTATAACATTAGTTGAGGGTAAAGGTAGCTTGGCCTATGATGATAAGGGCAAGGAATATATAGATTTAGCTGGAGGCATAGCTGTAAACATATTTGGCTATTGTGATGAAGCTTGGCAAAGTGCCGTTATTGCTCAAACGGGTCAACTTAGCCATACCTCAAACTTATACTATACCCAGCCCGCCACAATACTTGCAAAGCTCCTTGTGGAAAAATCTAAGCTTAGCAAGGTGTTTTTTGGCAACAGTGGTGCTGAGGCAAACGAGTGTGCTATAAAGCTTGCAAGAAAATACTCTCAGGATAAATATGGGGAAGGTAGGCACAAAATACTTAGCCTTAGCAACAGTTTCCACGGGCGAACCCTTACAACCCTTGCGGCAACCGGTCAGGATGTATTCCATAAAAACTTCCAGCCCTTAACCCCGGGTTTTGTACATTGTGCCCCCACAAAAGGCGCCTTGCAGGAAGCTTTACAGGATGAATCCATATGCGCCATTATGATAGAAACCATACAGGGCGAAGGTGGAATAAATGTTTTAAGCAAGGAATTTGTTTGGGAAGCTTATTACCAGGCTCAAAAGAAGGATATTATATTAATAGTTGATGAAATTCAAACAGGCCTAGGTAGAACAGGCGAGTTTTTTGACTATATGAATTACAGCATATATCCCGACATTGTTACTACTGCAAAAGGTTTAGGCGGTGGCCTACCCATAGGGGCATGTATATATGGCAAAAAGCTTGAAAATACCCTAGGCTTTGGCGACCATGGCTCCACATTTGGTGGCAACCCCATAGCTTGCGCTGGGGCAATAAGCGTTGTAAGCCGTATAGATAAGGCTATTTTAGAGGCTGTTAATGTAAAGCATAGAATAATAAGCGATAGCCTAGCCATATCCACAAAAGTAAAATCCATATCTGGCCGTGGCCTTATGCTTGGCATAGAGGTAATGGGCGACCCCGATAAAGTTGTGGCCGAATGCCTATTAAACGGTGTTTTAGTTATAAAGGCTAAAAATAAAATAAGGCTACTCCCCGCCCTAAATATACCTTTCCCCCAATTAACAAAAGCTTTGGCTGTACTAATTAAGGCTATAAACGAGGCGTAAGGCACCAAGGAGCTATTTATATGAATTTTAGAATAATTGAGTTGCCTCCCTTTACTGCTGTAAGCTCTGGGGTGGATAAGGAATTTGATTTTTCCCCAAAGGGAATATTAGGCAAGTTTGATGCCTACTTTTCAGCAATAAAACCCTTGCCAAAGGATAGCTTTATGCCCCGCGATTTTCTGTTTTATGATAAACAAAATAATGGCTTAGTTTGGTGGTGGGCCTTAGCCGAGGGTATGGATGATGGCGGCTATGAGCATATAAACTTTGATGGTGGCTATTACCTATGCTATACCTATGTGGATCAAGATAATGAAACAAACGAGCGCCTGTATAATGAGGCTATAAATTTTATAAATGATAGCGGTATATTTGAATTGGATGAAAGACCAAACCATTACTCCATGGGTCATATAATTACTCCTGCCGAAATTATAGCCAAACAAGGCTTTGCAATAATGGAAACCTTTATACCTGTTAAATTAAAATAAATTTGTAGGTAAATAAATAAAATAATAAAAACAGGGCTAAAGCCTTGTTTTATGTTGTAAAAACAATTGATATAGTTTGGCATTTGTAGTAGAATAGCAAAAATCCACATTAGAGGTGATAATATGCAGGATAGAAAAAAGATAGGCATGATTGCTGGGCTTATAGGTGTTGGTGTAAACATTGCCCTATTTGCCTTTAAATTAATATATGGTATAAAGGCTAATTCTATAGCTATACAGGCAGATGCTTTTAATAACCTTATGGATATTTTAAGCTCTGTTGTAGTTATTGTGGGCTTTAAATTAGCAAGTAAAAAGGCGGATAGTGAGCACCCCTTTGGCCATGGTAGGTTGGAATATTTATCTGGCTTGGTGGTAGCATTCCTCATATTATTAACTGGTGTAGAGCTTGCAAAATCATCCTATACACGCATTATAACGCCAGAGCATATATATAGCGATATAAGCGTTTATATTATGTTGGTTGTATCCATATTTGCCAAGGTGTTCACTTTTGCCCTTAATAGGCATTTGGGTAAAAAGATTAGTTCCCCTACGCTTATAGCTAATTCTAAGGATAGCTTAAGCGATGTATTTGCTACATCAGCAGTATTATTATCGGTAATAGTGTTTGATTTAAGTGGAACATTGGTGGATGGATATATGGGCTTGATAGTATCTTTGTTGATACTTTATTCAGGCTATCAAGCCGCGAGGGACACAATAAACCCCTTAATAGGTGATTCATCCATGAACGATATAAAGCACGAAATAGAAGCCTTTATGTTGGAGGATAGTCATATAAGGTCGGTGCATGATACTATAATACATAACTATGGCCACGAAAATTCCATGATAACATCCCACGTGGTTGTGGATAGTAAATCAGACTTGGTAGAAATACATGATGTAGTGGATAAAATAGAGAGGGTTATAAAACAAAAATGGGGCTTAGAAGCCACAATACATATAGACCCTGATGTTGTTGATGATGATGAACATAGGCGAGTTTTAGCCTTGGTAAACGGTGTTGTTAAAAATTATGATGCTAGCTTAACAATACACGATTTTAGGGTTAAACACTTGCCAAACTTATATAAAATATTTTTTGATATGGATGTACCCTATAAGTATAAAAAAAGCGATGAAACAATAAAAAATGAAGTTATAGCAGATATAAAAAGCGTATTAGATGAAGATTGCACAGTTTATATGGATATAGATAGAGTGTAAGGTGGGTCAAGGGATCACTTTAACCTTGAAACTTGGCTAAATGATATCAAACGGGATAGTTGAGAGACAATGTTTGCAGGGGTTATTTTTATATTCATCAACATTAACTTTTTTTAATTCATCATTTAAAGCTTGTTTTTTGTTTTTAATGCTTTTTATTGCAATTTAAAACCACGCTGTTGTGCGTGGTTAATATTTTTTGCATACATAAAACCAACAAATACTTCTGTTAGGCTATTTTCTTGCTCCTCGTTTTTCTGATTCTTTTTGCCATAACTCTAATTTTTTCATATATCTTTTAGCTTTTTGGGAACTATATTTATCAAGATATTCTTCAATACTCATACCTTCACTTTCTTTAAACCATTTATTAACTAATACTTTTCCCTCTTCCTCTATATCCTTAGGTGCAATAATTCTCATTTTATACCCCTTAAATTAAACTATTAAATATTATAAAAATTAATCATTCCCAATTTCATACACACTTACATCAATCCCATCATCCACATATTCATCTACCTTAATCATACCTATAGCTTTTGCTGTTGCCTGGGATGCTATGTTTGCGGTGTTCATATAGCTATATACTTTTTTAAATGTAGAGTTTTTAAAAATCCAATTTTTACAGGCTATACCTGCCTCTTTGGCATAGCCTTGCCTTTGGTAATTTTTATGTATGTGGTAACCAATTTCTGGCCTAATAAAGCCATTTATGTTTTGCATTGTTATACCACAATCACCAATTAAAACATTGTTTTGTTTAATCACAACAGCCCAAAGGCCAAAACCAAATACAGAATAGCGCTCTATGTTTTTTTGTATCCAAGCCTTTGTTTGATTAATATCAAAAGCTTTTGGGTAATGCTCCATTATTTGCTCATCACCTAAAATAGTATGAAGTGCCTCAACATCATCCAATGTTAAGGGCCTTAAAATAAGCCTTTCAGTTTCTATAAATGTATTTTTCATATAATGTTTCCTTTAACCTAAATAACCTTGTTCTTCTAAAAGTTTAATATCTTCCTCAGCAGATATCTATATTTCTTCCTTTGTGGCTGGTCTTAATATTTGATTTCTCCGCACATACTCTGTTTTCCAGTTTATAGGAGTTTCACCAGTTATTATTACAAACTCATCTTGATCTCCAAATATTTCCAATACATCTGCAATTCTTCCATCAGTTAAAATAACAGAGGTGTAGTTTTCTATTTTTTCCATTTACAACTCCTTATTATTAAAGAATAAAAAGTATCATTATTCTAAAAATAAGCACCTTATTTTGTTAAAATTTCAATATTTAATATTATTATCTATATTATACTCAAATTATCATATTTTCGCGAATATTTTAATAATTCAATATTTATAAAAAAATGCTGACTCAAAAAAACTATGAATAGCCATCAACAACAAACTACAAGCCAATTACAACCTATAATAAAAAGGGTAAAAACACAATTTTAAAAATATAAATATGTTATATTAAAGCTGTGGGGGAAAAGCAAACATTATTTAAGCAATAAGCTTTTAAATAGTTTATATATACTTTACCAAACAATACTTTTCTCACAAACCAGCAAACATTGTCGCTTTCGCTCCCGTTTGCTATGTTATTGCATTGTTTAAGGCTATCACCTTAATTTTTCAGGGGTTCCACCCCTTACCCCGCAAGGTTTATTGAGGCGGAGCAAGTGAGTGAGTACAAAAGGCGTAGCCTTTTACGGAGCGAACGCACCCAGCGATTAAGCGAAGCTTAATTGATGGGCGAAAGGCTCCCTTGACCCCACTTTTATCTTTATAAAAAATTCTTTTAATTTTGTGTAAATCTTTTATAAATATTCACATTTGTTTCAAAATTTGTTTGAATTTTATATACCAATACTATATAATATTAGGTGGCGTTTAATTTAATTTATTATAAATAATATACCTAATTTATAATTATTAACAAAATTTTTTACATAAATTTTGTAAAAATTATCCACCATCCATTGTTGAAAACCTGTGTATTGTATTTTTGCGAAAACGTAAAAAGCATCTAAAAACCATAAAAAGTTTTCCCTGTAAAACTTATCCCCAGGGCTGTGGAAATGTTAAAAACAAAAATTTTAACAACCCGCAAACCCAACTAAAATTTTTTTATAAATATTCAAAACTTTTATATCAAAATTTTCATCATTTTTATTCTATAAAATTTGCTAAGTTTTGCACAAAAATATACTTTATCCCAAATTTATAAGTGTGTTATACACAGTTATCCCCATGATTATCCCCAGGCTTAAAGTATTATATAAAGCCTGTTACAAATACTTATCCACAGTTATTTTTTTACCTACTACTACTACTATATATATTACTACTACTACAACATACTAAGAGGTGTTACTATGAAATTCAATTGCAACAAAAATTCCTTTTACGATTCTTTACAAAACGTAACAAAGGCAATATCACAACGCCCTCCTTTTCAATTATTAGAAGGCGTTCAAATTATAGCAAAGGATAGTGAAGTAGAATTAACTTGTACAGATGGCCAAGTTTTTATTCGTAGCACTATACCCGCTGATGTTCAAACTAAAGGATCTGTTGTGGTATCAGGCCGTTTATTTACAGATATGATACGCCGCCTTCCCGATGGCGAAGTTGAAATATCCATGAGCGATAAAAACCTTATAACTATCCGTGGTGGTGGCTCAAGAACATCTATTATGGGCCAATCTAACACAGAATTCCCCGCTATGAAAACATTATTTTCTGCAAATAGTATACATATTCCTCAACGTAAACTTAAGGAAATGATATCCCATGTAATTTTTGCTATAGCTGTTGGTGATGTTAGGCAAACTTTGAATGGTTGTTTCCTAGAGCTTACTAAGGATGAATTAAGGCTTGTAGGTTTAGATGGTTTCCGTTTATCCCTACAACAATATAACGAAAACTTTATTATCCCTCAGGATACTGAAAAAATTACCTGTATTATACCTGGTAAAATATTAGGTGAAGTAGGCCATATGCTCCGCGATGAGGATGATATGATGACCGTACATATTGATAGCACCCATATTATGTTTGTTATTGATAATACTATAGTTGTTACATCACTATATGGTGGATCCTACATAAACTACCGTGCTATACTTCCTACAGAATGGGAAAGCCGTGTATCTGTAAGGCGTGAGGATATTCAAGGCGCTGTTGAACGTGCTGGCCTTATAGCCCGTGTAAGCAAAAATAATATTATTAAATTAAATGCAGATGATGGCAAATTAGTTATAACCAGTAATAGTGAAATTGGCGATTTCTATGAGGAAATGGATGCTGAGATAGACGGTAAACCCGCTGAAATAGCATTTAATGGTAGGTTTATAAGTGATGTTATTAAAAATATAAGTGAAGATTTTACAAGCTTATATATAAATGGCCCCGCAAACCCTTGTATTATAAAACCTAAGGATAAAGAAAATTATACATACCTTGTAATGAGCGTTAGAGTGTAGAGGCAAATGATCCTAACAGATGTTAAACTTTTTAACTTTAGAAACTATAGAAAATTAGAATTTCAACCATCTAAAAAAATAACCGTGTTTTACGGTAAAAATGGCAGCGGAAAAACAAATTTGTTAGAAGCTGTCCATTTTTGTTGTTTAGGAAGAAGTCAACGTACCCATCAGGATAGGGATATGATGATGAAAAGCCAACCCTATACTGCTGCTCAACTTAAAACTATAAGGGTTGATGGTAAACATGATATTGAACTAAAATTAAGGTCCGCAGGTGGTAAAACTGTAAAAACTGCCTATGTGTTTGGTAAAAAATGCGAAAGAATATCCGAGATGATAGGCCATGCGTCTTGCGTGCTTTTTGCCCCAGAGGATATGATTATTATTAAAGGTGGCCCGCAGGAACGTAGACGTTTTATGGATATGCAAATTAGCCAAATGCGTTATAGGTATTTAAATGAATTAAGTGCTTATACAAAGGTGCTAAAGTATAGAAATATAATGATAAAGGACTCCTATATTAAAAAAATAGATGAAAAACAGATGGAAGCATGGGAGGAAATTTTAACTAACACTTGTGGAAGTGTTGTATACCAAAGAAAATGGTTTTTAGAGTATTTAAATAGCGTTGCATCACCCATATATACTAATATAAGTGGTAAGGATAATGAAAAGTTTACATTGGAGTATACAGGGCAATTTAAGGATTGTGATACTCCTTATTTAACTATGCAAAAGCATTTAAGGGAAAATAGAGAGATAGATATTAGAAGGGGAAGTACAACATTTGGGCCCCATAAAGATGATATAGATTTTAAATTAAATGGCCATAGCATGAAAGAATATGCAAGCCAAGGGCAAATAAGAACAGCGGTGTTATCATTAAAATTAGCTATGATACATATTATATGGAAAGAGATGGGTGATAAACCTATACTTCTTTTGGATGATGTGTTTAGTGAACTTGACCCAAAAAGAAGGGAAGCTTTGTTGGAGTATGTTAAGGATGTGCAAACGTTTATAACATGTACAGATTTAAGTGACGTAGCAAACGCAAAAGCTGATAGCTATATAAGGGTTGAGAATACCGAAGAAGGCGCAATACTCAAGTTTGATAAAAAAACAGAATAAAGATGGGTCAAGGGTGTCACACCCTTGACCCATCTTTATTCTGTTCCCTTAAATATTCTTTATCAATTCTATTTCTTTACCTATTGTATGCTCAAAGGCGGACTGATTACGCACACGGTTTGCGGCGCCTTGGGATAGTTTTTCAAAAAGTTCTGGATCATTATATAGTTTAATCACAGAATTAGCCACGCCCATATAATCCTCACCATCTACTAATATACCGCAGTTATCATCAACAAACTCTGGTATAGCGGCCACAGCGTTTGCTATAGGCACAAGGCCACTACTCATAGCCTCATCCCTACTTACCCCTTGGGCATCCATGCGTGTTGTAGCAATATATACTCCATAATCTTTATGTATTTTTGCAATATCATCTTGCAATAAAAAGCCTTTATTTAGCTTAACATTAGGGAATTTTTCCAGGCCTGCTGTATCCCTTTCAAAGTATTCCCCATCCCCATATATTGCAAATTCCAAATCACTAAATATTGGGTTTTTACTAAGTTCTAATATTGCCTTTTGGGTTATATCGTTACCGTATTTATTGCTTGCAAAGGGTTTTATTGTTAATATTTTTTTACGTTGTTCCACAGGTTTTTTAACATAGTTAAACTTTGTTGTATTTATATAGTTATGTATTATTGTATACTGGTTTGTATTTAGTTTTAGTTTATAATCCTCACAAACCTCGTTTTTAAAGTATTCGCTTACAAACACGAAATGTATATTATCTATATTTGGATGGTTAAACACTTCATCCCACAGTTCCATACGTTTAAGAGTATTGGCTTTTTCCTTTTCTAGTTCCTTATCGTTTTTTATATTGAACTTTCTACGCCACCAAGGTTGAATTTCTGCACCATGTATCCATACCACAAGCATATTATTTGCCAAGCTATCCTTTACCCCATCCCATATGGATCTATCTAAAAAATGGGCGCAAAACTTTAAACCTTTACAGTCTTGTACAGCTTCTTTTAATATGCTGGAATCTATTTCGGCAACATTTATACCCTCAAACTCCCTTAAATAGAAGGATTTAAAGTGGTTTACAACAATTACATTACCGCTTAAGCCCTTATTGCTATACTCTTTAACCCTACTATGCACAAACATATTACGGTAAATATTATTATAAGATGGGTATACGTTTGTTAAAAAAACAAGCTCATTTATTATATTAGCCTTTATTGTATTTATGGACTTTGTTTTATTAAAATAGTATTTTACTATGCTTAATATTTTTTTTAGTCGCCAATATATTTTTTTCAATATCAACATATATGCCTCTTTTTAAATTGTTTTTGGTGGTGGTGTCGTCTGGTTTTTTGTTTTTATTTTTTTCTCGCTGGCTCGCAAACATTGTCGCTTACGCTCCCGTTTGCTATATTGTAGAAATTTTCAAGGATTAGCCTTGCTCTTCCGGGGGCTCTGCCCCTCTCAACCCCGCAAGGCGTGACGCCTTGACCCCACTTTTTGTGTTTACCCCTAAATATTTTTTATCAATTCTATCTCTTTATTTATTGTTTGTTCAAAGCCTGATTGATTACGCACACGTTCTGCCGCGCCTTGGGATAGTTTTTCAAACAGTTTAGGCTCATTATACAATCTTATCACAGCATCGGCCACGCCCATATAATCCTCCCCAGCAACTAACATACCACAATTATCATCAACAAATTCTGGTATAGCTGCCACAGCATTTGCTATAGGCACTAATCCACTACTCATAGCCTCATCCCTACTTACCCCTTGGGCATCCATACGGGTTGTAGCTATATACACCCCATAATTTTTATGCAATGCTGCAATATCATCTTGTAGTAAAAATCCCTTATTCAATTTAACATTAGGGAATTTTTCCAAGCCTTTTGTATCCCGTTCAAAATGTTGACCGTCGCCATATATTGCAATTTCCAATTCCTTAAATATTGGGTTTTTACTAAGCTCTAATATTGCCTTTTGGGTTACATCATTAGCGTATTTATTATTAGCAAAGGGTTTTATTGTTAATATTTTTTTACGTTGTTCCACAGGTTTTTTAACATAGTTAAACATTGTTGTATTTATATAGTTATGTATTATTGTATACTGGCTTGGGGGCAAGTTTAGTTTATAATCCTCACAAACCTCATTTTTAAAGTATTCGCTTACAAACACATAATGTATATCCTTATTATTTGGGTGACTGAATACTTCATTCCAAAACACAGCCCTTTTATTTGAGGCTTCTTTTTCTTTAGCAAGGGCTTCAGGGGTTTCACAGTTATATTCCCTACGCCACCAAGGTTGAATTTCGGAGCCATGAAGCCACACTATTACCCTTAATTTATTTAAGTTATCCTTTATACCTGCCCACATATTTTCCGTTAAAAAGTGTATACAAAGGGTAGCTTTATCAACTTTATTAAGGGCATGTGTTAGCAACTGTTCATCTATTTCAAGCACATTTATGCCTGAAAACTGCCTATATTCCACACCGCTAAAGTTGTTTACAACAAGCACATCGGGGTTATAGTTTTTATTTTTATACTCCATTAACCTTGAATGCACAAACATATTACGGTAAATATTTTCGTTTGAGGGGTAAAGGTTACTAACAATGGTTGTTTTATTATTTATATAGTTAAAAACAAAATCGTTTACATGTTTATTATCCACTATTGCAAGTTTTTGAAGTTCTGCCACGCCCGCGCCTTTTATTCTTAGGCCTAACTGAACATACTTAACATTTTTAGGGAAGTTATACACCTTTTTTATTGGGAATATATGGGTATCTAAAGGGTTTTTATTATTATCAAAGGTTTTAATAATTATGCTTAAATCCAAATTTATTTTGCCTATAAGGCCCAAATATTTATCATAAACATTAGGGTAATCATTAAGTTTATATGTTTCATGCAAATAAACGTTTAAAAATTCGCCAGTATTTAGTTCGCTTACAACAAACATAGAGTTATTGTTTTCAAATATTTTTACAGGCATATCCGCAGGCACATATATTTTTTTAGACATACCAATTAGTGCGGGGCTTGTGTAGTTATTATCCTGTGTAATTGCATCCATAAGGTTTTGAGATTTTACTGTGTTTATGGAATATTTGCCAGATAATATACTTTTCTTTTTTGCATTAGCTGTTTTTATTTTAAGCCTTGCTTGTGGGGATAGGCTTGTTATTGTTTTTATTTGGTGGTAAAGCTTACGCAAATAGCTTTTGCTTTTCCACTTTATAGATTTTAAAAAGCTTTTAGTTTTCCATATAGATTTTTTTATAGTATCCATATATGCTCCTGATTTTATAATATAAAGCAATGTGCTTTTACTAGAGTATATCACAATATTGGCAAAATTTACATAAAAAGGATTGCAGCTTATATTGACCCTACTTAAAAAATTTTATATTATAAAGCTAAGGGAAAACTTAATAAATTTTTGGAGGATATTATGAAAAACATTGCTATAATTGGTGCCGGTAATATTGCAGAGTATATGGCAAAAACGATAAGGCTTATGGACGGGGTTAAGGCTTATGCTGTTGCATCAAGAAGTTTAGAAAAGGCGGAGGAGTTTGCTAAAAACCAAGGTTTTGAAAAGGCTTATGGCAATTATGAGGAGTTGGTGAAGGATGATAATATAGATTTAGTTTATATTGCCACACCCCATAGCCACCATTATGAGCATATAAAGCTGTGTTTAGAGAACAATAAGCCTGTACTTTGTGAGAAGGCTTTTACAGCTAATGCTAAGCAAGCTAGGGAAGTTTGCGAGTTAGCTCAAAGCAAGGGTTTATTGCTTGCAGAGGCTATTTGGCCAAGGTATATGCCCATACGCAAAATGATAGATGATATACTTGCAAGTGGAGTGCTTGGGGAGCAATGTATGTTAACGGCTAATATTGCCTATGATATACAGGATGTTCCTAGGGTATTTTTACCTGAACTTGCGGGAGGGGCATTATTGGATATTACAATTTATCCGTTAAATTTTGCATCCATGTGTTTTGGTGATGATATTGCAAGCTTTGATACAAGTGTACAAATGTTTGAAACAGGTGTAGATAAGCAAGAGAATATTACATTGCACTATACAGATGGAAAAATGGCCTGCCTTACAGCATCCACCATGGGTATAGGTGATTTAAGTGGAACTATTATGGGAAGCAAGGGTTATTTAAATGTGGATAATGTTAACTACCCTAAGCGATTAAAGCTATATATTAAAAAGACGGATAAAACGGAGTATTTTGATGCTCCACCACAGCTTACGGGCTTTGAGTTTGAACTGCAAGCGGCCCTTGATGCAATAGATGCTGGGGCTTATGAATGCCCACAGATGCCCCATAGTCAAATTATAAAGATGATGGATTTGATGGATAGTATAAGACATAGCTGGGGAATGGTGTATCCGTTTGAGTAGCGGATTTAAAAGATTAAAGGTGGGGTCAAGGGTGTCACACCCTTGCGGGGTCGAGAGGGGCAGAGCCCCCGAAACAACAAGGCGAAGCCTTAACAATGCAAATACATAGCAAACGGGAGCGTTGAGCGACAATGTTTGCGAGTTGGCTTATAGAATAGCTTGGGTTAAAGATATTATTAACTATTTTATATGCCAAAATTTAAAAGCGTGTTTGTTATCCCTACAGTTTTACATTGATATAGTTTATAAAAAGAATGACTGAATAAGAAAAATCTGACTTGTTGACATTTTGTCGACAACTGAACAGGTAAGCCAGTTACTACTCAAAAAATGCAATTGATTTTTCTAGGCTTAGATGTTGCCATATATTCAGAAGATGATACTAAAGAATAATAAGTAATTAATTATAATTTATAAAGCAGTTAAACAAACCCAAAGTTGGAGGGAATATTGTGAAAATATGCGAATGGTGTAATCTATCTGAAGAGGACAAGAAGTATTTATTGGCAGATACCAAGTATTGGACTGTTTACCTTGCGGATGAACAAGACTATATCGGACGGTGTATTATAGTATTAAAACGGCATTGTGGTTCTTTGCCAGAACTTAAAGATGATGAATGGATGGAACTTTTAGCGTTGATAAAGAAATACGAAAAATGCGTAAAAACAGTTTTCAATGCAGAACACTGTAATTGGAGCTGCTTGATGAATAGTTTTTATAAGTCACCGGAGCCATACCCACATATACATATTCATGTTAGACCAAGATACAAAAATCCAGTCGTTATAAATGGTAATACTTATTTGGATAATAATTTTGGACATCACTACTCAATTGGCGGAACCGAACAAATGTGCAGCAAAGAGGATATTCAAACTATATATGGATTATTGAAAAAGTGGGAGGAGTCGCAAATCTAAATTTATCACTTTATATTATGTATATGCCTCGTGTTTTGATTGATGGCAACCTTAGCGATTTTTTATCGATTAGAGGGTATGGGTTTATGATATAAAATAATTTAAACAAATTTTGAGTTTCCGCAATCAACTTGGGTTAAAGATATTATTAAGCGTTGTTATATGTTTTTAATTAAAAATGTTTGCTTATCCCCACAGTTTTACTATAACATATTGGTATTTTAAAAAGGGCAATTTTGCCCTTTTTATTATGGGATTAAAGCCTTGTGTTGTATGGGTTTGAGGAGTATTGGAAGTTTTTTTGAGTGGGTGGAATTTTGGTGTTTTTGTTGGAATGTTTGGTTGCTGATTAAATTTATTAAAGCGTTTTTTATAATAAGATTATTTAATTATTTTATGTATAGTTAGATTTATGTGGTTTATTTTGTTTAAACATTGATTTATATGTTTGAACTTATATTGAACATGTTTAATATTTTTTGCAAAGAAAAAGAACGCGGGGGGGACCGCATTCTCTTTTCGAGGGGTAATATTATTTTGGAGGGTGGAGTTTTAAAAAAGGAGTATCATGTTTACGAAAACTACTTTACTACATTGAAACTATAACACAAGCGCAAATATTATTGCAATAGCAAAACTTAAACTTAGTTGTATTTCAATGTTTTTAAGTTAAATATCTAAACTTTTTTATCAATTTATTAAAATATTTATGATTTTTATGGAAAATATTAATATAAATTGTACATATTGATATTTAATTGTGTACATTATAGCACTAAATTCAACCGAAAGTCCAAGTATATTTAGGATATATTGGGAGTATACGAGGAGGAGGAGGTTATACTGGTTGCGAAACTGGAGTTGGAATTGATGGTGTAGGCTTTTCGCTCTTTGGTATGAGGTATGAGGTACGAGGTATGAGGTATGGATCAAACTCCTAACGGAGTTTGTTATTTTATGAAGAACTTAGGTTTTGGATAAGTTGAGTTGTAATGCTTGCTTAGTTTTTTGTTTTCTCCCACAGTTTTAATATAACATATTGGATTTTTTTAAAGGGCGATTTTGCCCTTTTATTATGGGGTAAAACAGGCTTGTTTTAATGGATTGAGGGGTTTTGGGAGTTTTGAGTGCTGAGCGATATTGTTATGATAAACTTAGCTTTTCGCTATTTGGTATGAGGTGTGTACAAATTCCTACGGAATTTGTATTTTATGAATAATTTGGGTTTTGTAGGAGTTGTATTGTAAAGCTTGCTTGGGTTAAAAGTTATTATAAACTATTTTAAAGTATTTCATTGTATTTGGTTGTGTATGTATAAGAAACGAGTTTTATTTTTGGAGTGTTCCACGTGGAACAATATTGATTATTTTTTATTTGTGATTTATTTATATAGTAATTTATATTATTGATTTCTATTAGGGGTTTATGTAAATAGAAATTGAATAGCAAGTTATATATAGAAGAAATAGTTTTTATTTTTGGAATGTTCCACGTGGAACAATTTTGGATTTTATTGTTTTTTGTTTGGGGTTGTATTGTTATTGATGAATATTTTAGATTGTAATTTATTTGATTATGTAGATTGTAATTTGATGGATTATTTGTTTGGTGTTTAGAAAATATATATTACTGATTTATATTATGATTAGTGTTTTGATTAGTGTTTTGATTTACAATTTTGTTTATATCCTGAATGTTAGGATTGTTTTGGTTTACATTGTTATTTACATCCTTGCTATGCATTTCGCTTAGGAGGGATTTTATTTTTTGTGGAAAGGGTATGCCCATTGTGTTTAGGTTTTCTAAAAAGCTTAAGGATTCGTTTGCTATGTAGAACAATATTGTGGCATTCCTGAATGTGGTATTTGCGCCCATGGCGGTATCTAGCATATGGGCTAATATAATTGTTAGCATTATCATGCCTTTTTTGGCTATGCCCTTTGCGCCTACTGCACTGGAGAGTTTTCCATCGGGAGTTTTTGTGCTTTTGCCATATAGGGCGAGGAGTATGCCGGATATGTAATCTATAACTATAGCAGCGAGTAGTACATTTAGTAGGGCATCAAAGCCACCGAACAATCCTGAAATTGCACCCATAAGGGCAGAGGTATATTTTATTATTTTAGAGTATAGGTTCATGGTTCTCCTTAAATTTTGTTTCGAGTATAAAGTATAAGTGATATTAGTGTTACATCGCCTATGCCTTGAAGGGAAAGGCGAATATGGTGGAAGTTGTGATTGCGGATAGTAATGCGTTTATTTATGTTTTGTGTAAATTCCCCTTGGGTGAGGGGTTTCCATGTGGGGTTTTGATTAGTATCAAAGGCGAGGGAAATTTGATAAGAGCCTGTGCCTTGCATATTTAGTTCCAGCTTATCCACAAAGCGATTATTGGGAAGCTTAAGGGCGATATCGGAAGTTTGAAAAAGCCATGGGATATTTGTTTCCATAATGCCGTCATTGCTATTATCCGTGCAATATATGTTGTTTTTATCATCAACAATGTAGGCGCTACCGTTTAATGCAATGGCACTTGTTACATTGAGGTTGCTCCATTTATACCATATTTGATGGATGGTGTTGTAGGAATATATACCATCGGTTTTTGTGCAAAGCATTAAATTATCCTTTAGAGGAAAGGCTATGGCCCCTTGCCAGTTAGGTGGGCTAAGGGATGAATCCACAATATCAATGCTGTGATGATAGCGACATATGCCTTGGCTTGATACATAGTAAAGTTTATTATCAATTTGGCAAATACTTTGAGGGCTGTTGTGTTCTACCCCAAGGGCAATGTTACGGCTTACTCTATAATTGGCAGGGCGGTTGCCGGATATTTTGAATATTTCATCCTCACAGAAGAGGAGGAGCTCATCATCAAAAACATACATGGAAGTAAAGGGTTGCTTATTATCAAGGGTGAGGGCAAAGCTATCGGTGCTTAGGCCATTGAAAAAATAAAAATTGCTGGGGTCGCCAAGCTTTGAGGCGTAAAGTTCGTGACCCTTGCAAGCCCAAAGGCGGTTATTCCACACGCAAATATTATCCACATCGGGAAGACTACGGGATATGCTTATAGCGTTTTGACTGCGTGGAGCGTTGAGGACACCGTTGAAAACAATTAGGTTGGTGCTAACGTGGGTGAGTATTCGGCTACCGAGTAAGCTTTCGCCATTTTGTTGGGTAATGCCTGATATATTGACGCCATCACCAACATTGAAAGGGGCGCCTATGCCTGGGGCGGATAAGGCTACATACAATTCGCTTATGGGGAGAAATGTTTCGCTTTGAGCATCGTATTGAGTGAGTACATTTGTGTTTACATTTAGCCAAGTTTGACCGTTTGAGGGGTTTGTGGGTGGAGTTTGGCCTATGTGATTTATTGTGTAGGGGCTTCCATCGGCTTGGGCGAAGGATAGCATTGTGTTATTGGGGTTGGTGTATGTGGCTTCAAGGTTTTTTACTGTGTGGGTTTGGGGTGAATATATAAGCTTATCAGGGAATATTATTATATTGCCGCCCATGGAGAGTATTTGTTTTTTGCCAGGGCTGAGTGAGGCAAGGGCAGAGTTTTTATAGTAGAGGGAGTTGTCGCGGAGCTGTAAAAGGGAATTGTGGGCGAAAAGTTGAGTGCTTGTGTTATGGGTGGATAGCTTATATAAAGGTGGTCTGCGAGATACTGCGGGGTAATTATGGGCGGACATGTTTAGGGTTTGAGTGAATTGGCTTGTTTGAGCCTTAAGGGGATGGGCAAGGCCGTGGAAGGTGGAGAGGGAGAGAGGAGTGGAAGGGAGGGAGGGGATGGTTCGCATTTGGGGTGTTTCCTTTCTGGAGTTGGGGGTTCGCTCTTTGGTAAGTAGGCGGAGCAAGTGAGTGAGTACAAAAGGCGAAGCCTTTTACGGAGCGAACGTACCCAGCGATTGACCGTAAGGGCAATTGATGGGCGTAAAGAGGTATGAGGTATGAGGTGTGGATCAAATTCCTGCGGAATTTGTTATTTGATGAATACCTTGAGTTTTAGATTAGTTGGATTGTAAAGCTTGCTTGGTATAAGGGTATTATTAACTATTTTTATGAATAAGTTTTAGAGATTGTTTATTGTTCCACGTGGAACAAATTTTATTTTGAGGGTTTATTTTTTGTAATTTTATTTGTAATTGTGTGGGTTTTTTGGTAGCATAGGTTTAATTAAGAATTTAATAATAATTTTGAGGTATTTATGGACAACAGTATTATTTATACTAAGGCCAAGAGTTTTGCCATACGCATTGTTAGGCTATACAAGCATTTAAGTGAAAGTGGTGGAGAGTTAATACTTGCCAAGCAAATTCTTCGTTCGGGTACATCCATAGGGGCAAACATTGCTGAGGCTAAGTATGCTCAATCTAAAAGTGATTTTTACAGCAAATACAAAATTGCATTAAAGGAAGCGAGTGAAACATTATACTGGTTAGAGTTATTAAAAAGTGCTGATTACATAAATGATGTTCAATACAACAGTTTATTTAATGATTGTGATGAATTAACATCCATGTTGGTTAAGGCAACAAAGACTATTGATGAAAGGCGAGGATAGAGAGTGCGGTTTAAAAGAGTGGCGGGGGTTGGGTTGGATTTGTGATACTGGATTTTTCGCTTTTTGGTATGAGGTATGAGGTAAATGAGGCGTAGCAAGTGAGTGAGTACAAAAGGCGAAGCCTTTTACGGAACGAACGCACCCAGCGATTGACCGTTAGGGCAATTGATGGGCGTAAAGAGGTATGAGGTGTGGAGCAAACTCCTAACGGAGTTTGTTATTTGATGAATACCTTGGGTTTTGTAGGGGTTGAGCTGTAAAACTTGATTGGGGTAAAGATATTATTAACTATTTAAAAGCGTTTGTTTAAAAGATTGTTTTTGGTTTATTGTTCCACGTGGAACAATTTTTTTATGGAAATTTGTTAGTTTGTTTGCCCTACAGTTTTAATATAGCATATGGGATTTTTTGAAAGGTTGTTTTTGCCCTTTTTATTATGGGTTGTAATGGGCTTATTGTAGTGGTTTGAATGGTGTTGGAAGTTTTTTAGTGATGGGGGTTTATTTGCTTATGGGGTTGGTTTTGGGCTTGTTAAAGACTGATAAGCGTTTAACATTTTTTATATTCTATGTTATACTTTTTTTATTAATACAATGTTTATAGGGAGGCTTTATGAAAAAGATATTTACATTTATTTTGGCTTTATGTTTAACTTTGCTATTTGCTGGAATGGCTTTAGCGGGTGAGCTGGTTTTTCCTATTAAAATAGATGAAAGAAGTTTTCCTGACCCTATATTTAGGGAGTGGGTAAAGGAGAACATTGGCAAGGGGCAGGATGTTTTAACAGAGGATGTGGCAAATGATGTTACTATTATTGAGGTTGAAGGTAAAGGCGTTGAAAATTTAAAGGGTATAGAATACTTTAGTAATTTGGAAGAATTAGTTTGTTATGAAAACAAATTAAAATCCATAAATTTATCAAGCAACACAAAATTAGTGCGTTTAAGCTGTAGTGATAATCAATTAACTGAATTAGACATTAGTAATAACAAAAATTTAGCATCATTAGGTTGTGCTTTAAACCAGATAATTATTTTAGATTTTAGCAATAATCCAAACTTGGATTTTTTGATTTGTAATGGAAACCAATTAAGCGCATTAAATGTTAGCGCCAATGAGAATTTAGAGATTTTAGATTGCCGTACAAACCAATTAACGGCATTAGATGTTAGAAATAATGAAAAATTAAACTATTTGAATTGTAATGAGAATCAATTAGCTACATTAGATGTTAGTAAAAATACAAGCTTGGAGTATTTAGACTGCAATACAAACCTATTAACTGAAATAGATATTAGTAATAATTCAAAGTTAAATCATTTAAATTGTAGTTCAAACCAATTAGATGCTTTAAACATTAGCGCTAATGAAGAATTAAGCTATTTGGACTGTGATAAAAACAAATTAACTGAATTAGATGTTAGCGCCAATACAAAATTAACGCATTTACATTGTAACGTGAACAAATTAATTGAAATAGATGTTAGTGCCAATGAAAAATTATTATATTTGCGTTGTTTTTCTAACCAATTAAAGGAATTAGATATTAGCAACAATAAAGAATTGATAAGGTTATACTGTGAAGACAACCAAATAACAGAGTTATCCATTTATAACAACACAAAATTAGAACAGATATACTGTGATAGTACAATGTTAATAAATAAGAATGTTAGCCAAAATAACATAGAGATAATTCACCCTTACCATAAAAATTAACAATTTGAGTTTTATATTAGCATAGGAAAAAGCCTGTGCTAATTTTAATTGGTGGCTTTTGTTGGGGTGAAATTGAGTTTGTTGAGTTTTTGCTTCAGGGTATGAGGTATGTTAGGAAAGCAAAAATATGAGGTCAAGGGATCGCTTTCGCCCATCAATTAAGCTTCGCTTAATCGCTGGGTTCCCTCAGTCCGTAAAAGGCTTCGCCTTTTGTACTCCCTCGGTCGCTCCGCCTCCCTTACCTCATACCAAAAAGCGAACCCCCAACTCCAGAAAGGAAACACCCCAAATGCGAACCACCCCCACCCCTCCCTCCTCCCTCCTCCATTCCTACGCCACCGCCCTCGCTCCCATCCATGCCCGAATACGCGCAAACGAGGCCTTTTGGCAAATGGAACAAGGCAAAGCCACAAAATCCGCTTGGCTTATAAACGCCCTACTCAACAAGCACGCCGATGCCATGGATAACTACCCCCAAGCCGTTGTACTACCTCGCAACCCTGATGATACTCAACAGGCGGAAAGCCTTAGCAGCCTTCTCCCCGTTATACTTCGCCAAAACCGTTACGAGGGTGTATACAGCGATGTTTGGTGGAGCAAGCTAAAATACGGTACATCCATACAAGGCGTATTTTGGAACAAGGATAAAAACCAACCCTTTGGCGACATCCACATTAAAAACATCGACCCCCTACGCCTTTACTGGGAGCATGGTGTTGATGATATACAGGATTCACCTAACCTTTTCTATATTAGCTACCTCAACCAAGATGTATTCACAAAAAAATACCCTAAAATAAAAATCCCCAACGACCAATCCTTCCTTATAAACTCCCCACGCAAAAACCTTGTTGCTATTGTGGATTGGTATTACAAAACCCGCAACAGCAAAGGCAAGCCCATATTGCACTACTGCAAATATGCGGGGGATACTGTTATATACTCCTCCCAAGATGATGATAATCTTCGTGAAGTAGGCTTTTACAGCCATGGTATGTACCCCTTTGTATGTGATACCCTTTTCACTGTAAAAGGCTCACCCATAGGCTTTGGCTATTTGGATATTATGAAGGATTCCCAACTTGCCATAGATTCCCTCAACCAATCCCTTTTGGATCATGCCCTTCTTGCCTCTAAAAAGCGCTTCTTTATCCGTGTGGATGGGGGAGTGAACGAGCAGGAGTTTGCCGACTTTAACAAGCCCTTTGTGCATGTGGCTGGTAGCCTCACCGATGATTCCATACGGGAAATAAACGTTAACCCCCTTGATAATCTTTGCCTAAACTTACTTCACACTAAAATAGATGAAATAAAGGAAACCGCCGGCAACAGGGATTTTAACCAAGGCTCCACCACCGCGGGCATAACCGCCGCCAGTGCTATAGCAGCCTTACAGGAGGCGGGCAACAAGCTTAGTAGGGATATGATAAAATCCGCCTACCGTGCCTTTACCGATGTTTGCATGCTCTGCGTGGAGCTTATACGCCAATTCTACACCTACCCTCGCAACCTCAACATTATAGATGGCAAAAACAACCGTTTTATTAGTTTTAACAATGAGGATATGCAGCCCAAAAAACAGGCCACAATCGCTGGGGAGGATATGGGTTGGCGCATACCCGAGTACGATATTGTTATACACCCCCAAAAGGCCAGCCCTTTTTCCACATTAGCCCAAAACGAGCTTGCTAAGGAGTTTTACAAACTAGGCTTCTTTGACCCCGCCAACGCCACACAGGCCCTATCCTGCATATCCATGATGAACTTTGATGGCAAGGATGAGCTTATGGCAAAAATAACCTCAAACAGCACCAAGGAGAACTATGAATATAATTTGGCAACCCCAACCTAAGCAAGCCCTTTTTCAATCCAGAAGTGAGTATGAAGTGCTATACGGAGGCGCCGCCGGTGGAGGCAAAAGCGATGCCCTACTTACCGAGGCCCTACGCCAAATACACAAGCCCAACTACCGTGCCCTTATACTCCGTAAAACTTTCCCACAGCTTAGGGAACTTATTGACAGAAGCATGCAAATATATGGTCTTGCCTTCCCTAATGCTGTATACAAAACCGTTGAACATATGTGGATATTTGATAGTGGTGCAAAAATCTACTTTGGCTCCATGCACACCACAAACGATATGTACCAATACCAAGGCCAACGTTTTGACTACATAGCCTTTGATGAGCTTACCCACTTCACAGCGGAGGAATACTTTTATATGTTCAGCCGTAACCGCCCAGGGGATAAGGATATGGATGTTTACATACGCGCCAGTGCAAACCCTGGTGGCATAGGCCATTCATGGGTAAAATCAAGGTTTATAGACCCCGCCCCACCAGAAACCCCCATAAACAGCGATGTGGAAATTATATTGCCCAATGGTGAAAAGCAAATTTTGCAGCGCAGCAGAATTTTTATTCCCTCCACTGTGTTTGAAAACAAAGCCCTTATGGAAAACGACCCCATGTATGTGGCATCCCTTGCCATGTTGCCCGAGGCTCAAAAACAAGCCCTCCTTTACGGCAATTGGAACAGCTTTCAAGGCCAAGTTTTTGCAGAGTTTAGGGATAACAAAGCGGGCTACACAAACGGTATAAACAGCCATGTTATAGATCAAATTCCCTTCCCTCCCCATCTACCCGTATACAGAGGTTTTGACTTTGGCTATACAAGGCCTTATGCAGTAGGGTGGTTTATTGTTGATGATGATGGCACAATATTTATGGTAAATGAACTTTATGGTGGTGATGGCAACGGAAATATTGGCAATAAATTAAGCCCTGTGGAGATTGCATCCAAAATACACGAAATTGAAAGAAGCTCGCCCCTATTAAAAAACCGCACAATAATAGGCGTGGCCGACCCCAGCATATTTGACGAAAGCCGTGGGGAAAGCATAGCCCGCATGATGGAATACAGCCCCAACTTTATATACTTCACACGGGGCGATAACACCCGCCTTGCCGGTAAAATGCAGGTGCATAACCGCCTTATGTTTGATAAAAACGGTAGGGCAAAGCTCTACTTTTTCAAACAGTGCAGAAACATGATTAGAACCCTCCCCAACCTAATATACAGCAATACCAACGTGGAGGATGTAGATACCAACACCGAGGATCACCTCTACGACGTGCTCCGCTACGTACTAATGGCAAAACCCCTTAGCCCAACAATAAACATAAACCAAAACCCCAAATTTCCCATAGAACTAATCCACTAACCCCAAACAATATTCCCAAGTTCCCAAGCCCCTAATCACACCCTTGCGATTATATCCCAACCCCAACAAACCAAACCCTTTGCGACAATAGCGTAACCCCCTAAACACCCCATGCGACGATATCCCAACCCCAATAAACCAAACCCCTTGCGATTATATCCAAACCCAACCCCCATAATAACCCCATCACCAACGCCCATATTATTCCAGTCGGCGCTGATTCCAGCGCCTCCCATGGCAAACAAACAAGCCAAAAGCCAACAAAATTCCACAAGCACCCTATAAACAAAAACTCCCGTTATCCCAATAAAAAAAGAGCCAAAAGGCCCTTTCAAAAACTCCATAAGCTAAATAGGGGATAAAACGAAAAGCGAAAAAGATTTTAAATTGAAGGTTTTAAAAATAGTTAAAAACCCTTTAAACTTAAGCACTCCAACAGATAATAAACTAAATCAATAATAAAATAGGTAAAAAACCCCTTAACTCAACCCAGCATTACAATCCAACATACGCTAAAACCCTAGTTATTCATAAAATACAAATCCCAAAGGGATTTGCACCTCACCTCGTACCTCATACCTCATACCTCTTTACGCCCATCAATTAAGCTTCGCTTAATCGCTGGGTGCGTTCGCTCCGTAAAAGGCTTCGCCTTTTGTACTCACTCACTTGCTCCGCCTACATACCAAAGAGCGAAAACCCAACAATCGCAAGTCCAACTCAACTAACGCCTCTCAACAATAAAAAACGCCTTCGGCTTTCACCGAAGACTTTTTCCTAGTTTGTATAATAATTTATCCTTACGTTAGCTTGACTTTCATCTTTGTTTACTACTACATCTCTGTCACAATCAATAGTCTCTAACTCTGTGTTGTTATAAATGTTTAATTCGCTTATTTGGTTATACTCACAGGCTAACTTCCATAACACTGCATTCTTGCTTATATCCAACTCTGTTAATTGGTTGTTGCTACATGCTAATTCTGCTAACCATATACAGTTGCTAACATCTAAACTTTTTAGCTGGTTTACAGAGCAGTTTAACCTGTGTATATCGTTGTTGCTTAAATCTAATTCTACTATATTGTTGTTGCTTATGTCTAACCTAGATAATTTTTTGTTGTTGCTTATATCTAATGCGGTTAATTGGTTCCAATAGCATTTTATATAAAGCAGTTCCGTATTGTTGCTAATATCTAACTCAGTTAAAAGGTTTCTGTAACAGTCTAAATCATATAATTTTTTGTTGGCACTAATGTTTAATGAAGTTAATTTGTTATTGCCACAATCCAAAGAATTCAAGTTTGTATTGTTGCTAAAATCTAAAATACTTATTTGGTTGGATGAACAGCTTAAAAATTCTAAATTTTTATTTTTACTAACATCTAATTCAGTTAATTGGTTATTAATGCAAAATAACTCAATTAAATTAGTATTGTTGCTAACATCTAAAGCCTTTAAATAATTATGGGAACAATTCAATTTTTCCAAATTTACATTTTTACTAATATCCAATGTAAGCAATTGAGTTTCCCTACAGTTTAAATACACTAATTTTGTGTTGTTTGCTAAACTTAAAGAACTTATGTTGTTAAAAGCACAACCCAATTTTTCCAAATTACTAAAGTTTTCTATACCCTTTAAATTTTCAATGCCTTTGTTGTGAACCTCTATAACAGTAACATCATTTGCTACATCCTTACTTAAAACATCTTGCCCATCGCTAATGTTCTCAATTACCCACTCCCTAAACATAGGGTCAGGAAAACTGCTTTCATCTATTTTAATTGGAAAAGCCAACTCACCCGCTAAGGCCATTCCAGCAAAAAGCAAAGTTAAACAAAAAGCCAAAATAAAAGTAAATATCTTTTTCATAAAGCCTCCCTATAAACATTGTATTAATAAAAAAAGTATAACATAGAATATAAAAAAGTTAAACAGTTATCAATTACTGAATAAACCCAAAAGCCAATAAAAACCCAACAGTACCCACCTTAAATAATACAACAATTCAAACCCATAATAAAACAGGTAAAAATACCCTTTAACCCAAGTAAACGTTACAATTCAACCCACTCCAAAACCCAAGTAATTCATTAAATAATAAATCCCAAAGGGATTTGCTCCACACCCCATACCTTCTTACGCCCATCAATTAAGCTTCGCTTAATCGCTGGGTGCGTTCGCTCCGTAAAAGGCTACGCCTTTTGTACTCACTCACTTGCTCCGCCTACTTACCTCATACCTCATACCAAAGAGCGAAAAGAGCAGTATCGCATAACAACCCACCCCCGCCTCTCTGCACAAAAAAGCCCCAAGCTTTCGCCTGAGGCCTTACATTATTCCACTGTCCAACCAAATGTTTTTTCTAAAAAATCATTTGTAGGTATAAATCCATATTTTTCAAAGTGATATACCAACTCACTATTCCAACAAAAGTTATCATCGTGGAAAGAAGCCATAGGTGCAATTATCCTCTTTTTGGTTATTTTATCCACTTCAAATCCATGGGCGAATGCACTCGGTTTTATCCTTTTAAAATAATTGCTAATTTGTGTTCGTTGAGCATCTGTTATTTCTATTTTTCGGCTTATATCAGTAACAATGATAATTTTATCATTCACTGTTATTTCTTCTTCCTAATAACCGCATATGTTACTAACATGGCAACTATGCTAAAGCCAACATATAACCATAAGTTGAAACTATCCCCCGTTTGTGGTGGGGTAATTACTGGCACTGGTGTGGGTGCAATAGTGGGTGAGGGGTTTGGTGCAAGCTTGTTTATAAAGTTTGGTATTTCATAAGCTAAGCCTGGGTTGTCAAATATAATTTCACCAAGGAACATTAATGCTATGGCAGCGCCACCTATGTAGCTTACAGCATAATCTCTAGATACAGCAGTTTTATCCTGTGGGCTAGTGCTTTGAGCTACTGGTGTGAAGGATTTTGGCTTTGCCAAAGTGGGCGTGTAAACTTGCTCGTATGTATCATAAACTATTGAGCTATCTGTGCCCTTCCTTTCCTTTATAACCACCTTTTTTATATCGGCGTCGGCCCAAAGTCTATCAAACTCTACAAGGCCGTTTGCATCATTTGTGGCAGTAGAGTGTACGTAATTATCCACCCAAAGCTCAAATGTAAACTCGCCACCCTTTAATGTTTGCCCTTCAAACTTTTTGTTAGCAAAAAGGGTAATGGGGTATTCGTGGTATTTGCTAAAAACAAATTTGTGGTAAGCTACTTTTGTATTTATTGTTGATGTTGTTGAAGTCGACTCAACTAAGCTGTGCAATGGGGGAGCCTTTGTTAATGTAACGTAATAAGCGATATTACTATTATCCCTTTTTTCAAGTAAATTTGCTACGGTAACCATACCGCTTTTATCTGTAACAAATAACTTTGCCTCATTTGAGTGTGTAGTAAACATTGTGTTAAAATCGTCACTTGTTGCAGGCCTATCTAACTCGGTTTTTATATAAACGCGTTCATTTGTATCGCGAATATAACCCATAATCGTAAACTGTACACCCTCTAAATATTTGCCAGTTAAATCAAGGGCGTTTATAAAAATGGTGTTGTCAACGGATTTGTTTTCAATAGTTAATGATCCCTTTTTATTGCCATCAAAGCCTTGTATTGTGTGGCGTTCTACAAATCCCTTGCTAGCCTTTGTTTCTATAACAAAATGGCAAGTATCTTTTAAGTTGTTATAAACTATTGCTCCGTTTTCATCGGTCACTTTAACTAAGGCATTCTTTAAGTAGGGGCTATTTGTACCCATTGTGTTAAGGCTGTTATAAAATTCCTTGTGGCTTATTGCTGTTCCGTAGCTTGCTTTGTTTGTAGCATCCCCGTCCTTTGTAAGCAATTCCACCTTTAAAGCATCCTTTTTTGCAATATTCTTATACTCCG
The DNA here is from genome assembly GCA_964544955.1 of uncultured Oscillospiraceae bacterium. Classification (GTDB taxonomy): domain Bacteria; phylum Bacillota; class Clostridia; order Christensenellales; family Aristaeellaceae; genus JAAZPT01. The sequence goes on along the minus strand of CAZJEB010000006.1, from coordinate 32,345 downwards.
CAAGGCTTAAATTATTTCCGTTTGCATCTGTAACGCTAATAGCCATAAACTCTGTGCCGGGTATGCGCTTATAATAATTGCTGTCATCATATTGCCTAAATGTATCTTCTGATTTTTTTAATACCAAATTGCTGTTTTCCAAGCGTGTACTTCTTATTTTTACTATTTTGGATTCCTCGGGCTTAAAACGGTCATATTCGTTTGCCTTTGTTATTGGTATAGGCTTAGTTTGTGGGGCATAGCCAGGGGCTGTTTTTATTTCCTTTATATAATGGGTTTCATTCATGCCCAAATCAAAAGCTTCAAAAAATGTAAACTTTTTGCCCTCGCTGTTTAAAAAGTTGTTGTATTCGTAAATATCATCATTTCTTAGCACTGTGGCACGGTTTATATCAGGGCTGTAATCTGTAACAATGCGAAACATATAAGCATCAGTTTCAAAGGTGTTTACAGGGGTACGGTAATAAAGGGGAGTTCCATCTTCCCTTAACTTGTATATAACAAATTCGCCCCCTGTAACTTGTAGGCCTGTATCCGCATCCACGTTGTGGGCAATAATATTATATTTTTCGCTACTTCTGTTAGTGTAAATTATAGTGCCATAGTGGTTTGCGTCAACATTTGTACCCATACCATAGCCAAGGGTATCAGTTGATGACTCTGTTCCTTGTGGGGTATATATTTCTTTTGCATTATAAAGATAAATTTGGCTGTTTGTTTCAGTATCAAAAACAGGAACTTCTTCTATAAGTATGCGCCCATTTTTATCCGTTGTATACTCGGCAGCATCAGCCCTGTTTCGGCTTAGGGTTTTATTGCTTGTTAGGTATTTGTTTAATGGGGTACTTGTTGTATTATCCCATACTTCTGTATAAAAAATGAACTTTGCGCCAGTAACATGGGCGCCCTCATGCTCCATTTGTGTCATGGAATATTTATACTGTTCATAGTCATGGTAACTTGTGCTAAATAACTTTTGTAAGCGTATTCCACCTAAATTATTGCCCTTTTTTAGGCGTAGTGTGTAATTAAACTCCGCATCCTTATTGTTTAAGTTTATGGTTGCAAAATAATAGTATTCATCCCAAATATAATCATCATAAATTGAGGGGGTATTATAATAGTTATTTGGTAGTGAAACACTATATGCGCCCTCCTCAAGGGGCACGGACTCGGCTATGGTCATACCGCCAGATGAATAAGTTTTCTTTAAATAATGGGTAAAAACGGCTTTACCTTGGGCGTTGGTTGTTGCTGCTTGAGTATCCATCCACCTAAAGCCACTTGGGTGCAAATCAACATTAACCCCCTCCGCAGGCACAAGGCTACCATCGGGCATTTCCTTTTGCACGTTTACAGTAATTTTGTAGGGGGAATAAGGCAAATCGCTTGCTAAAGCAACAGCCCCCAATAAAAGGCTAATAACAATAACACAAAATAAAAGCTTTATATAACGCATGGAAAGCCCCTCTTTTCATAGTATTGTCACCATTCTACTACTAATTTAACATTTATTCAATAAAATATTAACAAATAATTGTATTTATAAGTTTTTAAAGTCAAAAACGCAAATTTTGTACAAAAAGCCTATAAACTTCCATAAAAAAACGCCCCTAAGGGCGCTTATATAAATTATTTATTGCTTTTTTGCTTTTTTGTAAGCCACAAGGCTGTAAGCTATTGCCATAATTAAAATTACTGCATATGCCAATAGGTTTGTTGTATCCCCCGTTTGTGGTGGGTCAATTACTGGCACAGTAGTGGGTGCCGGTGAGGGAGTGGGCGCAACGGTTGGTGTTGCTGCGGGTGTAGGCACGGTTGTGGGGGCTGGTGTAGGTGTAGGTGAGGGTTCGGGGGCAGGTACAAAACCTATCCTTAAATCCTTAGATGGTATTTCATCAATTGCAATTTGTGCCCCCGCAGGCATAGCCTTGCCCTTTATGTAACCGTTAAACACAAGTTGATCGCCACTTGTGGATAATTCCTCTGCAACAGCCTTGCTTATTGTAAAGTTGTTGGGGTTTTTGGATTCCATATACATATCCCCAAAAACTTGCTCGGCCTTTGCTACAGCTTTAAGGTCTAATGTTGGCGCACCATAGCGGTTACGCAACCAACAACGCAATATAAATGTATTATCAGTTATACTTGCGGTATTAAAGCTAATATTTGTTGTGGGGCTACCTTGAACATGGGTGTTTATAAATGAAACAACAGGTGTGTAGTCGCTTGCGTATATATGTGTAGGTGAAAAATTGTAGCTTGTAAAGTAAAGTTCTGTTAATTGGTCTGCCATATCAATACGGGGGTCAAGCTGTATGCGTAGATCTATGTATGTGTTTGTATCGCTGTGGCCCCATTGTGACGTGTTTGTAAGTATGCCACCTGGGTTTTCAAAGGCTATTAGGGCGGCATTCCTATCCATTTTAAAGTTGGTACTTAATATAACGGGAACTTTAGCTTGGGCAGGGTCATAATAAGCTGTGGCAATTTTATCGTTTGTGTTTACATCCCAGCCAGAACTGCTTTCTATTGTGCTTTGGGGCAATGTTTGCTCTGGGGTAAAATCCTTATTTATAATAATGTTGTTAAACTCGTATGTTGCAAAGGCAAAATCTAAGGGTCCAAAGCCTATTAAATATAATGTAGTATCCTTTGCTACACCATCAGGGAATAAATCCCCAACCTTTTGCCTTGTAAGGTAAAACTTAGCGGCATCATTATACTTAAAGTTTGATTGGTCGCTCCAACCAAAGTTGTAAGACTTTGTAAAATTAGCACCTGGATCATAAGGGTAGCCTTGTAAACCAAGCACTTCATCCGCACTGTTAAATGTTACCACTTTGCTTTGGTTGCGGTAATTCATTGTAATGTTTATTGGGTAACCTGTTCCACTTGCTAAAGCCCCAATATTTAAGCCTAGCACTAGTATCAAACACAATGCAATTGCTACAATCTTCTTCATACAAATAACTCCTTATAGTTAATAATTTAATTATATTTGCATATGCATAAAAAGTCAATATACTAAATGGCCTAAAATGTCGTTTTTGAAATTTTTATGCAATATATTTAAATGTATATACATAAGTATTTGAATAAAAAAATATAAACTAAAAAATAAAAAAACCAAATATTCTCCAAATACACTACCACATAAAACACCACAAGCTATACCCCAAAAACAAAAACACCCAATATGTTGCCCTTATGTTTAATAAATTCTAATCAAATATTAAACAATATAGCAACATAGAACTTCCCTTTACTAATAAATAAAATTTATAGTTTATAGCACATATAAAATTTAAAACCCCACCACTTAAAAAAACCACGAATAACCTTCAATCCATTACCACAAGCCCATTACGTCCTATAATAAAATTCTTAAAAACACCCATTCAAAAAACCCCATATGCTATATTGAAAATGTGGGAGGAACAAAAAAGCAACGACCCAAACCATCCCAATTAATCATCCAAGCTAAACAAAATTGCCGCACCTCTCTTTGCCAATATTCTATATAGCCCATTTTGATATTGCTTTCTCGGTCGGAAAGCTCTTGCAACGTAACAGAGCTTTTGCTCGTGAAGCGAAGCGGAACATCTAAAGCGACGCTGTGTTAGCTTGTGGGCGCAACAATTCAATCACCCTTGTTTTCAGGGCGTACAATCCAATTATTAAAGTCAAGGCTTGTATATCGCCGGAGATGTCAGAGCGTGCAGGGGAGGAAAGGGGATTGTTAAGGGGGAAAAACGGGGGCCGCCTCGCAATTAGGCCCCCATTTTCGCCCCTTAACGTACGGATGCAATTAACGTAAATGCCTTTGTAAATAACACTGTTTTATAAAACATTGTATAAAGCAAAATTAGCATAATAAGTAATTGATAAACAAAAACCCCACCACTCAAAAAAACTATGAATAACCCTCAAACAATTAATACAAGCCCATTACACCCCATAATAAAATCTTCAAAAACACCAGTTCAAAAATCCCCGTATGCTATATTGAAAATGTGGGAAGAACAAAAAACCATCAAATAGCCAAACTACCCTTAAATATTGCCACTTAAAAAAACCATGAACACCCCTCAAACAATTACCACAAGCCCATTACACCCCACAATAAAATCCCCAAAAACACACATTCAAAAATCCCCGTATGCTATATTGAAAATGTGGGGAAACATACAAACCACTCAATACTGCCTTACATCTCAACCAAGCAAAAACCCAAGTAATTCATAAAATAAAAACTCCGTTAGGAGTTTGCTCCTCACCTCATACCTCTTTACGCCCATCAATTGCCCTACGGTCAATCGCTGGGTGCGTTCGCTCCGTAAAAGGCTTCGCCTTTTGTACTCACTCACTTGCTCCGCCTACTTACCTCATACCCAGAGGGGAAAAGCCAAAAAAGCATAACAACATTGTTCAGCCACTATTTAAAATCCCCGTATGCTATATTGAAAATGTAGGGGAACACAAAAACAATCTTTTAGCCACAGGCCATTAAAATAGTTGAAAATATCTTTAAGCAAAACTATCCCTCTATATCAAGCTCCGCAAACATTGTCGCTCAACGCTCCCGTTTGCTATCCTTAACTCAATCTTTAAGGCTAAAGCCTAGTTTTTCAGGGGTTCTACCCCTTACCCCGCAAGGGTGTGACACCCTTGACCCCACCTCTCCCGTTTTTCTCACCAACAACCCTAAAACTCCACTAAACCCTAAATTATACTTAAAAAAGGAGACCAAACAATGCAAAACACCCCTTCCCCCTCCACTCCACCCCCAGAATCCCCCTTTAATGAGGAGGATATCCTCCACTCCCTCAACCAAGAACTCACCCTCACCCAATCCGCCTACCCAGATTTTGATATGGAAACCCAACTCCAAAACCCTAAATTTTTGGATCTACTTTATAAAGGCATGGATATAAAAAGCAGTTATGAGCTTATAAATGCCGAAAGCCTTCAACAACAAGCCATAGCCAAGGCACTAAAAGAGGCAAAAGTTATGTGGATGAACGAACTTAAATCCGCCAACCAAAGGCCTGTGGAGGAGGCCACCCAAGCCAACAACAAAACATCACCCAAAAACCCCGCCCTTATGAGCCGTAGCGAAAGGGAAGATATTGCCCAAAGAGCCGCTCGTGGGGAAACTATTACATTTAAGGAGAACCTATGATAAACACCACCCAAACCCTATCCGCAGAAATGCAAACCTATTACGAAAAAACCCTTATAGATAACGTTGAACCTAAATTGGTTTACGATAACTTTGCCGATAAATACCCCATACCTAAAAATGGTGGTAAAACTATACAATTCAGGCGCTTTGCTCCCCTTGCTAAAGCCCTTCAACCTATTACAGAGGGCGTAACACCCCAAGGCAACAGTCTACAAGTTACACCCGTTACCGTATCTATAGATCAATATGGCGATTTTGTTCAAGTTAGCGATATACTCAAACTTACCGCTGTTGATAACACCATTGTGCAATTAACTAAAATACTTGGCTCCCAAGCTGGGCGCACCCTTGATACTATCACCCGTGATGTATTATGCGCAGGCACAAACGTTATGTATGCCCCTAATAAAAATGGTGAAACATTGCTTAGGGAGGAACTGGACGATACTAGCAAACTCACCCCCGACCTATTTTACAGGGCCGCAGCCCAACTATCTGCCATGAATGCTGAAACCATTGATGATAGCTATGTAGCAATTATACACCCCTACACCGCCTACGACCTTATGCGCAACCCTGAATGGATAGACTCCCACAAATACGCTAAGCCGGATAATCTGTACAATGGCGAAATAGGCAAAATTGGCAATGTTCGCTTTGTAAAATCCACAGAGGCTAAAGTGTACAAATCCCCCAACCTAACAAGCACGCGCACCCTTAGTGTAAAAACTGCCTCTGGGGCAACAATCACAATAAACGAAAGCCTTACAAGTGATGAAGCCACCGCCCTTATAGGCCGCATTATAAACATAGGGGATAATACAGCAAAAATTGAAAACGCTACTGCCCAAGGGGTGCTTACATTGGATAAGGCTATAAACGCCTCCGTGGGCAACATAATATACCCGGCGGAAACTGGTAAAAATGGCCTTGCTTGCTTTGCTACAGTAGTGCTTGGGGCCCATGCCTATGCCACAACAGAAGTGGATGGTGGGGGCTTAGAGCATATAGTTAAACAAAATGGCTATGGTGAGGACCCTCTAAACCAACGTGCAAGCTGTGGTTGGAAAGCCACAAAGGCTGTTAAACGCCTTGTGGAAGAATATATTGTGCGCATAGAAAGCACAAGTGGCTACTCAAACAATGTGGAGGCTAATTAATGAACAAACAAATGCAAAAAATTAAACTGTTTAAAGATGATGAAAAATATACTGGCGATGTGTTCGCCTGCCTAAACGGCAAAAGCTATTTAATACAAAGGGGTGTTGAGGTGGAAGTGCCTTACCCCGTAGCTGTAATAATTGAAAGGTCCACCCAGGCTGATATAAATGTGCATGAAAGCCTTGCCAAGCTAAAACAAAAATACCAAAGGGGTAAATAATATGGATAATCCCCAAAACCTAAATAAACTGGAACAGAGTATAGATGATGTAAAAATAGAACTATATCAACTAAAACGTCAGTTTAAGGATAGCCTTTATAATATTGATGAGGGTAATTTTAGCGATAGTTATAACAATGAAAATAAATATGTTAAAAACAGCTTAAACCAAGTTATTTATGATGTGGAGGGCATAAAAAGGGCTAAAATTGGCAGTAACCAAATAAAGCAAGGGGCTATAAAATCCTTGCATATAGGCACTAATGCCATAAGTGTGGATAATTTGGATGCACAAATGGGTAAACAACTTGATATTTGGGAAAACGATGCCCTTGTGTATAAGCTGGATAAACAAAACGCTACAAGCCTTATAGATGCTAATTTAAATTCAAATAAGTTTGAACTGCAACAGGGCATAGCTTCCCTTCAAACAGATGTGCTAGCCCTTGAAAATATAGCAAATAAGTATAGGGACGAACTTGCTAAATATATTCGCATAAAAAATAATGCCTTGGAATTAGGCTCAACAGATAGTCCCTTTAAAGTGCAATTACAAAATAATTCTGTAAATTTTATAAATGCTAATAATAGCGTGGGTAGTATTACAGGCAATGGTTTAAATATAAGCCATTGCCATACCCAAAGCATAAGCTTGGGCAATTTTCAAATATATGTAGATAGTAAGGGCTTAAGCCTTGTAAAACATTAAGGAAGTAAAATAATGAAATCCGATTTAAAAATTATATCTTTCCCTGGGGAATTGGGCGAGCAAATAATAGTAGAAATTATTCCCCATAGGCAAAACCTGCGCCATAGCTTGGTTTATGCTATAAAAAATAGCCTTCATCAAGAGGATATGCCCCTGGGTAAAACAAACCATGGCTTTACTGTGCCCATAAGGTGGGCTGTAAGCGTAAGGGATAGCGTAAATAGTATGCTTACAATAGTGCTAAGCAGCTATGATAACGATAGTGGCGATTACTTGGGCAGCAGTGAATTAAGCGTTCCCGTAAGGCTGCCTATAGATTTAAAACCCATAATAGAAAAAGTAGAACTGTTTGCAATAAATACAGGCGAGGCTGAACCTTGGGACGAGTATATTCAAGGGGTAAGCAAAATTATGGTAAAAACAAGCGCAAGGGGCGTGTATGGCTCCATTATAAAAAATATAAGCGTTAATGTGGAGGGCATAAATTATAAGGGCTATGAAATTACAAGCCAACACCTACAAAACCATGGTGAAACTACTGTTACAGTAAAAGTTACCGATAGTAGGGGCAGGGTGGAAAGCCTTGAACGCACAATAAATGTGCAAGCCTATAACCAACCACAAATAAATAGCCTAAAAATTACCCGTAGCGATGAATATAGCCAAGAGGATAGCCTTGGTGAGTACCTGAAAATAGATATAGATTATAACTATAGCCCCCTTGGCTTTAATACCAATATAACACTTTTGTATAGGGAACGGGGCACAGATAGCTACTTGACCCTAGGCGACTATGCACAAAATATGCTGTATGGTACCTTTGATGCAAATAAAAGCTTTGATGTTAAAGCTGTACTTACGGATGGTATACATACTACAGAGTATGAAACAGTTGTGCCCTCAAATAATATATGTATACATATAAATGATAGGGGTAACGGTATAGGCTTGGGCTGTATAAGCGATAAACAAAACGCTGTTGAAATTGCCCCTAATTGGGATTTGTACCTAAAGGGTAAAAATATTTTGGATTGGGTTTATCCCCTTGGAAGCATATATGTAAGCCGAAATAATACTAGCCCGCAAAGCTTGTTTGGTGGCACGTGGAAAGCCTTGGAGGCAAGGTTTTTGTTGGGGGCAAGTAGCAATTACCCCGCAGGCTCAATGGGTGGCAACTTTACCCATACATTAAAAATAAATGAAATTCCAAGGCATAGGCATACAGGTAATAGCATATTTGAGGGCTCTAGCGCAAATTACCCCCAGTTTACAGGCCAGTATGTAACTAAGGTGTGGAAAACCGCCTATGGCGTTCAGGATATTGGTAGCTATGTGGGGGATAGTGATGCTCATAATATAACACCACCCTATTATAGCGTGTATATGTGGGAAAGGACGGCTTAATTATGAAAGCAGCAGAAATGTTAAAAATAATAGAAGGCTCTAAACCAAAGTATAATGATAAGTATAAGTTGGCTTTGGATAATGCACTAAAATTGCTAATAAATAGAAAAGCCTTTAGCTATAATAAAGATGATGATGCCCAGTATAAAAATTATAGGGCAAGCGCTATAAGGGAGGGCAAAAGGGCCATGGAGGATACTATGGGCTATGGAGCCAGCCTTACAGGTGGCTTAAATAATAGCTATGCCATAAGTGTGGCACAACAACAGTATAATAATAATTTAAATAAATTACAGGATATTGTTCCCCAACTGTATGCAAAGGCTATGGAAAGGTATAGGCAGGAGGGCGAGGGCTTGCAAAATAATGTAGATAATTATAGAAACTTGCAGGATAAGGATATAAGGGCTTACGAAAAGGAACTTTCCGCATGGCAAAAGGATAGGGGCTATTACTTGGATAAGGCGGAACAGGAGGCCGAGGAAGAACTAAAAAGAGCAGAACTTGCAGCAAAGTATTCAAGGGGTTCAGGGGGAACAAGGGGTAAAAACAAACAGAGAAGAATAGGCTCAATGAGGAATAGATTGTATAATATTTTAGATAGCTCAAGGCTAAAAAGATGATGGAATATGATAATAGATAATTTAATAAATAATATAAATATAATAAGCCCAAATAGCTTGGATAATAATAGAATAATGAATTGGGCATATGATATGGATTTGGAATTGTATGGTAAATTGGGTAAGGAATATGGCCTGAGTATACCCCAGAGGTATGAATTGGGTAAAGAATTGTGGCTGGAGGAGGGGAGTATAAGGATTTATGAATTGTATGTGTTGGGGCAGATGGATTATTTTAATGATGATATAGAAAGGTATAATATAAGGGCAAAATTGTTTAATTATGAATTAGAAAATTGGATGAATAAAATAACAAGAACAAAGGCCTATAACACATAAAAGTGGGGTCAAGGGACGCTTTCGCCCATCAATTGCCCTTACGGTCAATCGCTGGGTTCCCTCAGTCCGTAAAAGGCTACGCCTTTTGTACTCCTTCGGTCGCTACGCCTAATTACCTCATACCAAAAAGGAAAAACTCAACAAATGCATAAAAACTCAACAATTTCTACCCTAATCTCCACCTTCGAGTCCACCCTCTCCTGGCCCTACGCTAGCCCTGGCACAAACGATAAAAATGGAATAGATTGCTCTGGTCTATTCGTATATGCCTTTAACAAAATAAACCAAAAAATATACCATGGCTCAAACAGAATCGCCCGTAAATATGTTAACAATGTTCAAGCCATAAACAATAATGTTCAACTGGGCGATGTGGTTTTTAAAACAAGATCCCCTGGCAATAAACTATCTGCCCAATATAAACAAGGTGGCAAACACTATAACCCCAACCTTATACAGGATTTTTACCATATAGGCTTGGTTACAAGCATTAATCCCCTGCGCATAGTCCACGCTACACCACCCGCTGTAAAAGTGGATACCAATTTAAAGCCATGGAGCCATAAGGCAAGGCTAAATATACTCAACTCCCTTTGCCCCACATGTGGTAAAGCCTTGTAATATACATAAAAAATACAATGTAAATATATTGTTAATATTGCATATTTATATACATTTGAATTGACAGTAATATGCCAATATGCTAAAATCTTTATTACAGTAAAGCGCCATTGATAGGGGGATTGAGTATGCTAAAACGCTTTTTAATAATACTTTGTATTGTGGTTTTATCCCTGCCCCTCTATGCCTTTGGGGATGCACTCCCCAGTGATACACCAATAATTGAACAAAGCACCCCAATAGAGCCCGTGGAACAAACGCCTATTGTTGATGAACCCAATGATGTTATCGATATAGCCATTGATGAGCTTACTTTCCCCGATACTGTATTTAGGGAATATGTTCAAAAAACCTTTGATACCAACAAAAATGGCATAATAAGCCCAGGGGAAAACATGGCAGTTACCCGCATACTCGTAAGCAATATGGGTATAGAAAGCCTAAAGGGTGTTGAAAACTTCATCAACTTGCATATGTTAAGCTGTGATGGCAATAAAATAAAAAACCTCGACCTTAGCCAGTTGCCCACATTATCTGAACTTTGGTGCAATAACAACGGTATGGAAGTTCTAAACTTAAGCGCTTGCTCTAACCTTGAAAAACTCCGCTGTTCCGATAATAAACTTACCGAGCTTATACTTAGCGATTGTATAAACCTTATGGAAGTATCCTGTGTAAACAATATGCTAGCCAAGCTTGATGTAAGCAACTGCAAACAATTAAGTGCAATATGGTGCTATAAAAACAGGCTTTTAGAACTTGATTTTAGCCATTGTGATAAGCTTGAAATACTATCCTGCTACAACAACAGGCTTGTAAAGCTCCATTTACCAAAAATTAGCCAATTAACAGATTTATGGTGTTACCAAAACAGGCTTGTGGAACTGGATTTAAGCACTAGCCTTAACATAGAAAAACTAGATTGTAGCAATAACAACCTAACAAGCTTGGATATAAGCAAATGTAATGGCCTTAACAGGCTTAATGTAAGCAATAATAGCCTAAGCTATTTGGATATAAGCAAGGCCTCCTTCAATTTAGATGAAAGTAAATTCTCCCCACAAAATATAAAAGTTGCCTTGGCTGCCGATGATAATGGAAAATATTCCTTTAATTTAATAAAGCTAAACCCCGCCCCCATAATGGCAAACGTGTTAGCTAATGATAGGTTAGTTGATGGGGAAGTTGTAGGTTTTGATTCCCCCTTAAAGTATACATATACAATGACCGACCTTGAGGGCAACACCGCAAATATGGATGTAAACCTTAACTTTAGGCTTAGCCCCAAAGCTGTTAAAACGGAAAACATTAAGGATAAAATAAACCTTGTTAGCTTAATGATAATAATTGTAGGTTTATTGCTACTTATAGCCTTGGTATACTTCATAAGGCTAAAAATAAAACAAAAACCAAAATATTAAAATTAAAAGGCCTACCAAAAGGTAGCCTTTTAATATGAGCTTATAAAATAAAAACCACAGCCTAAGCTGCAGTTTTATATATTAACCTTCAGGTACAGCGATTACTTCTACTTCCCTAGAGCTTTGCTTTATCATTGCCCCAGTGGAATCCTTAGCAAATACATCAAAAACATATACGCCAGGCTTGGAATAACTGTAACTAAACACAGGGTTATCTACAAATTTTTCTGAAACAACCTTTTGGCCGTCGCGTATTATAGCGCAAGCATAGGTGTAAGGCTCTTTACCACCACTAACTTCAAGGCTTATATTAGCCTTGCTACCAACGGTTTTTTCACCAAAGTCAAACATAGGCAAAATGCTAAACACTTGTGGCACTTCTATAACAGGTGCTGGAGTATTTGTAGGCTCCACAACTTCCTCTAATGTTACAACCTCTGTAACTTGGCTTGGGGGTTCAACAGCATTAACTTTTGCGGGTGGAATATCCATGGGTGCACTCTTCACCTGTGTTCTACTGCCAAAGGAGTCCCTAGCATAGGCGATAATTACGTATCTTCCAGGTAGTTGTGGGGTATAGCTAAAGCTTGGGTCAAAGCTATAATCCGTTTTATGTACTAGGGTTTGACCGTCATGATACACATAAAAAGCATAGCGCATAGGTGAGCCCACGCCCACTGCGTTTGATGATGCAGTTATGGGTAAACCAACCTTATGGTCAACGCTTAAAACATTAAGGGAAAGCTTAAGGGGCTCAACATCAACAGCAAAGGCCTCGGATTCTACACCCTTTACTGTGCCATTCCTATCCTTTACAAAGCTGGATATAAAGTATATGCCAGGGCTTTTTATACGGTAGTTTAATGTGCTACGTCCATTGTATGTTCTGTAATATATACGCTCACCGTTTTTGTAAACATAGTAGGCATAACGGAATGATGAACCTTCTCCACCTATTACGTGGGATTTTACCTTTATAGTGTCACCAACGTGTAAGTTAGTGTTCTCAATTTCAGCTAATATATTATATTCCAAGGAGTTTACATATATTGGGTCCAAGGCAGCAACGGTATACCTGCCCGATGAATCCTTAACATTTACTGTAATTTGGTAAACGCCCAACTTGTTAGGCCTATACTTTAATGTATTAATGCTACTGTATTTTGTGGCGTGCACATTGCCCGTTGTGCCCTGCCTTGTAACAAAAAAAGCATAGGTATAAGGCGCTTTACCACCGCTTGCAGTGGCAGTAACATCTACAGTATCAATATTATCAACAAAGCTTCGGTTTAATTGGGCGCTAACTACAAGGGGGCTTTGAGCCTCAACGGGCATAAAGGAAAATATAAGGGCAAAGCCTAAAAATAAGGCCAATATTCTTTTTATATTCATAGGGGTATTCCTTTCTGCTTACGCAATAAAATATCTAATTTAACATACAATAATATTACAATAATTTTAAGCATTTTGCAATTTTTATATTGTTTTTTAGCAAATAAAAAAGCCCCTTAGGGGCTTATAAATCATTTTTATTAATGTAGTACCTTAACAACAAGCTTTCAGGCACCTGCCTATCCCTTAGTTTAGTATCTACAAAACCAAGGCTGTTGTATACTTCCAAGGCTATAACATCGTCACGGTGCACACAGGTTTCTATAATAGGGTATTTACCGTCATTTCTTAGCTTAGCAATAATAAGTTTAAGGGCTTCTTTGCCATAGCCCATGCCTTGGTAATTATGGTCTATCATAAACTGTTGAAGTTCATAGGTATCTAAATCGTTGTTAAGCTCACAAATAAGGCATATTCCCACCATTGTTTCGTTGTTGTAAATTGCTAAGGCTTCCGCCTTGTTGTGCCTATAAACATAGGCCCTTGCTAATATGTTTATAGGGGGTGACACAAAATGGCTTTGGCTGGGTGTAACTTCAAGGTTTAATACCTTAAACCAGTTTTTTTCAGTTATAGCACGCAAGCTTATCATAAAATCACCTCCTATGGTAAAAGGGGCATATTCTTCTAAATAAAGTATAGCATATAATTGTTACTTTGTAAAATATGCTTAAAAGTAAGCCCAAAATTTACGAAAATTTACAAAAAATATTGAAACAAGTTAATTAGAATGTTAATATTAATTATTATATGTAGGAGAATTAATATGATAGTATATTTTAGTGGCACTGGCAATAGCCATTATATTGCAAAGGCTATTGCAAATACAACAAAGCAAAGCTTAGTAAACATGGGCGAGCTTTTAAAATACAGTAAAACCTTGCCGGATAACCCCTCCGCAGTTTATGTGTTTGTGGCCCCTGTATATTGTTGGAAGCTACCCCGCATTGTTGAAAGCTTTATACGCCGTGCAAGCTTCCCTAAAGGGGCAAAGGCCTACTTTGTACTAACTGCTGGCCTTGCAAGTGGCAATGCAAATAAATACATACACAAATTGTGCAATGAAAAGGGTATAGAATGCATGGGCTGTAGCTGTATAACCATGCCAGAAAACTATATAGCCCTTTTTAAAGCCCCAACTGAGGATGAGGAAAAACGAATTATAGCTAAGGCGGATAAGGCTATATTGCCCATAGCCAATGCAATAGCCCAAGGTGAAAAAATTGAGGATATTGCTCCAAGCCCCATGGGTTTCCTTTTTAGTGGCCTAGTAAACGAAACTTTTTATAACCTTATTATAAAGGATAAAAAGTTTTGGGTTAATGATGATTGTATAAGCTGTGGTATATGTGAAAAAGCTTGTATGCTTAACAATATTAAACTTGTAGATGGCAAACCCAAGTGGTTGGGCCAATGCACCCATTGCATGGCTTGTATAAACCTTTGCCCCAAACAAGCAATAAACTATGGTAAAGGTACAATTAAAAAAAGAAGGTATTACCTTAAGGCTTAGTTTAACAATAGGAGGGCTATATGAAAGTTTTTATGATAGGCGCCACAGGCCTGTTAGGCAGTGAGGCTGCAAAAATTTTGCTTGAACAAGGGCATTATGTTACATCCCTTGTGTTGCCAGGTATGCCCCCAGGCTTTGTAAAACCCCAAGGCTTAAATTTGGTGTATGGCAACTATTTGGATCAAACAGATAGTGAAATACAAGCCCTTATGCAAGGGGTAGATACCTTTGTGTTTGCCGCCGGGGTTGACGAAAGGGTTGAAGTTCCACCACCCTCCTATGATGTATATGTTAAATTCAACAATAATCCCTTGGCTAAAATGCTAAGCATAGCAAAGGCCAATGGGGTAAAAAGGGCCGTGGTTTGTGGCTCCTACTTCTCCCACTTCAGTAGAATTTGGCCAGAATATCAAATGGCAAAAAAACACCCCTATATTAAAAGTAGGCTAGAGCAGGAGGATATTGCCCTCTCCTTTGCTGATGAAAATTTTGAAGTTTATGTAATAGAAATTCCTTATGTGTTTGGCTCACAAGCAGGGCGTAAACCCGTTTGGACATTCTTGGTGCAGCTTATACGCTCCATGCCCTTTGCCACATTCTACGCTAAAGGTGGCACCACAGCAGTTACAGCACGCCAAGTAGGCCAGGCTTTGGCAGGGGCAACATTGGGCAAGGGCAGCCCAGGGCCCATACCTTTAGGTTGGTTTAATATTACTTGGAAGCAAATGTTCGCATCCATACACAAGGCCATGGGTATGCCAAAACGCAAGGTTATATCCGTGCCCAAGTTATTTTTCAAAATTGGCGCAGCAAGCCGTATGAAAGCTGTTGAAAAGCGTGGCTTGCAAGGTGGCTTAGAGCTTGTAAGCTTTACCGATGTTATGTACCGCAACTGCTATATAGATAAACAAAAGGGCGCAGTATCAGTAGGCGTAACGGAGGATAACTTGGAGCAAGCAATACATGATTCTATAAAGCTTTCCCTTGATATACTTGACGGTAATAGTTCAAGCGTTGAAATGGAAGTTTAAATAAAGCGTTCGCGTGGAGGTAATATGCCTTTAAAGGGAATTAAACAAGCAAAAACAATTGAAATAGCCGATAATTTGCGCCTTACAAAATACAAGGGCGAATGCTCCTTTGCCTTGCCTTGGTATCAGGATTTGGAAAACCTTTGGATGATGGAGGGGCATAAGGACCCCTATACACCAGAAGTGTTGCAAAAAATGCTAGATTGGCAAAACGATAATAGCGAACTGTATATTATAGAAATTTTTGATAATGGAAGCTATCGCCCCATAGGGGATATAGCCTTTTCGCCCTATGATATGGCAATTGTAATAGGCGATAAAAGCCAAAGGGGTAAAAAAATAGCCCAATGTGTAATGCAAAATATAATAAATAGGGCAAAGTTCCTTGGCATAAAAGAATTAATTGTAAATGATGTATGCCCTTGGAATAAAACTGCCCAATATTTAATGGCAAAGTTTGGCTTTAAAGAAACTGCCTTAACAAAAAATGGTTATAACTATAAGCTTGAAATAATGTAGTGCAATGAGCCTGCAATGATAATATGGAGGGAATATGCCCCTACAAGGTATAAAACAATTGGATATAATACAAATAGATGATACCTTGCGCCTTACAAAATATAAGGGGGAATGTGCCTTTGCCTTGCCATGGTATAAGGACGAGGATACCCTTTGGCTTTTAAATGGCGATAAAACCCCATACTCCTTTGAACTTTTGCAAAAAATGTATGATTGGCAAAATAATAATAGCGAACTTTATTTTATAGAAGTTTACTATAATAATAACTTCCACCCCATAGGGGATGTAGCATTCTCTAAGGATGATATGGCAATAGTAATAGGCGATAAAAACCATAGGGGTAAAAAAATAGCAAAGCGTGTTATACAAACCATAATAAATAGAGCAAAAACCTTGGGCTTTAAAGAGCTAAACATAAATGAAATTTATACATGGAACAAAGCCTCCCAAAACTTGTTCACAAAGCAAGGCTTTAAACAAACAACACAAACAAAAAATGGCTATAGCTATAAATTGATGCTGTAAGGCATTAAACAAAATTTTGAGCAATCATAAAAACAATAAACACCCCTTAAACCACTATAATACAATGCTTACACCCCACAATAAAAAGGGTAAAATCACCCTTTTTTAAATTCCAATATGTTATATTAAAACTGTGGGAGGGAACTGCTCAATAATTAGCATAACAATTTAGCAATAAACACCAAGCCCCCAAAAGGAGTAATATGAACTACAACGATTTAATACCAGAACTAATTGTATCTAACATTACAAAATCTAAAGAATTCTATATAAATATTTTAGGCTTTAAAATTGAATATGAAAGGAAAGAGGATAAATTTGTGTTCATCTCTTTAAATAATATTCAAATAATGCTAGAACAAGGCTCACTACAACAACTAAACACCCTAAAATACCCTTTTGGTAGGGGCGTAAACTTCTCCTTTGGGGTAAATAATGTTGAACAAATTTATAATAAATTAAAAAGTATAAATTACCCCATAGAAGCAGAAATTGAAAAAAGAAGCTTTAGGGTTAATGATAAAAATGTAATTCAGTTAGAATTTTCCGTGCAAGACCCTGATGGCTATTATATTAGAATAACGGATTAAATTTTAAAAAACCAACCAATAAAAAACAATAAACACCCCTCAAACCACTATAATACAATGCTTACACCCCACAATAAAAAGGGTAAAATCGCCCTTTCAAAAAATGCCATATGTTATAGTATAAATGTAAGGGAGGTAGGAGTTTAAGCAAAACAATCTTTTAAACTTCTAATATAAAATGGTTGATAAAATCTTTTAATAAACATATTTTTCCTCACCACCTCGCAAACATTGTCGCTTAACGCTCCCGTTTGCTATCCTTTTGCAATTCCAAGGCTATCGCCTTGTTTTTCCCCGGGGGCTCTGCCCCTCTCAACCCCGCAAGGCGTGACGCCTTGACCCCATATTTTTATGCTATATAAAATACAATAATTCCACAACAACTTGTGCTTTTCCCCTTGCACATCCACAATATTTTGTATATAATTAGTTAGCAAATTCATATAAGGGGTATACTCATGAAAATAAGAAAACGTAACGGTGCACTGGAAGATTATACAATAGAAAAAATTCAAAACGCCATCAAAATGGCCTTTGATAGCGTTAACCAAAAATATAGCGAGGATGCTCTTTCCGCCATATCAAAAAAGGTGGAACAAGCCCTGCAACACGAAAATATGCCCGATGGTATGCTCCATGTGGAACATATACAGGATCAGGTTGAAATAGCCCTTACAGAACTTAATTACTATGAAGTTCTAAAATCCTTTATACTCTACCGTAATGAGCGTAGCAAAAGGCGCACAAGCCGCCAATATCTAATGAACTACTTTGGCGACCTTCCTCGCCTTGAAAAAATTCTGCATAGAATTCAAAATGAATACGATGGGGAAATGTATAGCCTTTATATGCTAAGCGCTAAGTTTGCATCTTTCTATAAAAAGGATATGCCCCTTAACGAAAAACTTAATATGCTTATTAAGGCCGCCGCAGAACTTACCACTATGGAGGCCCCAAAATGGGAGTTTATTTCCGCCCGCTTTAAAATGCTACAGTTTAATATGGATTTGGAAAAACTTACTTCCCAATACAATATTACAAGCCTGTATAGCAAAATTAAATACCTTACAGATGAAGGCTTGTATGGCAAATATATACTTGATGGCTATACTAAGGAAGATATTGATGCCTGTGAAAAATTCTTGGATAAATCCCGTGATGATCTTTTCACATTCTCGGGTATAGATTTACTTCTTAACCGCTATGTTATACATAACTTTGCTAACCAAGCTATAGAAACCCCTCAGGAAATGTTTATGGGTATAGCATTACATTTAGCTTTAAATGAAAAAACCGATAGGCTTACATGGGTTAAAAACTTTTATGATATGCTTAGCACAATGAAAATTACCATGGCAACACCCACATTAAGCAATGCCCGTAAACCCTACCACCAATTAAGTAGCTGCTTTATTGATACCGTTCCAGATAACTTGGATGGTATTTATAGAAGTATAGATAATTTTTCCAAGGTAAGTAAATTTGGTGGTGGCATGGGCTTATACTTTGGTAAAGTTAGGGCATCAGGTAGCGATATAAGGGGATTTAAAGGCGCAGCCGGTGGCGTTATACGCTGGATTAAGCTTGCTAATGATACCGCTGTTGCTGTTGACCAACTTGGCGTAAGGCAAGGGGCTGTTGCTGTTTACCTTGATGTATGGCATAGGGATTTGCCCGAGTTTTTAGGCCTTCGCACAAATAATGGCGATGATAGAATGAAAGCCCACGACGTATTCCCCGCAGTATGCTACCCCAACTTGTTTTGGAAAATGGCTAAAAACAATATTGAGGATGATTGGTACCTAATGTGCCCCCACGAAATATCCACAGTAAAAGGCTATAAATTAGAGGATAGCTTTGGTGAGGAATGGGAGCAAAGGTATTGGGATTGCGTTAAGGATTATAGAATACATAAACGTAGCGTGCCTATTAAGGAAATTATTAGGCTAATAATAAAATCTGGCGTGGAAACTGGTACACCTTTCGCCTTTAACCGTGACCATGTAAATGAAATGAACCCCAATAAACATAAGGGCGTTATATATTGCAGTAACCTTTGTACAGAGATTGCTCAAAACATGAGCGAAATAGAACTTGTTAGCCAAACTGTTGAAACCCAAGATGGTGATGAAGTTGTTGTAACTGTTACAAAACCAGGCGAATTTGTTGTGTGTAACTTGGCAAGCTTAAGCTTGGGTAGGATAGATTTGGAAAACGATGAAGAACTTGGCAATATGACCCGTTATGCTATAAGGGCTTTGGATAATGTTATAGATTTAAACTTTTTCCCAGTACCCTATGCAAAGGTTAATAATATGAAATATAGGCCTTTAGGCTTAGGCGTAAGTGGCTATCATCATATGTTAGCAAAAAGGGCAATACAATGGGAAAGTGAAAAACACTTAGATTTTGTTGATGAACTTTTTGAAAGAATAAATTACCACGCAATAAAGGCAAGTTGCGATAATGCTGCCGAAAAGGGTGCATATAAATACTTTGAGGGTAGCGAATGGCAAACAGGCGAGTATTTTAGTAGGCGTAACTATACTAGTGAAAAATGGCTAAAACTTGCAGAAGATGTTAAAAATAAGGGTATGCGTAATGCTTACCTTATGGCTATAGCTCCAACAAGTAGCACAAGTATAATTGCAGGTACAAGCGCAGGCGTTGACCCAGTTATGAATAAATACTACTTGGAAGAGAAAAAACATGGAGTATTGCCCAGGGTTGCGCCAGAGCTTAGCACAAATACATTATGGTATTATAAAAATGCCCATACAATAGATCAAAGTTGGAGCGTAAGGGCATCAGGTATAAGGGGTAGGCATATAGACCAAGCCCAAAGTATGAACTTGTATATTACAAATGATTATACCTTTAGGGGCGTGTTAGATTTGTATATATTAGCATGGGAAAAAGGCGTTAAAACCATATACTATATTAGGAGTAAGAGCCTAGAGGTTGAGGAATGCGAGGTTTGCTCAAGCTGATTACATAAGTATGCTTGCGAGAAAACACAAAAGTGGGGTCAAGGCGTCACGCCTTGCGGGGTCGAGAGGGGCAGAGCCCCCGATAAACCAAGGCAAAGCCTTAAACCAAGGCCAAAACATAGCAAACGGGAGCGTAAGCGACAATGTTTGCGAAGTTTGTGAGAAAAACGGAAGAGTGGGGTCAAGGGTGTCACACCCTTGCGGGGTCGAGAGGGGCAGAGCCCCCGATAAACCAAGGCAAAGCCTTAAAC
>CAZJEB010000006.1:0-11747 GCA_964544955.1 uncultured Oscillospiraceae bacterium | reverse complement strand
CGGGGTCGAGAGGGGCAGAGCCCCCGATAAACCAAGGCAAAGCCTTAAACCAAGGTAAAACATAGCAAACGGGAGCGTAAGCGACAATGTTTGCGAAGTTCGTGAGAAAAACACAAAAGTGGGGTTAAGGCGTCACGCCTTGCGGGGTCGAGAGGGGCAGAGCCCCCGAAAAAAACCAAGGCAAAGCCTTAAAATAAGGCCAAAACATAGCAAACGGGAGCGAGAGCGACAATGTTTGCGAAGTTCGTGAGAAAAACGGAAGAGTGGGGTCAAGGCGTCACGCCTTGCGGGGTCGAGAGGGGCAGAGCCCCCGATAAACCAAGGCAAAGCCTTAAAATAAGGCCAAAACATAGCAAACGGGAGCGTAAGCGACAATGTTTGCGAACATGGCTTACCCTACACCTTACCACTAATTATTAACAAGCTTGTATTAAATGCAATTCGCTGTTTTGTGCTTGTTGATTTGAAAGACTAAGGCTTTAGCCTAAAATACTGCACCTTTACACTAACTAAAAACATTTATAAACTATAAGGCAAATAAAAAGCAAGCCGATTAGCTTGCTTTTTAAATACAATAAAATGTTAACTTCCAAAAAATCTACTAACATGGGCTCGCCTTGGGTGTCGGGGTTGGCGTAACGGTATGTTATTGTTGTAAAGTTTGTTATGTTTGTAAAGGTATCCCCATCAAGCTCGGCATTTTCCACCCTTGAAACCTTGCTGGGGTCTATACCTTTATCCACATCACCTAAGGCTAAACTGTAACTGCCCTTCCATTCGCTTTTAAAGGCCATTCTTGCCTTTTGTGTGCCAAGGTCTATGCGAACATTGCTGTGGGGTATATCTATGGATGTAAGGGCGTTTTTGTGGCAGTTAAAGTATATAAGCTTGCTGTTGTTGGCTAAGTTAAGGCGCTCTATCATGTTGTAACTGCAATCAAAAAACATAAGCTTTGTGTTGTTATCCGTGTTTATGCTAACTAAATTGTTGTAGGCACAGTATAAATCTGTTAAAGCAAGGTTTTGGCTTATGTTTAAGCCTGTAATTTGGTTTTGTATACAGTAAAGCTTTTCAAGTAAAGGGTTGCTAGAGGTGTTAAGCTCAGAAAGGGCATTGTAGTTGCAACTTAACTCCTTTAAATTGGCATTAGCTGTAATATCAAGGCTTTTTAATGTGTTGTTGTCGCAAATAAGCTTAACTAATAGGGGGTTGTTGCTTATATTAAGGCTGTCAAGCTCGTTTTCATTACAGGCTAAATCCCATATATTAGGGTTGCTGGAAAAATCTAACTCCCTTAAATCGTTAAAGGCGCAATACACTTGCTCCAATAAGGGGTTACTGCTTGTATCAAGCTTTGTTAAACGGTTGTTGCTTATGGATAAAAATTTTAAATTGTTGTAGGGGCTTAAATCTATTGTGCCTAAGGAGTTACTTTCAATGTTTAGTATTGTAAGGCTTTCATCACAAGCCATTGTAAGCCTGTATAAACGGTTGGCACTGGCGTGTAACTCCTCTAAAAACTTGCTGTTTACAAGGCTAAGGCTTTTTAAACGGTTGTTGCTACATACTAATACTTTTAAATTGTGGCAGTTTTTATTTTTTATTGTGGCTAAACGGTTGTTTGAGCAATGTAAAAACTGTAAGCTTACACAGTTGCTACAATCCAAATCCACAAGGGCATTATCGTTACAATAAAGGTTAATTAAGGCGGTGTTGGCTTTTAAATGTAGGCCTTTTAACTCGTTGAATGAGCAATCCAATGTGCTTAAAGCTAAGTTTTTTTCAAAGCGTAAATCCTTTATTTTGTTGTGGCTGCAATTAAGCTCGCTTAATAAGGGGTTACCTTGAGTTTCCAAGGCTAATAAACCATTGTTTTGGCAGTTTAACTTGTATAAATTTTTATTCTTGCTTATATCTATTTTTTTAAAATTGTTAAAGGCAATATCTAAGTGTACAATTTCAATGTTTTTTGTAATATCCAAGCTTTCAAGGCTGTTGTTGCTTAAATAAAGGTATTTTAATTTTCCACAACGGCTTAAATCTATGTTGCTAAGCTTGTTGTTGCTTAGGGATATGTGGCTTAAAAGCTGGTTGCGTGTAAGGTTAAGGCTGGTAATAGCATTGTTATCACACACAAGCTTGTTTAGGTTAACAAAACGTTCTATACCCTCAAGGTTGTTTATGCCTAAATTGCTTATATCCATTACCTTTAGGGCTTCGCATTCATCCTTATCAAGCTTGCCAGGCTTTGATTGGGTTGTGTTTTCAAGCACCCAAGCCCTAAAATTGTTGTCAGGGAAGTTAATTTCATTTATTGTTATGGGGTAATTAGCAGCATAAGCCAAACCTGTTATTGCTAACAGGCTAAAAAGTAAAACAATAAAGGCTAATTTTTTAATAGAAATCCCCTCCCTTTGAGTATATAAATAATTCTACCATTCAAGGTAAAAAAACGCCATATAAAATTTAAAGTGTAAAACTATATTATAAGTAACAAATTTATGTAAATATATTGTATAATTATAACATTATCGTTTAGGGGGGATACTTTTGGCTCAGGGGGGAAGGCTAAAACAAGCCTTTAAAGCAGCTTTTCCAAGCACCTTGCCCGTGTTTACTGGCTTTTTAATACTGGGCATAGCCTATGGTATGCTTATGCAAACAAAGGGTTATGGCGTGTTGTGGAGCGTGCTTATGAGTGCCATTGTGTTTGGGGGCAGTATGCAATATGTGGCAATAACATTGCTAACTACTGTGTTTAACCCAATACAAGCTTTCTTTTTAAGCCTTATGGTAGGGGCAAGGCATCTGTTTTATGGCATATCCATGCTAAAAAAATATAGGGGCTTGGGCAAAATTCGCCCCATACTAATATATACCCTGTGCGATGAAAGCTTTTCCCTGTGCAATGGGGTAGAAGTTCCTGATGGTGTTGATAGGGGCTATTTTTACTTGGCAATAAGCCTGCTAAACTATAGCTATTGGGTAATTAGTACATTTTTAGGTGGCCTGTTGGGTAACTTGATAAGCTTTAATACAACGGGTATGGACTTTGCCCTTACAGCACTATTTGTGGTTATGTTTATAGAGCAAGTTAGGCAAAAGGATAGGCGTATACCAGGCCTTATAGGTATAGTTTGTACCCTTGTTGCCCTGCTTATATTTGGGGCAAAAAGTATGCTTATACCTGCAATGGTGCTTATAGCTATAAGCCTTATTATAGGGAGGGAAAAGCTATGCCATTAACAACAGTACAAACAATTATTATGATAGGGGTAATTGCCCTAGGTACAATTATAACCCGCTTTTTGCCCTTTGTGCTATTCCCAGATGGTAAAGAGCCACCTAAAATAATAAACTACTTAGGTGATGTGTTGCCTCCCGCTATGATGGGCTTACTGGTTGTGTTTCAGCTAAAGGGCGTAAGCATTACAGCCTACCCCCATGGTTTACCAGAACTTATAGCTATTGCTTTTGTGACCCTATTGCAATTTTGGAAAAGGAATGTTTTAATTAGTGTAGGGTTTGGAACTGTTTTATACATGCTTTTAGTACAGGAGGTATTTATACTGTGAGTGAAATTTATGTGGCTTTAGAATTTAACGATAAGGGCTTTATGGCCTTTGCGGAAAACTATCCTGGCGTTTTTGGCCGTGGCTCAACAAGGGATGAAGCTTTGTTAAAGCTGCCCGCCGAAGTTGATAAATATATGGCATGGTTAAACGAAAAGGATATTGCCCCCCAACAATACAATGTTGAAGTAAAACAAGAGTACCATTGTAAACTTAATGTTGAGGATGGGGATAGTGATATCATTTTTGATAGTGAAATAAAGCCCTTAAATAAAAATGAATACTCAAAACTAAAAGCCCTTACATTAAAATCTGCAACGGATTTTGAAAAAATGTATAACTCCATACCGGATATTAACGTGCCCCTAAAGCCTGCCCGTGAATGCTTTTATGGTGATGTACCCCTAAGCGCAAGGGATATGTATTACCACACAAAGGATGTTAATAGCTATTACTTTGGTGAGCTTGGGGTTGAAATTGGCAATGGCATGTATATACGCAATAGCAGAATGTCGGGCTTTTTAGGCTTGGAGGGTATAGATAACTTCCTTCGCCTACCCAGTATTATTGGCATAAATGATGAGGAATGGACCGTTCGCAAATTAATTAGGCGCTTTTTATGGCATGATAGAATACACGCTAAGGCTATGTATAGGGGCGCCGTAAATACCTTCGGTAAGGATAAAATTGCCAACCCATTCAGGTTTTAATAAATCCCTTTTGGGTATATTATACTTATAAACCTGAAAGGAGATTATATGTGAGCAATAATTAATGGTGCAGGTGCACTAACGGGTTGCCCACCGGAGCAGGAGCCTATTGTAGGCTTGGGCATATTTATTGGCATACTTTGCCTTTACTATGGGGTAAAATGGGCTATAAATAAGTACAAACAAAACAAACAAGAATAACCACTGGCATTGCTAGTGGTTTTTAGATAAATGAATGGAGGCTTCTATGAATATAGATGTGGATGTAAGCAATGTTACTATTCAAACAGAAAGGCTTATTCTAAGGCCTTTTACCCCTAATGATGCGGAGGATATGTTTGATTATGCTAAAGATGAAGGGGTAGGGGAAAGGGCAGGTTGGCCGCACCATAAGGATATTGATGAAAGCCGCAACATATGCCAAATGTTCATAGAGGGCAAAAAGAACTTTGCTATTGTGTTAAAAGCCGAAAATAAAGTTATAGGTAGCTTGGGCTTGGAGGAGTATGATGAAAACCATTTGCCCGAGTATTCAAGCCAAAAAGGTAGGGAAATTGGCTATGCCATTGGTAAAAACTATTGGGGTAAAGGCCTTGTGCCAGAGGCTGTAAAGGCCGTTGTTGACTACTGCTTTAACACCCTAAACCTTGATTTTTTGTGCATTGGCTATTTTAATTATAATACCCAAAGTAAAAGGGTAAGCGAAAAATGCGCCTTTGAATTTGTTAAATATAAGGATTTTAAAACTAGAATGGGCACTGTTGAAAAGGGCGAATTGGTTATGCTTACAAGGGATAAGTTCCATGTAAACAATATTAGGGAAAACCTGCTTGCCTTGCAGGATTTAGGCTATAGGGATTTTTGCTCAAAGCTTATACCCACCGTGGATAAGGCTAATATTATTGGCATAAGAAGCCCTCAATTAAAGGCCTATGGCAAAGAACTAGCAAAAAATAAAAGCGCAGTTGATAGCTTTTTAAAAAGCCTTCCCCATAAATATATGGAGGAATATAGCTTGCACAACGCTATGCTTTATTACCAAAAGGATGTTGATATGCTTTTTAGCCAAATTGATGCCCTTTTGCCCTATATAGATAATTGGGCTACCTGTGATGGCCTATGTTCGAGCCTAAAACAATTAAAAAAATATCCCGATAAAACATTGGCATATATAAATAAATGCTTGGATAGCGATAAAACCTTTACTGTAAGGTTTGGCATAGTTATGCTTTTAAGCCAGTTTTTAGATGATGCCTTTAACGAGGATCATATTATTCGCCTTACTAAAATAATTAGTGATGAATACTATATAAACATAGCTATTGCATGGTATATGGCAACAGCCCTTGCAAAACAGTATGATACTGCTATAATCTATATAAAAAATAAGGCCTTTGGCAAGTATGTGCACAATAAAAGCATACAAAAGGCCATAGAAAGTTATAGGCTAAGCGACGATAAAAAGGCTTATTTAAAAACTTTAAGGCTAAAGTAAAGGAGCGTATTATATGCTTGTACAAGCTAAAAACTTTAAATTAAAAAACGGAAAACCCGCCCTTTTAAAATCCATAATGCCCACCGAGGCAGAAGTTTTTTTGGCAAGCTATATTCAAATGAGTGGGGAAAGCACAAACCTAAACAATTACCCCGAGGAAATTAAATATACCGTTGAATTTGAGGAAAAGCTTATAAAGCATATGAACGAAAGCCCCACAAAGTTTTTTATAGGCGCCTATGTGGATAATGAATATGTGGGCAATGTATCCTTAATGCAAAAAACAAGCATAAAGGAAGGCCATAGGGCTGGCATAGCCATAGCCATACTAAAAAAATATTGGGGCTTAGGCATAGGCAAGGCCCTTATGGAATATGCCCTTGAAACTGCCAAAAACATGGGCATAAAGCTTGTAGACCTAAATGTACTAAGCACAAACGCCCAAGCCATAGGGCTGTATGAAAGCCTCGGCTTTGTAAGGGCTGGTGAAATCCCCAATGCCTTTATACTTAAGGATGGCAGCAGCTGTGGGGATGTTGTAATGTATAAACCCCTATAAAAATTTTACAATTTAATTGAAACAATTCAAAGCCCTCTTTCGTTGTATTAATGTACACGAGAAGGAGGGCTTTTATGAATAAAGCTTTTGCAATAGCCTTGTTGATAGCTGTATTGTTTTTAGGCCTTACACCAACAAATGTAAGCCAAAACAATAGTGGGCAAAAAGAGGTTGATGATATAAAGGAGTATAAGCCTGTAATTTACCTTTACCCTGAAACTGAAATTGATGTGGAAGTAAATTTAGATTATGAGGGCAAACTTACCCATATATACCCCGCCTTTAATGGTGAGGGCAACACTTGGAATGTTACCGCCAAGCCTGATGGTAGCCTTTTTGATAAAAAAACTAAACGTAGCTATAAATATCTGTTTTGGGAGGGCGAACGCAAGCGCAATTGGGAGTTTGAAAATGGCTTTGTTGTAAGGGATAGCGATATTATACCCTTCCTAGAGGAAAAGCTTGAAATTTTAGGCTTAAACCACCCTGAAATAAACGATTTTATTACATACTGGTACCCCATATTATCCCAAAATGAATATAACTTAATTCGCTTTGAGGGTGAAAGCTATACAAAGGCTGCAAAGCTAAACATAAACCCTAAGCCTGATAGCATAATAAGGGTGTTTATGTTGGCACAAAAAATTGATAAACCTGTGAATATTCCAAAGCAATACTTAAAAAGCCCCACACGCACAGGTTTTACCGTTGTTGAATGGGGTGGCGCCATAGTTGGTGAAAACTGATAACCATAAAAATGCAACAAAAATTAGTTTAATATCGTTATATTATTGTATAAGGAAAGGAGGGTATTATGAGAGCATTAATTAAGATTATTATTGCTTTTGCTATTATAGCGGGTTTGTTTTTATTTTCAAAAGTAGAAGCACCAGTGGATAGTCAAAGTAACCTTGTTGAAGAAATGACCCCTCGTAAGCCTGTAATTTACCTTTACCCAGAAACCGAAAGGGATGTGGAAGTAAACCTAAACTATGATGGCGAAATTACCCATGTTTACCCCGCATTTAATGGGGATGGCAACACATGGAATGTTATAGCTAAGCCTAATGGTAGCCTTTTTGACACCGTTAGCCAAAGGAGTTATAACTACCTGTTTTGGGAGGGCGTGCACAATAAGGCATGGAACTTTGAAAATGGCTTTGTTGTAAAGGGCAGTGAAATTATACCCTTCCTAGAGGAAAAATTAGAAATATTAGGCCTTAACTACGCTGAAATAAACGATTTTATTACATACTGGTATCCTAAATTATCCCAAAACGAATATAATTTAATTCGCTTTGAAGGGGATAGCTATACCGATGTGGCAAGGCTTGATATAAACCCTAAGCCTGATAGCCTAATAAGAGTGTTTATGTTGGCACAAAAAATTGATAAACCTGTTGATATCCCCGCGCAAGAGTTAAACACCCCTACACGCAAAGGCTTTGTTGCCGTTGAGTGGGGTGGCGCAATTAGGGATGATGATTAGCTTCTAAATAGAGGAACAGCCTTAGGGCTGTTTTTTAATTGGAATTTTATATATAATTTTAATATAAAAAATATACAATATAACACAATATCCATTTTAAATTACTTTACAAAAACTTTACATTAGGGGGTATAAATATAGCTTGAACGCCTATTTTATGTGTATAAGTGGCTAGAAGCTTTATAATTAGCTATTTACAAAAGTAACATTATTATTTAAAATTAGTTGTACCCTAAATATGGAGGAGATTTTATGATCGCAGAAAAATCAGTACTTATGTTTGATTTATTAGGAACTTTACTGCCAATAAGCAGGGAAGACTTTAAGGACGAATATTTCTCACTTATTAGGAAAAACTTTGATGAATATAAAGGTATGGGCTTTACAAAGGCTTTTAAAAAGGCTGTTGTTGCTATGGAAAATAACGACGGAACCATAAACAACAGGGAGCTTTTTTGGGATGTTTTTGATGCCCTTTTAGGCGCTAAAGTAAGCGAAAAGGAATATAAATTTAAAGAATTTTTTAGCAATGATTTTAATAAACTAAAGGAAAAAATAAGGATAAAGGCAAAAAAGCGTGGCTTTGTTGATAAATGCCATGATAGGGGCTATGAACTTGTTTTAGCCGCAGACCCCACCTTCCCATTGGAGGCAATAAAAACCATGCTAAGCTGGGTAGGCCTTGAAACCGATGATTTTATATATATAAGCA
Source organism: uncultured Oscillospiraceae bacterium (assembly GCA_964544955.1). GTDB lineage: Bacteria > Bacillota > Clostridia > Christensenellales > Aristaeellaceae > JAAZPT01. The sequence goes on along the minus strand of CAZJEB010000006.1, from coordinate 3,210 downwards.
CGTACGATAACAGTAGCTATGGCAAGGCTAATAAGCTATACTTTGATGAACTACTTTACGCCATAGGCAAAAGCCCCGACGAATGCCTTATGATTGGCAATAATGCCGAAAAGGATGGCCTAGCCCGCGAAGCTTGCATTGATGTTTACATAGTTACCGACTACTTAGAGGGCGAACTTAACAACAAAAACAGTGGCATAATGAGTGGCTGCTTTGAGGACCTAAAAAAATACATTAAAAAAATGAGCAAGGGCAAAGAATGATACTTGTTTTTTGAAATATTATAAACACAAGCAATTGCTTGTGTTTTTTTGTGGGGATAAAATTAATATTAATAACAAAAAACATATTAAAAGTTTAAAATATTAATATGTTTTTAATTATAAGAAAAACAATCATAATTGTAATATAAATTGAATAGAATAATTTTTAAACAGCAATTGAAATATTAAAGTCTATTAATACACTAACAGCAATACATTTGTAAAATACACCTATTAGCCCATATATAATTGACATTATATCCCAAAAATAATATACTTTACTTTAGTATACTATTATATTTTTATATACAAATCATCTTCAGGAGGAACATATATATGCGTAAATCTTTAGCATTAATTCTATCATTCTGCATAATATTTATGCTTACTGCCGCATGGGGCGAGGAAGTTTTTATTTCCCCCAACACTATAACCCAGTTTGAACAAACGGGCTATATTGCTGCCCCCTTTGACCCTACAACCGCGCCAGAGGCTCCCGCGGATGGTGTTGGTACATATGAGGTAAAATCCACATTAATGGGTGAGGATAGCAACCTTAACCTTGAACTTGTTGTGGGTTATAACTTTAAAGATGGCCAATGGCAGGAAATGGGTAACGCCTTTGTTTACTCCCTTATAAACACGGATGGTAAAACCCGTGAGGAGTTCCGTAACGATTTAGGCGCCTTGTTAAACGATAGCTTTGAAACAGCAAATAGCAATACTTTTTATAAACTTGCTGTAGCTTATATAGCATCAAATAACCCAAGCCTTAATAATGAACAAGCAGCCCAAGTGCTAAACCAAATTATTGTTCAAATGGATATAAATAACTTCTTCCCTGATTCCCTTATGGTATCCTATGCCCTAAGTGGGGAAGGAACAGAGGCTTTTAATGCGGATGTTGATGCTAAAAACCCAGTTTTTGGCGGTAGAAAATATATGATTAGCCCTATGGATAATGGATATATTTTATCATCGCGCAAAACAACAGATGCCGATACAATAGAGGGCATAAACACAGCTATTGATGATAATTACGCAGTAATAATAAATAGGGAATACGGTTGGGAACAACTAAAGGCAGAACTTGCTACATTACTTGGCATAAGCTTTGTTCCAGGGGCCGACCCTGTTGCATTGATTATACCTGTTGAGGAATTGGCGGATAATCAAGTATCATTCACAGTAACAGGTAGTGGTGCATTGCTTCAACAAGGCACAGATACAGAGTGCTGGAAGATGGAAACCACAGAAGTTACCACAATGAGGGACACACTAAGGAAACTTGTTGAAAATTACTTAACCCTTAATACTTATGCAAAGGTTGCGGGGGCAAACGGTTTTACAATAAATGTGTACTTTGATACAGGTAAAAAAGCTTATACAAATGAAAGTATAACAGGCTTGGCAGATTTGCTTACAGGAATATATACAGAGCCCGTGTTGATGCAAGATGATAGGGCAGTATTGCCCACAGAGGGCGAGGGCATAGGTGAAACAGAGGTGCTAGACCCTGCGAATACAGTTGACCCAGAGGCCTTGCCAGTGGAAAGCCCAAGCTCAGAAACAAGCGAGCTTGTGGGTGCAGAAACTACAGAAAACCCAGCAGAAACATTGATAATTGCAGAGCATACAACCCTTGCCCCACCAGAACCCGAGGCTACAGCCTTGGTTGAAACCACAGCTACACCCGAGCCAACAAAACAACCAGCAACACAGGTAGAGGTTATAAAAGCCTTGGTAAACGTAAGGAAAGAACCTGGCGGTGCAATATTGTTTAAGGTTAAGAGGGGTGCAATAGGCGAAATTACAGGGGATACAGTAAAACATAATGGTTGGAAATGGTACCCAGTATTAATAAATGATGAACCAGGGTTTTTAAGAGGGGATACAGTTAAGGAATTGGAGTTCCCTATAACAATTACACCAACACCCGCCCCAGAGGCAGAGAAGCCTGAGGAAAATATAGGGGAAGCCATAGAGGGTACGCCTGATAACCCTAATGAAGGCCCAGCAACAACGGAAGTACCTGCTGAAACTGTGGAGCCTTTAAAACGTGGTAGTAAGGGCGATGCAGTAAAGGCTTTGCAAACAAGGCTTATAGAACTTGGTTATTTAAAAGGTGATGCGGATGGGGCCTTTGGTAGAAAAACTGAGGCTGCAGTAAAAGAGGCGCAAGGTATATGGGCAATGCAGGCAACAGGTGTTGCGGATGATACATTCTTAAATATGTTGTTTTCAGAGAATGCAACAAATTTAAGCGATGCAAAGATAATGGCATTGCAACCGGATACTATGCGCGTGGCTACAAAACCTGTGCTTACTGGCTTGGAGTATATGAAGAAAAACTATGAAAAGGCAGATAAATCGGGATATACAGCAAGTGTTACATTAAATAATGTGGGTAATGATTATGGCTTAACAGGTAGCATAGTTGATGAATATACTACAACATATGAATCTAAAATAAGCTTTACAGATGGGTCTGGGGCAAAGGCAATAAACCCAAGCTTTAAATTAACATTGGTTAACCTATATATACAGGATGTAAATAAGGTGGAACTAATGCGTAAGGATGAATTAGTTAGGGAATTAAGCCCAAGCGAATGGAAGATGGAGAATGGCTTGGTGGTAATAGATTTAAGCCAAAATTCTACATTAGCAAAAGAAATATTAGATACAAAAACTGTTGATGCTATAAGGGCATCAAACTCCACAACAAGTTATAAGGTAGAGATAGCTAAAAATAGCTTACCATATCAAATAACAAACCATATGAATAAAATATGGGCGGATATGAATGGTGAGGAGATAGCGAAGGCTGCGGAATGGGTTAGTGGACAGTAGGGGAAAATCGCCAGTGGAAACACTGGCGATTTTTTTGCCGAGTGGCGGAATGCGATTTGTTATGCGGGACTTGGATTTTCGCTTTTTGGTATGAGGT
>CAZJEB010000005.1:0-147566 GCA_964544955.1 uncultured Oscillospiraceae bacterium | reverse complement strand
TTAGGCTTGCTTTTTTTAAATTAATTATAGAATATATTTAGCTTGAGCTTCAGGAGCATTTTTCATCTCCTCAGCTTTTTTGCGATATTTTTCTTCCGTATTGCCTAATACAGCATAGGCAGCAATTTTACTTTCCTCAACACCAGGTTGGTTAAATGCATCAATATCAAACAACTCTCCAGCATAAGCTGTTGTCATTTGGAAGAAGTTTAATAGCTGACCAATTGTGTAGGCGCTAACTTCGGGCATAATAATTGTTTGGTTAAGCCTTCCGCTTCTGCATAGTGCATAAGCAGTTCCTTGGCGTTCCGCTTCTATAAGCTCGTTCATTGATTTTCCACCCAAGAATGCAACGTTAGGGAATTCTTCACAGCCATGGGGAATAGGGGTTTGTTTGCGGAAGTTTTCAACTTTTATTAAAGTAACAACCTTATCATATGGGCCTTCGGTATATAGTTGTAATTGACTATGTTGGTCTGTTACACCTAAAGATTTTGTAGGTGTTTGGCCAACATTTACTGCCATACCCTTGCGTGTAACATTTTTACCAAGGCTTTCAGCCCATAGTTGGCAGAACCAGTCTGCAATGTATTTTAAGCTATCAGCATAAGGCATAATAACTTGAACATTTACGCCGAGTTCTTCCATACAAATATATTGCAATACTGCTTGTAATAATGCAGGGTTTTCCCATACATTATTATTTTGTGTGCGTTTATCCATAGCAGCAGCACCAGCAAGCATTTCTTTAATATCAATACCACATACAGCAGCTGCAAGTAAGCCAACGGGGGTAAGTTCTGAAAACCTACCACCAACGGTAGATGGAATATAGAAAGTACGGAAACCATTTTCTTTAGCCATTTTTATAAGGTTGCCGTTTTGTTTATCTGTTGTAGCAACAATGTGTTTTTGCCAGCCTTCGCCAACTTCTTTTTTAAGGGCTTCTGTAATAATTAAATATTGGCTCATTGTTTCCGCTGTGCCACCGGATTTGCTTATTACGTTAAAGCAGGTTTTTTTAATATCTATAACATCAAAAAGTGCAGCCATGCGCTCGGGGTCAATATTATCTTCAACATATAAGCGTGGACCACCACGTTTTTCAGCAGGCAACTCATTATAATGTAAATGATTAAGTGCTTGTTGTATAGCAATTGGGCCTAAGGCAGATCCCCCAATACCTAAAACCACAAATGCTTCAAATTCGTTTCTAATATCATTTGCAACTTTTAATACTTCTTCAACAATTTCTGTTTGATTATGGGGTAACTCTGTCCAACCTAACCAACCAGTACCACGTTTTTTTTGTACAGCTATGTTTGCAGCTTTTGCAGCATCTTCCAAAGCTTCAATTTGGTAATTAGCTATGCCATAGTTATAACCTATGCTTTCAGCCATCATATTGTTAACGTCAATTTTAATTTCTGGGCGATTGTTTGCCATAAAAAATCCACCTTTCAATATACATTTTTCCAAAATTTATAACTATATTATATATCTATTGCATTTTACTGTCAAACAAATATAGGCCTACTTATTGAAATTTAAGCCTTATAATGATATCATAATTTTAACTAATAATAATCCCATTCTGCATATTGAAAGGAAATATTTATATGAAAAGACGTATTGGCATCCTCACCTCTGGAGGAGACTGCCCCGGTCTAAATGCTGCTATAAGGGGCGTTGTTCGTGCATCATATGAGCAGTTTGATGCTGAAGTCGTAGGCATTATGGATGGTTATCGTGGCTTAATAGAGGGCTACTATCAAGAATTATCACGTGAAAAATTTTCAGGCATTTTAACGCTTGGTGGAACTATTTTAGGAACAGCCCGCACACCATTTAGCAATATGCGAGTTATAGGCGACGATAAAGTTGATAAAGTAAAAGCCATGAAGGATAATTACCATAAAATGAAGCTAGATTGCCTTATTACCCTTGGAGGTAACGGTACACACAAAACAGCTAATCTATTGGCTCAAGAAGGTTTAAATGTAATAGCTCTTCCTAAAACTATTGATAATGATATTTATGGAACAGACTTTACTTTTGGCTTCCATTCTGCATTAGATATAGCTACGGATGTAATAGATAGGATTCATACAACAGCATCAAGCCATGGCAGATGCATGGTTATTGAAATAATGGGTAATAAAGCTGGTTGGCTAACACTTTATTCAGGTATTGCTGGTGGTGCGGATGTTATTTTGATACCAGAATTACCTTATGATATTAATAAGGTTGCTGAAGTTATTGAAAAACGTGCAAAAGCAGGCAAAAGCTTCTCTATTATTGCAGTAGCTGAAGGCGCAATGACAAATGAAGAAGCCTCTATGAAAAAGAAGGAAAGGGCAGAACAAAAACAAAATGATCCATACAGTAGTATAAGCCATAAAATAGCATCACAATTACAAGAAATTGTAGGCGTTGAGGCAAGGCATGTTGTTCCAGGCCATATACAAAGAGGTGGTAGCCCTTGCGCTTATGATAGAGTACTATCTACAGAATTTGGTGTTCATGCTGCACATTTAATAAAGAACAATACATTTGGTGTTACAGTTGCACTTAATAATAATAAAATTACACATAATTTATTATCAGATGTAGCAGGCAGGCCAAGCCCAGTACCACCAGACCATCAAATGGTTAGTACAGCACGTAAAATTGGCATTAACATGGGTGACTAATATAAACAAAAACAAATAAAAAAGCCGTATTTGCGGCTTTTTTTATTTGTTAATCCCTACCAGTATAAAATGTACTACCACCTATAAATTCCCTAATTATAGATAGGGGAGGTATTTCTCTTATAAAATCATCCCCAATAGGTAAAAAATAGTTTAAGGATTTTACTAGGCGGCGGGCAGGTATATAAGTTCTTTCATTAACATCAATTTTTTCTAATTTATCATATATAAAGCTATGTAAAAGTGGTAGCTCATAGTGCAATGTAGTATTAAACATAATATCGGCTTTTTCTTGGTTAGGATATATCCATTTTTCCTCACCAGCCCTTACACTTTTCCACATATTAATTGTATCCTCAGGGGGAGTACCTCTAAATTGCATATCGCGTACAATGCGCCTTAACAAACGTGCATCTGATGTATGTATCCTATTGTGGTCATCAAGCTTTAGGCAAGATAAGGCACTTACATATATACCATAGGTAAGTTGTTCTGGTAACATGGATGTTATTTTATCGTTCATGGCATGTATGCCCTCAACAAGTATAGGTTGATCTGGGGTAAGCTTTAACTTGTAAGAGTTTGGTTTTCTTTTGCCTGTTTTAAAACTGAATTTTGGCATGCTGACTTCTTCACCAGCAAGTAACCTATCAAAACAATCAACAATAAAATCAATGTCTAGGGCATCAATGGTTTCAAGATCTACTTCGCCGTTTTCATCAATGGGTAAAGTTTCCCTATCCTTATAAAAATTATCTAAGGATACCAAAGCGGGGGATAAACCGTGTACTTTTAAGTGAACAGCTAAACGGTTTGTAAATGTTGTTTTACCACTGCATGAAGGGCCGAATATAAGCACTATTCTTGCCTTTTTTTGTAGAGCTTCGCTTGCTATATTTGCAATAGATGAGTCGTGTAAGGCTTCGTTTACCCTTATAAAATCTAGTATTCTACCAGTTTCTATCATCCTGTTTACATCAACAACGTTTGTTGCATTTAGTATTTCGCACCAACGTTGAGATTCGGCAAATACTCTATATTGTTTTTTGTGCCCACTGTGGGATACTTCAATTTTCATGTTTGAGTTTTTTGGAAAGCTAACTAACATGCCAGGGTATTTAGAAGTAAGCTTAAAGGCCTTAATATAGCTTGTGTTTTGTAACATTGAACCATAAAAATAGTCGTATATTCCATCCAAACAATACATTGTTATTTTTGGAGTTTTTCTATAGCTATATAAGTCTACTTTATCTAGTTGGCCATCTTGTGTAAAAAATTTTATGGCTTCGTCAACAGTCCAGCTGTGCCTTGTAATTGGCAAGCAGTTTTCAACAAGTCGCCACATTTCTTTTTCAATTTCATATATTTCAGCATGGGTAAGGGCTTTATCTTTTATGTTAAAAGCAATTGATTTACCAACAGCATCTTCAACTTCAAATTGTTTGGTGGGGTATAAGTTATTTAAAGCAGCTAATGTTAAAAAACATAGACTACGTTCATAAATTCTACTTCCCTCATCGGAATCAAAATAGATTGGTATTAATGTGGCATCTTCTTCAATTTTTGTATAAAGCTCTACAGAGTTTCCATTAAAAAGAGCAGCTAATACATTAGCATAATCATTTGCACTTAACATTTCTTTAAAAACAGCATTAATTGTTGTAGGGTTTTCAAAATGCTTGCTTACTCCGTTTATGCTTATGGTTATTTTGCTCATAATAGCCTCCTATTCATCCTCAAAAGGCATGTTCCCTTGTAGTTCAGGCTCTAATATTGCTGTGTTTGTTTTGTAAGCGTTTAAATCAGGGTCGATTTTATTTTGATATTGCTTAGCTTTCAAATAAGCTTTCTCAAGCTTGCCCGCAGGGGATATTGAATAAGCCATACCAATGTTTTTATTTCTAAGCCTAACAAAGCGCATTTGCATGTATAAATAACCATGGCTTTCGCACCTTGCAAGGGATATAAATCTGTTTGGAGTTTGTGATACAAAATCGGTTACAAGCTCACATTCTTTATTGCAAGCAGGGCAAACAGGGTTTGTTATAATGCCTTGGCTAAGGCCGTGTTTTATTGATAAAACTTGATGAGTAACCCTTAAACTACGCATTTTGGACACATGTTTTAATTTTCTTGGTGTTTGTGGATATTTTACTATTGTTTCATTGTCCTTAGTTTTTTGAAAAACCTTTGCAGTATAGTAAGCATCATTAAAAGCGTCATGGAATGGCAAAGAAGTATCTTCTTCAATATTTAATGTTTCCATAGCAGTTTTTAAGCCAGCTTGTTGTTTACCTAGCTTTTCGTTGTGGGAAAATAATTTTTGTAAGTTATAAAAGGGTAAGGATTCATAATCAACTTCAAAACAATCTAAGTTTTGTTTATAAACGCTAACATCCTCACTACCCCATGTAAGCATTATTGGATCTTTATCGCAAAATTCAACAAAACGTTTGTTAGCTTCAATAAAATCTGGTGCATCCTGAAGCGTTTCGTTGCTAATATTCGTGATTCTTTTTATACGTGGGTGTATTTTTTTAAAGTGAGTGGGCTTAATAACTTGATTAAATTCATCTACAATTTCAAAATTATCATTTAACTTTATTGCGCCAATTTGTATTATTTCAAATAATAGCTTATCTTCTACTTTTTTATAAGCAATGCTATTAAAACTTATTGGTTGATTCCACTCAAAATCTACTACTATATAGTGCATTAAAAATTCTCCAGTTTATATGGCAATGCCTGCAGCCCTGCCTGTAATAAATGCTATATGCAAGTTAAAGCCCCCAGTTAATGCGTCAACATCAAGTACTTCACCTGCGGCATAAAGTCCTTTAACAAGTTTAGATTCCATAGTTTTTGGTATAAACTCTTTTACATCAGCCCCGCCTTTTGTAACAACAGCTTCAGTATAAGCCCTTGGACTGCTTAGGGGTATGTTAAAGTTTTGTATGTTTTCAATAAGTTTTTGCCTAATTTTCTTACTAATTTGGTTATTTGCCAAGTTGGGTAGAATTTGGCAACGCTCTAATAGTATTTCGGCCAGCCTAGATGGAAACATTGTATTCATTAAACTACTAATAGTTTTATTGGGAGCATCTTCAATTTCCCTTAATATGCGCTTATCAAGTTTTTCATAATCAAGCGCAGGTTTTAAGTTTAAACTTAAACTGCTATTTTTAAGCTCTTTACCAGCCAAGTATGTAGATGCGGTTAAAATTAATGGGCCACTTACACCAAAATGAGTGAATAGCATTTCCCCTAATTCACTATATACCAATTTTTTATTATATTTTAAATTTATTGTTACGTTTTTTAAACTTAAGCCTTGCAAATAAGTAAGGCGCTTATCTGAAGAATTATATGGCACTAATGAAGGGTATGTTGGTAAAATTTTATGGCCAGCTTGGGCTAAAAGGGTATACCCATCACCAGTTGAGCCTGTGCTAGGATAGCTTAAACCACCTGTTGCAACAATTACAGCATCTGCATCTATTTTTTCCCCGTTTTCAAGGTTTACACCTTTAATTTGAGAATTTTCTATAATTAAACTTTCAACTTTTGTGCTAAGCCTAATTGATACTTTATTTTTATTTAGTTGTTTAACAAAAGCGTTTGTTACATCAGATGCTTTTTCACTTACGGGGTATGCTCTGTTGCCGCGCTCAACCTTTATTGGGCAATCTAAGCTTTCCAAAAGATTTATAAGCTCCCTTGGGGGAAAAGCAGTCAAGCTAGGGTATAAAAACTTTGGGTTAGTAACAATATTCTCTAAAAATTCGTTATTGTCGCATAGGTTTGTAACGTTACAGCGACCTTTACCAGTTATATATATTTTTTTGCCGCATTTTTCATTTTTTTCAAGTAATATAACGTTATTTCCATTATCCGATGCATACAAGGCTGCAATAAGCCCTGCGGCACCTGCCCCTATTACAACTACATTTTTTGACATTAAACTCTCCAATTATTCTGATAAAAAATCGGGACAAACAATTTCTTTGTCTACAGCAATTTTCAAAAATGAACAGGCAATATGCCCTTGGGATAGATTATAACTATCACTTTGTGGGTCATAAGGAACCTCAGGCCCAGCGCCTTCAAATTGCTTATCTAACCAAAAGAACCTATTTTTTCTTGGGCTAATATGTTCAATATAGCCATCAGACCTAAAAAAATCACTTGGATAGCACATAACAGCTTCTTTTAATTCATGCTTGTTAAGGGATGGTATGTTTATATTAAGTAAGCAATCTTTTGGTGAATTATCCATTTTATAAAATTTTTCGGCTAAATCTAATGCAATAACTGCGGCATTTTTTAACATATCTAGGTTAGCGTGCTCATCAATTGACACAGCAACAGCCTTAAGGCCACTCATTGCGGCCTCTTTTGCTGCAGCAACAGTGCCACTATATATTATTGATCTACCATCGTTATATCCGTCATTTATGCCACTTAAAACCATATCTACAGGCTTTGCTGTTAACTGATCTAAGCCTATCCTTACACAGTCAACTGGTGTACCATGTATTGCGTATGCCTTATAATTAGTGTTTTTTATTTCCTCAACTAATATTGGAGGGCTTAGTGTTATACAATGGCTTGCTGCACTTTTTTGTGTACTTGGGGCACAAACTGTAACATCATAGCCCCTATTCTGTGCCTCTTCAGCTAAGCATTTTAAACCAATGCTACTAATACCATCGTCATTTGCAAATAATATGTGCATTTATTACTCCTAATTTCTTTTTTTAAAAATAAAACCCAACAGTTCTGTTAATACATTTACAACTAGTGATACGGCAGCTGCCCACCAAAAATTATCTACTGAAAAGCTACCAGGTAATAATTTTATTGCTAATAGTATTAACCAAGTATCTAAAAAAACTGATATTAAGCCAAGTGTAAAAAAATTAAATACTGCAAGTAGTGCTTTTAAAACTGGCCTTAATAACAAATGTATAACGCCCAGCCCAGCGCCACCCATAATAGCATAATACATATCATGCATATGCACACCTGGTAAATAATGGGCACAAAGGGGTATTGATATTATACAGGCTAAAAACCTAACAACTACACTAAACATTTTATTTTAAGCTTGATATTGTTTCAGATACTGCTAAGCCAGTAGCGCTGGCCTGCATTAAACCTCTTGTTATACCAGCACCATCGCCAATAGCATATAATCCATCAATTTGTGTTTTAAAGCTTCTATCAACTAATATTTTACTTGAATAGAACTTAACTTCAACGCCATACAACAATGTGTTTGTGCTATATAGCCCAGGGGCTATTTTATCAAATGCCTTTAAAGCCTCAACTATACTTGTTAAATGCCTTGGAGGTAATACGAAGCTTAAATCACCAGGTACAGCTGATGTAAGGGTGGGTATGGTTGTTGATTTGGCAAGGCGTGTTTCATTTGTACGCCTACCTTTTAATAAGTCACCTAATCTTTGAACCATTATTGTTCCACCTGTTAACATGTTTCCAAGCTGTGCAATATAACGGCCATATCTTATTGGCTCATTAAAAGGCTCGGTGAAGGAGGTTGAAACTAAAACAGCAAAGTTTGTGTTTTTTGTTCTAAGGCTTAAATCATCATAACTATGGCCGTTTACAACTGCAATACCACCCTCGTAATGTTCTTGGCTTACAACGCCACCGGGGTTCATGCAGAATGTTCTAACCTTATTTTCATATGTATCTGAATAATATACAAGCTTAGCCTCGTATAAATCTTTTGTTAAGTGATCCATAATTGAGTTTGGAACTTCAACCCTAACACCGATGTCCACCTCATTGTTTTGGGTGCGTAAACCAAGCCTCATAGCTTCCTTTGTAAGCCAATCAGCGCCACCACGCCCAGGGGCAGCTACAACATATTTTGTTTTTACGGTATATGCTTCACCTTTTTGTGGCTCAAGCTTAACACCAACAACTTTATTGTTTTCAACAATTATTTCGCTAGCACTTGTAAGTTCTCTAAATTCAATATTAGAATTTTCTACTAAGTATTCATGCATAGCGCCCAATACTTTACTAGAGTTTTCCGTACCCAAATGCCTAACAGGGCAAGGTATAAGCCTAATATTATGCTTGCTTGCCTCGTAAGATATCTCGTCTATGCGTTTTTCGTTTAACCCGTGTATTTCTGGTGATGCTCCACATTTTAAATAAATTTCATCGGCTTGTTTTATTAGCTCTGCAGACCTTGCATGGCCTAAGTATTCAGATATGTTTCCGCCCACTTCATCATTTAATGATAGTTTGCCGTCGCTAAAAGCACCAGCGCCAGCCCAACCATGCATAATAGAACAAGGTTGGCAGTGTACGCATACACCAGTAATTCTTGCAGGGCAATGCCTTTTAACAATTGATTTACCCGAGTCTAATATAAGCGCCTTAACATCTGGCCAGTTTTTAGCCAAACCTAACGCTGTAAATATACCGGCAGGTCCAGCTCCAATTATAACAACATCATAATTTTCTGTGTTTACTGTATTCACAAATATTACTTCCTTCCTCTTTCAGCTAAGCCAACCTTACGGTATACCTTGCTTAATGTTCGCTTTGCAAGCATACTTGCAGTGTTTGCGCCATTATCCAATATGTTTTGAATATAGGCTTTATCAGCCATTAATTTTTTATATTCTGCTTGTATTGGGTTTAAAGTATCAACTATACAATCGGCAGCAGCATCCTTTAAAGCGCCATAACCTTTTCCTTGTAATGAGCTAACTATGCTATCCATACTATCCCCACTTAAAGCGGATATTATATCAAGTAGGTTTGATACACCAGGCTTGTTTTCAGGGTCAAATCTAATTTCCCCATCACTATCTGTTACTGCTCTCTTTATTTTTTTTCTTATTATATTTGGTTCGTCAAGTATTGATATAAAAGCATCTGGGTTGCTATCGCTTTTGCTCATTTTTTTCTCAGGCTCTAACAAGCTCATAATTCTAGCGCCGGTTTTAGGAATATAAGCCTCAGGTATAGTGAACACATTGCCGTATATTCCGTTAAACCTTTGGGCAATATCCCTTGTAATTTCAATATGTTGCCTTTGGTCCGAACCAACAGGAACCATATCGGCTTGATATAGTAAAATGTCGGATGCCATAAGCACAGGGTAGGTGAACAAACCAGCGTTTATGTTACTTTCGTTTTTTGCAGACTTATCCTTAAACTGTGTCATTCTTTGAAGTTCACCCATATATGTAAAACAATTTAAAACCCAACTTAATTCTGCATGGGCACTAACATGGCTTTGGCAGTATATAATTGATTTTTCTGGGTCTATTCCACAGGCCATATATATTCCAGCAACCTCTAAACACCTGCGCCTTAAAACCGCAGGCTCCTGCCTAACAGTAATAGCGTGTAAATCAACTATACAATATACACAATTATATTCGTCTTGTAATAAGGAAAAATTCCTTAATGCACCTATATAATTTCCCAATGTAAGCGTTCCTGATGGTTGCACACCGCTAAATAATATTTTTTTCTTCTGAATTTCGCCTTCCATATGTGCCTCCTGAATGTAAATATATTATTAAATATAAAGCAATAAGCATATTTTAACATTTTAATTTTAGCATATTGAACCATTTGTGTAAAGGTAATTAATAAATATAATAATGCTATAATATAAGCTTGTAACACATATTCCATTGTTAATATTATGTTAATTATGCCCTGCTTATGTTATAATAATTATTGTATAATTTTTATAGGAGTTTGCTATGTTTAAAATATTTAATAAGTTTGTATCAATTTTTCTAGTTTTAATTTTATGCTGCGGAAGTATCGCTTTGGCTGAAAACAAAAAAGAAACCATTATTGAGGATTTTGATAAGGGTTATTGGTTTTATGAAAGTGAAGATTTAAGGATAGAAATTAAACGCTATGAAGATAAAAAGTATAAGCTTATTTGGCATGAAGCGGATATAAAAATATTAAATGATAATCAAAGCTTTAAACCTTATTCAGCTAATCCTGAAAAAGTTGGAAAGTCCTTTAAATATGCCGAAGAAATAGCAAGGAATAATAAACTTATATTTGCAATAAATGATGATCAGTTTGGGCATAGGGCATATAACCATGTTACAATTGGCCATGTTGTAAGGGATGGTGTTGTAATGAGCAATAAAACATATAGAAAAGACTCGAAAGCACTACCAAACCTTGATACTATGACAATAACTGATGATGGCGAGATGAAAGTTTTTAAGCATAATGAATATACAGCAGAAGAATTGCTTGAAATGGGATATAAAAATGTATACTGTTTTGGGCCAATAATACTACGCGATGGTGAAATAAACCCTATTTTTGAAACTAATTATAGGTTGCAAGAAGCAAGGTCAACAATAGGCATGGTTGAGCCTAACCACTTTATTGTTATATCTTGCGAAGGAAGGCGTGAAGTTTGCCGCGGTGCATCACTAATGTGGGTGGCAGAACGCTACAAAGAGCTTGGAGCAAAGCAAGCTTTTAACTTTGATGGTGGTGGAACAACATCACTAGTGTTTATGGGTACAAAGCTAAGCTTTTTTAACCCAACAGGGATAGTAAGGAAAGATAGAGCAGTATCAGGGCTTGTTGGAATAGGATACTCCGAAAATGTGAAAACCTGGGAAGGGGTAGGCAAGTGAAAAAATACTTTTTGATGCTGTTTTTATGTATTTCATTTTTAATGTTATCAAATGCTTATGCAAGTGAAACTGAAGCAAAAAATATAGTTAAAGATTGTAAATTTAACTCTTCAGGTGGCAGAAATTATGGCATGCTAAGCGATAATCGCTTTAGATATAATTACAGCACAAATAAAGCCAAGAATTCTTATTTGGAAATTATAGCCCAAGAGGATATATATTCCCTATACATAATGTGGCAAGATATTCCAGGCGAATGGATATTGCAAGAGAATGTTAATGGCAATTGGATAGACATTGCAACATATGGAAATAAAAACTTCCTTCATGAGTTTGTTGAAGTTCCAGCCAAAAAACACATACGTATATTAAATAATTCGGGCAAAGCTAAAGCGCTATCTATTTTTGAAATGGAAATTTACGGTAAGGGTAAAATACCAAACACTGTACAAGTGTGGCAAGAAAGCCCAAACAAATGCGATATATTAGTTCTTGTTGCTCACCCAGACGATGAGTATATTTTTATGGGTGGCCTTATCCCAAGTTATTTAGATAGGGGCAATAAGGTTATTGTAGCATACCTTACTCATGGCATACCCCTTAGAAGGCTTGAGTTATTAAATGGCCTTTGGAATAGTGGGCTTAAAAACTACCCAGTAATTGGAAACTTTGCAGATGTTTACCGTAAAAATGTTAAAGCTACATATGCGGCTTGGGGTAAAGATAAATCACAAAAATATGTTGCTAATTTAATTAGAGAGTATAAGCCTGAAGTAATTGTAAGCCATGATATAAATGGTGAATACGGGCATGGTGCGCATAAAACGGCAGCAGATATAGCTATAAATGCTGTTAATATTGCAAATGATAGATCCTATGAAAGTGAATTTTCACCATGGCAAACTAAAAAGCTTTATTTGCACTTGGGTGATGAAAACACTATAAAACTTGATTGGGAAGTTCCCCTTAAAAGCTATCAGGGTAAAACAGCTTTGGAAGTAGCAGCGGAAGGCTATGAATTTCATCAAAGCCAACATGGTGGTAGGCATGATTATAAAGGGCAAACTTTCTTTTTTAAAGTAGAGGTTGATGGAATGTTTGATAGTGAATTGTTTAGCTTGGTATACACAAATGTAGGGGAGGATGTGGCTAAAAATGATTTCCTTGAAAACATTAATTAAAGTAATATCTTTTTTAGCAGTTATTTGTATAACATCCTTTGCAAGTGCCAGTACTATGTTCATTTCTGATGATGAACTTAGCTATAATAAAATTATGGAATATACCTTATCTAACAATGAGGTTATATTAAAAAGCACTAAATACAATGTGGAAATATCAAATAAAGCCAAGCATTTAACTTTACCTAAACTAAAAATGCCTAATAATAAAAAAACCTTAGGTCAATTTATGGAGTTTTTGAACTGCTTTCCAAACTTAACAAAAGTTGATATGTACGATACTGTTGTTAGTAGGGAACATATGAAAACCCTGTTTGACACGTACCCACAAATAACATTTGGGTGGACAATATATTTTGGCAAAAAAGAAGTTAGAACAGATATAACAGCTTATTCATCTAAGCATTCAATGAATTCAAAACGCTTTAGAGAAGGTTATTATGAAGTGCTTAGATACTGTAAAAATTTAGAAGCCCTGGATTTAGGCCATAACCAAATAGGGGATATAAGCTTTATATCAAACTTAAAAAAACTAAAAGTGCTTATACTTGCAGATAATGATATTGTTGATATTAGCCCAATAGAAAACCTAGAAAACTTAGAGTATTTGGAAGTATTTAAGAATAGAATTAAAGATGTTTCACCCCTTGAAAAAAACACAAAATTAAAGGATTTTAATGCCAGCTATAATAGAATTAAAGATGTAACGCCTTTACTTAAACTAAAAAATATAGAAAGAATATGGCTCTCACATAACGGAATAAGTAAAGATGTAAAGGAGACTTTGATTAATAGCTTGCCTAATGTGCAAATAGATTTTGATGTATATAATCCTACCGATGGTGGTTGGCGCGAGCATGAAAGATATTTTGAAGTTATAAACTATTTTAAATGATGGAGGCCCTATGAAAACCTTTTTAGCGATATTATTAACAATACTATTAACAATAAGCAATGTACAAGCGGCAATCAAGCCACTACCTATGGATGATACTTCGCCGGGTAATGTTCCTAACCCAGATGGTATAATTGCTGAAGAAGAATATAAAGATGAGTCAATACATGTAACAATAAAAAGATTAAGCCGTGGGGCTTTGCATTGTATTGCTGCCTATGTAAAAATAGAGGATCCATCACAAATTAGAACTGCTATGAGTGCTGATGATTATGATAAGGCTAGGGTTATGCCTGTAAAGGTTTTAGCAAAAAAATACAACCCCATACTTACTTCAAGTGGAGATTTTTTTAAAGGGAATGACTATGGATACCTTGTAAGGCAATCTAAGGTATATAGGGAGCGCCCAGATGGTACAAGGGATGTGTTGTTGATTGATAACTTTGGTGATTTTCACGTATTAACAAAGCCCAGTATGGATGATATCAATGCCTTTTTAGCCACGTTAAAAGAAGGTCAAAGCATTGTTAATACATTTAACTTTGGCCCAATATTTGTTAAAGATGGTGAAAAGGTTGAAATTACATCAACCCTTGATTCTGCTAATTATCAACATATGAGGGTTGCAATTGCGCAGTTAGGCCCTCTAGAATATGTTATTTTTCAATGTGAAGGTAAAGCAACTGGCAATTTTGGCATGACTACAAAAACTTTTCAAAAATGGATAATGGAAATTGAGCCAAGAATACAAACTGCCTATAATTTAGATGGCGGTGGCTCAGGCCATGTGCTTTTTATGGATAAAGAGCTACTTAGAAACCCAAACCCACGATATATTTATGATATTATATATTTTGCGAGCGCAAGTGATAGCTTTGGAGGCAATTAATGGCTAATCTGTTTTCAATTTTTGGTATTGATATAAATTTAGGAACTTTATTATTTTTGTTTGGTTTAATTATTACTGCAACAATAGCTTATAAACGATTTAAAGCAAATGGTTTTAGTAATAAAAATTATTTAATTACAATTTTATTATCTTGCATATTTGGATTGTTTTTGTCCCATTGGCTATATAGCCTTTTAAGGTTTGGTTATGCTTATAATGATAGGGGAATACTCTATATTTTATTGCCTATATATGGTGATTTTACAATGTTTGGCGCTTTTGGTGGGGTAATATTAGGAACATATATTTCATCTAAAATATGCAAGTTTAATTTTTTGAAAGCATTAGATAGTATAGCAACAGTGGCTTTTATTGCTATATTATTTGAAAGGCTTGCAGAAGGTTTATGGTTCCAAGGGTATGGTAGGTTTGTAGAAAATGAATTAATAAGCTTTTTCCCAATAAGTATATTTGATGCTGAATGGGAATATTGGTTGTACGCAGTATTTGCTTATGAAGCTATTTTTGCACTTATTTGCTCTTATTTTATGTTAGAAAATCAAAAAGAAGAAAAACTAGGCACAAAGTTTATTCGCTTCTTTACCCTATATTGTTCAGGGCAAGTTATTTTTGAAAGCATGCGCCAAGATGAAGTTATAAAGTGGAGTTTTGTAAATATAAACCAAGCTATTGCTGCATTAATTTTACTAGCTATACTTATATTTTATTTAATAACAAACAAAATAAAACCTGCTAAAGCATTAATATACATTTCTATTGCATTAATTGGGTTTATATTAATAGCAACTATGGAATTTGCTTTAGAAGGTAGAGTACCCATGTTTGAAAACTTTAATAATTTTAACTGCTATACTTTAGATTTAGTTGCAGTGCTATTTATAAATTTATCAATATATTTAGCTAAGGGTAGAAAATTGAGCCTAGTTGACAATAATTAACGCATAAAATATACTTTTGTTTGAGTGAATGCAAATCTGCATAGAAATATGCAATGCCTATGGCATTATGGGAATGTGGATGAAATTTCCAAACTATTCCGGTAACCGTGATGAGTATTCGTTTAGCAATATGCCACTGCTAAAGCGGGAAGGCGCTAAACGGAGTTGATGCTAAGTCGGGAGACCTGTTTTTGCATAGCCCCCGTGAAGAGCGATATGTAGTTATACATAAGTTCCTCAAATTTCACTCAATTATTTTATATGGAGGAACATACCATGAAAAAACTTAATATCCTATTACTTTTTGTGCTACTTGTAAGTATATTTACTTCAACTGCTATTGCAGATGTAAGTTTAACAGATATGTCAGGTAGCTCAGTTGTTATTAAGGATAATGTTGAACGCATTGTTGTGCTTCAACCGTCGGACTGTGAAATTTTGTTTAGCCTAGGCTTAGGCGATAAAATTGTGGGTAGAGGGGAATATTGTAATTATCCCGAGGAAGTGTTAAATATTCCTGCAGTTAGCTCTGGCTTGGAAACAAATATTGAACAGATAATAGCACTTAACCCAAACCTTGTTGTTATGACAATGATGTCTCAATCCGTTGAAATTAAAAACCAACTTGATGCAGTGGGGATTCCTGTTGTAGTAACAAACGCTAGCTCAATTGCTCAAGTGTATGAGGCGGTTTTACTTTTAGGTAAAGCAACTTCAACAGATGAAAAAGCTAAGGAAATTGTTGATGATATGAAATCAAACTTTGAATCCCTTAGCATTAAAGCTAAAGAAATAAATATTGAAGAGAGTATATATTTTGAAGTTTCTCCTTTGCAATATGGCCTTTGGTCAACAGGCAAAGCTACCTTTATGGATGAAATTGCTAATATTTGTGGCTTGAAAAATGTTTTTGATGATATTGAAGGGTGGAAAGAAGTATCACAGGAACAAATAATAGAACGCAACCCAGATAATATAGTAACAATAAGCATGTACTTTGGTGAAGGGCCAACTCCAGTTGAAGAGATTGTATCCCGTGAGGCATGGGATAATATATCTGCTGTTAAAAATAATAAAGTTTTTTTAATTAATGGTGATTTGTTGTCACACCCAAGCCCAAGGCTTGTTGAAGGTGCAACAGAGCTATTTAATTTAGTTTATAATATACATTAATATGTTAAATATATTAAATAACAAAATAAAGTATAGTTTTTTAATAATTGTGCTAATAATTACATTGTTCCTATGCTTATGCATAGGAACAGTAAATATTAGCCCTTTTAATGCTATTAAGGGTATATTTTACTCTGTAATAGGTAATGAAATTGATACTATAAGTAAAATACTAATAAATATTCGTATACCCCGTGTGTTGGCTGCGGGATTAGTTGGTGCAGCATTATCAATAAGTGGCACGGCTATGCAGGGTTTACTTAGAAACCCACTTGCTGATGGATCTACCCTTGGAGTATCTTCAGCGGCATCGTTAGGTGCAGTTATTGCCATACTTATTGGTTCTTTTACACCTATAATTAACACAACTACTATATTTGCAATTGCTTTTAGTTTTTTATATTTATTGTTTGTTTTGTTTATCGCTTATGCTATGGATAAAACATTATCATCAAATACTATTATTTTAACTGGTATAATATTTTCAATGTTTATAAGTGCCATTATTATGTTGCTTATAGCTTTCTCTGGCAACAAACTTAGGAGCATAACCTTTTGGACTATGGGCTCGCTTAGTTCTGTAAATTATAATGGTGTATTACTTATGCTGTTATCCCTTGGTATATGCGGTAGCACATTAATTAGGTTTGGTAGTGAAATAAATGCCTTTGCCATAGGGGAAAATAATGCAAGGTTTATTGGTGTTAATGTTAAAAAGGTAAAGTTAATAATATTAATAGCAGTTGCAGCACTTATTGGAACAGCGGTATCTATTAGTGGAACAATAGGGTTTGTAGGATTAATAATACCGCATATAAGCAGACTATTGTTTGGTTATGATAATAAAAAGCTACTACCATTATCAACCATACTAGGGGCAATATTCCTTATGCTTTGCGATTTGATTGCAAGAACTATACTAAACCCTGTAGAACTTCCTATAGGTGTTATATCATCAATGATTGGCACAGTGATGTTTATAAGTATATTTTATAAAAAGCGGAGGGGCAAATGAATATACTAAATATAAAAGAATTAAGTTTAAAAATAAATGACGTAACAATTTTAAATGATATTAATTTTCACCTAAATTCAAATGAATGGCTTATGGTTGTTGGGCCAAATGGAGCGGGCAAATCAAGCCTAATAAACGCCATTATGGGCGTATATAAATATAATGGAAACGTATTACTTAACAATAAGAACATAAGGGAATATAATGCAAAATCTTTAGCAAAAAATATAGCAGTATTATCTCAAATTAACAAGAGTGATTTTGATTTTACTGTGAATGAGGTTGTTTCCCTTGGAAGATATGCACATAAAAAAAGCCCATTTGATAGCTATTCTATAGAAGATGATAATATCATTGATGAAGCCTTAAGGTTTACTGATATATTAAATTTTAAAAATAGACGCCTTTCAAGCTTATCTGGTGGAGAAGTGCAAAGAGTTTTTCTTGCTCAAGTATTTGCACAAAAAGCTGATATATTAATACTTGATGAGCCAACCAACCACCTTGATTTGGCAAATATGATAAGCATATATGATATATTAAAAAAATGGCTTTTAGTAAAGCCGCGTGCCATTATTAGCGTTGTTCATGATATTAGCATAGCAAAGTTATATGGTAGCCATGCCTTGTTGCTAAATAAGGGCATACAATATTCTTATGGCGAAATAAATGATGTGTTGAGCGAAACAAATACAAGCAATGTATACGGAACCAATATAAAAGAATGGTATAAAAAGCTTGCAAATGTTTGGGACAATAAAAAATAAGCCTCACGGCTTATTGAGTTAAAATACTATATTTGGGTATAGACCATTTATCTAAAAAATGCCTATACTCTATTTTTTTGCTTAGCCATTGTTTTTTCATACTATCATCATTTATTGTTAAAGGCATGCGGTGATGGTAGGGAGCAATTTGTTCATTAGCCTCAGCGGTTAATATTGTAAAAACACTTATTTCATTTTCTTGCCTATACAAACCAGCTAAATACATTAAAGGCATATTATCATCTTTAAATAAATATTTGGTTTTATTCTTTTCGTCTATTTTTTTCCATTCATAAAAACCATTCATAGGAACCAGGCATCTATTATTTTTAATTGAATGTTTAAAACTATAAGTAGTATCTGCAGTTTCTGATCTGGCATTAATTAATATACCTTTTTGGGATGTGAAACCCCACTTCATTGAGCTTACAGTATAATTATTTTTATCATCAATGTGGATTATAGGGGCAAAATTGCCAGGATAAACATCACCTTTTGTTAGTAAATCCGTTAGTGATTTTCTATTTATTTCCCTTAATATTGCCTGCATTTTTGTGTTCTCTTCATAAAGGTCTATTTGATATCTACCACACATATTAATTAAACACCTTACCTATAAGCGTAAATATTATGTATATAATTATTATTGTAGAACAACCACAGCCTTTTTTAGGCTTAGAATTCTTTTTGTTTATAATATATCCAATTAACAATATTAGTAGTATAAAATTTCCAATATTAATATTATCTTTTTTGTTTACAACATCATAATTAAATTTAACTATATTATCGGTTTTTGGTTTTGCATAAATTTGAGTAGTGCTATAATTTGGAATTATTTTATCATTAAAACTTACATTATAGTTTTTTTGTATTAGCGATGTATAATTGTTGAAAAATAGCGCGATTGCGTTATTATAGTTTTCATTTTTAAACTCTTCGTTAAAACCACTATTTACAAAACTTCCATTAACTAGGCTAGTTGGAATTCTCTTTTCTAAAGCGCTACCACTTACTGCATAATATTCCTCATCGCCTATGGATACAAGCAATAAAAAGTCGTTGCTACCAAGCTCCCATCTATTAAACAATTCTTTTGTGTAAAGTTCTTTGTTTTCACCATCTAAAAACCTAACACTAGCTATATAGATATTTATATTAGCTTTTTTATTTGCTGTTTCATTTAGTTTGTTTATGCTATCAACTAATTCAATGCTAAAAATATCAGCCTCATCATTAATAAAACTATTTTCTGGCTTTTCAGGGTAACGTATATTTGCAAAGGAAGTATTATTAAACATACATAACAAACAAAAAACTATTGCAAAAAACCGTATTAATTTTTTATTATGCATATTACCTCCTAATAAAGCAAACGCTCATAATTGTTACTAAAAAACAATTTACCAAAAAAACTATAAATGGGGGATGATAATTTGCTGTTGTATGTTGATACTGCATTGTTATATGTGTTTATAACGTTTGATTTTGACAGGTTATTAACTTCAATAGTTAACATTTCCCATAAGTTTTTATCCTTTGTTGAATTATTGAAGCTTTCATTGTTATACAACAACAAGGATATATTGTCTATATCCTTGTTGAGTATATTAAAATTTTCATATCTTTCGTGCAAACTTAATTTGCTGTTTAAAATATTATTGCTTGTATTTGTTATTTTTTGAAGTTCTGGAGAATTTTTATCAATATATCTTGAAGCGATAGCTACTGCATTTTTACCATCATAAGCTTTATAATTAAAAATTGTTGCAATACCGTCCTCTGATATTTCTTTTAAAACTTTTTCTTCGCTTTTTAGGTCATAAATAATATTATAAATTAAACCAAATATTATTAATAATATACATATTAATATTGACAATATTAGGGTTTTATTATAATTTTTATCACTAAAAAGCATTTTTCCTCCAACTACTTCCTTATTTCTAACAATTTTTTCTTTAGTACTTCTTCCATTTTAACCATTTCATGTTCAGCTGCAACACGCTTGCTATGACCTTCTTCTTGTATCTTCATAACTTCGCTTATTGTATCAATAAGTGATTGGTTTGTTTTAACAAGGGTTTCAATATCAATTATACCGCGTTCAGCTTCCTTGGCTGTTTGTACTGTGCCCATTTTAAGCTTTTCTGCGTTACTTGTTAACAATTCATTTGTCATATTGGTAACTTCAGTTTGTGCTTTTAAAGCTTGTTGGCTTCTATGTAAGCCAAGAGCTAATACCATTTGGCTTTTCCATAATGGTAATGTATTGCTTAATGTGCTTTGTATACGCTCTACAAGCAAACTATCGTTGTTTTGTAACAACCTAATTTGTGGAGCCATTTGCATTGAAACCTGCCTTGTTAACTTAAGGTCATGTAATTTCTTTTCAAACCTATCTGCTAAATTTGCAAGGTCATTAGCTTTTTGAGCTGTTAAAGCATCGCCAGATTTTTCGGCTTCTTCCCTTAAGGCTTTAAGCTCAGTATTTCTAATTTGTTCAAGCCTTCTTTCGCCAGCAATAATATACATTGTTAACTCTTTAAAATATTTTGAATTTGTTTTATATAATTCATCAAACATTGCAATATCTTTTAATAAAACAACTTGATGATCTTCCAAAGAGTTTGCAATTTCTTCAACATTGCTTTCTACTGTTTCATAACGATCTTTTAAAGCGCTTATTTGTTTGTTTGCATTGAAAAACAAGCGCCTTATGCCTTTTGGTGGTTCAGTATCTGCATTAAAGCCTTTTAGTTTTGATATAAGGTTTACTAAAATATCACCAACTTCACCACTATCTTTTGTTCTAACATTTTCAATAGCAGCATCTGAGAATTCAGCAATTTTCTTTTGGGCATCGCTACCATATAATAAAATATTATCAGCATCTGTAATGTCTATTTTCTCAACAAAAGCATCAACACTAGCTTTTTCCTCTTCTGTTAGGTCCGAGTCGTGTAGCTTAGGCATTTCTTTAAGCTCTTCTTTTAGTTCTTCTTTAATTTCATTAGCAGCTTCTTCAATGTTAAGTTCTTCAATTGTTTTAGCCTCTTCTATTGCTTGTGCAACAGCTGCGTTACTATCGGTGGTGCTTGCCACATCAAATTTTAAATCTGGAATCTTTGTATCACTCATATATTTCTTCCTCCGTATAAATTAATTCCCACCTTGGGCCATGGTTTTCATTTTTTCCCATTCATTATCAACTAATCCATCACGCTTAAGCATTTGTTCTAATGCTTCAATATCGGTTGTTATGTCAAGCATATCATCATGGTACAACATATCAAGCTGTTTATTACAAGCATCTTCAACTATGCCAACAGCTTCAACAATCCTCCCCTTTGCTCGCTCAACATTATCTCCCTTTAAACCAAATTTTGAAATCTCGTTATATCTTTGAAGCATTTTAAGCGTTGTTGGTAAATAATAATTCATAAATTTCCTAATTTTTGGTGCCTTTTCAGGCTGTTCATATATAACTTTAAATATTTGCCCCAATTTGCCTTCTAAATTACTTATAGTTGAAGAAAACTCAATATCGCTTATTTTATTGTTTTCAGTGTGTATATCCGCAATCATAGTTCTGCCCTTTTCAAGCAACTCATCAAGTTGAGGGTTACCAGTATTCGCAGAAATTTCTTCAACTATAGGGGAGGCAGTAGTATTTTTTTGATTTTTACTAGTATCAAGGCCTTGACCCATTATCCTTGTAACAGCGCCAAAAGCTACTGATAAACCGCCTGCTAATAGTAATGATGGTATGTTACTTGGGTGAAATATTATTGAATATATGGCAAAAAAAACACCGGCAGATATTATGCCAACAATATTGCCACGCCTTTTACGTTCTTTTTCGCTTAGCTGTTTGCTCATATATATTATCCTCTTTCACTTATGTTATTTATAATTATAACATAACAGCATATCTTGTCAAAAGGTATTTAAGTGTATTGAGTGTGAAGAATACAATATAAAAAACTTGTTAACAATAGGGCAGAATGTTATAATTGTTTTCCTAGGGATTATAGCTCAGTTGGTTAGAGTGCCACGTTGACATCGTGGAGGTCAGAGGTTCGAACCCTCCTAATCCCACCATTATAATTATTTAAATTGAAATATAAAAGGAGTTCTATAAACAGAACTCCTTTTGTATTTATTTTTTAATCATATCTTTAATAGTTTTATATGCTTCGCACAGTTGGGGATCGTTTAAATCACCTAAATTATAATCAATTTCAGCGCCCTCTGGTATTTCAACAACAATATCTGGCGTTATACCAAGTTTATGTACTTGCCTTCCCTTAGGTGTAAAATATTGGGCTGAGGTATATTGTATACCAGCTTTTTCTTTGCCAACTTCAATAACGTCTTGTGCAATACCTTTACCATATGATACCGTTCCAACTACTTTTGCAATTTCATAATCTTGAAAAGCGCCGGATAGTAGTTCTGATGCTGAAGCGCTATTTTCATTTATTAACACAACAATAGGAAAGTCTATTTTACCAGGTTTTGTTCTAATATACTGTCTAGAACCATCCATAAATTCAAAATAACATAAAACATCATTGTCTATAAATAAATCCGCAATTCCCAATGCATTATTTACCCATCCACCAGGGTTATCCCTTAAATCAATTATTAAACCTTCCATGCCTTTTGCTTTTAAGGCATCAAAGTCTTCTTTGAACTCTTTACCGCTTTCTCCGGAGAACTCAAAAAGTTGAATCAAGCCTATTTTATCGTCTAACATCATATTTTCTATCCAGTTAATATGAATGTTATCACGCATAACCTTTAAATCTATAAGCTCTTTATCGCGTTTTATTGTAATATCAACATAAGTTCCAGCTTCGCCCCTTATAAAGTCAACAGCATCATTCAAAGTATTCATATTAACTTCAATATCTCCAGCTTTCCAAAGCAAGTCGCCCTTTTTAATTCCAGCTTTTTCTGAAGGAGAGCCTTTGAACACCCTTGTAATTCTACATGTTAAGTCGTCAGGGTTGCCTAGTATTTGTATGCCGATACCAGCATATTCACCACTATCTTCTTCCCAATACTTTTTAAACTCATCAGGGGTGTAATAGTAAGAGTAGGGGTCATCTAAGCCAGATAACATGCCTTTTGCTGCTTGATGCATCATTTTTTCATAGTCTGGCTCTATATAATAATTGTTTTTAATTATATTGTATATCTCATTTAATTCTTCAAATTTAATTAATTCTTCATATTGTTTTTTTGGTATAGTTATTTGCTCTTGATCCTTAAAAAAAGATGAGAAAAAGCCACTTGAAAAAACAAGCACCATAGCAACTAATGAAATTAAAGTAACCAACTTTTTATTTTTATTGTTTAACATCTTTACTCCTTATCTAGCTTTGTTAATTTTTTTAATGTTGATAAAAATTTAAAAACTGTAGCATCGTTAAACTTCCGTAAATCAAGGCCAATAGTTTTTTGAATTTTATCTAAACGGTAAACCAATGTGTTTCTGTGAATATATAAATGCCTTGATGCATCAGAAAGGTTTAAATCCTTGCTTAAAAAAACATTAATTGTTCCAAGCATTTCTTCGTTTAAAAGTTTTTCGTTTTCTTTGTTAAAAAGCTTTAAAAAATAATTTCTTCTAATGTTTGGTGCTAACTCTAAAGCAATTCGTTCAAGTATTAAATTATTATACATGTATATTGTATCGGATTCTGATAATCTTTCACCAATACTTATGGATTTTTTTGCTTCTAAAAAAGCAGTTTTTATTTCAAGTATATTTTGCTTAATTTCGCTAACGCCTATTGTAAATTGTTCGCCAGATTCTACCTGTAAAGTTTCAGCAAAGGCATTTACAAAGTCTATTAAATCGCTTATACCATAATCCTCAGTATAATGTATTACAATTATGCTATTGTTATTTAGCGAAAAATATACATCATGAGTTTTTGAGGGGTATAGTTCTTTTAAAATAGAACTTGGCCTTGCGTTTGGATTTTTAAAGTTTATGTAAAAAACACAGTAAGGTTTATCCTTGGGTAGTGAAAATTCATTGGCAATTTCTAATATGCCATTAGCGGTTAAATCGCTTGATGATATTATATGTTGATAGGCATCTTTTTTGCTACTAATTTTTTTAAGTTTATCTTCAGAAATGCTAAGCAAACTATCTGCAAGCATAAGTATATCCTTGCTGTTTTCCTTTTGCTCAACTGATATTATATACTTTTGTTTAGTATTTGTAATTAGATATGCTTGTTTTCCAAAAACTTTTACATCAACATTGCTTAAATTTTTTATTGGTATGCTTAAATCAATGTCGCCTTCAGGGAAAATGCATTTACCGCTATTAGTATATAAAAACAACCTTGAGGATAATCTACTTGCAATTTCATTAAATTGTTTTATAAAATTAGAATTTACCACTTATACCTCCTTGATAGGAACTAAAAATTTCTGCTACCCCCACCAAAACGCATGCCTCCGCTAGATGTGTGTGACCTTGAACCAGAGCCACTCGATCTGCTTCCGCCACCGCCACCACTAGATGGGTTTTTGGGGCGCCTTCTTCTTACAACATCTTCACGTAAAAATATATCTTGTGTATCTATTAAGTTAACAGAAACATTGTTTTCTAAATTATAATTATATGTGTTGTATTTTAAGTTGTAATTTTTATTAACTGATAACATTATTATAATAAAAACTAAAGCAGCAGCACCTAATGCTATTAATATTTCGTGGCTTTCAAGCACCTTGTGTGGGCCACCAATTATTTCGCCAGTTTGTTCATCGTATATGTAGCCACCTTCTACAAGGCCCATTTTTATAAAACCATCTAACATATCCAACATACTTAGCATTGTTTTGCCATATTGCTTATTGCTTAAGTACGAATCGCCAGCATATAATAGTTGATCAATTCTAGAATCGTTCAATATGCCAATCATTCGGCCAGCTGTGGATATGTGAATTTTTCTGTTGTTGAAATCTATAAGGTAGGCAATGCCAGATTTTGCGCCATCAAAACCATAACCACCTTTTTCGTATATATTATCGGTGAAGCTAACAGTTTTTCCGTATGGCACAACATTGCTTGTAGCAAATACTACAGCTATATTGTGATTGTCATGAAATTCTTTAATGCGTTTTTCTAGTGCTTCTTTGCTCGCGTTATCAAGCACTCTTGCATCATCAATAATGTATTTACTATAGTCAACAGCTAAAGCAAATTGGCTAAAAACTATCATTATCAATAAAGAACAAATAACAAGCTTAATAATTCTTTTTACCATAAGAAGTAACCTCCTAATAGCAATAATCCAGCAACCCCTAATGCGGCAATTAGGCCATGCAAAATTAATTTGCCTTTATCAACTGGTAGCTTACCACAAACCTTGCCTGTTTGACCGTTCATTGAAAAAAAGTATTGTACATTATCAGTACCTTTATATGTTAAAACCCAAGTAGGTAACATTAAATAATTATACTTTTTATCTACAACATCCATATCAATATTTCCAGTTAGCCTTGTGTAAGCTGACCCTCTTGTAAGTATAGGCTGTAAATAACTTTCAATTTCGTTTTCTACATTAGCTTGAATATCTTCTTTGTCAACATCACGCTTTTCAGCCATAAAACCAGATAGATAAGCACTAGAATAATCCTTTTCAGCACTAAACTCAAAAGGGTGAATACCATCAGCTAAAAGCCTTTGGTTTTTAGATAATGCGTTACGCATAATATTGTTAAATTTTATCAAACCTCGCCTTATAACCCTGTAATACCTGGTTTTTGTAATGGTGTAGTCACCCATAACTGATGTACTAACGGTTACGCCTTCGCCTTCAAATGTTGCATCACATTGATAATCCGCATCCCAATAGGGATAGTAAACTCCAGCAATTTTTTCCAATTGGCTTTTTGAAAAAAACTCTTTTGGTACATATTTCTTTTTACTAATATATTCATGAAATTTTTTAAGAGCGGCATCTTTATTAAACTTAAAGGGTATAAGTCTATCAGGCCTATACTCTTTTGAAAGCTTATCTACCAATACTATCGGGCTATGGCAATAGTAACAATTTGTTGCTGCAGTGGTTTCTTCGGCAACAATTTGCGCACCACAGTTTTTACAGTTATAAAGCTTTTCTGTATTATCATTGGTATTAATATGCTCATCTTGATGTGCATTACTTGAGTTATCTATATCATCCGTTTTCGCAATAATTTCTTCTTCTGTATAGTCTTTTCCACAATATGGGCATTCAAAGTTTTGATCATCTGGGTTAAAATTTATAAATGCGCCACAAGATGTACATTTAAATGTGATTGCTGCCATAATACCTCCTATATAAATAAACTATCGTTTACTGTTTGATTTTTTATGGTATATATCCTATATTATATCTTAATTATCATTTTTGCAATAAAAAAAGCCAATAGTTTAAACTATTGGCTTTAATGTTACTTTTTAAACAAAAATAATTGATCATTGCTTGGGTAAGCTTGGGCTACTTGAAAGTTAGTTTCACTGTAACCATAGCTTTTACCTGAAACAAATGCTTCATACATTGATATATAACCATCGTTATTAGAATCACCTGCGCCTAGCAAGCCTGTTGTAAAGTAGCTTCCACTACTTATGCCGTAAGAAGGTTGATCTTTGCTAGAGCTTGTAATTACATGAAACTTATTATCTAGCAATTCGCCAGCTTTAGACATTACGTCTACATTTCTAAATGCACTAACAACACTTTGGTTAAACTTTTTATAAGCATCTTCATTTGTTTTAGTGCTTCTATTTATGTATAAGCCACTATAACAACAATCCAATATAACAATTACTTTACCAGGTACATTTTTTAACGCATTTGCCAATGTACTAGGGCTAACAGTTTGATTATCAGTACCCATTAAAAAGCCAGTATCAGTAGCATGCCCAGAATAGTAGAAAATTGAAACACTATTTGAATCGGCTCCTTTAAAGGCTGTTTGTATTGCAGGTGCTAAGTTGTGTGCATATAGGTTCTCGTGTTTAAATATTGGAATTTGACCATAAGGAGCTTTTGAAGCCAACCTATAGTTCATTTTACTAACATCCTGAGCACAACCAGGTAAATCTAAATAATCACCTGCATAATCAGAATTACCTATTAATAAAGCCCTGTATTTTGGCGTGGAAAAGGTAAAAGGCACTGAATTACTTGTAGCTGTATCAATATCGGTAATTCCGTTATACTTTACAAAAACGAGCCCACTATAGTTACCACTTGTGCCTAAATAATAGCTGTAAGTGCTACTTGGGTTATAGTTTGTATCCCTAAATATTGTTATACCGTCTTTTAAAATGTAAAAAGAATATCCAGTTGGTGTGTTGGAGCCATAACCAGTTACAATCGTATTTAAATTCAGGTAATTGTTGGCTATAGAGGCATTTAGTACTACTTTTCTCGTTGGTGCTGTAACAATAAAATTAGTTGATGATACAAATGCCGTTGTTCCTGTAGAGTCTTTAACAAAGGCTATAAACTTATAAGTTCCAACTTCAGTTGGTGTATAAGTAAATGAGGAATTTTGTGTATATGTACCTTTATAAACATTAGTGTTGGTATTAACATTAACCACATAAAAAGCATAGGTATAAGGCGAAATGCCATTTGAAGCAAAAGCTCTTATTGTAACTTTATTAGATAATTCATTACCTAATTCAAGATTAACTTTATCTAATGTTGTATAAATGTTTATTGGTTGTGGGGCAGGAGTGCTTACTACAATATTGTTAGTAGTGTTGGCTGCCCTAATATTTCTAGAATCCTTAACAAAGCTTGTAATTTTATAAGTGCCAGCAACAGTAGGTGTATATTCGAATAATGGGTTATTACCATAAGCACCTTTGTATATGGTAACTCCGTCTTTAATTACATAAAATGCAAACTGATAAGGAGAAACACCGCCGCTTGCCATTGCAGTTAC
Source organism: uncultured Oscillospiraceae bacterium (assembly GCA_964544955.1). Taxonomy (GTDB): domain Bacteria; phylum Bacillota; class Clostridia; order Christensenellales; family Aristaeellaceae; genus JAAZPT01. Next base: position 119,347 of record CAZJEB010000005.1, on the reverse strand, counting down.
AAATAATATCTCATTTGTATGCAAGGCATAACTACTTGAGTTGGAATTAATTTGCAAAGGAGCTACATTAGAAACTTGAATATATGTTTTAATTGTATCAATTGCAAGTCTTTTTCCTGTGGCATCCATCACAAACACGGTTGCATAATAAGTTCCAGCGCTTGTTGGCCTATAATTATATATTGAGTTTGCACCGTAGGCAATGTTTGCAACCCTTACATCATCTTTATATACATAAAAAGCATATTTGTAAGGGATGCTACCTCCTGTAGCTAAGCCTTTAAATGAAATGGTGTTACCAACATATTGCCCAGACGGTGTTGCTGTAGCAATTAATGAAAGAGCCGTGCTTGAACCACTAACTGTAACATTTGATGTAAATGAGGATACTTGTTTACCGCTTGCATCCCTAACAAAAATACCCGCCTTATAAATTCCAGGGCTTGTAGGGATATATGTGAAGGAGTTTATGTTTGAGTAAGTGCCTTTATATACCGGTAAATTATCTTTGTAAATATAATAGGCATATCTGTAGGGCTTAACGCCGCCATTTGCAACTGTTCCAAAAGTAACGCTTTCACCAATGTTTATAGTGACTGGGTTTAAGTTGCCATTTATTGTGCCATATGCTGTTAGATTTTGAAGTGCACCAGCAGTAACATTTACGCTAGTTTTATATGCGATAGTAGTTTTTGAATCTTTAACAAACACGTTCACTTTATAAGTGCCAACAATATCAGCCTTATATGTAAATGTATTATTATTTGAGTATTGGCCTCTATGTATTAATGCATTATCTCTAAATAGGTAGAAAGCATATATATAAGGTGATGTTCCATTCTTTGCTTGAGCTGTAAATATAATATTTTCCCCAAGGTTAACACTTGTTTTATTAACGCTTACATTTAAGCTTAATGGAGAATAGGGCTGTACAGAAATTACTGGAGTGTTACTAGTAACAATTCTACCCAAACTATCTTTTGCAAATATTGTTACATGATAATTACCAGCTGCTGTAGGCTTATAAGTATAGTAAATGTCTGTTGAATAAGCAGTTGTTGCAATCCTCACATTATCTTTAAACAAATAATATGCATATGTATAAGGGGCAGCACCACCGCTAGGGTGTGCATAAAAAATGCATTCTTCGCCTAATGTTACTTGTGTTTTGTTTACTGTACCATAAACCTGTAATTGATGAGTATAGGCACCAGTTACAGTATACACAGCAGGGTTTATTGAGTTAACAACAACTTGATTACTATCCCTTACCCATGATTTTATTTCATAAGCACCAGGGGAAGTAAACCTATATGTAACAATTCTTGAGCTTGTGAATGGAATATGCTCAACTACGCTATTATTACAGTAAATATATGTTGTATATTGGTAAGGTGGTGTGCCGCCATAGTTACTTTCTGGTATTGTTAGGCTAACAATATCACCAACTATAACATTAGCTTTTGCATCTCGTGCCATATCATATTCAAAGTTTGATTTTGGCTCAACAGTTGAATATTTGTATCTATTTTCAAGTATAAAACCAAAGGCATAGCTTCTTGCATCAACTTTATATGTTGGTTTTATTCCGTCGCCGTGGTTTCTATCTTCAACGTTTCTAAAGGCGTTAACATCAATAAAGTTAAGTGATTTTGGTAGTTCAATGTTATTTAGAAGTTTACAGTTAACAATAGCATCCTTTTGTATTTTTTTTACGCCTTCTGGGATAATTAGTTTTTCTATTACTGAATTATTTAAAAATGCATTTGTAGATATTTCAGTTATTTTTAAACCATCTACTGTTGTAGGAATACTAACAATTTTATCATTACCATTATACTTTACTAGTGTAGCGGTTGAGCTACCTAAAGCACTCACCTCAAAAATTACTGGTTCTGGTGAAATTGAAGGTTCAATGCTGGGCACAACTGACGTGGTTGCACTAACTGTGCTTGTTGGCTCTGGTGTTGAGCTTGCTGGTGTAACAGTATTTGTTGTTACTGTTTCAGTCTCAACAGGAGCAATAGTTGTTGGGGCCTCGGTATCTACTGGTTCATCAGTTACAGGAGCCTCTGTAACAATTGGTGCATCTGTTACAGGGGTTTCGGTATCAACGGGTGAATCAGTTACTAGTGCTTCGGTAGCTACAGGCTTGCTTGTAACTGGAGCCTCTGTTACAACAGGAGTAGCAGGAGCTTCAGTGGGTTCTGGAGTTGATGTTTCAGGCACCTTGGTTGGCTCTGGCGTTGATGTGGCAGGTGCCGCTGTTGGCTCAGGGGTATTTGTAGCTGGAGCCTCTGTTGCTACTTGTTCTTCAACAGGTGCCAAAGTCTCTGTAGATTTTTCTTGAATTTCATCTACAACAATGTTTTCTGTGGTTTCCATAATATAGCTAGGAGCAATACTTGTAAATAATACGAAAGCTATACAAATTATGGATAATAATCTTTTAAAACTCATAATATTAGTACCTCCATTTAGGTTAATACGCAATAATTTTACCATTAATCAACAATATAGTCAATCAAAAATCAATACTTTATTAACACTTTGTTAATAATTTACAAATGAAAATAGGCACTATTAAAGTGCCTATTAACAAATGTTTGTTTATTTTTCAACAGCAAAGTATGACTTAATATTGTCTAATATAGCGTTAACTGTATCGTTTACAGCTTTGGAAGATATTGTAGCTGAACTAACTTGGTCAACATCTTTGTTAAGTTCAATAGGAGCAGTTAAACCAATGTATTGATCTTTAAATTCAGCTTCCTTAACTTTTGAGCCTAAGCCTTCAGTTTCAGCAAATTTTTCGCCACCAACTTCTATTCCAACGATTTTGAACTCTGTATCTGTAGCAAGTTTAACTTCGATAGGGGCTTCAAAGCCTTCATCACTTAATTGGCCAACGTACCCAACAACTTTGTCAGCTGCTTTAGCAACTTCTAATTTTTCTAAAGCGCCATCAGCTAAAACTTGTTCTTCATATTTATCTGCGCCTGGTACTAACCCTAAAACTTTTTCAACTACGGGAGCTTCTTCTGTAACAGCTCCTTCAGATGCAAAGTATGATTTAACATTGTCTAATATAGCGTTAACTGTATCGTTTACAGCTTTAGAAGATATTGTAGCGGAACTAACTTGGTCAACATCTTTGTTAAGTTCAATGGGAGCGCTTAAACCTATGTATTGATCTTTAAATTCAGCGTCTTTAACTTTAGAGCCTAAGCCTTCGGTTTCAGCAAATTTTTCGCCACCAACTTCTATACCAACGATTTTGAACTCTGTATCTGTAGCAAGTTTAACTTCGATAGGGGCTTCAAAGCCTGCAGCACTTAATTGGCCAACATAACCAATAACTTTGTCACCAGCTTTAGCAACTTCTAACTTTTCTAAAGCGCCATCAGCTAAAACTTGTTCTTCGTATTTATCAGCACCAGGTACTAATCCTAAAACTTCTTCAACTACAGGGGTTTCTTCCGTAACAGCTTCTTCAACTACAGGAGCTTCTTTTGAAACAGTATCTTCAACAGCGAAGTATGATTTAACATTGTCTAATATAGCGTTAACTGTATCGTTTACAGCTTTGGATGATATTGTAGCGGAACTAACTTGGTCAACATCTTTGTTAAGCTCTACAGGAGCGCTTAGGCCTATATATTGATCTTTAAATTCGGCTTCCTTAACTTTAGAGCCTAAGCCTTCGGTTTCAGCAAATTTTTCGCCACCAACTTCTATACCAACGATTTTAAACTCTGTATCTGTAGCAAGTTTAACTTCGATAGGGCCTTCAAAGCCTGCAGCACTTAATTGGCCAACGTACCCAACAACTTTGTCACCTGCTTTAGCAACTTCTAATTTTTCTAAAGCGCCATCAGCTAAAACTTGTTCTTCATATTTATCTGCGCCTGGTACTAACCCTAAAACTTTTTCAACTACGGGAGCTTCTTCTGTAACAGCTCCTTCAGATGCAAAGTATGATTTAACATTGTCTAATATAGCGTTAACTGTATCGTTTACAGCTTTAGAAGATATTGTAGCGGAACTAACTTGGTCAACATCTTTGTTAAGTTCAATGGGAGCGCTTAAACCTATGTATTGATCTTTAAATTCAGCGTCTTTAACTTTAGAGCCTAAGCCTTCGGTTTCAGCAAATTTTTCGCCACCAACTTCTATACCAACGATTTTAAACTCTGTATCTGTAGCAAGTTTAACTTCGATAGGGCCTTCAAAGCCTTCAGCACTTAATTGGCCAACATAACCAATAACTTTGTCGCCAGCTTTAGCAACTTCTAACTTTTCTAAAGCGCCATCAGCTAAAACTTGTTCTTCATAATTATCTGCACCAGGTACTAATTCTGCTTTTACAACTTCAACAACAGGTTCTTCTTCAATTTCTTCGCCGTTAGCAAGTTTTATGCCCTTAATAGCTTTATTAACAGCATCTACAACAGCCTTTGATGATACTGTAGCACCACTTATTTGGTCAATATTATTATTTAGTTCTGCTTTAACAGCTAAACCTTTGAACAAATCGGTAAATTCAGGTTCGGTAACCTTAGAACCAAGACCTTCTGTTTCTGCAAAGTCGCTACCACCTACAGATATACCAAGTACCTTATAGCCTAAATCTGTAGCAGTAATTACCTCTATTGGGCCAGCAAAGCCTTTTTCTGTTGTTTGAGCAACATAGGCAACAACCTTATCACCAGATTTTGCTAGTTCAAAACTATCTAACTCACTACCTTCAGCTATTGTTTGATTTTCAAAACTATTTGCATCTGGTACTAAAGCGGCCAATGTATTCGCACGTTTATCGGCTTCTGATACTATTCCACTTGTGTCGCCTAAAGCAATTTTAATATTGTCAACGGTTGTATTCACGGCTTTATTAACAGCGTTTGATGATATCGTTGCACCACTTACTTGATCCACATCACTGTTCATTTTTACAGGTGTTGCAACACCTTTGTATTGGTCAACAAATTCTGGTTCTTGAACCTTTGAACCTAAACCAGCAGTTTCAGCAAAAGCACTTCCGCCAACAGAAATTCCTAATAAATTATAGTCGGCATCAACTGCGCTAATTACCTCAATAGGCCCTGCATAACCTTGAACAGTTGTTTGAGCCACGTGAGCTAAAACTTTACTGCCTTGTTTTGCAGCAGCAAGGGTATCTAAGGTAACGCCTTCCGGTATTTCTACATCCTCAAAAGTATCGGCATCTGGAACTAAAGCAATTAAGGCTTGATTTTTTTCACCAGCTGCACGTGATGCAATAATGTCTTTTGTTGCAAGGTTTGTTAATGATAAACCTAATGCAGCAATTACTGTAATAATTGTTAATACTAGCCAAGCAGGCATAGCTTTCTTTTTGTTATCCATAAATACTCTCCATTCAAATATTATTTATACAAACCCAAGTCTTTTAAGCGTTTTTTACTATCAGGCATTGAGTGAACTAAAGCTTTACAAACCATTTGTGTTACAATGCCTGTTAATATACCTGTTACTACTGCTGATACAAGAAGTATGGGCACCTGTATTACAACTGCCCAAGTTCCTAGCATAAATCTTGATATAAGTATTTGACCTAGCATGTGCATAACAGCACCACAAACACTTATACCAATAAAACCTATATCTTTTACTTTTAAAGTTAAAATCATTGCTAACATACTTAATATTGTGCCACTTGCAGAGTACATCATTGCTATGGGACCAGAATACAGTATTCCGCCCAGCACAACTTTTATACCTGCTAATATCCAAGCACTTTTTGTATTTATTAAACACAATGCGTATAAAAGCACGGAGTTTGCCAAGCCTAATTTAATTCCAGGTATTCCTGGAGCAATAGGAAAATTTCGCTCTACAATGCCAAGCAACAACATTAATGAACTTAGCAAGCCTAAACGTGTAATTGTTTTTATATTCATTTAAATCCCCATTTATATGGATTAATCATATCAATTTTACTTATTTGTATAGGTAATGTCAAGATAATTATAATTTTTTATATTTAACCATGTTTTTATTAACTTGTAAAATTAAGAGCCATAAACTATAATGTTTTTATATTTGTGTAAGTAAAGGTGCAATATGAAAAAGATTTTGTTTGTTTGTAAATACCCTATTGATGTTAAATATAACCTTAAACAAAAGTTTGATGGGCAAATTAACATACTAATGAATATGGGCTATGATGTTTATTATTTTGCTTATGATAGCTCTTTTTATTATATTGTTAATAAAGGGGTTAAAACAAAAATTAAAAGCCTAAAAAATGCAAAATCAAGCTTATATTTACATGTTTTTGCATTTATAGATTTGTATCGTTGTGCAAAAAAATCTTTAAAACAAGATTTTGATTATATGTATGTTCGCAATGAAGCCCTTGAACTATGTGGATACTTAATGTATAAGGAAACTAAAAAATATCCCAAATTAAAAGTAATAACAGAAATTCCCACATATCCAGCGGAAAATGTAAGCCCGCCCAATAAGCTTGTAGGAATGTATTTGAATATTTCAAAATTATTTTTAAAAAAAGCTTCAAAATATATAAGCTTATTTACCCTTATTGGCGAAAAAAGCAATGGGCAATTTTTATCAAAACCCGCAATTAATATCGAAAATGCTGTAAATGTTAATGGCTTTAACCTTAGAAAACCAAATTTAAAAAAAGACGAAGTAAACATAATTGCAATTGCAAGCATGAGTATATGGCAAGGTTATGACAGGCTTATAAAAGGTGTGGCAGATTATAAAGGAAATATTCCAGTAAAAATTCACATGGTTGGCAATGAAGGTGATGGATCTTTAAAAACATGGATGGAATTAGCTAAAAACCAAAAATTAAGCAATATTAAGTTTTATGGTGCTATGTATGGCAGTGAATTGGATGAAATAATGAACACTTGCGATGTGGGTATTGGTACATTGGGAATGTATAGACTTAATTTTAATTCAGTGTCTATTCTAAAAGCTAGAGAATACACTGCAAGGGGCATACCTTTCGTTTATGCAACAGATGATCCAGCACTAAACCCTGAATTATCTTTTGTATTAAAAATTTCAAATGATGAAAGCAATGTGGATATTAATTCTGTTGTTAACTTTGCAATGAAATTTAAAACCGCAACAAATATTCCTTTAGATATGAGAAAATATGCAGAGGAAAAGATGAGTTGGGAATTCCAGTTCAACAAAATTTTTAACACAGTAAATAGTTTGGAGAAGTAAATGTACAATGATTTTATTAATAATATTGAAAGCTTTTTAAATAAAGATAAAAGAACAGTAATAGCAATAGAAGGCCGAGCAGCTAGTGGAAAAACCACGCTTGCAAACTATTTGGCAAAAAAATACAATATAACTGTTTTTCATATAGATGATTTTTTTCTACCTTTAAAGCTACAAACACAAGAAAGGCTTAGCGAGGTGGGGGAGAATATTGACCATGAACGTTTTTTATATGAAGTATTATTACCTTTAAAAAGTGAAGAACCATCTATTGCATTAAAAAAATTTAATTGCAAAATACAAAGTTTAGAGCCCACAACAATTGTTAATGCAAGCAATGTAATTATCGTTGAGGGAGTATACTGCCTTAATAAAAACCTTAGAGATTATTACGATTATAAAGTTTTTATTGATGTAAATATTGATTTACAGCACAAAAGGCTTAAAGATAGAAGTTCAATTGAAGTATATAATAAGTTTGTAAATAAGTGGTTACCCTTGGAAGATAAATATTTTAATGCTGATATAAAAAAACAATGCGATATAGTAATTCCAACAAGCGAAATAATTATATAAAAAAGGCTATATTCTAATAAATATAGCCTTTTTTATTATTTGTTATTTCTTTTTTAATTTTAGTTTGCTTACAATTAATACTGTTGCAATTGAGCTTATTATTAAAGCAAAGTACATGAACAATGGAGAAGTATCGCCTGTTTGTGGAGGGTTTATTTGTGGTACTACTGTTGGTACGGGTGTGTTTGTAGGTGCAGGTGTATTGGTTGGTGCGGGTGAAGGGGTTGGTGTAGCTGTTTGTTCTTCAACAACCCTAAACTCTATTAATGCAAATGGTTTTTCAATTTCACCATTATTATTTGCATCCCTTGCTTTTGCTAATACACTAAATGTGCCTACTGATACTGGAGTAATTGTTCCATCTTGAGCAACTGTGGCAATTGCAGGGTTGCTTGATTCTAAATAATAAGTTAAGTCTGGCAATGTTTGGTTTGCAGCATTTGTTATACCAGTTTTAGAGGTATAGGGTGATGTTATGGCAACCAAGGCCTTACCAGTAGCATTTAATGGAATTTCTGTTAAGTTGTTTGCTTCACTTAGGCTTAGTTGGCTTGCTAATGTTACAAATACGCAATTGTTGCAGTTGGCTACTGTAAAAGGTCTTACTGTTTTTATTGCAGGGTCAACTTGAGCAGTTGTACCGTAATCACTATAGTTTAAGGCTTGACCAGTGGGATATTTACCATCGTTAGCATCAGCTAATAATGCTGGGCCATAAGCATTTATGGCTTCGTCTACGGTATATCTAGCATTTTTTGCAAAGTCAAAATTATAAATATTTGTAGTGCTATTATTGTTAAACTCTGCAACAAAACCTGATACTACTGGGAATGTGCCATTTGCCTTTGGCATGCCTTTTGCAACAGCTGTACTGTCAACCGCTACAATTGTTATTGGGTCTACTACACTTGAGGGGATATTAAAATTATCAATTTGACCATCTTTTACAATTAATTTTACATTAAATTCTGGTATTCTTGTAACACCAACGCCACTTTTGTTTATATATGTTCTTAAATGAGCAAGGGTTTTAGCAATTTGGTCAATTTGTTTTTCAACGCTATCTGTGGGGTGGCTTTCATCAACTATCCAATAGTTATCAGTTCTATCTAACATGGCAGAGGAATAACCGCCTTGGCTACTTTGTAAAAAATAATCCTCGTGAACACGCTATGATCCAACGCTTTCCATTTGAGACTGCGAAGTAGGAATATAGTATTGAACAAACCTATACTTATCGGGTATATTTATTTTATCATATGTATAATCTTGTACTTGAACAAACTTTGTGTATAAATCTATATTTCCAGCTAAGCTTATACTGTTGTCTTGTACAGGTATGGCAAGCTGTTGGTTTTCAACCCTAAAGCCAAATGAGTTTGCACTTGCACCAACACCATCAATACTTAAATCCTTAATGTTAACATTAGCCTGAGAATTGGTGTGTACAATACCTACAGAATACGTTTTGGCGCTTTTAACAACTAAGCCCTCAATATTAACTTGGTTATCTCCATAAAGTATTTGTAAAGCCCTGTTTGGAAAAGCGTAACTAATAGTGGAACCAACGTTTTGTATTACACAATCCTTCAACACAAAATTTTCACAACCAAGGAATGCATAGCCTCCATCGTTATTTTGCCCACCACTTATAACAATTACAGCTTCATATCTAGAACCTGATCTTAAATTTAAATTATTATTGTCAAAAACAATATTTCTTAAATAAACATTAGGTTTATTAAAACCATGTCTTTCAGTTATTGGATATGAGGTGAATAATGGTTTATAATTACCAGTTGTTTTTCTTATAAAAATTGGCTTATTTGCTGCATCTAAACCAACTATGGAAAAGTTGGGGTGGGATAATTGATAATATCCAGTATCATCGTTATAAGTACCAGCATCTACAAAAACTGTTCGGTTTGGAGAATTGCCAGAACCTGCATGCCAAACGCTTGATAGTGAAGCTAAGCTTGTTGTACTTGTAACAACACTTACCCTGCCTGTAACATCAAAAGTTTTGCCTTCAAAAGTAACACTTGTTGCATTAGCCTTGCTAGCATCCTGTGTTACTAAATAATATGTTGGGTTTGTCCCCTCATAGGCGTCATCGTAGGTATTTGTTGCAGGGGTGTAACTTTCTTTATTTACCTGATACACATTGTTTGCAACATTTGGCTTTGTGCCCATTGTAGTTAAAACATCTGCGTTAATTATGTTGTTTTGGGCAAACACAAAAATTAATGATAATAGTAGTATCCTGAAATATTTTTTTCCTTTAAACATACAAATCTCCTCAAGCATTATTTAATACGCTATATTATAAACTAAAAACAATTAAATGTATATAATATAAATAATTATTATCATATATAATATCTTATATTTTTTACTATGTTTTTGTTTATATGGTATATTACAAAAATAAAAAAACAGGGTATAAACCTATTTTTATTTATATATAATTAATTATTAAAGATTTAATTGTTATACCAGAATTCTCACATAATTCACTTATGTGTTTTAAATTATTATATTCGCATGTGTTGCTTTTAATTAAAAAGATACAATAATCAAAATTATTAACTAAATTTAATATATTAGTATTTTCAAAAAGGGATGGGCTAATAGCAACTACTTTATCTTCTATAGAATTATTTTCTAAATCTAATGTTGTAGCAATATTATCATCATTGTATATTTCTTTAGCAATCAATTTTGCAATGTTAAAATCATAATCTTTTTTGCCTATGGGTAATAATAATAATTTGTTGGGGAATTTGCCGTTATTTATGCTGCTTAAACATTCCTTTATCAAATCAATATCGTTGCTAGTATCATACTTAGCTCTTGGTAATAATAAAATATTATCCTTATTACCAATGGAAAAAACAAGCTTAGAATTTATAGCATTTTTAGCTTCATCTATATTTACTACTTTTGTGCGCATAATCTCAAAGGCTATAATTATTGATGATGTTATAAACAAAGCAAATAGTGTTAAAACAATCCTTAGCTTAAAAGGAAACCTAAAGCCTAATATGGTTGAGTAATTATCTGCCTTTTTAACAAGCTCTAATGTTGTATTTTCGGTGTTACCTTCGCTAGTGTTTTCGGAATTGTTGTATTTGCTAACTAATGAACTTGCTACGCCATTTGCGTAATTAACAACATTATCATAATCTGGGCTCAATGCTGTTATATTAACCAGGTTAGTGTCGGAAATATGCTTTAGTGATATTGTTGTACCATCACTTACACCATTCTCTAACAAGCTATATGGCTCTTTCTCTAGGGATACAAGGGCAAAGGCTTTTTTTACGCTTGTGTCATAATCCAAAACACCGTTATTTCGTAAGCTTATGCTTATTGTAGCTGATGCATTGTGTTTTATTGGTAGGGGGTAAAGTTTGTTAATGAGCATTGTGCCACCAAAAACTAAAGAAACAACAAGCAAAAGTATAACTATATGTTTTTTCCATAACAATAATATTTCTTTAAATGTTGTAAGCTTATTATCCATCTAAACCTCCTTTGGATTCTAGCTTTTTTAAAAAAGCGATATCCTCTTTACTCAACTCTACATTATTTAGTAAATCAGGCCTGTTTTTGTAAGTTACAAGCAAAGATTGTTCCCGTCTCCATTTATTTATTTCAGCATGATTACCACTTAAAAGTACATCAGGAACTTCCATGCCATTATAAATTCTTGGCCTTGAATATTGAGGGTATTCCAACAATCCACTTGTAAAGGATTCTTCTTCTATGCTGCTTTCACTGCCCAAAACTCCAGGTATAAGCCTAACAATACTATCTGTAAGCACCATTGCGGCAAGTTCTCCACCAGTTAATATGTAATCCCCAATAGAAATTTCCATATCAATATTTTCTTCAAGAACTCTTTCGTCAACGCCTTCGTAATGTCCACACAATATAGTTAAATCCTTTTCAACAGAAAGTTCTTCTGCAAGTTTTTGGTCTAACTTTCGCCCCCTAGGTCCCATAAAAATTCTTTTACCTGTGTAGTTTAAGGTTTTAACATGCTTGAATGCATAGCCTATTGGTTGGGCTGTCATAAGCATGCCAGAGCCACCACCATATGGATAATCATCGGTATTTTTGTGTTTGCTAGCGGAAAAATCCCTTATATTTATTATATCAAATTCCAATATTCCATTTTTAACACCTCTACCAATAATGCTTTCACTTATTAAAGGTTTTAGCATATCGGGGAATATTGTTAATATTGCAATCTTCATTAAATCCTCGTTAATTTGTATATACCGCAACCTCAGCTAATACTTCGGAATCTACGGTAATTATACCTTTTTCTAGGTCTGTATTCAATAAAAGCCTTTTTAAAGCAGGCAATAATATTTCTTTCTTACCATCTTTTAATACATAAATATCACTTGCGCCATGGTTTAAAACGTCTTTAAGTTCACCAATATTGTTACCTAAATTGTCTTGTACAACAAAACCAATTATATCACTAATATAATATTCGCCATACTCAAGTGGGGTGGCATCTTCTCTATCAATATAAAGCAATGTTCCCCTTAAGGTTTCTGCTTTATTTCTATCATTACAATTAACAAATTTGAATATAGCATCGCCAGCTTGAATACGTGCATATTCAACTTCAATTTCTGTATATTCCTCACCGTTTTTAGTGTAAAGTTTTTCAACATCACAAAGGTTATCTAAATCCTCTGTATGGGTTTTTAATTTTACTTCACCATTAATGCCTTGGGGCTTTAATATTTCTCCAATTAAAAAATAAGATCTTTGCATTAAATCTCCTTAAAAATCTCCACCAAAATTGGTGGAGATTATATTAGCGTATTTCAAGAAAAACGGGTTTATCTGCTTTTGCTGTTGCAGCTTTAAGTAAGGTGCGTATAGATTTTGCTATGCGCCCTTGCTTGCCTATAACTTTGCCCATATCATCTGGTGAAACAGAAAGGTTGATTATTACAGCATCAGGGCTTTCTGTTTCGCTAACAACTACTTCATCAGGGTTGTTAACTAATGATTTAGCAATAAAGCTTATCATATCTTTCATTATTTTTCCTCGATAGCGCCTGATTTTTTAAGCAAAACTTTAACGGTTTCTGTAGGTTGTGCACCATTTTGTAACCACATTTTAGCTTTTTCGTTATCGATGCTTATTTTTGCAGGTTCTGTCATGGGGTCGTAATAACCAATTTCTTCAATAAAACGACCATCACGTGGGCTTGTTATATCAGCTACCACAACACGATAGAAAGGATGCTTTTTCATACCCATTCTCTTTAAACGAATTTTAACTGCCATATAAAATATTTCCTCCTAAATTTTGTATCTATCCTGAAACCATCTTCGATGATTAATCAGCTATTAAAATTTCAAGCCTCTCATAAATGATCGCTTGCCTTTTCCGCCCATTTGTTTCATCATCTTTTGGGCATCTTCAAACCTTCTTATAAGGGAATTTACGTCTTGAACCCTTGTTCCGCTACCAGCGGCTATTCTTTTTCTGCGTGAAGCATTAAGTATTCCAGGGTTTTTCCTCTCCCTTGGGGTCATGCTTCTTATTATTGCCTCAGGCTGCTTAAATGCATCATCATCGATATCAACATCTTTAATTTTGCCACTTACACCTGGTATCATACCGAGTATGTCTTTAATGGAACCCATCTTTTTCATTTGTTGCATCTGTTCTAAAAAATCATTAAGGTCCATAGCCTTATTTTCTTTTAGCTTTTTAGCTAAGCTTTCGCTTTGCTCTGCATCAAATGCGCTTTCAGCCTTTTCAATAAGGCTCATAACGTCGCCCATGCCTAGTATTCTGGAGGCCATTCTTTCAGGGTGAAAAGGTTCAATATCTTTTAACTTTTCGCCAGTACCACTAAACTTTATTGGCTTACCTGTAACTGCTTTTACAGATAATGCAGCACCGCCACGGGTATCACCATCAAGCTTTGTTAGAATTACACCTTGTATGTTTAACTGAGAGTTAAAATGCTCAGCAACGTTAACTGCGTCTTGACCAGTCATGGCATCAACAACTAAAAGAATTTCTTGAGGCTTAACTGCATCCTTTATTCTAATAAGTTCACCCATAAGTTCTTGGTCTATATGCAACCTACCAGCAGTATCAATAATCAATACATCTCTACCATGGTGTTTTGCATAATCAACAGCCTCCAAGGCCGTTTTAACTGGGTCTTGAGTTCCATTTGCATAAACAGGAACATTTACCTGAGAGCCTACAACCTTTAATTGATCTATAGCCGCAGGCCTATATATATCGCAGGCAGCAAGCATAGGTTTTTTGCCATCTCTTGCTAAATAGCCAGCTAATTTTGCCGACATTGTGGTTTTACCACTACCTTGCAAGCCACACAACATGTATATTGTTGGGGAACTACTGGACCATGTTAACCTTTGGTTTTCTTGACCCATTAAGTTTGTAAGTTCTTGATTTACTATCTTTATTATTAACTGCCCAGGGGTTAAGCTTTCGGATACCTTTTGATCCATGCATCGGTCGGTAACGCTTTTAATAAAATCCTTAACAACTTTATAGTTTACGTCAGCCTCAAGCATAGCAATACGAACTTCACGCATGCCTGCTTTTATATCAGCCTCTGATAATTTACCTCTGCTTTTTAATTTATCTAATGCACCTTTTATCTTCTCTGATAAGCTTTCAAATGCCAATATTATTCCCCCTCAAATAGCCTAATTGCTTTAGCTATGTTATTTTCAATTTCTATAATATGTTTATTATCATTATCCTTTTGTAACATTCCAAGCAAATTTTGAGCCTTTTGTAATTTTTCCCTTGCATTTAGTGTTCTTTCAACTAAGTTTAATTTTTGCTCATATTTGTTTAAATTATTGCTTGCTCTATAAATAATATCGTAAATATTTTGCCTACTAACATTATACATATCACCAATTTCAGTTAAACTATAATCTTCTTCATAGTATAATGATAATATTTCCTGTTGCTTTTCAGTTAACATTCCGCCATAAAAGTCAAGCAACCAGCACATTTGTGTGTTATTTTCTAATAGCTTTAGTTGTGTTACTTCCATACGGTACTCCTCTACTTGTAAAGTAATTTCACTTTACAAACAACTATTATACACAATACATAATTTTTGTCAATGTTTATATTAAAAAATATGTTTTTAGTGTATAATATATGCAATACTTGTTTTTATACAATTTTTGAAATGAGGTGTTATTGTGGAAAGGAATTTATCGTTTGATTATAGTCAAATTAAGGAAATTAAAATAAGTACATCTTGGCCACAAATAGAAATATTCCATAATGAGGCAAATGAAATTCAAGTTATAATAGCAGGGGATAACAAAACTGTTCCTCAAATAAAGGTAGAACTTGAAAATGATGAACTAGTTATTGAACAGCCCAAGTATGGTATTAATTTAAATATAGCAGATGGATCTTGGATGCAAATACTTATTTACTTGCCTAAGGATTATAAGGGCGAGCTTGATGTAAGCTCAATAATTGGCAATATTAATATTCGTGGTTTTGAGGGTGAAGAAATATCCCTTGATGCAATATCGGGCAATATTATGCTTGATAATATCACTGTTGAATACTTAAAGGTTAAAAATATTAGTGGTGGTATTACAATTAGAAATATTAATTGCAAAAAGCTAAAAGTAAGAACGGTTAGTGGTAGCCTTGTTGCGGAAACAGTTGGCGCTGATGATATTAAACTATCAGGTGTAAGTGGTAAACAAAGCTTAGAACTTGTTAAAAATTTTAAAAAGGTTGATATTGTAAGCGTAACTGGCGATGTTGAAATTATTCAACCAGCTGAAGCTGTAAGCGCAAAGCTTAGGGCGTTACATGGGCAACTATTGCTTGATAATGTTACTGATGGTGATGGCCCTGAGCTAAGTGCTACATCAGTTACAGGTAATGTAAAAATAAAAAGATATATTGTTAAAGGAGAATAATAATGGCTAAAAGAGGTCAATTTGGTGGTTTTGGTGGCGGAGGAGCCAATATGCAAAACCTAATGCGTCAAGCACAAAAAATGCAACAGGATATGGAAAAGGCGCAAAATGATATAGATGCTATGGAGTTTACTGCTCAAGCCGGTGGCGGAGTTGTTAGCGTTGTTGTTTCAGGTAAAAGGGAGCTTAAAAGCCTTGATATTAAACCAGAAGTAGTAGACCCTGATGATGTTGAAATGCTACAGGACTTAATTATTGCAGCAGTTAATGAAGCAATAACCGCAGCGGATAAAACAAGGGAAGAAAAAATGAGTCGTATTAGCGGCGGAATGGGCGGTTTGTTCTAATATGGCACAACAACCCGAGCCAATTATGCGTATGGTAAACCAATTATCACGCTTGCCAGGCATTGGTAAAAAAACAGCTCAAAGGCTTGCATACTATATTATTAGCCAGCCCCTTGAGGATGTGCGAGAAATTGCGGTTGCTATATATAATGGCAAAAAGGATATTAAGTACTGTGAAATCTGTGGCAATTATGCCGTTGATAGCATGTGTGATATATGTAATGATGTTAGGCGTGACCCTACTCAAATTTGTGTTGTGCGTGACCCTAGGGATGTGTATGCCCTTGAACGCATGCGTGATTTTAATGGTCTTTACCACGTGTTACACGGAACATTGTCGCCCATGAATGGCGTTGGGCCAGATGAGCTTAATATAAGCCAATTATTAAAAAGGGTAAGTGCTGAAAAGGTAAAGGAAGTTATACTTGCTACAAACCCGGATATTGAGGGAGAGGCCACAGCATCATATATTGCAAGGTTACTTAAGCCTAAAGGCATATTAGTTACAAGAATTGCCCATGGTGTACCTATAGGTAGCGATCTTGAATATGCTGATGAAATTACCTTATCAAAAGCCCTTGAAGGCAGACGTGAAATGTAATTAGGTAAAATGTAATAATATAAGGGAATGTTTATCATTTCCCTTTTTTATAAGAGGTAATATGTTAAACGAATTGCAAAACATAAACAATTGGTTACTTATATTAGCAGCTTTAATTATAGTAATACTTGCTATAGTTTTAATTGTGTTGCTATTAAAAGCAAAAAAAGATAAACATCAATATAAAAAAATTGAAGAATACTTGAGCACTGTAATAGATTATCAAAACCAAGATTATGAGTATTTTGATAAAAACTATAGTAGTTTATCAAATAACATAGCTATATTAACAAACCAATTAATAAACATAAAACAGGATAACTATAACTTTAAAAATGATCAAACGGATTTATTAAATAGGCAATATAGCATAACTGAGGATAATCTTAAACAAATTAATGACGGGTTAAGTAATCAACAAAACCTAATTGAACAAAAGTTATATAATACAGAGCAAAGAATAGAAGGCATTAAAACCGCTGTTGTTGATAATTTAAATGAAATTAGGCGCGATAATACTGAAAAATTAGAAAAAATTAGGGAAACAGTTGAAGAAAAACTTAACGATACCTTAAACAAACGCCTTTCTGAAAGCTTTTCAATGATAAGCGAACGTTTGGAAACAGTTTATAAAAGCTTGGGGGAAATGCAAAGCCTTTCAACTGGTGTTGATGATTTGCGTAAAATGCTTAGTAATGTAAAAAGTAGGGGCACATGGGGCGAACTTCAACTAGGTATGATGCTTGAACAAGTGCTAAATAAAAACCAGTATGAATGTAATGTTTCTGTGGTTCCCAACTCTGCTGAGAAAGTGGAATTTGCCCTTTGTTTACCCAATAAGGGTGAAAAAGTTTATTTGCCTATAGATAGTAAATTTCCCCAGGAAAGCTATGGCAGGCTTATTGATGCTTATAATAGCAATGATGAAAAAGCTATAAACAATGAAATTAAAGCATTAAACAACTCAATAAAAACAGAGGCTAAACGGATTAGTTCAAAATACATAAAACCACCACATACAACTGATTTTGCAATTATGTATTTACCTATAGAAGGCCTTTATGCAGAAGTTGTAAAACAAATTGAATTAATGGATGTATTGCATAACCAATATAGAATTATTGTTGCAGGGCCAACAACATTACTTGCATTGTTAAACAGCTTGCAAATAGGCTTTAAATCCATTGCGATAGAGCAACATTCCAATGAAATTATGCGATTACTTGTTGTAATTAAAAATGATTTTAACAACTTTTCAAAATTGTTAGAGCTAACACAACAAAGGTTACACCAAGCATCAGAAACTATAGATTCTGCTTTTAGCAAAACAAAAAAGATTCAACGTCATCTTGAAAACGTTGAATCTATAGAAGAATATAATAGTTAGATATTTGTTGGAGCATCTGCGTCTTTTTTGCTAAACATGCTTCTTATTGTTATTGCAATACCAACCAATACTGTTAAGTAGTAAGAGAAAAACCTCCAAAGCAATAGCGCTGAAAACAATGTTGGGCCAGGGAAAATATTGTTAAAGAATATTGCAAATCCACCTTCTTGAGCTCCAGATGCACCAGGCAAGGGGGTATATGATGCGGTTATAAATAATAATGTTGATATTGTTAGTAATTGTATACTACTTGTGCCACTCAAACCAAAGGCTTTGTATAAAAATATTGGGATAGAAAACATTGATATTAACTGTACTATAGTAATTAAATACTGTGTTAACAAAACGCCAGGGTGTTTTCTAATCATACTAACGCTATCGGTAAATGCAGCCACGTTATTATTTAGTTTATCAATTACTTTAGTTTTATTTTTTATAAACTTTAATTTGTTTATAACCTTAATTACTAAATTTATTAGCCAAGCCATAAGCCTTTTGTTTACTGCCAGCAATAATATGCCAACTACTGATGCGGAGTTAAATAAATAACCAAATATAATTAAAACTACTTTGCCTTGTAATTGTTGTTGCACAAAACCAGCATTTATTATCCATAAAAATGCGCCCATAGTTAGTAAAGCAAGTTGGTATACAAAGAATCTTACCGCAAATACAGATGTTCCAACACCTATTGGTACCCCGTATTTTTTAAGGTAATATATTTGCATGGGTTGACCACCAGTTGAAGAAGGGGTTATGTTGGAGTAGTAATTACCAATTAATACTATTTTAAATAAATGCCATAATGATATTTTATAATTTTGTTGCCTTATAAAACTGTTCACACTTATTGTTTCAAATATCATGTACAAAAACCAGCATAGTAGAAATACTATACCCCAACTTGGTGATAAGGATTTTAGCTCGTTAAAAACCTCAGCAGGTTCATTTCCCCTAAAGCCAAAATATAATACTAAACCAAGTGTTAAAAATAAAAAACCAAAATTCAACCATCTTTTAGTTGATGCCTTCATAAAACCCTCCAACTTGTAATTGCAATTATAAATTATAACATAAAAACTTAAATAATAAAGCAAGTCAAATTATAATATAATTAGAAATCGATTAAATTTAATAAAAAACAAAGGAAATACGATGAAAATAATAGTAGATGCCGATGCTTGCCCTGTGTTAGATAATATTGTAAAAATATCGTCAAAATTCAAATTAGAACTTATTTTTGTATGTGATAGTGCCCACTATATAAGTAGGGAAGGGGCAACAACAATAACTGTATCTCAAGGTGCAGATAGTGCTGATTTTAAAATTGTTAATATGATTAACAAAGGCGATATTGTTGTTACTCAAGATTATGGCTTGGCTGCGCTTTCCATAGCCAAAAATGCAAAAGTTATAAACCAAAATGGTATGGTATATAATGATTCAAATATAGATTCTTTACTTATGTCAAGGCATATAGCTAAAAAAATAAGGTCTGCAGGTAAAAGGAATTCTGTAAAAACAAGGTTAAAAGGACCTTCTAAACGCACTAAGGATCAGGATATTGAATTTGATAAAGCTTTTGAGCGTTTAATATTAGATGCCTTGGCTTAAATAAAAAGCAAATGCCATAAACTGTTGAATTTTATTTGTAAATGTTATATAATTGTGTTGTTTTGATAGGGAATGTACATTATTCACATTTTTAGAGATTTGCTGTTTGGTGAAAAGCAAAATTGTGTAAGTGTTTTCCACCCTTGAACATTGCAGTGATGAATTGCATGGTTTATGCCCATTAAAGCATTTAAATGAGGAAACTATGTTTCAAATTTGGGTGGCACCACGATTATTCGTCCCTTAAATCGGGGCTTTTTTTATTGCCCTTAATAAAATAATAGGAGATTTTGCTATGTTAGATATTAAAAGGATAAGAGAGAATCCAGATGAGCTTGTACAAGCCCTAAAATTAAGGAATGCCAATATATCCATTGATGAATTTTTGGCGCATGATGTGGAAAGGCGTACCCTTCTAGCTGAAGTTGAAACATTAAAAAATGAACGTAATACCGAAAGCAAAGAAGTTGGTAGAATAAAACGTGAAGGTGGCGATGCAAGTGAGCTTATGGAAAAAATGCGCCTTGTAGGCGATAAAATTGCTGAGCTTGATGGAAAAGTTGCTGAAATTGATGCAGCCATGAACAACTTTTTGCTTAATGTGCCAAACATACCAAGCGATAAAACCCCTGTTGGTAAGGATGAAACTGAAAACGTTGAACAACGTAAAAATGGTACCCCAAGGGAATTTACATTTGAACCAAAAGCCCATTGGGATATTGGCACAGGTTTAAATATTCTTGATTTTGATTCGGCTGCTAAAATATCAGGTGCTCGCTTTACAGTATATAGAGGACTTGGTGCAAGGTTAGAACGTGCTGTTATAAACTTTTATTTAAATGAACATTGTAAAAATGGTTATGATGAAATTTATCCTCCATATTTGGTAACCCGTGCCACAATGACAGGCACAGGGCAATTGCCAAAGTTTGAGGAAGATGCATATAAAGTAGATAATGATACTTTCCTTATACCTACAGCAGAAGTTCCAGTTACAAACTTGTATAAAGATATGATATTGGATGGCGCAACATTACCAATACGCCATTGTGCTTATTCCACATGTTTTAGGGCTGAAGCAGGCAGTGCAGGCCGTGATACAAGAGGCCTTATCCGCCAACACCAATTTAACAAAGTAGAACTTGTAAAAATTGCTAAACCAGAGGAAAGTTATGAAGAACTTGAACATATGACACAGTCTGCCGAGCATGTATTACAAATGTTGGGTTTGCCTTATAGGGTTGTGGCTTTATGTACTGGTGATATGGGCTTTAGCGCAGCTAAAACTTACGATATTGAAGTTTGGATGCCAAGCTATAATCGCTATGTTGAAATATCTAGTTGCTCCAACTGTGAAGATTTCCAAGCAAGGCGTGCAAATATAAGGTTCCGTAGGGAAACAAAGGGTAAACCAGAATTTGCGCATACACTTAATGGCTCTGGTGTAGCAGTAGGGCGTACAGTTGCTGCTATATTAGAAAACTATCAAAATGAAGATGGAACAGTTACAATACCAGAAGCTTTAGTTCCATACATGGGTACAGATATAATAAAATAAATTTAAAAAATGAGCCTTATGGCTCATTTTTTAATACTCTAATGTTAGTGTTATAAAAAAACCACCAACATCTGTTGAAAAACTTTTGGCTCCCGCGTTACCGTTGTAATACCAATTTTGAATTTTACTGCCAATATTATACCAAGGGTCATCTCCAATATATGCAAGCTTAATGCTTGTTTCATTTTTTGCTACAGCATCATTTAGTATTTTAGTTAGTTCTTCGTCTGTTGCAAAGGTATTGTATTGGCTTATATCAACATATTCTAGTGCTATTTCAGCACTTTTATCAAAATAATTATAACTATATGTGCTTACGCCATGTTTCCTTGTTTCGTTTTCCAAAAATTTACGTAAAGGTGAATTTATGTAATAGTATTTATCATCACCATTATACACAAGCTTAATTGTTTTTTCTTGTTTAGCCATAGCCCCACCCGCTACTTTTGCTAAATCCTCATCACTTGTAAAGAATAAAACACCTTCTGTGCTATTATATTCAGCTGTAATTTCGGCGCTATAACTTGCTGGCTTATATGTATAAGTTTTAATTAGGTATTTTTCATAGTTGGCTTTAAGCCAAGACTCCAAGGTATAGTTTATATCAAAATATTTTTCATTACCTGTATAATATATTTTTATAGGGCTTTCTTGGGCTTTTAAGGCTGTATCTAAAACCTCATATAGTTTAGCTTCTGAATCAAATGTATTGTAGTTTTGGCTTAACAAATAATTATACTCTGTTCCGTTAGCTTTAGGGAATAGATAATTTTGACGCTCCCAGTCGTGATCTCTACCCATAAAATCATCGCTTAAACCAAAGTAGCCATAACCCTCATTTCCGCCGCCCTTAGGGTCATCCCATGTACAATCTACGTGGTACCAGTCATCTTTTAGCTTTACCATGTTCCAAGCGTGAAATTCGCCCTTGCCATATCCAGTTATATACATGCTTGGTATATTAGCTTCTTTTAACAACATCTGGTAAGCAATAGCATAACTTTCGCAAACACCACTGCCATCTAATAAAACACCTTTTGGGTAATGCTCTTCCATGCTCTCGTCGTAATCTGCATTATTTATTAGCCAGTCGTGAAACCATACAGCCTTTTCAAAATCATCTTTTAAATTTTGCAATTCACTTTCTTTTACTAAAGCTTTTACTTTACCAACTACTGTAGTAGGGTCTTCTTCATCGCTTCTAGGTGCTGCTTCAAACATTTCTGTGCTTAATTCAAGGGATTGAAAATCCTTATTCATTATCTCAACGTTTACTATATATTGCCCTTCTTCTTTTACCTTAAAAGTAAAATAAGGGTTTTTTGATTCTTTTTCATATTCAACAGTATCGGAAGTTCTTCTACCTTTTTCATCTACTCCAGTAACCTTTGCTAAAAGATATGTGAATGTATAACCTTCGCTACTTTCGCTCATTACAACATTTACTTTAACATCTTCATTTAATGGAAAGTAAAAATCCTCTGCTTCAATATAAGCATATTCCATTTCCCTAGGGTGTATAGCAGCTTGTGCTGTGCCTATAAACAAAGCTAGTATTAAAGTTATTAATATATATTTTGTAATATTTTTTATCATAAACAAACTCCTTACATTTAATAATATATATTTTAATTAAAATAATTTAATAATGCAATAGTTTCAAATAAACACAAACTACAAACATAAATAAATTACCAAAATACTTGCAATAATTTGATATATTAGTTAAAATAGATTTTGCCGTGTGTATGATGACGGTTGAGTCCTGTGCGATATTTATGTGTGAACCCTGTCAGGTCCGGAAGGAAGCAGCAGTAAGCGCTGATAGTATGTGCTGCGGGGTTGCTCAGCCCGAGTGCACCGGTATTTTAATATAATTATGGAGGTCCCTTATGAATTTTGATATTATCGCTAAACAAGATGCTGAAATTGCTAATATAATAGACTTGGAGCTTCAAAGGCAAAGGGAACATATTGAGCTAATAGCATCAGAAAACTTTGTTTCAGAGGCTGTTATGGCAAGTATGGGCTCACCCCTTACAAACAAATACGCTGAAGGCTATCCAGGCAAAAGATATTATGGTGGCTGTGAGTTTGTTGATATGGCTGAAAAATTGGCTATTGATAGGGCAAAACAATTGTTTGGCGCTGAACATGCTAATGTGCAGGCCCATAGTGGTGCTCAAGCAAATACAGCAGTTTATTTTGCATTGTTAAACTATGGCGATACAGTTTTAGGTATGGACCTTTCAAACGGTGGCCATTTAACCCATGGTAGTAAAGTAAACCTTAGTGGTAAATATTTTAACTTTATTCAATATGGTGTTGATGAAAATGGCTATATAGATATGAATAATGTTAGGGAAGTTGCTTTGGCAAACAAACCTAAAATGATTGTGGCAGGTGCATCCGCATATTCAAGAGCAATACCTTTTGATGAATTTAGAAAAATTGCTGATGAAGTTGGAGCTATATTCATGGTGGATATGGCACATATAGCTGGGCTTGTTGCTGCTGGTGTTCATATGAACCCGGTTCCCTATGCTGATATTGTTACAAGCACAACCCATAAAACATTGCGTGGGCCTCGTGGCGGATTGATTCTATGTAAAGAACAATATGCCAAAGCTATTGATAAAGCTATTTTCCCTGGAATACAAGGTGGCCCATTAATGCATGTTATAGCATCAAAAGCAGTTTCCTTTGGTGAAGCACTTCAACCAGAGTTTAAAGTATATGCTCAACAAGTTATTGATAATGCTAAAGCCCTTGAAAATGCTTTTAAGGCTGTTGGTATTAAAATTGTGTCTAACGGTACAGATAACCATCTAATGCTTGTTGACCTAAGCGATACTGAAAGAACAGGCAAGGAAATGGAAGAATTGCTAGGCAAGGCTTATATCACAGTTAATAAAAATACAGTTCCTGGTGAAAAGCGTAGTCCTTTTGTTACAAGTGGTATACGTGTAGGTACACCTGCTGTTACTACAAGGGGCTTAAAAGAAGAACATATGGTTTTAATAGCAAATTGGTTCAAGAAAATTTTGGATGAAGGCGAAGCTGCTTGTGATAGCGTAAGGGAAGAAGTTAAAGCTCTCATGAAGAATTTTCCACTATATCAATAATGCAAAACAATACTGCTTATAACAAGGGTATAATTGGTGAAAACAAAGCCTTGGTATATTTAGAAAATATTGGAATGAACTACTTGCAAAGCCGCTATAAAACCCCATATGGTGAAATAGATTTGATTATGCAAGATGGCGATATTACTGTATTTGTTGAGGTTAAATATAGGCAAAAAGGCTTGGAGGGCGATGGCTTATTTGCGGTTACCAAACAAAAACAAAAAAAGTTTACCCTTGCAGTGCAACAATATATTCAAGAGAAGGACTTGCAGTGCTTTGTGCGTATAGATGTTGTAGAAATTATTGGTAATAAAATTAACCATATTAAAAATGCATTTTAAACCTGTAAAATATTACAGGTTTTTATTTTATAAAAAAACATTATTAAGAAGGCTTATAAGGCTTGACTTTATGCGTATCCTTTTGTATACTAAAACTAGTTTTACGGTATGATGAAGACCATGTTGTAAGCAAGTGCTTTTTAAGAGAGTTGTGCCTTGGCTGTAAGCATAACAAAACACCCTTATAATACCAGCTTTTGACCGTAACGTGTAACATGCGTTATAGTGTTGCTAAGTGGTATATACAAGCAGGGTGGAACCGCGGATTTTCGTCCGTCCCGGCAGGGGCAGGCGTTTTTTATTACCAATTTTTATTATAGGAGGAATTTTTATGCTAATTAAATTAAAAAATAGCGATAAGTCTTTGGAGTTCAATGAACCACAAAGTGCGGTTGCAATTATTAAAGCCTTTGAAATTGAAGGGGAAAGCAAACCGTTTGCAGTAAAAATAAATGGAGAACCAGCTGTTGATATTAATACAGTAATATCAAATGATGCTGAAATAGAGCCTGTAACATTCCAAAGTGATGAGGGCAAACATATATTCCGCCATAGTGCAAGCCATCTTATGGCTATGGCTGTTAAAGAACTTTACCCAAATGCAAAACTTGCAATAGGTCCAGCTATTGAAGATGGATTCTATTATGATTTTGATACCGATGTGGTTTTTGGCGCAGCAGAATTGGCTGAAATTGAAAAAACAATGAAAAAGCTTTCTAAAAAGAATATTAAGGCAGAACGCTTTACATTGCCTAGAAATGAAGCCATAGCTAAAATGAAAGAAATGGGAGAACCTTACAAGGTTGAGTTAATAGAAGATCTTCCTGAAGATGCTGAAATTTCTTTCTACCAAATGGGTGACTTTGTTGACCTGTGCAAAGGGCCTCACGTTCCATATTTAAATATGATAAAGGCCTTTAAACTTACACAAGCAGCGGGTGCATATTGGCGTGGTAGTGAAAAAAATAAAATGCTAAAGCGTATTTACGGCACAGCTTTTGATACAAAGGAAGCTTTGGAAAAACACCTTGCAGATATGGAAGAAGCAAGGAAGCGTGACCATAATAAGCTTGGTAGGGAGTTAGAGTATTTTACAACAGTTGACTATATAGGCCAAGGCTTACCAATTATGTTGCCTAAGGGGGCAAGAGCCCTTCAAATTCTCCAACGTTTTGTTGAGGATGAAGAAGAAAAACGTGGTTATTTATTAACAAAAACACCCATGATGGCAAAAAGGGATCTTTATAAAATATCTGGCCACTGGAGCCATTATAGAAGTAACATGTTTATAGTTGGTGATGAAAATGATGAAGAAGGCGAAGTTTTTGCTTTAAGGCCAATGACTTGCCCCTTCCAATTTCAACACTTTTTAAACCGTAGCAGGTCCTATAGGGATTTACCTATGCGCCTTAATGAAACAAGCACATTGTTCCGTAATGAATCATCAGGTGAAATGCATGGCTTAATTAGGTTAAGGCAGTTCACAATATCTGAAGCTCATATTATTTGTACATTGGAACAAGTTGAAAAAGAGTTTGATAATTGTGTAAGGCTAGCTCAATTTATGCTTGAAACCTTAGGCCTTGATGAAGATGTATCATACCGTTTTAGCTTGTGGGATGAAAATAATCGCAGCAAGTATATTGGCGACCCTGAAAGCTGGGAAAACACCCAAGGCTTAATGAGAAACATACTAAACAATATTGGTATAAAATATACTGAAGCTGTTGGTGAGGCAGCATTCTATGGGCCTAAATTAGATATACAAATTAGGAATGTATTTGGCAAGGAAGATACCCTTATAACAGTACAAGTTGACTTCCAATTGGCTGAAAAATTTGGCATGCAATATACCGCAGCTGATGGAACTAAAAAATACCCAATAATTGTTCACCGCACATCTATTGGTTGCTATGAACGCACCCTAGCCTTGCTTATTGAAAAATATGCAGGTGCATTGCCATTATGGCTATCCCCAGATCAGGTTAGGATACTTACAATTACTGATAGGCAAGATGATTGGGCTTATGAAGTTGATGCTGCCCTTAAAGCTGCAGGTATTCGTAGCGAAGTAGATAATAGGAATGAAAAAATTGGCTATAAAATTCGTGAAGCTAAATTAGAAAAACTACCTTACATGATTATACTTGGCGATAAAGAATCTGATAGCAAAACACTAACTATTAGGGATAGGGCAGATGGTAGCACAGAAGGCGTTAAGCTAGAAGATTTTATTAAAAAAGTGCTTACACAAATAGAAAATAAAGAGAAATATTAATAAATAATATATTCATAAAATAAATAAAGGCCTATGCCTTTATTTATTTTATTTTGTGGGCTAAAGTACTACAATACCATTGTATTTTATGGTATAATCTATATGTTATTATATATTTAGCAGTAGGTAATTATGGGCGAAAAAAACTTTGGCTTTAATTTTATGGAATTGGCTTTAAAACAGGCCGAATTAGCCTATAATGAAGGTGAAGTTCCTGTTGGTGCAGTTATTGTTTATAATGGTGAAGTTTTGTGCGCAGACCATAATAGAAGGGAACAAAATAACGACCCCCTTGCCCATGCGGAAATTCTTGTAATAAAACAAGCAAGCAAATTATTAGGGAAACGTCGCCTTAATGGTTGTACTCTTTATGTAACATTGGAGCCTTGCCCTATGTGTGCAGGTGCAATGATTATGAGCAATTTAGAGCATTGCTTTTTTGGAGCAAGCGATCCAAAACAAGGCTGTTGTGAAAGTGTTTATGCGCTGTGTAGTGATAAGGCTTTTAACCACAATGTTCAAACTTGTGGTGGAATGATGGAATATGAATGTAAGGCCTTGTTAGATAAATTCTTTTTTGAAAGAAGACAATAAAGTCAAATAATGGGATTAATCACCACTTATAATCTAAAACAATAAGAAATATTATTTAAAATATAAAAATAAACTAAAAATACCACTCTAATATCCACTTATCACCATAAAATGGAGGATTCATATGATACCCGTTGATGATATGGTAAAAAAACTGTCCTTAACAGTTTTGTCACCAACAACTAAAACAGAATTAGATATTCCTATATCAGACCTTAATAGGCCGGGAATGCAGTTTTTTGGCTTTTACGAATACTTTGCTTACGAAAGGCCTCAGGTAATTGGCAAGGTTGAAATGACCTACCTTGAAGAGCTTGAGCCAGAGCAAAGGCGCGAAAGGTTGCAAAAATATTTTTCCTATAACATTCCTTGCGTAATTGTTTGCCGTGGTATGACTCCACCTGATGATTTTTTGGAAATAGCAAGGGAGCATGATGT
This sequence comes from uncultured Oscillospiraceae bacterium, assembly GCA_964544955.1. Taxonomy (GTDB): domain Bacteria; phylum Bacillota; class Clostridia; order Christensenellales; family Aristaeellaceae; genus JAAZPT01. Next base: position 91,254 of record CAZJEB010000005.1, on the reverse strand, counting down.
TCCTGTATTCCAAAGCCATATTACTACCACAAAATTATCCTTTAATACAATTACTTATTTAAACAATGTGCTTGCACCACGTATAACAAGGCATGGTGTATTAGTTAACGTTTATGGCGAAGGTGTTCTTATAACTGGCGAAAGTGGTGTTGGTAAAAGTGAGGCAGCCCTGGAACTTATAAAACGTGGGCATCAACTTGTAGCCGATGACGTTGTTGATATTTGCCGTGTAAGTGACCGTCGCCTTGTGGGTGAATCACCTGAAATGGTTAGATACTTTATGGAAATAAGAGGCATAGGCATTATAGATATTAAGGCAATGTATGGCGTTGGTGCTGTAATACTAAAAAAATCTATAGATATGGTTATGCATCTGGAAAAATGGGATAATACAAAGGTTTATGATAGGTTGGGTTTAACTGAGGAAACAGTATCCATACTTGGGGTAAAAATTCCACACCTATTAACCCCTGTAAGGCCTGGCAGAAACCTTGCTATAATTATTGAAGTTGCCGCAAGAAATTTAAGCCTAAAACGCATGGGTTACAGTGCAGCCCATGAGCTTGATAAAAGGCTTAATGATATGATAGCTGGTGTATAATTTTTAAGGAGGAACTTTTAATGTTTAATATTGGTATAGACTTAGGTGGTACAGATATTAAAACAGCCATTGTTGATATGGATGGTAATATAATATCCAAGGCAAAATGGCCAACTAAGGCGCAAAGGCCTTATCAGGAAATTATTAAAGATATGGCTAATTGTGCCCTTGAGGCTTTAGGCAAAACAAGTTATACACTTGATAATATTAAAAATGTAGGTATAGGCATACCTGGTATTGCTGATGAAAATACTGGTAATGTTATATTCTGCACAAATTTAGGTTGGTTTGATGTACCCTTAAGCGCTGAAATTCAAAAATATATTAATAAACCTGTTTTTATTAATAATGATGCTACCGTTGCAGGCTATGCAGAGCACATTGCAGGTGTATCAAAGGGAACTCACTCTAGTGTGTTTATTACCTTGGGCACAGGTATTGGTAGTGGTATTATTATAAACGGAAAACCTTGGAGTGGATTCCATGGGGTTGGTGCTGAACTTGGCCATGCCCCCCTTAATGTTACCAATGGCGTTATGTGCACATGTGGTAATGAAGGTTGTGTGGAAAGGTATTGCAGTGCAACAGGCTTAATTCGCCTTGCAAGGGAAGCTTTAAGCCTTGATAATAATAGTATTATATTTGAAAGCTGCAATGGTGATTTGGAAAAGGTTACAGCTCGTATGGTAGTTGATGCTGCAAAAGCTAATGATCCAGTTGCATTAAAAGTTTTTGATGAATATGTTTATTATTTAAGCAAAACAATTGTTATGGTTATTAATATAATTGACCCTGAAGTTGTTGTATTAGGTGGCGGGGTGAGCAAAGCAGGCAGCTTCCTAATTGATGCTGTAAATACAAAAATTAAAAACTATTTACTATATAGAACAAGTAAATATCCAGATATTTTAATAGCAAAACTTGGTGCAGATGCTGGTGTAATAGGCGCTGCAATGTTGGGTAAGGAGTAGGAGTATATTATGTTGAAAATAGATATAAAATCACTATATAAAAGCACCGAATTAGTTGATGGTATGGAAATTACTGTTAGTGCATGGGTTAAAACCGTTAGGGATAGCAAAAAGTATGGCTTTATAGAACTAAACGACGGTACATTCTTTAAAAACTTACAAGCTGTATGTGTGGAAGGCGAAACAGAAAACTTTGAAAACGCTATGAAACTTACTATTGGTAGTGCAGTTGAAATAGAAGGTAACTTGGTTTTAACACCTGAAATGCAGCAACCTTTTGAGTTAAAAGCTAAAAATGTAAAGGTTGTTGGCTTAAGTGATCCATCTTATCCTTTACAAAAAAAGCGCCATACAGTTGAATACTTAAGGAGTATTGCTCATTTGCGTCCACGTACAAACCTTTTTACAGCAGTATTTAGGGTGCGTTCAGTTGCAGCACAATTATTGCACAAATTCTTTGCTGAAAACAACTTTGTATATGTTCATACACCCATAATTACATCAAGTGATGCTGAAGGTGCTGGCGAAATGTTTACAGCTACAACTCTTGATTTAAAAAATGTTGCTAAACTTAAAGATGGCAATGTTGATTTTAGTAAGGATTTTTTCGGTAAACATGCAAGCTTAACAGTAAGTGGCCAATTAAACGTTGAAACCTATTGTATGGCCTTTAATAAAGTTTACACCTTTGGCCCAACATTCCGTGCTGAAAAATCTAATACTCCTAGGCATGCTGCAGAGTTTTGGATGGTTGAGCCAGAAATTGCCTTTGCAGACCTATCAGATGATATGGAACTTGCAGAATCAATGTTGAAATACGTTATAAATGGCGTAATGGAACAATTGCCTGAAGAACTTGATTTTTTAAATAAGTTTGTTGATAAGGAACTTGTAAATAGGCTTAACAATATTGTTAAGAATGACTTTGTAAGGGTTAGCTATACTGATGCAATTGATATACTTAATAACAGTGGTGTTAAATTTGAGTATAAAGTTGAGTGGGGCGTAGACCTACAAACAGAGCATGAACGCTATTTAACTGAAAAACATTTTAAATGCCCTGTATTTGTTTATAACTACCCTAAAGATATAAAAGCTTTCTACATGAGAGTTAATGATGACGGTAAAACCGTTGCAGCAACAGACTTACTTGTGCCTGTAATAGGTGAATTAATTGGAGGCTCCCAACGTGAGGAGCGTGAAGATGTTCTAATTAACCGCATGAACGAAATGGGATTGGATATTGAAGAGTACGATTGGTACATGGATACCCGTAGGTTTGGAACATGCCCCCATGCTGGTTTTGGTTTAGGCTTTGAACGTTTGATTATGTACTTAACAGGCGTGGCAAACATCAGGGACGTTTTACCCTTCCCACGTACAACAGGAAGCGCAAACTATTAATGAGTACAATGAATATAAATAGCCTGCTAAATGAATGGAAGCATATGAATACCCTGGATGAAGTGGTATCAAGCCTTTTAAGTTTTCTTGGCCAAAACCCTGAAAACCATAAGGATATAAATGCAAGCTTTGGTATAAAAACTAAAGAGGGAAAAACCTTTGCTTTTAAAGTTGGTAACAATAGTATTAGCCAAACTGATAGTGAAAAGCTAGACCTTGTTATAAGCGGAAAAGAAAGTGTTATATTAGATGTTTTTAAGCAGAATATTAGCCCAGCAAAAGCTTTAATGTTTAAAGGCTTAAGGGTATCAGGTGATTTAAACCTTCTTAAAAAACTTAATATAGGTATATAATAAAATGCCCCATTGGGGCATTTTTTATATATAAAAAAACAGAGTGATTTACACTCTGTTTATAATTATTGTTGAACATCATCAAGCATTTCAAGTTTTACTTCAAAATCTAAATATTCACCTTCAGGTATTTCTGTATAGTTTTCATATTCAGATAAGTTTTCGACTCTGTATACTTTTACTTTAATTGTATCTCCAGCTTTTTTTGTGGATATTATGTTTAACATATCATCGGATGATGCAATTATATTATCATCTATATCAACAACTATATCATCTTCCTTTAAGCCAGCTTTTTCAGCGGGTGAGTTAGCTTCAACGTTTCTAACGCTTGCGCCCATTGGTATAATGCCTTGCATAACAGCTGTGCTATTGGGGTTTATACCACTTATTGTAACGCCTATTCTTGGCTTACTTCCTGTTGTTAAAGGTTGATCGTTATTTTTGCTACCATTACTATCATTGCTTACAGCTACATTTTCACCCTTTAAAGCTTTTTCAATTAAAGGCTTAGCTTCATTTACAGGTATTGCCATACCAATTCCATCAATTTGCGCGCTACGGCTAAAACCATTGTTTGTATACTTCAATGTAGGTACGCCCATCAATTCACCATTTACATTGAATAAGCCGCCACCACTGTTACCGCTATTTATAGCTGCATCAGTTTGTATCATTGAGTTTACATTCTCTGTGCGTTTGCCATATTTGTCTGTGCTTGAGGATGTAGATATTTGGCGCTCTATTGCTGAAACTATACCAACTGTTGTTGTGCCAGGTAGTGAAATTGGGTTACCTATACAAATTGCCCAATCGCCAACTGTAAGTGTATCGCTGTCGCCCAACCTTACTGCGGGTAAATTTAAATCCTTAGCTTTTAAAACCGCTAAGTCTTTAGTTTCGTCAAATGCTACAAGTTCTGCTTCATATGTTTTATCGTTTACAACAACTTCAAGGCGTGTGTTCTTTTCTACTACGTGGTAGTTTGTTAAAACATGGCCTTCGTTACTTACAACAACACCACTGCCTGCGCCATAAAGAACTTCTTTTTCGCTAGGAGTATTGTAGTTGCCATAACCTGGGAAGTCAAAACCAAAGCCAAAATTAAAGCCAAAGTTTCCATAACCGCCACTGCTTGTTGTAGAATAGTTGTTTATACCAACAACGCTTCCATGAACTTCTTCAATTGCCTTTGTGAATGGGCTTGTAACAACAACTGTTTGTGCTGTTTCAGCACTAGCTGGTTTAAAAGCATTTAAGCCTATTACAGTGCCTAATAAAACACAAACTAAGGCTAAAGCCAATATTTTTAAATAACTCTTTTTCATTTAAGTTATACCTCCTTCTTGGTATGCTTAAATTATACAATTTATTTTTGTCCAAATTATGAATTGATAGTAAACTATTTGTATCTTTTATTTATCAGAGTTTTCCATTATATAAATTGCTATTGCGTTTTCTAAACGCTTTTTTTCTACCATACATTCAAAATCGTGGGGCTCTGCAATATTGTTGTTAAAATTATAGGCGTTTGCAGTGCATCCACCTGCGCAATAAAATTTAGCCCAGCAATTTACACACTTTTCCTTATGCAATACATTGTTGTTGGCAAATGTGCCTTGCATATTCTTATCAAATGTATTATTAAGTACAGATCCCATTTTGTAATTATCCTTACCAACAAATTGGTGGCAAGGGTAAATATCACCATCAGCGGATACAGCAACATATTCATTGCCAACACCACAGCCATTAAGCCTTTTCTTTAAGCAAGGTCCACCAGTTAAATCAATATTGTAGTGGAAAAAACTAAACCATTTTCCATTTTTTCTACGTTCCATATACATATGGGCAAGCCTATCGTATTCTTTTTCCATTGTGGGGAAGTCGGCCTCTGTTAATGCATAGCTTTCATTTTCTGGTGCAACAACTGGCTCTATTGATATTTGTTCAAAGCCTTCGTCGGCAAGGTACATAATATCATCAGCAAAATCTAGGTTATGTTTTGTGTAGGTTCCCCTAATGTAGTATTGTTGTTGGTTTCTTGCATCAACTAGCTTTTTAGCATTCCTTAAAACTACATCATAGCAAGACTTTTGGTTTACCCCAGGGCGCATTTTATCGTGTACATCCTTGCGGCCGTCTATGGATATAACTACATTATCCATTTCCTTATTCATGTACTCTATATTTTCATCATTTATGGCTAAGCCATTTGTTGTAATGGTAAATTTAAACTTTTTATCATGCTTTTTTTCTAATTCTCTACCATAAGCAACTATTTTTTTAACTGTTTCAAAGTTCATTAAAGGTTCACCGCCAAAAAAGTCCACCTCTAAAAACTTTCTGTTGCCACTTTTTTTAACTAGCCAATCCAAGGCTGCCTTACCTGTTTCATAGCTAAGCATAATTCTATTTTTCATATGGAACTCGCCAGTATCTGCAAAGCAATATTTACAACGCATATTGCAATCATGGGCAGCTAATAAGCACATGGCTTTTACTACTGATGGACCCTCCATTTTTAAATCCTCGTCAGTATAGTTGTGGTTAGCATCAATAAGTCCATCGGCTTTCATTTCATTTAGTTCTGTTAAGGTTTCAGCCACTAAAGCTTTATCATAACTTTTTTCTAAAATGCTTTTAATTTCATCTTGGCTGTGGTTATCCCAAAGTTTTAGTGCATCAAAAGCTAAATCATCAGGTAAAAATATGGATCCTGATCCAACGTCTAAGGCAATTTTATTACCTAATGCTTCAAAACAATGTATCAAATTAAATCTCCTTATATTAAAACATTAAAAAACCATGACATTACTTGTCACGGTTTATTCATTGTAACTTACTTGTTCAATGAGCGGTTTAATTTTCCTTCGCGACCCGAAATTTCTTGTGCACTCTGTTTTTCACAAGATTGGTTACCAACTGTGCAGCTTGTTTTGCATGCGCTTTGGCATGATGAACGGCATTCGCCACAACCGCCTGTTTTAACTGTATCGCAAAGTGCGGGGGCTGCTACTGTTTTCATATGTTTCATGTGGAATTCACTCCTCTTTCAATATCATAATCATTATACAACATATTTATTTATGGTGCAACAAGCATTGTGTTGTACTGAAAACAATTATTTTATATAATATAAAAAACTAAGGAGAAATTAATATGAATACATATATTATTAAAAATAATGGTAAGCAAGATTATAGTTTAATAGTTCAAAAGGCTTTGGAAACTTGCAAAGCTCAAAATAAAAATAAAATAGTATTTGAGCCAGGGGTATATGATTTTTATAGCGACTTTTTAAAAGAACGCTTTTTTGGTATTAGCAATAATGATTCAGGGGTAAAACGAGTACTTTTTGATATAGAAGGCTTTCAAAACTTGGAAATATCTGCACAAAATGCCCATTTTATATTCCATGGAGCATTTATGCCCTTTGCAGTACAAAACTCCAATAACATACAATTTAGTGGCTTTACAATTGATTATGAATATCCCCTATATATACAAGGGGATATTGTAAACTGTGGCGTTAACTTTATTGAGCTAAAAATTGATAAAAATATTTACCCCTATTACATAAAGGAAAGGCGTTTTTATTACAAAACACCTTATTTTGAAACCGATGAAATTGGTTTGTTTTTAGAAATGGATCCCATAAAAAAAGCCCCAGCAGCAGGGGTGGGGGATGATGGTTGGCTACATAATAGCGTTTCTACACAGCTTAATGAAGATGTTGTGCGCTTTGAAAGGGAGTTCCATAGCAAGCATAATGTTGGTAATTCTATTATACTAGTGCCTACAAATAGAAAGTGGCCGGGCTTTTTTATAGAAAAATCTAAAAATGTTTCCTTTAATAACATTACAATACACAATACATTAACAATGGCAGTAGTTGGTCAATTAAGCCATAACCTAAGCTTTGATAACTTTGTACTAATCCCATCAAACAATCGCCTTATAAGTGCTAGTGCGGATGGATTGCATTTTGTTAACTGCACAGGGGATATTATTATAAAAAACTCCTTATTCCAAAATCAAAAAGATGATGCAGTTAATTGCCATGGAATATATTCTGAAATTTTTAATATAGTTGATAATTCAATTTATGTTAAATACAAACATTTTCAGCATTATTATATTGATATTTATGAGGTTGGTGATGTGGTTGATATTATTGATCAAAAAACTTTACAAAAAACAGGGGAATGTACTATTGCAAAGGTTGAAATTATAAACGGCGAAGTAACAAAGCTTACCATAAAGGATTTAAAAGGCAATATTAAAATAAATAATGCTATTGAGTTATCCAACAAAATGCCAAACCTATATATAAGTAATTGTAAGTTTTTGCATAATAGGGCAAGGGGTATGCTCATTACAACTAATAAACATGTTGAAATTAAGGATAATTACTTTGCAACAGCAGGCACATCAATACTTATAGAAGGGGATTGTAATGAATGGTATGAGTCTGGCCCAGTTAAGGATATAAATATTACTAACAACATTTTTGATAACTGTGGCTATTCCCCTTGGGGCGTAGCAATAATACAATCATCACCCTCTGTACCAAAAGGTAGTGATATAATTTACCATAAAAATATAAGGCTTGTTGGCAATAGGTTTATAAATTGCAAAAAGCCAATTACTTATGAACATGCCTGCGATAAGTTTGTTATGGATAACAATATAATAGAATAAAAAAGCTGCTTGTTTAAAGCAGCTTTTATTTACCTATATTTTTTTATTATACAATTTAGAACATCCATATTTTTGTTCATATCATCAACTAGTTTAAATTGCGTTCTTGCTCTGTATAAGTTATGGTGTGTCATTGTTGTTCTAAAATAAACATCACCATTTAAGTAGTCTGTTAGGAAGCGTACACCACATTCCAATGTCATAAGCTTTGCGCCAAGGGGCAATGTGTTTATTTCATTTTCTGTTAAATTATCGCCACAAGCTTCCAAAAAGCCTTTTGCATATACATCAAACAGGTCTAATGATAGGTAAACCTTGCTTAAATCTTGTTCATCTTCCTTTGCAGGTGTAGCGCCAAACCTTATTGAATCGCCAAAGTCATTACCAACTAAGCCAGGCATAACAGTATCTAAGTCTATAACGCATAGGGATTCACGTGTTGTAGCATCAAGCATAACGTTATTAAGCTTAGTATCGTTATGGGTAACTCTTAAAGGAAGTTCGCAATTTTTAAGCATATCAGTCATAAGGCTAGCATATTGTTCTTGGCCTAAGGCAAAGGCAACTTCAGCCTCAACGTTTTTTAGCCTATCAAAGCTGTTTTTTTCGATAGCTTCGTGTAACATTTTATACCTGTTTGGTGTGTGGTGGAATAGTGGTATAGTTTCCACAAGCACATCAGCATTAAAGTCAGATAATAGGTTTTGGAATGTACCAAAAGCTTTAGCACTTTGATAAAAATCAAAGGGGCTTTCACTTTGGTTTAAGCAAATGCTTTCTGTAACAAACTCATACATTCTCCAATAAGTGCCATCTTCAAGGCTTAAATAAGCCTTATCATCAAGGGTTCTAACTATTGTAAGCACATGCCTGCTATCAAAGCCTTTGCTTTTCAAGTGGTCTGTAACTGCCTCAATATTATTCATTAATGCAGGAACGTTGCTAAAAATGGTATTGTTTATCTTTTGTAAAATGTACTTATGGGGCGCATCGGTTTTAACCTTATAAGTTGAGTTAATATGGCCAAAACCATAGGGTTCGCATGATAAAACATTACCTAATATATTAAAACGGTTTACAATATCTTTCATACTATCTCCATAAATATCTTGGGTATAAACCCTTATTTTTCATATCCTCTATTGCAGCCATAACCTTAGGCTTATCTTCTTTATATGTTACACCATACCATTTTTCGGAAGTGTGTAGTACTTTTACGCTTGCTTTACCCGCTTTTAACAATAAATCTGGAACAAAGGGTAAAAAGTATTCGCATTTTAAAGGATTCTTTGGTAAGTTTTCCCTTAAAAAGGCTTCAAAGTTACTTTCTATAGCATCTAATATGCTGTGTTGAAAGCCCCATAAATTCATTGATACAGGTGTGTTTGCTTCTAAGAAAGTAAAGTTTTCACCATCTTCTGTATAAGCACCACCGTTTTCACGCATTTCTATATGGGTTCTTTCTGTTATTGTAACTAAGTTATCATCATTATCTACTGTGCAAACGCCCCTTGCAACATGGCCGTTTTCTGTTAATGTATTTATCAACTTATATGCAACCATGGAATGCTTTGTTGGGTTTTGCTCGCCCTGTAAGTAGTTGAATACAGTTTCAAAGGCTGTTCTACCATAAAAGTCATCGGCATTGATAACAATAAAGGAAGAGTTTATGTAATCCTTTGCGCATAATACTGCATGGGCTGTGCCCCAAGGCTTAACTCTACCTTCAGGTATTTCAAAACCTTTGGGTAAATCTGGGGTTTGGTAAGCGTAGCTAAGCTTAACCTTGCCTTCAAGTTGCTTGCCTATACGTTCCTCAAAGGTCTCGCGGTTTTCAGGTTTAATAATACAAACTACTTCTTCAACGCCAGCTTTTATAGCATCATAAATTGAATAATCAATAATTAAGTGGCCTTCCTTATCAACAGGGTCAATTTGTTTTAAGCCACCATACCTACTGCCCATACCAGCAGCCATAATAACTAAAATTGGTTTTTTCATATTACACTCCTTAGCCCTTTACGCCACCGCCAGTAACACCAGCGATAATTTTTTCGGATAGGAACATGTATAGTATAAATGTGGGTAGGAATACAATAATAACTGCTGCGAACATGCCGGGCCAGTCGCCTGTGTATCTCATTGATGCTATCATTGAATACAAGCCAACTGCAACGGGTCTAACTTTATCGCCACTTGCAAATATCAAGCTCATAAAGTATTCATTCCAAATGTTTATAAAGTTGAATATTGTAACGGTTATTATACCTGGTTGGGCTAATGGGAACATTATCTTCCAGAATGTGCCTATGGGTGAACAACCATCAATAGATGCGGCTTCCTCGTAAGACCTTGATAAGTTAGAGAAGAATGATAGTAGGAATATTGTTGTGTAGGGAATATTGATACCTACATATAAAAATACCATCAATAACCTAATTGTTATATCTTGCTTTAAAAGTTGTAATTGTGTAACTATACCAAACAATGGCAAAATTATCATTATAATTGGCACGCCCATTGCAGCAACAAAGCTACTTTGTATTGGCTTGTTAAGGAAGAATTTAAACCTTGATAAAGCATATGCAGCGGGGGCACAAATCAAAATTAACAATCCACTAGAAACTAAGGCATAGCCTAATGAGTTTGTGAAGAAAACTGATACGTTTGATGTTGTCCATGCTTTTACATAGTTTTCAAAGTGAGCGCCAGATGGAAGGTAAGTAGATTCGCCTTTGAATATCTCTTTTGTGGTGGATAAGCTTGAAAGTAATATCCAGCCCAATATTACAGCAGTAAACAATATCCATAAAGATAGTATTAAATAGGCGGGGGTTAAAGAAAGTTCTTTTCTTAAATTAAATTTTTCTCTAATTTTTTTCTCTTTCATTATTAAGCCCTCCTAAAACTCTAAATCATCATCTTTGATGATTAAGTTTGTTATTAAAAATACTGCAACTACGCATACTGCTAATAATACACCTACTGATGCACCAAGGCCTGCATTACGCTCTGTAACAGAGTTACCTGCGCCAAATACTTGCTGGTACATGTAAACCATTGGTGTAATTGTTTGAGTACTTGCTGTAACTGTACTAAATAATTGAGACCAAACGAAGAAACCAACTGATGTAATACTCCACATTGTTATGTTTGTTTTAAACACGCCTTTTAGTAGTGGGGCAGTTATATGTAAAAACTGTTGGGGCTTGTTAGCGCCGTCAATTGTACTTGCTTCGTAATATTCTACTGGTATTTTTTCTATACCACTGCTCCATATAAGCATATGGTAACCAACCATACCAAAGCAGTAAGCAAAAACTAATGAATAGAACATATTATCAGGGCCTGTCCATTGAATTTTTGCCAATGTTTCTAAACCTAAAAATTTAAATAAAGATGTTAATAAACCATATTTTGTGTTGTAAACATATTGTAGCCACATTGTAGCTAATGCAACTGCGCTTACTATATTGGGCATGTAAATAACGGCTTTAAAGAATTTTTTGCCACGTATGCCAGAGTTGATGAACACAGCAAATAGCAAAGATAAGCTCATTACAACTAAGCCACCTACGCCCCATATGCGTAGTAAGTTCCACATGGATGTTAAAAACAAGGGTGTTGTAAATAGTTTTTCAAAGTTTGCCAAACCTGTAAAGGTCCATGTTGATGTGGGTGCTGTAACGCTTTCTACGTGGTAAAAGCTCATAATTATTGTGCGGATAATAGGGTAAATAAATATCATTAAAAATATAATTAGAGCAGGGGTTATAAAAGCTGTTATCATGCCAGTATTTTTCTTATGCATTCTAAATCCTCCCTGGGCATTTTTTTGATAAAAAAAGGAGCAAAGCCTATGACTCTGCTCCTTTAGTTTGCTAATTATTTAAAAGCAGCCTCTAAAGCATCTACAAAGCCTTGTGCGTCAACTGAGCCGCTAACAAGTTTTTGCATGTTTTCTTTAATTGCTGGTGTCATATCAGCGTTAGCTTCTGCACCTGCTGACCAGGAGTAACGAGTTGTTAATGTAGCAAGAACATCTTTAACGCCTGCTAGCATTGCTGGCCATTCTTCGTTTGTTGTATCTGCTGGGATACCAACTGATTCTTTGGATAATTTAGCGTCGAATTCGCCTTTTACAAAGTACATAATTAGGTCAAAAGCTTCTTTTGAAACTTGGCTGTCTTTGTTTATAGCAAATACTTGTGCGCCATAGTTAGCAGCTTCTGTGCCGTCAACGCCACCGTCAACTGCTGGGTAAGCCATACATCCCCATTGGAATTCTGGGCCTGTTGTACCAAGAATTTCGTTAGGTAACCATGAACCGTTAAGGTACATAGCAGCTTCGTCTAAACCAAGTTCGTTAATTTGAGCAGATGGCCATACGTTTGAACCCATTGTGGGGGATAAGTAGCCTTTTGTATAAAGTTCTTCATAAGCTTGAGCAACTTTTAATACTGCAGGTTCTTCAGCGAATAAGCCTTCTTTAACAACTTTTGTAACGCCTTCTTCACCAATGTATCTTGCTAAGTGGTAACCAAAGTTTGTTACGATGTAAGCATCGTCGGATGTTAGTGGAACATAACCAGCGGCTTTAATTTTTTCACAAGCTGCTAAGAATTCTTCCCATGTTTTTGGAGCTTCTGTAACGCCAGCTTCTTCAAATATAGCTTTGTTATAGAAAATGTTGAATACGTTTGGTTGGTAAGGGATGGATTTTAGTGTGCCACCAGCTACGTTGCGTGCTGTTAACACTAAAGCTGGCATAGCTGTTTCTTCGTAGTTTGTAGCTTTTGCCAATTCTTCAAGGTCTAATAAGTAAGGAGCGAATGTGCCGTTAACACGGTCGATATCTTCGTCAAATACGTCGATAACTGTGCCAGCTTGAAGAGCGGGTTCTAAACCTTCACGGATGCCTGTACGGCCTTTGAATTGAAGATCTACTTTTACGCCTGTAGCAGCTGTGTAAGCTTCAGCAGCTTCTTTTAATACGATACCTTGGGGTTCTGTAGCTTCCCACATGGACCAGTATACAACTGTTTTAGCTTCTTCTGCGTTAGCAAATGTTAATGCCATTGAAAGCACCATTGCTAATACTAGAACTAGGGATAATAACTTTTTCATAAATTTACCTCCGTAAAATTTGTTGAATAGTTTTTACTATTAGCCTTATTGTACATCAATAAGTTTTTATTGTAAATGTAATATATTCCGTAAAAACAGAAAAATTGTTCGTTATTTCTAAATTTGCAAAAATAATTTCTAATTGTTGAATAAATTTTTTAAATAAGGTAATATTGTTAATAATAGTTACTGTAAATAAGGAGGGGCTTTATGTTTACAGATAAAGAATATAAAAAATTAGCAAGAATATTAGATGACCTTTATATTTGTAGTAATGTAAAGTTTGCCCTAATGGATGAAAGTTATAGGCAGTTTTACACAGCAAGTTATAAAACAGAGTTTTGTGAGCTTATTGCTAAACAACCTGGGGGATATGAAAGGTGCGTTAAGTGCGATAGGGATGCATTGCTTGAAGTTACTAAAAACAAAAAAGTTTAAATTATAGATGCCATGCAGGCCTTATTGAGGTTGCAGTACCTGTGTTAGTTAATGATGAAATTAGTACAATAATATTGTTTGGGCAAATATTGGATAATAGCTCAACTGCGGAACAGTGGGAAAAAACCAAGGAACTTTGTAGTTGGTACCCCGATATGGAGGAGCTTCATAGTGCTTTTATTAGGTTAAAACGCTTAAGTAAGGATCAAATTAGGGCATATAGTGAAATTGTACAAAGCTGCGTAAGCGAAGTTCGCCTAGCGGGTATTGTTGAAGGTAGCCATAATAATGATGTGCAATCTTTAGAAAGCTTTATTAACACCTATTATGCTCAACAGGATATTTTAAATTTGGCATGCAAAACTTTAAAAATTGGTAAAACTAAAATTTACCAAATTTGCAAAGATAACTTTAAAATGAGCTTTGGCGAATTAGTTTTAAAAAAACGTATGGATGAGGCAGAAAAACTTTTATCAAATACAAACTTCCCCATATATTATATTGCTCAAATTATTGGTATTGATGATTCAAACTATTTTACAAAGTTGTTTAAAAAACAGTTTGGCGTTACACCTGTTAAATATAGAAAGAATAAAAATGAATAATTAAATAAAACTTAGTTGTAAACCTCAATTATTAATGCTATAATGCCTAAGTTATATCATTTTAGTTGAGGTTTTTATGGATTTAATTAAACAAAGGTTTATAGGTGATAAAAGTTTTTATAAACGTACTATAAATATACTTATACCTATAGTAATACAAACAACAATTACAAACTTTGTAAATATGCTTGATAATATTATGGTTGGTAGTTTGGGAACTATACCCATGAGTGCGGTTTCCATTGCCAACCAAATTTTATTTATTTACATGCTTGCGCTTTTTGGTGCTGTTGCAGGGGCATCTATATACGGTACCCAGTTTTTTGGCTCGGGTGATATGGATGGAGTAAGGCATATTTTTCGCTTTAAGCTATATGCTGCGCTAACTTTTTTGGGCATAGCTATTTTAGTTATTTTCTTTTATAGTGATAATTTGGTTATGCTTTTTTTAAATGAAAGCACTAACTCGCCAGAGGTTATCGCCGAAACCCTTAAATTTTCAAGGGAATATTTTATTGTTATTCTATTTAGCTTAATACCCTTTTCTTTCCTACAAGTTTATGCAGGCACATTGAAGGATGCGGGGGAAACAAAGGCTCCAATGCGTGCGGGCATAATTGCGGTACTAACAAACTTGGTATTAAACTATGCTTTAATTTTTGGTAAGCTTGGCTTTCCACAATTGGGGGTAACAGGTGCAGCAATTGCAACCCTTATAGCAAGGCTTGTTGAGTTTTTGTACATACTTGTTTATGCGCACAAAAATCAACATAAATTTACCTTTATTAAAGGCTTATATAGTAGCCTTAAAATTCCTAAGGCTATTGTGCTTAAAACCTTAAAAACAGGAACACCTCTTGTTATTAATGAAATTATGTACTCCCTTTGTGCAACTTTTATTATGCAAAACTATTCATTGCGTGGCATAAGTGCAGTTGCATCAGTAACAATAGTTTATACCGTTTGGAATGTTTTTAGCATTATGATGTTCTCCTTTGGTGGAGGTATAAGCATACTTGTAGGGCAGGAGCTTGGTAAGGGGGATATTGAAAACGCTAAGGATGTGGATAGAAAACTAATATTCCTTGGTGTTGCTTTAAATGTAGTGCTTGCAATACTAATGTTTTTGTTAGCACCTTTATTCCCAGATATTTATAATACTGAGCCCCATGTTAAAGAGCTTGCAGTTAGAATGCTTAAATATGTAGCAATATTAACCCCTATAAACGCCTTTGTACATATGGCATACTTTACTATAAGGTCTGGTGGCAAAACCCTTGTAACGTTCTTTTTTGATAGCTTTAGCTACTGGTTAATATCAGGCACATTATCCTTTGTATTGTGCAGGTTTACAAACTTAGATATATTTACATGTTTTGTATTAGTACAAACATCTGAAATACTAAAAATTGTTGTTGCCATACCTATATTAAAATCTGGTAGTTGGGCAAAAAATGTTATAAGTGATATTAGATAAATTTATTTAACAAACTTATATAAAATGGAAATTATTTTACTATTTGTGTTGAATTTACCGCCTTTTGTGCTATAATTATTGTAGTGATAGATATTAATCGGGAGAGTACTTATTTTTAAGTCGCCGAAGATGCAAGTGCTTGCTTTAGTCGGGCAAGTATGAACCTTTCAGGCAAAAGGGCCGGTAATATAACACACTCTGAAAAGCTTATGGCACCGAAGGAGCAAAGGGCTTTAGCCCAGAATCTCTCAGGTTTATGACAGAGAAGATGACTAATACTTTTTTTAGTATTTAGTTATCTTTTTTTATTGCTTTGGAGGCCTAATGAAGTATATTCTTATAACAAATAACGATAGTTTGCTAAGCGGTAAATATAAAAATATTAATATTGTTTATAAGGATTGGGGCTTTTTAGATGTACTTTTGGAAGTTAGAGCCTATGTTCATAAAGGCCATACAATACTAACGCACCCATTAAGCAGTAGCCTAAAACCCAACGAAACACCATTTAAATCCATATTAATAAGTGGTAAAACAATGGGTGTAACAGATAGTTTCTCAGTTGAGGTGATAGAATCGGCAATAGAGGCCTACAAAAAATTCCCTAAAAACAACAAAAGTTTAAGTCAAAAGGTAATTGAAGATTTTAAACTTGTTGATAAAACCGTTATTGAAAGTGCAATTTTAAACAACTTATAATATAGAAAGGAGAATTTGTTTGAAGCTTGAATTAGGCTATATAAATGTAAAAGGCGTAAAGCTTGCCAATGAAAACAAGTTTGAAGATGGCATAGTTTACGTTGATGAGGTAGCGTTAAAGGAACTTATTTTAAAGGATTCATCATTAGAAGATTGTTCCTTTGATGTGGCGTACCCTGGTGAATCAATTAGAATTACTCCCGTAAAGGATGTAATTGAGCCAAGGGTTAAGGTTGAAGGCCCGGGTGGAATTTTCCCTGGTGTTATTTCGAAGCTTGAAACCGTTGGTAGTGGAAAAACCCATGTATTACGTGGTATGGCAATTGTTACAGCGGGCAAAATTGTAGGCTTCCAGGAAGGTATTATTGATATGTGTGGCCCTGGTGCCGACTATACCCCGTTTTCAAAGCTTATTAACCTTGTTATGGTGTGCAAGCCTGCACCCATGGTTGAGGCTCATGACTATGAGGAGGCTGTTCGCCTTGCTGGCCTAAAGGCTGCAAACTTTGTTGGCGAAATAGCAAGAGACCTTGTGCCTGATGAACTTATTGAATACGAAACAAAAAGCTTAATTGATAGTATAAACGCTCACCCAAATTTACCACGGGTTGCCTATGTGCAAATGCTTCAAAGCCAAGGCTTGTTGCATGATACATATGTTTATGGCGTTGATGCTAAAAAGATAGTTCCTACAATTTTATACCCAACCGAAATATTTGATGGGGCAATAATATCCGGCAACTGCGTATCCGCTTGTGATAAAAATACTACATATCACCACCAAAACAACCCTGTTGTTACAGATTTATATTCACAACATGGTAAAACAATAAACTTTGTTGGGGTTATTATAACAAACGAAAACGTATACCTTGCTGATAAAGTTAGGTCATCAGACTGGACTGCAAAACTAGCTGAGTTTTTACAGCTTGATGGGGCAATTATATCCCAAGAAGGCTTTGGTAACCCAGATACCGACCTAATTCTTAACTGTAAAAAAATTGAGCAAAAAGGCATTAAAACCGTTATTATTACCGATGAATATGCAGGGCAAGATGGTAAGAGCCAATCCCTTGCAGATGCCGATGTATTGGCAGATGCGGTTGTTACTGGTGGTAATGCAAACCAAGTTGTTAAATTACCAAGTATGGATAAGGTTATAGGCATGCTAAAATATGTTGATAAAATTGCTGGTAGCCATGCTGGTAGCTTGGATGCGGATGGATCAATTACTGCGGAAATACAGGTAATTACAGGTGCTACAAACGAGCTTGGCTTTAATAAGCTAAGTGCAAGATAGGAGGAGTGCTAATGAGTAAACTTAGGGTAGTTCACTACATAAACCAATTCTTTGCTCAAATAGGTGGCGAGGAAATGGCCCATATTCCACCAGAAAAACGCGAAGGGCCACTTGGCCCAGGCTTAGCATTTAAAGCAGAGTTTGGTGATGAGGCGGAAATAGTTGCAACTATTATATGTGGTGACTCTTATTTTAACGAGAACTTGGATACAGTTACAAAAACCATATTAGATATGGTAAAAGAGGAAAAACCAGATCTATTTGTTGCAGGCCCCGCATTTAATGCAGGTAGGTATGGTGTGGCTTGCGGATCTATTGCAAAAATAGTTCAAAAAGCAGGCATACCTTCAATTACAGGCATGTATATTGAAAACCCAGGCGCAGATATGTTTAAACAGGATATTTATATTGTATCCACAAAAAACAATGCGGCAGGTATGCGTAATGCTGTAAAAGCAATGGCTCCCCTTGGCTTAAAACTTGCAAGGAATGAAAAAATTGGTGCTTCCATAGAGGAAGGCTATATTCCTAATGGTGTGCGTGTAAACTTTTTTGAAAAGGAAAGAGGCTCACAGCGCGCTGTTAAAATGCTATTGCAAAAACTTGCTGGTAAGGAATTTACTACAGAGTACCCCATGCCCACATTTGATAGGGTTGAGCCTCAAGCGCCCGTTGAGGATATTACAAAGGCTAAAATAGCCATAGTAACATCAGGTGGTATAGTGCCTAAAGGTAACCCTGATAGGATAGAAAGCTCCTCAGCTTCAAAGTTTGGTAAATACGATATTGATGGTGTTAGCGACCTTACGGCAGAAACTTATGAAACAGCCCATGGTGGTTATGACCCCACATATGCAAACCAAGATGCCGATAGGGTTATACCTGTTGACGTGCTAAGGCAGTATGAAAAAGAAGGTAAAATTGGCGAACTTAGCCGTTACTTCTACACAACTGTTGGTAATGGTACAGCAGTTGCATCCGCCAAAAAATTTGGTGCAGAAATTGCAAAGGATTTAATAAGCCAGAATGTGAGTGCAGTTATACTCACCTCCACGTGAGGAACTTGCACACGTTGCGGTGCAACGTTAGTAAAAGAAATTGAACGTGCTGGTTTACCGGTGGTACACATGTGCACAGTTACCCCAATATCCTTAACCGTTGGCGCTAACAGAATAGTGCCCACAGTAGCAATACCTCACCCCTTAGGCAACCCTTCATATACTATGGAAGAAGAATTTGACCTTAGGAAAGAACTTGTAGATAAGGCTTTAAAAGCACTACAAACTGAAGTATACAAACAAACAATATTTGAGTAGGTGTTTTATGAGCGATAAAATTTATGATGTTGCAATTGTTGGTGCAGGCCCCGCAGGCCTAAGCGCTGCCCTTTATGCAGGCCGAAGCCGCATGAGTACATTGCTTATTGAAAAAAAGCAAGAGGGTGGTCAAGTTTCTATAACGGATGCTATTGAAAACTACCCTGGCTGTATTGAAGGCGAAACAGGCCCTGTGCTAATAAGTAGAATGAGCAATCAAGCAAATAAGTTTGGTGCAGTACGTGTAAAAGATACCGTTGTTAGTGTTAACTTGGATGATAAAATTAAAACATTACAAGGTGAAAAGGGTGAATATAAGGCTAAAAGCGTTATATTTGCCCCTGGCGCCTACCCTAGGCAAGTTGGTTGCCCTGGTGAAAATGAGCTAATAGGAAAAGGCGTATCCTACTGTGCCACATGTGATGCTGCACTGTTTGAGGATATGGAAGTATTTGTAATTGGCGGCGGCGATAGCGCGGTTGAGGAGGCCATATACCTTACAAAATTTGCTATAAAAGTTACAATAGTTCACAGGCGTGATGAGTTAAGGGCTGCAAAATCCATACAGGAAAAGGCTTTTAATAACTGTAAAATCCACTTTATGTGGGATAGTGTTCTTGAAACCCTTGAAGGCGATGGTATATTGGAAAAGGCTGTTTTTAAAAATTTAAAAACGGGCGATATTACCACTTTTGATGCCCCTGAGGAGGATGGAACATTTGGTGTATTTGTGTTTATAGGCTTTATACCCGAAACACAAATTCTTAAAGGCCTTGTTGATATGGAAGGTGATTATATTATTACCGATGAAAATATGGCAACTAAAATACCTGGAGTATTTGCTGCGGGGGATTGCCGTAAAAAAACTTTAAGGCAAATTGTTACTGCCGCAGCCGATGGAGCTATAGCAGCAACAGAGGCTATGCACTATGTGGAAAACAACTTTAAGGAGGATGTAACATGTTAGAACTAGATAAAACTAATTTTGAACAGGAAGTTCTTCAAGCAGAAGGCAATGTTTTTGTTGATTTTTATGGCGACGGTTGTGCACCTTGCCAAGCTTTATTACCTTTTATACACGAAATGGCGGAAAAATATGGTAGCCAATTAAAGTTTTGCGCCCTTAATACAACAAAGGCAAGGCGCTTAGCAATATCCCAAAAAGTATTGGGTTTACCTGTTATTGCCATGTATAAAGATGGTGTAAAAGTTAAGGAGCTTGTTAAGGAAGAAGCATCTGAAACCAATATCGAAAAATTAATAGTGGAATTCATTTAATTTTTCGGTATAATATAACTATCAATTTTAAGGAGGATGAAGATAGTGAGTTCCATTAAGGATAAAAAAATCATTGTCATAGGCGACCGTGATGGTATACCAGGCCCAGCTATTGATGCTTGCATACTTGCGGCCGGTGGTCAAATAGAATATTCATCTACTGAATGCTTCGTTTGAACATCCGCAGGCGCAATGGATTTGGAAAACCAACGCAGGGTTAAAGAAATAGCCGAGGCTAATGGCCCAGAAAACGTTATGGTAATACTTGGTGCAGCAGAGGGTGAAGCCTCTGGCCTAGCAGCAGAAACCGTAACCTTGGGTGACCCAACATATGCCGGTCCATTGACAGGAGTTTCGTTGAAACTCGAAGTATATCACGTTTGTGAGCAGGAAATTAAAGATCAAATCCCTGAAGATGTTTATGATGAACAAATAAGCATGATGGAAATGGTGCTTGATGTTGACGATATAGTATCCGAAATGCAAGCCATAAGGGATCAAATTTAGTATCAATAAATGCGTATGGTAGATAATATTTTGTTATTTGCTGTACGCATTCTTTTATAAACAAATTTACGGAGGTTTTATTTTGAATAGCGTAATTCTATCTTCAAGCTATGTGCTTGTACATACACCTGATATGGTGTTACATAATGGCTCAACCCAAACCACTGAAAAAATTGTAAACCCCGATTCTGAATATTTAAAAGTTTTACCTCAACATATTAGAAGCTTTGAGCAAGCTGTAGCCTATGCCCCTAACCAAGTTTATATTGGCAATAATAAGCCAGAAAGCTTGAAGGATTTAGCTATGCCTTGGTATGATAAGCCTGTTGAAAACGCTAATAAGTTTGGTAAGTTTGGGCAAATTATGCCCCAGGATGAATTTTATTTGCTTATGCAAACCTGTGATGTTTTTGATGTTTTAGCCCTTGAAACTTCCTTTGTGGCTGAAACATTGCCAAAGTTTAAAAACAACCCACTTATTAGTGATGAAATTGTACTAAGGGTAAAAGAGGGCAAGGATATTGCCTTTATTGAAAACATTGTAAACAATGAGCATGGCGAGGGTTTATATCACAACAATAAGCTTATTGGCTCTGTTACAAGGGGTCATGATGTTGACGTTAACCTATCTGCCCACGTTTTGCATGAAAACTTGGTTTCAAAGGCAAGTAGTGTATTATCATTATTGCAATTAATAAAAAATGCTAATATTAATGCTAATGATGTGGATTATGTTATAGATTGCTCAGAGGAGGCCTGTGGTGATGTTAACCAACGTGGTGGTGGTAACTTTGCTAAAGCAGCCGCGGAAATTGCAGGCTTAAATAATGCAACCGGCTCCGATGTTCGTAGCTTTTGCGCAGCCCCAGCCCATGCCATAATAAGTGCAGCCTCCTTAGTAAAAGCGGGCACATATAAATACGTTGCTGTAACTGCCGGTGGTAGTACAGCTAAACTTGGCATGAATGGTAAGGATCATGTTAA
The DNA here is from genome assembly GCA_964544955.1 of uncultured Oscillospiraceae bacterium. Classification (GTDB taxonomy): domain Bacteria; phylum Bacillota; class Clostridia; order Christensenellales; family Aristaeellaceae; genus JAAZPT01. The sequence goes on along the minus strand of CAZJEB010000005.1, from coordinate 69,490 downwards.
AAAAGGTTTGCCTATATTGGAGGACGTGCTTGGCGGTTTTGCTGTGCTTATTGGTGCAAATGATGGTGTTCACCCAGAAATTAACCTTGATATAGTTGGTAGGCATACCGTTGGTACAGGCTCATCCCCTGAGGCTGTAATAACATCCCTTGTATCTGCCCCATTGGAGAGGGCTGGTTTAAAAATGACTGATGTTGATAAATACTCTGCGGAAATGCAAAACCCCGATGTTACAAAGCCCGCTGGCGCTGGTGATGTACCCCTTTCCAACTTTAAAATGATAGCAGCTTTATCCGTTAAAAAAGGCCAAATAGATAGAAAAGAATTGCCTACATTTGTTGAAAAACATGGTATGCCTGGTTGGGCTCCCACCCAAGGGCATATTCCATCGGGCGTGCCTTATATTGGCTTTGCTGTTGATGATATTTTAAATGGCAACATTAACAGGGCAATGATTATTGGTAAGGGTAGCTTATTCCTTGGTAGAATGACTAATTTATTTGATGGCGTATCTTTCATAATACAAAAAAATACTGGTAAAAAGGAAGAAACCGTATCTGAAGATATGATTAAGGAACTTATAGCAAAGGCTATGAGGGACTTTGCAAAATCCCTTATGGGTGGAGGTAGTGATGATAAATAGTATCATAGCTAAAACCTTTACAGATATTGCGGATATGCTTGAAAGTGGAAGCATAAAAAGCAAAAATACTATTGCATTAACAGGTTTGGGTAGCGAGCTTGGTGAATTGGCTGTACTTAAAGCTGCCCAAATAGCTGCACAAAATGGCTCGAATATTATTTATATAGGCACAGAAAAATGTGATGAATTTGAGTGCATATATGCCAATTGCGATAGTGATGCCCACAATATTATGAATGAGCTTATTGCTGAGGGTAAAATACAAGGGGCTGTTACAATGCATTACCCCTTCCCAATAGGCACGGCAACCGTTGGTAAAATAGCAGCGCCGGCTTCAGGCTTACCCTTTTATATTGCATCAACAACAGGTACAGCATCAGCAAACAGGGTTGAGGCTATGGTTAAAAGTGCAATAAACGGCTTAGCTGTTGCAAAGCTTTGTGGAAATAAAAACCCTAGCCTTGGTATATTAAACCTTGATGGTGCAAGGCAATGTGAGGGAATACTTAAGGCCTTGGATAAGGCGGGTTACAGCATAAACTTTGCAGTATCAAAGCGTGCCGATGGTGGCTCAATATTGCGTGGTAATGATTTGTTACAGGGTAGCGCCGATGTTTTAGTGTGCGATTCATTAACGGGCAATATATTAATGAAAACCCTAAGCGCCTATGCAACAGGTGGCGTTGCGGAAGTGCAAGGTTGGGGCTACGGTCCCGCAGTAGGTGAGGGGGTAGAACTTCCTATACTTATTATATCACGGGCATCGGGAACTGCTGTAATTGCGAATGCCCTCAAATATGCTGATGATCTTGCTTGCGGGCACTTTAAAAAAACTGTAGCCAATGAATATAAGGCGGCAAAAGCAGCGGGGCTTGATGAGGCCTTAAAAACCTTGAAGGAAAAATCATCTGCCCCTGTGGAACAAGTTGTAAAACCACCCAAAGAAGTTGTAACTGCGGAAATTGCTGGTATAGACGTTATGGATATAGAGGAAGCAGTTCAAACCCTATGGAAACAAAATATATATGCGGAAAGTGGCATGGGCTGTACAGGCCCCATGGTTATGGTAAGCGAAGCTAAACATGGCCAAGCAAAAGAGATTTTACAAAAAAGTAATTACATACAAAATTAAGGGGAATATTATGGCAAATAATGATTTATTAAAGGCATTACCAAAAGTTGACGATATATTAAACAACCCAATATTAAAAGGCTTAGAGGGTGGGCAAGTGCTTATTTCCGCCCGCAAAGTTATTGCAGAGCTTAGGGCTAATGTTTTAAACGAGTCATTACTTGCCATACCCTCAAATGATTATGTTGCTAAACTTGTGTTTACCGATGTGAATAAATCAAGGCAAAACTCACTTAAAAGGCTAATAAATGGCACGGGAATTATTATACATACAAACCTTGGTAGAAGTTGCCTTTCCAATGAGGCTGCAAAGGCAGTATTTGATGTTGCCAAGGCATATTCCACATTGGAGTATGATATTGATAACAAATGTAGGGGTTCACGCCTTGCCCATGTAGAGGGCTTGTTAAAAGAGATTACTGGGGCAGAGGCCGCCTGTGTGGTAAATAACAACGCTGCGGCTGTGTATTTAAGCCTACTTGCTCTACTTAACAACAAGGAAGTTGTGGTATCCCGTGGGGAGCTTGTTGAAATAGGTGGGTCTTTCCGCATACCTGAAATTATGGAGCAAAGTGGCGCTATACTTAGGGAAGTTGGCACAACAAACAAAACCCATAAAAGGGATTATGAAAATATTATAAATGAAAATACAGGGGCTTTGTTAAAGGTACACACAAGTAATTATAAAATTATAGGCTTTACAGCGGATGTTAGCCTTGAAGAAATTGTTGATATAGCCCACAAAAACAATATTTTGGCTATAGAGGATTTGGGTAGTGGTGCAATTTACCCCATGGGTGATAAAGGCTTGCTTTGTGAACCCTATGTTAAAAAAAGCTTGGAGTGTGGTGTTGATATTGTTTGCTTTAGTGGTGATAAACTTTTCGGTGGCCCACAAGCAGGCATAATACTTGGTAAGGCAAACCTTATTGAAAAACTAAAAAAACACCCCCTTATGAGGGTGTTACGCCTTGATAAAATGACCCTTGCAGCCCTAGAGGCAACATTAAGGCACTATAAGGAAGGGCAGGCTTGGGATAAAATACCCGTATTAAACATGCTAAACCAAAGCCCAAAAACACTACATACAAGGGCTAAAAGCCTTTGCGAAAAGGTGAATGGTGCATATAAAATTTGCTCCATTGTTGAAACCACATCAAAGGTGGGAGGGGGAAGTGCGCCAGAAACGGAATTGCCCTCCTTTGGGGTATGTATAGAAATACCAAATATATCCGCCGATGAAATAGAATCTGCCCTACGCTTAGGGGAAGTGCCAATTATTGGCCGAATATTCAACGATAAATTTGTTTTGGATATGCGTACGGTTTTTGATAAGGATATTGATTATATTGCAGATACCCTTTGCAAATAATGGAGGAATTATGAAAAACCTAATTATTGGTACAGCAGGCCATGTAGACCATGGTAAAAGCACATTAATAAACGCCCTTACAGGTATAGATACTGATAGGCTTGTAGAGGAAAAAAAGCGTGGCATAACAATAGAACTTGGCTTTGCCTACTTGGATTTACCTGATGGAACAAAGGCTGGCATTGTTGACGTGCCTGGCCATGAAAAATTTATTAAAAACATGCTTGCTGGGGCTGGGGGCATGGATATAGCCATGCTTGTTGTTGCCGCGGATGAAGGCTTTATGCCCCAAACAGTGGAACATTTAGACATACTTACAATGCTAAACATAAAACAAGGCTTAGTTGTAATTACAAAAGTTGATACCGTTGATAAGGATTGGATAGAGGCTGTTAGGGATGATGTTTTAGACCATGTTGAGGGAACTTTCCTTGAAGGGGCGCCAATAATTGAGGTATCGGCAACTAAAGGTACAGGCATAGGGGAGCTTAAAAAAACTTTGTTTGATATGCTAAACAAAGCCGAGGCTAAAAATATAAGCACATCCTTCAGGTTGCCTATTGATAGGGTTTTTACTATTACAGGCCATGGCACAGTTATAACTGGCACATTGATAGAGGGTACACTTAAATTAGATGAAGTTGCGGAAATTTACCCTAGCAATGTAAAGGCAAGAATTAGGAATATACAGGTACACGGAAAATCCGTGGAGGAAGCCTATGCGGGGCAAAGGGTTGCCCTAAACTTGGCAGGCCTAAAAAAAGAGGATATTGATAGGGGTAATGTTGTTGCCGCGGAAAACTCCCTAAAGGATTCCTTTTTGCTTGATGTTAAAATAAATATGCTTAAAAATACATCAAGGCAAATTAAAAATGGCGATTCTGTTCATTTTCACCATGGCTCAAGCGTATTGTTAGCTAAAGTGGTGCTTTTTGAAAAGGATAGCATTAATGCCAATGAAAGCGCCTATGCTCAACTTAGGTTTACAGACCCCATTGCTACAAAGGCAAAGGATAATTTTGTTTTGCGCTTTTATTCCCCTTTGGAAACCATAGCAGGGGGAATAATAATAGACCCAAGCCCAACTAAGCATAAACGCAGTGATGGCAACGTTGTACACTCCTTGGAAATAAAAGAGAGTGGGTCTTTAAAATTGCAGGTGTTAAACGAGCTTGAGGCTAATAAAACAAAGCTTGAATCTACAGCAAAAATGCATGCAAAACTTGGCATTACTAAAGATGAATTTTGTGCCGAGATTGAAAACTTGCAAAACGAGGGTGAAGTGTTTAGCCTTGAAGATTATAGCGTAACAAAAAATATTGTAAGCTATTATGCTAATTTAATTAAAAATATACTTGTCAACTACCATAAGGAAAACCCTTTAATAAAGGGTATAAAAATTCATGACTTGCGCTTGCAGCTGTTCCCTAAACTAAAGGCAAATATAGCTAGTTTTATAGTAAATTTGGCCTTAAACAATAGTGACTTTAACCTTGATAATAATATAGTTGCCCTAAAGGATCATAAGGTAAACTATACTCCAGAGCTTAAAAAAATTAGGGAAGATATTTTAAATAGCTATTTAAATGCAAAAATAGAAGCCCCAACTGTTGATGAGCTTATAAAGGATAAGGGCAAGGCTAAAGCCAATTATCAAAGGATAATAAGCGCCCTTGTAAATGAGGATATACTTGTACCCATAAGTGGTGACTATATGTTGCATGTTGATGTTTATAACAATATTATGGAAAAAGCTAAGGGGGCTTGGGCTAAGGATGATAAATTTACCCTTGCACAGTTTAGGGATTTAATGCAAACATCAAGGAAGTACGCCCTTTTTGTGTTTGACTATTGGGATAGTAAAAAAATAACCAAAAAAATAGATGATTATAGAATATGGCTTTAAGCTTTACATTTTAAGCTAGTAATTGTATAATTTTAGTGGGAGTAGATGGGTGCTGGTGTGCCTCGCGGTCTTCAAAACCGTTGAGAGGGGTTAGTAGCTTCTTAGGTGGGTTCGATTCCCACATATTCCCGCCACATTGCCTTTAATTTTTAAATTAAAGGCCTTTTTTATTATAAAAAGCTATAAGGTACCACGTTGCAAATATAACTTGTTTGTGTTAAATTATTATATATTAACTTGTGGAGGGTAAACATGCCAACTAGTGATGATATTTTGCTAACTAAAATGGTTAGTTCAGGCGGCTGAGGTGCTAAAATTGGGCCGGGCGTCCTTTCTGAAATTTTAAGCAAATTCCCTAAAACCGAAGATCCTAATCTTCTGGTTGGCTTTGATACCTCTGATGATGCAGCAGTTTATAAAATAGATGACGAACGAGTGCTAATTCAAACTATAGACTTTTTCCCACCTATCGTTGATGACCCCTTTGTTTTTGGGCAAATTGCTGCGGCAAACGCCGTTAGCGATATTTATGCCATGGGTGGTAAGCCTACAATTGCTATGAACTTGCTTTGCATACCTTCTTGCTTACCCCTTGATTATACCGAAAGAATTTTAATGGGTGGTAATGATATTGCTAAAAAGGCGGGCATGATAATTGCTGGCGGCCATTCTATTAGCGATAATGAGCCAAAATATGGCATGAGTGTTACAGGCATAGCAAAAATAAGCGAAGTGCTTACAAATAGCAATGCAAAAGCAGGCGATGTTATTGTGCTTACAAAGCCCTTAGGCATAGGCATAATGGCAGCAGCCCTTAAAAAAGGTGAACTTGATGATGCAGGCTATAAAAAAATGATAGCCTCTATGACATCTATCAATGATAAGGCTAGGGATGCAGCAATAGGCTTAAACCCCCATGCTTGTACTGATGTAACTGGTTTTGGGCTAATTGGGCACCTTTGCGAAATGGCAAATTCAAGCAATGTTACTATTACAATAGATGCAAAGGCTTTGCCAGTAATTGAAGAGGCCTTACCCTTTGCAAAAAAAGCTTATGCCCCTGGGGGAGCAAAGCGCAATAGAAGCCATTTTGCCAAGTTTGTTGATATGGGCAATACAGAGCAGTATATTGATGATATACTATACGACCCTCAAACCTCTGGTGGATTATTGTTTGCTATGGAACAGGCTAGCGCAGAGGAATATATTAAAAGGTTCCCTGATGCAAAAATAGTTGCAATGGTAACAAATGCCCAAGGTAAAGGCATTGTAGTAAAGTAAAGCATTAAAAAATCAAAATATAAGCAAAAAATTTAATAATATTTTTAAATTCCTATTTACTTAGTAGGAATTTTATTGTATTATATAAATGTACTATTTGTTTAGGTAGTATAAGGGAGTGGATTAATTGTTAATATCAACTAGGGGGCGCTATGCCCTAAGGGTTTTATTGGATATAGCCTCAAACAAAGGTGACGAATTTTCATCACTAAAGGTAATTGCTAAAAGGCAGGGTATATCATTAAAATATTTAGAATCTATAATTAGCCCATTACAAAGTGCGGGTATAGTGTTTAGCCACAGGGGTAAAAACGGTGGTTATAAACTAACAAAAGCGCCTGATGAAGTTTTGTTAATTGATGTTCTAAATGCTGCGGAAGGTAGCTTAAAGCCTGTGCAGTGTGCAGGCCTAAACAATACTGAGTGTAGCAACCAAAATTGCCCTACAAAGGATTTATGGATAGACCTTGATAATGCAATAATCAACTTTTTTGGCGATAAAACCCTAAACGATCTTATAAAAAAAGAAGAGAAAATCAACTTAGAGTTGAAATTTAATTAAAGGTGATACTATGAAAATATATGCAGATAATGCCGCCACAACAAAACCAAGTAAAAAAGTGGTGGAAACTCTTACACATTATATGGAACATGTTTATGGCAACCCTTCAAGCTTGTATACAATAGGGCAGGAAGCTAAGGAAGCCCTTGAGGATGCTCGTGAGCGTATTGCAAAGCATATTGGTGCTATGCCAAATGAGCTATACTTCACATCAGGCGGTAGTGAAAGCGATAACCAAGCAATATTATCCGCTGCTAACAATGGCTTAAAAAAGGGCAGAAAAAAGATTATTTCATCAACATTTGAGCACCATGCTGTACTACACGTGTTGGAAAAATTGGAAAAACAAGGTTTTGAAATAGTTCTTTTACCCGTTTATGATGATGGGCTTGTGCGTGTTGAGGATCTTGAAAATGCTATTGATGATAATACCGCTTTGGTAACAATTATGATGGCTAATAACGAGATTGGTACAATACAACCAATTAAGGAACTTGGCGAAGTTTGTAGGAAGCATAATGTTTTGTTCCATACAGATGCTGTTCAAGCCGTTGGCCATATACCAGTAAATGTGCAGGAACAAAACATTGATATGTTGTCATTATCTGCTCACAAATTCCACGGGCCTAAGGGTGTTGGCGCCCTTTATGTAAGGAAGGGCATACAGTTGCAAAGCCTTATATCAGGTGGTGCTCAGGAGCGTAGAAAGCGCGCAGGTACAGAAAACGTGCCAGCAATTATGGCAATGGCTACAGCACTTGATGAAGCCCTTGAAAACTTGGATAATAAAATGGCTTATGTTGCTAGCCTAAGGGATACTGTACAAAACGAGTTGCACAAAATACCCCACAGCAAAGTAAATGGTAGGCTTGATAAAAGGCTACCTGGTATATTAAACATTTGTTTTGAAGGTATTGAAGGTGAGGCTATGCTACTTTATACAGACGATGCGGGCATATCCGTTTCATCAGGTTCAGCATGTACATCAGGCGACCTTGACCCAAGCCATGTATTGCTTGCAATAGGTTTGCCTCACGAAATAGCCCATGGCTCAATGAGGATATCATTAAGTGAAACAAACACCATGGAGGAAATGGAATACATAGCCCAAAACGTACCAAAAGTAATTGATAGGTTAAGGCATATGAGCCCAGTTTGGAAAGATTTACAGGAAGGGAAGAAAGATTATGTTATACAGTGAAAAAGTATTTGACCATTTTAGGTTCCCAAGGAATATGGGTGAAATTGAAAACGCAGATGGCGTAGGCGAAGTAGGCAATGCTAAATGTGGCGATATTATGCGCATTTACTTAAAAATAGATAATGATATTATTACCGATGTTAAATTCCAAACCTTTGGCTGTGGTAGTGCTATTGCTGCAAGCAGTATGGCAACGGAAATGGTTAAAGGCAAAAGGGTTGATGAAGCCTTGGAAGTTACAAACAAGGCTGTTGTAGAAGCCCTTGATGGCCTACCCAAAAACAAAATCCATTGTAGCGTTTTGGTTGAAGAGGCTATAAAGGAAGCGATTGACGATTATAAACGCAAACAAAATAAATAAAGTAATATAAAAAACGGAGTAAAAACTCCGTTTTTTATTGCCTTAAACTATTATAAGTTATATAGCTCTTTAAACTTGTTGTTCAAGTAGTTAAAGTAGTACTGTGGTATAAATTCTTCGTTGCAGGCAAGCTTTAATATGTCCTTAGGGTCATACATTCTGCCGTGTACGTGTACATTTTTGTTTAGCCACTTTGTAACTTTAGCTATATCACCGCTTTGTATTGCTGCGCCTACGCTAAATTCCTTTTCCATGGCGTTTTTCATTTGAGAGCTGTAGGCACTACCAATTGAGTAGGTGGGGAAGTAACCAAAAGCCCCGCCAGCCCAGTGGGAATCCTGCAATATGCCCTTTGTATCATTAGGTACATCAACGCCTAAGTAGCTTTTGTACATATCCTTCCAAGCTTGTGCTGCATCATCAACGCCCAAGTTTCCAGCAATAAGTTGTTTTTCAAGCTCGTAGCGTATAAGCACGTGCATGGAATAGGTTAATTCATCTGCCTCTGTGCGTATAAGTGAGGGTTGGGCAACGTTTAACGCCCTGTAAAGCATATCCTCTGTAACATTGTTAAACTCTGTGGGGAATAGTTCCTTTAATATGGGCAATAGTAGGGGCATAAACTCCTTACTTCTGCCAATAATGTTTTCATAAAACCTTGATTGGCTTTCATGTAAACCTAAAGATGCGCCTTCTGCTAAGGGGCCGTATTGGTATTCGTCGGCGGTATTCATTTCATAAATTGCGTGGCCGCCTTCGTGTATAACGCTGTATAGGCTTGATGCTAACATGTTTTCATGGTAGTGGGTTGTTATTCTTGCATCATATTTTGAAAAGTTTGTTGTAAAGGGGTGTTCGCTTTCGCTTATGTTGCAATGGTTTCTATCAATACCAAGCAATGCCATAATTCTGTTGGATAATTCCTTTTGCTTGTATATGGGGTAGCTTAGGTCTAAAAATGAGCTGTCGGGCTGTTTGCTATCCTTTACAGCCAATATTGTTGGCACTAAGCTTTCGCGCATGCTTTTAAAGTAGGGGTCGTATTCCTTTGTTGAAAAACCATATTCAAATTGGCTTAACAAGGCGTCATAGGCATCTTTTTCTGGGTCTATATAATTTGCAAATTTAATGTTAAACTCTATTATTTTTTTCAAATAAGGTTTAAACAAGTTATAATCGTTTGTGTTTTTAGCATCTTCCCATATGCTGTTGGATTCGTTTAGTAATACTTGGTATTCTATAAACTCTTCCTTAGGCATTTTTAATAGCCTATCAAGTTCCCTTTTTAATAAAACGCATTCCCTGTAAGTTTGCTTATCAACCTTATCGCCATTTTCAAGCAATTCATTTATTAATTCTACTGTTTCTGGGGCAGTAAATAATGAAAATAAATCATCACTAATAATTTCTGTTGTTATTTCCCTAGATACGTAGCTACCCTTTGGTGCAGCGGTGGCAGCATCAAAGGATAATACAGCGCCTAAGTGGTTTAGGGCATACATTCTTTTTTTAAACTGTTTAAAATTTTCTAATTTTTGTTCTAAATTCATAATTTCTCCTATTTGTAAGTTACTTTTATAAAGGGTATACCTTTATAAATTGTTTGTGGGTTTAAATTAAAGCTTTGTTTGTTATCAACACCGTAGTTAAACTGAATGTTCGACATATTTACAACATTCCTATCAGGCATGGTAAATTTAAACTCTTTTTCCATTTGCTCATTAGGCTTTAGTGTGCCAATGTTAAATTTGCTTGCACCGTTGTTTAGCACAATATCCTTAGCGGTAAGTATACCAATGTTTTTAACAATGTATTTTATGCTAACTTCATCACCTTGGGCAGCCACTGTTTTATCTGTTTCAACATTAACATCTATTTTAGCTAGGTCTTTTTTGCTAAGGCGAGTAATTTGCACAGGCAAATCATAATTTTTATATACCACGTTTCTATTTTTTAAAACAACGGGGTATTTTATAACAAAGTTTAATATACCAGCCTTTAAATCCCTATAACCAACAGTTATTTTGCCTTGCCAAGTTTGGGGTGTGTTTGGTTCAATATAAATTTCGCCATTATTGCCAATTTCCCTAATAATTTCACCACTGGGGGAGTATAAATAATAGGGGTTATCTGTGCTTTTTAATTTTTCAGCAGGCAATATTTTTATGTTTACATCCACTTGCATGGGCTGTAAAAACCTTGATTGGCTTAGGCTAATTTCTGCACTTAGGGGCACTGTGCCCTCAGGTATATCCGTTTTTAGTATTGTTGCATTTGCATTAACAGTAAACAAAATAAAAACAAATAAAACTATTATGTAGGGCCTTATATTTTTTATAAATTTATACATATTTTGCCCTCCTTTTTATTATTTGTATTAATATTAACAACCAGCCATTTTTTTGTCAATACAAGGCTTACTATTTAATTTTGATAGGCTGATGTGGTATAATTAAAGTAGTGTAAATTTGAAAGGAGAATAATTATGATAATAAAAAATGCTGATGTTTTTGTAAGCGATGGTAGCTTTGTTGCTAAAGATTTATATGTTGAAAATGATAGGTTAGTTAAAAATGCAGGTGGCGATGTTATAGATGCCACAGGTTGCTACGCAATACCTGGCCTTGTTGATATACACTTCCACGGCTGTATGGCTGTTGACTTTTGTGATGGCAAATACGAGTCTATTGCAAAAATTGCAAATTATCAGTTAAAAAATGGCGTTATGGCTATTTGCCCTGCCTCTATGACCTTTGCAGAGGAAAGGCTAAACGAGATATTTACAGCAGCTGCGGAATATAGCAACCCAGATGGTGCTGACCTTGTTGGTATAAATATGGAAGGGCCTTATATTTCCCATGCTAAAAAGGGCGCTCAAAACCCAAAATATATTGCTGGGCCGGATGTTGATATGTTTAACAGGCTACAACAAAAGGCTGATGGCCTTATCAAAATAGTAGATATTGCCCCTGAAAGTGATGGCGCCTTTGAGTTTATTAAAGCCCTAAAGGAAAAAGTTGTTATATCCCTAGCCCACACCACAGCTAATTACGAGCTTGCTTTAAAGGCTTTTGAAGCGGGTGCAAGCCAACTTACCCATATGTATAATGCTATGAATGGCCTTCACCATAGGGATGCTGGCCCAATAGGTGCAGCCTTTGATAGTGATAGCGTTAGGGTTGAACTTATTTGTGATGGTTTACATATTTCACCTACTATGATAAGGGTTGCTTTTAAACTGTTTGGTGATGATAAGGTTATACTTATAAGCGATAGCATGGAAGCAACTGGTATGGTTGATGGGGAATACGCCTTAGGTGGCCAAGCTGTTACCAAAAAAGGTAGGCTTGCTACATTGGCCGATGGCACAATAGCTGGCTCAGTTACCAACTTGTACGAGTGTATGGTTAATGCCACAGTAAATATGGGCATACCCTTTGCAAGTGCTGTTAAATGTGCAAGCGTAAACCCTGCTAAACAAATTAAAATTTACGATGATTATGGTAGTTTAGATGAAGGAAAATATGCCAATATAATATTAGTAGATAAGGAAACATTGAATATTAAAAAGCTAATATTTAAAGGAAAGCTTGTTTAATGTTCTTAATAATATAAATGATTGACAAATATAGAATTTATATTAAAATATAATAGAAATGTTAAATTTTTGTAACATTTTATGGATAAATTTGTAATACCCAATCGTTTATATTATATAAGCCTTTAAGGAGGATCAATTATGGCAAAAGTTAAAAAAATAATGTCAATAATCCTTGCACTTGTTATGTTAGCGCCTATGTTTACGGTGCTTGCTCAACCAGTTATAGAGGATTGGCAAATGGTGATAATAGATGTTACCTTTACCGATGCAAATGGTAACCCTTCTATATTAACAGCAAGCCCTGTTACAGGTAGCTTAACCAAGGCGTTTTGGATTCTTACGGAGCCAACAACCCCATTGGAAAGCTTAACCCTATCAATAACAGACCCATTGCACCCCGACTATGTTTACAGCCCTAATTCAGGGGAAACATTAACAATGGTTGCTGATGCTAATGGTATGCTAGAGGGCCAATCAACCCCAATTATGGTAATGGATAGTATGAACAATATTGTTGATACTTATTACTTGTATTTTTCAACATTGCCAGCGCCTGCGCCAGTAGAGCTTGAGCCTGTTGACCCTGTTGAGCCAGTAATAGAAGAACCTGTAATTGAAGAGCCTGTTGTAGAACCACCAGTTGTTGAGGAACCCGTTGTTCCTGTTGAAGTAAAAGCGGATGTTACTGTTTTTTACTTTGATGAAATGAACAATCAATTGGCAATGGATACCGTTACCCTTAACACAGTAGGCGCAAATACAATTACAGCAAACAATGCTTTAGTGCCAAGTGGCTACACACCATCGGGTGAGCAAAGCCAAAGCGTTGAACTTTATGCTGATGGTAGTGTATCAAACAACACAGTTATATTTATGTATACAGCCCCTGTTGTTGATACACCCGCACCCGTTGAAGTTAAGGCTGATATTAACGTGCTTTACTTTGATACAAACAACCAACAACTTGCAAATGAAGTTGTTACAATAAACACCGTTGGTGCAAATACAATAAACGCAAACCCTGCCCTTATACCTGCTGGTTATGAAGCGGCAAGTGGCCAAAGCCAAAGTATAGAGCTTTATGCCGACGGAACAGTATCCAACAACACAGTTTCCTTTGTATACTCAGCCCCTGTTGTTGATACCCCCGCACCCGTTGAAGTTAAGGCTGATATTAACGTGCTTTACTTTGATACAAACAACCAACAACTTGCAAATGAAGTTGTTACAATAAACACCGTTGGTGCAAATACAATAAACGCAAACCCTGCCCTTATACCTGCTGGTTATGAAGCGGCAAGTGGCCAAAGCCAAAGTATAGAGCTTTATGCCGATGGAACAGTATCCAACAACACAGTTTCCTTTATATACTCAGCCCCTGCTGTTGATACACCCGCCCCTGTTGTGGAAGAACCTGTTGTTCCAGTAGAGGTAAAAGCAGATATTACAGTGCTTTATTTGGATGAAAATAGCAATCAATTTGCTAGCGAAGTAGTTACAATAAATAACGTTGGCCCAAACACAATTACAGCAAATTCAACATTGATACCCGAAGGCTATGAAGCCGCTGGTGAACAAGGCCAAAGCGTTGAACTTTACGCTGATGGGTCTGTTTCCGCAAACACAATTAGCTTTACCTACTTTGCCCCAACCGCAGCCCAAGAGGAGCCTAAACAAGTAAAAGAAACCTTGTATATGCACTACTTGGATGCAAGCACAGGCTTGCAAATAGCGGAAAGCACAACACAAGATATTACTACAGTTGGTGAAACCGTTGTTAGCCCACAAGCAGTTATTCCAGAGGGGTACTTGTTGGAGGGCGACCCTATACAAGCGGTTTACCTAACAAATGATGGAACATTAGACCCTGTTGAAGTTTACTTTAACTATAAAAAGGCAGAAACCCCCGCTGAAGCCCCAGTTGAAGAACCTGTTGAAACTACAGCCCCTGTTGAGGAACCTGTACTTAACACAGAAACTATACCAGATAGTAATGAACGCTTTGCTATAACAAACGATAGCGTTAACATGCGTAAGGATGCAAGCAAAAAAGCGGATATATTACTTGTAGTACCTGCTAATAGCTATGTTTGGGTAAGGGAAACAATACAAGCAAGCAATGGCGAAACTTGGGCAAAAGTAATTTACGATAATAAAAACGGCTACCTAATGGCAAGCTATTTAAACATACTAAGCCAAGAGGAAAGCAATGCTCACCAAGCAACATTGCCTACAATAGTACCAACATTGGAGCCTGTTGATACACCTGCCCCAGTAGATACTGAAGCCCCTGCCGATACAGAAGCACCCGCAGATACCCAGGCGCCTGTTATAGCAGCAAAGGTAACAGTGCAGTACATTGATACAAACAATGCAATACTTTACCAGTATGATGAAACCTTTACCGAGGCAAAAACCTATAATGTTGAAGTTCAAGCAGTAAATGAAATTGTTGGTTATGCCTTAGAAGGCTCAAGCACACAGGAAGTTGTTGTTGATGCTAATGGCCTTGCAACACCACAGTTGCTAACATTTAAGTTTGCTAAGGAAGATATTAGTGCAAAACTAACAATACACTATGTGTTTGAAAATGAAACCCTTGCCCCCGATACTGAAAAAATTATATCAGAGCCAGGCAGTTATGATGTTGCCCCAGAAAGCAACGAAATACCTACAGGTTATGAATTAATTGAACCAGTTAGCTATGTGGTAAGCTTATCCGAAAACGGCGATTTAATTCCCCTTGATATTACATTTAAGTATAAAAAGGCTGAAGTAAAAGGCGATGTTTTTGTTGAGTATGAGGATAGCAAGGGCAACACATTAGCCCTTGGGGAAAAACAAACCTTAACAACAGTAGGTGTTAACACAGTTGTTCCCACAGCTGATATACCAACCGATTACCAACTTGTTGGCAAAACAAGCTATGAAGTTACACTAAATGAGGATGGAACAGTAGTACCTGCAAATATTACATTTGTGTATGAAATTCCAGCCCAGGAAGTATCTGGCAAGGTTGTAGTGCATTATGTTGATGAAAACGGATTACAAATTGCAGGGGATACAGAGCAAGTTGTAAACAACATAGGCGCAAATAAAGTTATACCTGTTGCAACAGTTCCAAACATATTCACATTAACAAATGATAATTTAAGCGTTAATTTAGATGCTAATGGTGTTGTTACCCCAGCAGAAGTTAGCTTTGTGTATAAGGCAGAAGTTGCAGATACTACAGCACCAGTACAAGCAATTGTAGGCGACCTTCGCGTAAGGTATGTTGATGATCAATTTAACAGCCTTGCTGAAGATACTGTTCAAAGGCTTACAGTTGTTGGGGATAATGTTATAACATCCCATAAAGCTTTTAGTGGTTACACACTAACTAACAACACAATGACCGTTAAACTAAATGAAGATGGCACAGTTGTACCAAGTGATGTTACATTCATTTATAAGGCTGATGTTGTTGATGTTAAAGCAAATGTTACAATAAACTATGTTGACCAAAACGGCCAAGTTATTGCAGCGGCTACAAGCCAACAAATAAATGTAGTGGGCAACAACACGGTTACAGCGGCCCCCGCAAACTTAGCAGCAAACTATAAACTAATAGGCTCCAACATTCAAAACGTAACATTATCAACAAACGGAGTTGCTACACCTAACACAGTTTACTTTGTGTATGAAAACACAAATGATGATTTTGAGCATTACCAAGGCTGGGCACTTACAGATAAGCAAGCAGCCCTAAGGAATACTACAAGCAATGCGGATAGTGCAATAACAAAAATATTGCCAAGGAATACTTTAGTATTTATATCCGGCCAAGCTAAGGTGGATGGAACATTGTACCACTCAGTATCCACCCTTGATAATTTAGGCGGATTTTTACAGGATGGCGAAATTACCAAAATTAGCGCTGCCGAGGCTCAAACCTACATTAACCAAAATACCCCACAAAACACACCAGTACCCCAGGCTACACCAACTGCGGCACCAAGAACAGGCTATGCTTTAACATTGGGCATGAATGTTCCTTTCCGTTCAGTTCCAGATAGCTATAGTAGCATAATAGATAACCTACCATCTGAAACCGTTGTGTTTGTAAATGGTATGGATTATAGGGATGGTCACGCGTGGTATATTGCACAATACAAAGGCAACTGGGGTTATATACGTTACGACCAGTTAAGAATGTTAAGTGCTAATGAAACACAAAACTACTTAAATAGCCAAATACAAGTTACAGCAAACCCACAAACCACACCAATACAATACAACCCCAACCAAGCAAGTAGTTATGGTTATACCACAAGTAAGAGCCTTAACTTTAGAAGTGCCCCAAGCACCACATCAAGCAAAATTGGAACTTTGTATGAATATGCTTTTGCCCTAATACTTGGCACAGAACAAGCGGGAGGCAAAACATGGTACAGGGTTAACTACAACGGTAAAGAGGGCTATATACACGGCGATTACTTTAAAGTGTTAAGCTTACAGGAAATGAAAGACTTCCTAACAAGTGCTAATTACCAACAGGGTATTAAAAACAACTCTGTACAAACAAGCGGTTCAAGCTCATCAGGCAGCATAGTAACAAACGCTGGCGTTGCAGCACCCGGTAATGTTGCAGCCCTTGAGGATTACAATGCTAATAAGTGGGATAACCCCAACTTACTAAGCGTAAGCTATGAGCCTTTTAGTCCATATAGCACACCTGCCCCAAGCAATATGCCTGAGGATATGGAAGTAACACCTACACCTACAATGATACCCCTTGGCACTATGATACCAACAACCTATGGCGAAAATGGCGAAGCCATTGATGGTGATGGTGATGGAATTATAGACGATAATGTTACAACGGAAAAAACACAATCATCACCTGCACCAATAATTATTGCAGTGCTTGGTATATTAGCAGCAGTAGGCGGTGGCGTAGGTTACAGCGTTTATAAAAAGAATAAGCAAAAGGAACAGGAAATTTTAGCAAGGAAGCGCCAACAACAAGGTATAAGGGGAAATAAAACACCCGCATCACCTAGTGTACAAAGCGCTACACCTAAGGATCCTTATGCTACACCAACCACATATGGTAGAACACCCCAAAGGCAAACACCTCCTCAAAGGCCAACACCACCACAAGGGAATAGCCCCTATGCACAAAGGAAACCCGTGCAAGGTGAACGCCCCACAGGCTTTGTTCCACCACAAGTACCACCAACAAACGCCCAAGTAGATGATATACACAGCCAATTCAAACCCCCAGTAAGGGTAGAAGTGGATGCAAGGGCACAGGAACCACCTACAAGCCAATTTAAGCCTGTTACAAACGCTATAGATAATGCTTTTGATAAGGCTGAAAATGTAGTTGATTCAACTGTTGATAAGGCTAAAAATATTGTTGATGATGTTAATGATAGCCCAACACCAAGGCGTAGGCGTTCAAACCCCAACGCATAATTAAACAAATAAGAGTGGCAGCTAAGGCTGTCATTCTTTTTTAATAAAAACAAACTAATTTTGTATTAACTAATTACATGGTTATATATAGTTTTGCATTAAAAGTTATAACATATAAATATTTAGATTATTTGAATTATTTTAAAAATTTAGTAAAATAGCAATATTGCTTGACAAATAATAATTTAATGAGTAAAATAATAAAAAGCATTTGAAAGGAAAGTACATTATGTTTATACTAAAAGCAACTAAGAAAAAACCTATGAACAGACCTCAATGGTATACAGCAGATTGTCGTCAAGTCTCATAGGCAAAAGAAATGAAGCTTTTTATAAGCTTCATTTCTTTTTTCTATGAAGTTATTAATCAAAATATAAGAGGAGTCTTTATGGAGATAAATTGGGATATTACATGTAAATGCGATCTTAGGTGCGCACATTGTGGAGCTTTAGATTTAATAAATAGTAATGATAGTATTACTTTAAAAGAATATTTAAATGTGGCTGAAAACATAGCTAATGTTGCTGAAACAGTTACTTTAGTTGGTGGTGAGCCTATGCTTGCAGAACACTTAATAGAAGTATTGCTAATTTTTAAAAGAACAAAAACAAATATAAATATTATTACAAATGGGCAAAGTCATTTATCAAAGTATAAAGAACTTTTAATGTATAATATATAAAATATAACAGTTAGCATGGATGGTACAAAAGATGAAAATGATATAATACGTGGTGAGGGTACATGGGATAAAGCGTATCGTTGCCTTTGCTTTTTAATAAATGAAAAAAGAAAGGGCAATTTAAAAAATATTGGGCTGAACATTGTAATTAATAAAATAAATAAAGATAGTATAATAAATCTTTTAAACTTGATTGATACTCGGAGATTAAATTCAGTTCAAATTTCAAACGTTTCTTATATTGGTAATGCACAAATAAACAAAGACAAACTTTATATGACTGAAAAAGAACTAATAGAGATTTATTTAGAAATAGCAAGATACGCAGAAGTAAATAACTTATCAAATATTATACATTTGAATACTGGAAATTGTTTTGTTGATGAATTGTTGTATTTAAGCGTTCGATATAAAAATGTATTTGATAAAAAATGTGGTGCATTGTTCGAAAGTGGATATGTCGATAAAAATGGAATATTTTATCCATGTCGGACATACAAGGGTAATGGTTTTGATTTTAAAACCGTAAATGTAGACTATGAAGAATTATTGAATCACTTTAATGAGTTTATATTAATGCAAGATGAACTTGAATACATGGACAAAAATTCTGAGTGTTTACATTATGATAATTGTAACTATTGCCCATTAAATATAGTAAAATGTAACAATTTATGTGAAAAATCTGAAAAAACAATATTCCAATTGATATTATCACGAAACTGGATAAACATAAGTAATTCTTTTTTTATTGATGTGAAAAACCGGTATTATGGATATTATCTTACAAAACAAGAAAAAGTAGAGTATACTTATGAAGGCTATATTATTCATAAAGTTTTAAAAAACATATCAAACGTTGATAATGTTTTTAAAGAAACTAAATTACCCAAAAAAACAATTGCTCAATTTTTATTAAATGAATTAAAGGAGGAAAGAGTTAAGTGTTGCAATTAAAAAGGATAATAAAATATATTAGAGAAAAAATGCCATCTAATTTTTTTGTGTATTTGATTATAGTACCCTTTGAAGCTTTTTCCTCTGTGCTTTTTGCATACTTAATTCAACCATTAACCCAGGCAGCAAGCAACCATAATAGCAACAAATTTTTTCAGTATACAATAGTAATTGTTATTGTAGCAATAGCAAATTGCATTTTAGCCTATATAACTGAAAGTTTAAACATGAAGCTAGTAAAAGGCTACGAAAGGGATTTACGTGAATATAGCTTTAATAATATAATACTTCAAAAACCACCTGATTTTTTCAAGTTAAACACAAACCAATATTTATCAACCTTAGATGTAGATGTAAAGATGTTAAGCCAAAACCATTTTGGAAGTATATTAAGCATTTATAAGGTGATTTGGAGCTTTATTATATCTGCCTTTGCGGTAAGTTATATTGACTGGAAAGTGGCAGTGCTTGTAATAGTATTCTCATTAGTATCAGTTACTATGCCAAAGCTTTTTAATAAATCTTTAAACAAAAACACAATGCTATACTCTAGTGCTTTTAGCAAGTTGTTAGAAAACATAAAAGGCGCTTTAGATGGTTTTACTGTTTTAAAAACGTTTAGGGTACAAAAGCAGGCAATTGTTAATGTTTCAGAATACAATAATATAGCCACAAAGCGGGATGTGGAAAAAGAAACAACATTCAACCGCATAGGGTATTTATCAATGGCCTTTAGCATATTCACATTTTTAGGTGTTATTATTTTAGGCTCTATTATGGTACTAAATGGGGAAATGGTAATTGGGACTATTTTAGCGTTATCACAAATGATTGGTGGAATTATTGCTCCTTTTGAAGGCTTACCAAAACATATTGCAAGGGTGAAATCCACCAATGAGTTGTATAAAAAAATTGATAATATACCTAATAATGAATTAATAGAAGCGAATAATTTAGTAATTAAAAATAATGAAAACTGTTTTAAGTTTAAAGAAGTGTTTTTTTGTTATAACACAGAAAACAATACAAATAACGAATTATTTAAAAACTTAAATATTGAATTTGATGCAAGTAAAAAGTACATTATTGTTGGTAAAAGTGGCTCAGGAAAATCAACATTAGCAAAGTTATTAATGAAGTTTTATGCTCCAACAAAAGGTGAAATTTGTTGGAATAATCAAGATATTACTACAATTGATGATGAGCAATATTACAGCTTATTAGCTTACCAACAACAAGAAGTATTTTTATTTGATGATACTTTAAAATTTAACATAACATTGGGTAGAAAATATAGTAATGAGCGATTAGAGGAAGTTATCGCAAATTGCGGTTTGAGTGATGTTGTGGCAAATTTAGAAAATGGCATAGATACAGTTGTTCATGAAAATGGAAACATATTATCAGGCGGTGAACGACAAAGAGTTGGGATAGCTCGCTGTATGCTTGAAAACCCAAAAATGATTATTTTTGATGAATCCTTTGCTAATTTAGATAATACATTAGCGCTTCAAATAGAAGAATTGATTATTACCATGAGGAATTGTGGCTGTATAATAATTACTCACCATTTTCACCCTACAATTTTTGAAAAGTGTGACTTTATAATATGTATGGATAAGGGCAAAATAATTGAAAAAGGTAGCTTTTACGAGCTTAATAACAAAGGAACAGCCTTTTACAACCTTATGCATAAGCCTGAAATAAAATAATATATTTCCCCACTAAAAAAGAATGGCGTAATACCATTCTTTTTTTAATTTTGTGCTAAGCCTAAAGCATCTAATACGGCTAATACTACTTTGTTTTTGTTGTTTATGCAGTTTATTGTAATATCGGCATATTTTTTGTAATAGGGGAGCCTATAGGCTAATATTTCCTCGGCGGTCATGGGTACGGGGGTTGCAACACCCCTTGTATTCATTGTGCTGGCAAGGCGAATTTTAAGCAAGCGTAGGGGTACGTTTAAAAATACTACTGTGCCTAAGCTTTTTAGGTTTTCCATGGCATTGCTCATTAACACCATGCTGCCGCCTGTTGCTATAACGCTGTTGTTAGCCTTTAATGTGGCGCCTGTTTCGCCTTCAATTTCCATAAAGGCATCATAGCCCACATCATCAATTATAGCGGTGAGGGGTTTGCCATATTTTTGTGTAATAAGGCTATCGGTGTCTATAAAGTTATAATTTAATTTATTGGCAAGTTTAGCCCCAACGGTGCTTTTGCCACTGCTGGGCATGCCTATTAAAATTATATTATTGTTCATTTTGACCCATTTCCAATTTTTCTGCTTTTTTTATAATAAGGGGTTGTGCTATGCCCTTAACAGCATCAAGGTTTACTATACAACGCTCCACATCCTTAGTGGCGGGTATTTGGTACATTGTATTAAGCAATATGCTTTCCACAACGGAGCGTAGCCCACGGGCACCTGTTTTACGTTCCATGGCTATTTTAGCAATTTCCCTTAGGGCATCCTCATCAAACTCAAGCTCTACACCATCAAGGTTAAACAAGTAGCTGTATTGTTTTACAAGGGCGTTTTTAGGCTGTGTAAGTATTTGCACAAGGGTATCCTCGTTTAAGTTATCAAGGGTAACTGTGATAGGTAAACGGCCTACAAATTCGGGTATTAAACCAAAGCGAACTAAATCCTCTGGCCTAACTTGCTTCAAGGTTTTGTTGTTTTCTTGGTCGTTTTTAATTTGAATATCTGCACCAAAGCCTAATGATTTTTTACCTACACGCTTTTCAATTATGGGCAATAGGCCATCAAAAGCTCCGCCACATATAAATAGTATACTTGTGGTATCAAGCTTAATAAACTCCTGTTGGGGGTGTTTTCTGCCACCCTGTGGGGGAACGTTTGCAATGGTGCCCTCTAATATTTTTAGTAGGGCTTGTTGAACGCCTTCGCCACTTACATCCCTTGTAATTGATACATTCTCGCTTTTTTTGCTAATTTTATCAATTTCATCTATGTAAATAATACCCCTTTGTGCACGCTCTATATCATAATCGGCATTTTGCATAAGCCTTAGTAGAATGTTTTCCACATCCTCACCCACGTAGCCTGCCTCGGTTAAGCTTGTAGCATCGCCTATGGCAAAGGGTACATCAAGGTATTTTGCCAAAGTTTGGGCTAAAAATGTTTTACCGCTACCTGTTGGGCCTATTAATAAAACGTTGGATTTTTGAAGTTCAATATCTTCATCCCCTGGAAAATCTATACGCTTATAATGGTTGTAAACCGCAACGGATAGGGCAACCTTAGCTTCCTCTTGGCCAACAACATAGTTATCCAAAAAGGATTTAATTTCCGTAGGTATGGGCATACTTCTTTTTTTTGCCCTAGGCTTTTTTGGTGCCAAATCACTATTATCAATTATTTCTTTACATACGTTAACGCAATTATCGCATATATTAGCATCATCGCCAGCAACTAAAAAGCCAACCTTATCCGATGTTCTACCGCAAAAGCTACATTTACGCAAATTTAAATTATTATCTGTCATACTATATTTCCTTTATATGCTGTAATTAATTGCCGTATCAATATTTTGATACGGCAAAGGTTTATTTAATTGCTTTCGCGTTTTAAGTAAATGTTATCAATAATACCGTAAGCTTTGGCTTCTTCTGCACTCATATATCTATCTCTATCAATATCCTGCATAATTCTTTCAACTGTGTTACCAGTCATATCGGCCATAAGGCCTGCCATTTTTTGTTTAGTTTTAACTAAATGCTCGGCATGTATCATAACATCTGTTGCTTGGCCTTCGGCACCGCCTAAGGGTTGGTGTATTAATATTTCGCTATTAGGTAAAGCAAGCCTTTTGCCTTTTTCGCCTGCCATTAGCAAAAATGAGCCCATAGATGCGGCTAAGCCTACACAAACGGTTCTAACGTGGGGTTTAATATACCTCATGGTATCAAATATTGCCATTCCAGCTGTTACACTTCCACCTGGGCTATTAATGTACATTGAAATGTCTGCATCGGGGTTTTCCATTTCCAAAAACAATAATTGGGCAACTATTGTGTTAGCCATATTGTTTTCAATAACACCACTTACAAAAATTATTCTGTCTTTTAATAGCCTAGAATATATGTCATAGCTGCGTTCACCTTGGTGAGTTTGTTCTATTACATAGGGTACTAATGTCATATTCTTGGCCTCCTTATAATTTGGATTATTCTGCCTCTACTTCGCTTTCAGCTACTACGGCTTCATCCAATGTTTCTGGTTGTGGGTAATCGCCAATAACGGTTTCAACTTTAGCTTTTTCCCAAACCATATCAATTGTTTTTTGGTTGCGTGTTTGGTAACGAATGTTTTCCATTTGAGCATCGTTCAAGTTCTTTTTGAAATCCTCAACGGTGCCATCTTGTGGGTCTAGTGACCTTTCCAACAATGCGTCAACATCAGCATCGGTAACTTCATAGTTTACTGTTTTAACAAGCTCTTCTAATACAAGCTCGCTAGATACTTCCTGTGTTGCTTGTTCGCGGTATTGTTCCCTAAAGCCAGCTTTATCGTTGCCAACCATTTTTAGGAACATATCCAAGCTATAACCTTGCTTTTGCATGTTGCGGTTAATGCTTTCAAGCATTCTATCCATTTGTGTTTCAACCATGGGTGTAGGAATATCAAATTTAGCGTTTTTAACTATCTCGTCAAACAAATCCCTGCGGGCGTTGTTATCAGCAGTTCTTTCAGCTTCTTCTTTAAGTTGTTTTTCAAGGTCTGCCTTATAGTCGGCCAAGGTTTCAAATTGGCTTACATCTGCGGCAAAATCATCATCAACTTCGGGTAATTCTTCCCTATC
Organism: uncultured Oscillospiraceae bacterium; assembly: GCA_964544955.1. Taxonomy (GTDB): domain Bacteria; phylum Bacillota; class Clostridia; order Christensenellales; family Aristaeellaceae; genus JAAZPT01. Next base: position 45,497 of record CAZJEB010000005.1, on the reverse strand, counting down.
AACGCTGTTAAGTTTAACACGGAATACAGCATCTTTGCCTGCAAGCTCTTCGCTGTGGTATTCTGTGGGGAATGTAACGTTAATATCTTGCTCTGTGCCTAAATCCATACCGATTAATTGATCTTCAAAGCCTGGGATAAATTGGCCAGAGCCAATTTCCAATACATGGCCTTCAGCCTTGCCACCCTCAAAGGGAACACCGTCAACGCTGCCTTCATAATCAAGGTTTAATTTATCCTTAGGTTCAACCATGCCTTCGGTTAAGGATATAATTCTTGCTTGTTTTTTAACTTCTTGTTGAAGCCTGTTTTCAACGTCTTCCTCGCTTACGGGGTGAACGTATCTTTTAACTTCCAAGCCTTCATATTGGCCTAATTCAACTGTGGGGTAGGTATAAACTTCGCAAGTAAATTCCAAATCCTTATCAACATCTATACTTTGAATTTCGATATCAGGGCGGCTTACGGGTTCAATGCCACTATCCTTAATAGCTTGCTCGTAAACTTCTGGAAAAATTATATCAAATGCGTCCTCAAAAAACACGCCTTTACCGTACATTGCTTCAATGCGGCTAAGGGGAGCTTTACCTTTCCTAAAACCAGGTACAGTAATTTTACCACGGTTTTTTAAATATGCTTTTTGATTTGCTTCTTTAAAGTCTGCTGCTGGTACAACGAAGGAAAATTTAACCTTGCTGCCTTCCAACTTTTCTGTTTTAAATTCCATTTATCTTCCTCCTAAATTGTATCTGTTTTAATACTATAATAAAAAGTACCAAATCTTATTTTATCATTGAATATGCACTAATGCAAGATTATTAAAGTAAAATTTAAAATTTATTAAATATTATGCTTTTTTATTGTATAATATATTTATAAAAGAATAGAGGTGTTTATATGAATAAATTAAACAGTATTAATAATATAAAAAAGCTATCTAATGCCAAAGGTATAAGTGGCTTTGAGGATGAGGTTGTAAACATAGTAAAGGGCCTAACTATTGATTTGGGTAGCAATAAAGAGGATAGTATGCGCAACCTTTATGTTTATAGCAATGGTAACATAGGCAACAGGCCTATTGTACAGTTAGATGCCCATACGGATGAGGTGGGCTTTGTGGTGCAAGCTATAAAGCCTAATGGGCTTATACGCTTTATAAACGTGGGTAGTTGGGTTGCCCATAATATTCCAGCCCATAAAGTGCTTGTGCGCAACAAGTTTGGCAAGTACATTACAGGGATAGTATCAAGCACACCACCACATTTTATGAGTGAGGCCCAGAAGAAACAACCCTTGGATTTATCATCCCTATACATTGATGTAGGGGCAAGAAGTGATGTTGAAGCCAAAAATGAGTTTGGCATAAGGATAGGGGAGCCTATTGTGCCCATGGTGGAATGTAGCTATGATGAGCAAAACGACTTGCTTATGGGCAAGGCCTTTGACTGCCGTATAGGCTGTGCTGCCATAGTTGATACATTGGAGGAGCTTAAGGGCAAAAAGCTTAATGTGGATATTGTTAGCACATTTAGTAGCCAAGAGGAAGTGGGAACAAGGGGGTCTAAGCTTAATAGCCAACACACAAATGCGGATATAGCAATAGTGTTTGAGGGTTGCCCCGCGGACGATAACTTTGCAGAGCCTTACATGGTGCAAACTGCCCTAAAGAAAGGGCCTATGCTAAGGCATATAGACGTATCCATGATAACAAACCCAAGGTTTCAACGCTTTGTTTTGGATATAGCGGAGGAGAAGGGGATACCTGTGCAGGAATCTGTTAGGAGTGGTGGAGGCACAAATGGGTCGGCCATACATATATCCAATAGGGGAGTACCTTGTATAGTTATGGGTATACCGGTAAGGTATGCACATACACATAATGGGATAAGTACATATTTTGATTATGAGTGTGCAGTGAAATTGGCAGTGGAGATTGTGGAAAGGCTTGATAAAAAGATTATTGAAAGCTTTTAGAAAGGTTTAATTACTTGAGTTATTATGCCTTTGTTGGCTTTTCCCCTCTGGGTATGAGGTATGAGGTATGAAGTATGAGGTGTGGATCAAATTCCTGCGGAATTTGTATTTTATGAATACCTTGGGTTTTGTAATAGTTGGATTGTAAAGCATAAAAATGGGGTCAAGGGCATCATGCCCTTGCGGGTGTGGGCAGAGCCCACGAAAGAACAAGGCGACAGCCTTGGAATTTGGAACAGGATAGCAAACGGGAGCGAAAGCGACAATGTTTGCGAGGGTTGTGAGAAAAGATATGTTGGGTAAAAGGTTTATTAAACTATTTTAATAGGCGTTTAATCTTTATGATTGATTGGTTTAAAGGGAATTATTAACTATTTAAAAGCGTTTATTTTTTATGATTGTTTTGCTTTTCCCCACAGTTATACTATACCATATTGATATTTTAAAAAGGGCATTTTTGCCCTTTTTATTATGGGATCAAACGGGCTTGCTATATGGGGTTTAGGGGTGTTGGAAGAAAATTGCAAGCCTTAATAAACAGCAATTTAAAAGCAAAAATTATTATCAACTAGAATAATATAGTTAAGAGATTTTTATCTAACAAAATAATACATCATCAAAGATTTATAACAAAATACAAAAGCAATTTAGCATCAAAAAAAGCCACTAATTGTGACCTTTTTATTTTATTGTATTGTTTTACTCTAAAGCCTTTAAGGGCTTGTTTAATAGGGCAAATATTGTGCTTAATGTCATACCAATGGCGCCTAATAGTAGGGCTGTGTGAACGCCAAAATTATCAACAACAAGGCCAAAGGCGTACATGGTTACAGGCCTTGCGGCGCCTGCTAATGTGGCACGCAATGCCATAACCCTTGCCATATAGTTGGGCTCTACCAATTTTGCATAGGCGGAATTTGTGGGTATCTGCGCAAACACTAATGCACAGCCAAATATGTAGTAAAGCACAATTAGCACTGCGGAAAATATCCAAACATTTATTAAGCCTTGGTTTAAAAGTATGTAATCCAAATATGTTAATACAAAAACCATTGCATATATGCCAAACATTTTGGGAATAATTCTTCCAGCCTTAAACTCACGCTTTGTTTTAGATAGGAATACTCCACTTGTTATTCCACCTAAGGATAAGGCTATTTGCACCATTGCCAACACGGTGGGGTTTATTTTTAGCACATTATACATCATAAAGGGCAATGTAATGCTTATTACCCCCACCAAAAATATGTTTGTTAGCACTGCGGATATAGCTAAGGCAACAAGTTGTTTATACTTTACTAAATAGTTCCAACCCTCTTTAAACTGGGGCAATATTTTGCTTAGGTTTGGTTTTATAACGCTTTCCACAACATCTATTTTCATTTCCATAAAGGCGGAAGCAATAACGCAAAGGGCATTTATTGTTAGCACCCAAGCAAAGCCTAAAGCGCCATATATAGCGCCCGCAAATACTAAGCCAAATATTCCTATAAAGTTTTGCATTGTGCCCATTTGGGAATAGCGTTTTTGCAAGCCATCCTCTTCCGATACCAAGGGTATAATAGCTTGTGATGCTGGGGCAAAGAAGGCTCCACAAAGGGCGTTAATTATTCCATTTACCCATATTGCTACATAAAGCCATGTGCCACTAATGCCACTAAATATAATAACAGCAAGCATTATATCCGTTATGCCAAATATAAAGTCGCTTATATAAAGCACTTTACGCTTTTGCAATGAATCGCATATAGTGCCTGCGAAGGGTTGAGCAATTAGCATAACTGCGTTTGCAACAGCAAAGTACAAGGCCATAAACTCCGCCTTGCCAGTTAAATCCATAATAAACAGTGAGGCAGCAAAGTTATAAATCGTTCCCCCTAAGCCGGATATAAGGCTACCAGTAAACAGCAAATTAAAGTTTTTATTTTTCATAATATATCCTTTGCAAGTGGATTTTGTTTCAGTATAACGCAAAAAAAAAAAAAAAAACAAGGGTTTGAGGCTGTTTGTAGGTTTAAAAAAGCGAGTATTGCTACTCGCTATAAATTAAAACTTTAGCATATTGTCGATATAAGCCCTAAGGTCGCTTATAGCAATCCTTTCCTGCTGCATAGTATCCCTATTTCTAACGGTAACGGTTTGAGTTTCCTCTGTTTCAAAGTCTACTGTAATACAAATAGGTGTACCAATTTCATCTTGGCGCCTATAACGTTTACCAATAGAGCCTGTTTCATCATAATCTACATCAAAGTAGGGGGTTAGGGATTTATATACGGATTTAGCCAAATCGCCAAGTTTATTTTTTTGCAAGGGTAGAACTGCGGCCTTATAGGGTGCTAATGCGGGGTGGAAGTGCATTACAACACGGCTATCGCCCTCGCCAAGATCCTGCTCCTCATAAGCATCACACAGGAACAGCAAAACGGACCTATCTGCGCCCAAGGATGGTTCAACAACGTAGGGTATATACCTTTCGTTTGTTACAGGGTCTATATATTGCATATTTTCGCCACTGGTGGTTTGGTGAGCGTTAAGGTCAAAGTCTGTTCTATTAGCTATGCCCCAAAGTTCGCCCCAACCAAAGGGGAACAAATACTCAAAGTCTGTTGTAGCTTTACTATAGTGGGATAATTGCTCCTTAGCGTGGTCACGAAGCCTTAATTTATCCTTATTTACCCCTAGGGATAGTAGCCAATTATGGCAGAATGTGCGCCAATAATCAAACCATTCCTCATCGGTACCTGGTTGGCAGAAGAATTCTAACTCCATTTGCTCAAATTCCCTTATACGGAAAATAAAGTTACCTGGAGTAATTTCGTTACGGAAGCTTTTACCAATTTGAGCTATACCAATAGGCAATTTACGCCTTGATGTGCGTACAACGTTTTTAAAGTTTACAAATATACCTTGAGCGGTTTCAGGCCTTAGGTAAAGTTCGCTTGCGCTGCCCTCTGTAACACCTTGGAATGTTTTAAACATCATATTAAACTTTCTAATAGATGTAAAATCTTGCTTACCGCAAACAGGGCATGGAATATCGTATTCCCTGATATATTCTTCAAGTTGTTCATTGCTCCAGCCATCGGCGCTTACCTCACGGCCTTTGCTTTTACTAAAATCTTCAATTAAATTATCGGCACGGAAACGAGCCTTACAAGCCTTACAATCCATAAGTGGATCATTAAAGTTGCCAACGTGGCCACTTGCAACCCACACGTTTCTATTCATAAGTATTGCAGAGTCCAAGCCCACGTTTGTATCGCTTTCCCTTACAAACTTTTGCCACCATGCTTGTTTAATATTATTTTTAAAAAGCACGCCTAAGGGGCCATAATCCCAGCTATTAGCCAAGCCACCATATATTTCAGAGCCTGCATAAATAAAGCCCCTATTTTTACAAAGGGCAACCAGTTTATCCATGGTTAAATCAGCCATAATTACCTCCAAAATTAAACTACTAATAATAATACAATTTAAGCCTATTTTTGTCAATTGAATAACTAAGTTTTGGGGTGGGGGGAGAGATGTTATTCTATTAAGCAAATCAATATTAAAATTGAAAGCCTATTAAAATAGTTAATAATCCACTTAACCCATAAACGCTTTACAACTCAACAAAGTATTAAATTCAAGGTATTCATTAAATACAAATTCCGAAGGAATTTGCACATCACCTCAAAAATCATCCGTTTTCAATTTCTAATTGTTTTTTCCTTACAACATCATCTTGGGGTTCAAGCAGCCATGATTCTAAATGCTCTGATGTTTTTTCATCAAACACATCTATCCTAAAGCTTGGTTTATCGTTTACATACTGGGCTCTAAACACTTTACCATCAACTACATACATACCTATATAATTATAAAAATATGGATAGTTATTATCTAATGTATAGCTTTTTTCATAGGCTACTTGCCCACTATTATAATTAAAGCCTTTTATATATGGTCCAAGCTCGTTTTTCCTTGCCATGCGTTCTTCATCTTCCCATACATATTCATTATCATTTAAATCATGATAGGCTTCTTTTACATGTTCAAAATTTATTATTACATAATTATCATTTTCATATTTAAGCTCAATATTGAAAACTCCGCCGCCCATTGGTGATGAATACCTCATACTATCTTTATTATCGCTATCCTCTGGGGCAACATAGTTTATTCCGTATATGCTTCTATGCCTATATTGATACAAAACATTATTTACCTTTATAGTATCTTCAATTTCCACATTATCATAATTTACATACACCCAATTATAGCCGCCAAAGGTCCAGGCATCAGTGGGGCAATATAGCATTACAGCCCCTTGTATTGCCCTTTTTAAGCTTGGAAATTCCCCTTGCCAATGGCCATTTTTCCAGCCATAGCCCATATTTTCAATATTGTCAGCATAGGCTGTACTAAACAATATGGAAATACAAAATAATATAGCAATAAATTTTTTCATAATTAACCTCGTTCAATGCCTTGTAACTCAAAAGTATAAAAGTAAAAAATATAAGCCTTACAGCGTGGGGGTATATAATTAGCAAATCAATCTTATAAATTGAACGCTTTTAAAATGGTTAATAATCCCTTTTAGCAAACATTGCTTTCTCACAATCAAGCAAACATTGTCGCTTAACGCTCCCGTTTGCTATCTTTTAGCAACATTTAAGGCTTTGCCTTGTTTTTCGTGGGCTCTGCCCACACCCGCAAGGGTGTGACACCCTTGACCCCACTTTTATGTTTTACAAGCCAAGTCCTATAAAACTCAAGGTATTCATACAATACAAATTCCGTTAGGAATTTGCACATCACCTCATACCTCATACCTCATACCTCATACCAAAGAGCGAAAAATATAGTATCGCATAACAACTCAACAAACGCTACTCAATAACCATACTATCCCCAAAGCTAAAAAACCTATACTTCTCTTCCACTGCATGCCCATATGCCCTCAAGGCTTCATCCCTACCCATAAGGGCGCTTATAAGCATTAAAAGCGTACTTTTAGGCAGGTGAAAGTTAGTTATTAGGGCATCAACCACTTGGAATTTATAGCCTGGGCTTATAAATATGCTGGTATCCATGCTTTTTGGCACAACTTTGCCATTCTCCGCACAGCTTTCCACAGTTCTAACGCTTGTGGTGCCTACGCACACGCATCTTTTACCCTTAGCCCTTGCATTATTTATAATATCGGCGCTTTCCTTTGTTACAGCGCAGTATTCACTATGCATAATATGCTCTGATATATTTTCAGTTTTCATAGGCCTAAAGGTGCCTAAGCCCACATGAAGCAGCACTGGGGCAATAATAACGCCTTTAGCCTTTATTTTATCCAACAGTTCAGGGGTAAAATGCAAGCCTGCGGTGGGGGCGGCGGCGCTACCATCATATTTTGCATATACTGTTTGATAGCGGTTTTTATCCTGTAATTTTTCGTGTATATAGGGTGGTAAAGGCATTTGACCTAATGTATCAAGTATTTCCTCAAACACGCCATTATACAAAAATTTAACTACACGGCCACCATCGGGCAAGGTTTTTATAATTTCTGCCCTAAGCATACCCTCACCAAAGGTGCAAATTGCCCCTGGTTTAAGGCGCCTACCTGGGTGAACAATAGCCTCCCAAGTATCGGTAGTTTCACGCTTAAGCAAAAGTATTTCCACAGGCACACCTGTATCTTCCTTTAGGCCTAAAAGCCTTGCAGGTATAACCTTTGTTTCGTTTACCACAAGCACATCACCCTCGTTTAGGTAATCCACAATATTATAAAAGTGTTTATCGGTGATGCTTTTATTATTTCTATTATAAACAAGTAATCTACTATTATCCCGTGGTTCTATGGGGGTTTGAGCGATTAGTTCCTCGGGCAAAAAATAGTCAAAGTCTGATGTTTTATACATATTATTCAAATTACAATATATCCTCAAAGCTTAATTGTTCGCTATAGTTATTATTATCTATAGGCATAGCTAAACCTAAGTGTTTATAGGCGTTTGGTGTTGCCAGCCTACCCCGTGGTGTGCGCATAATAAAGCCAAGCTGCATTAAATAGGGTTCATAAACATCCTCTATTGTAGCGGGGTCTTCACCAGTCATGGCGGATAGGGTATCTAAGCCCACAGGGCCACCGTTGAACTTTTTAATCATGGTTTCAAGCATAGCCCTATCCACATTATCCAGGCCAAGTTCATCAACGTTTAGCATATCCAAGGCATTTTTAGCAACTTCATAGCTAATTTTGCCATTAGCCTTTATTTGAGCATAGTCACGCACGCGTTTAAGCATTCTGTTAGCTATACGGGGTGTGCCGCGGCTACGGCTTGCAATTTCTATAATACCATCATCCTCATAATCAAGGCTTAATATACCGGAACTTCTTGAAAGTATATGGGCAAGCTCCTCATTGGTGTACATTTCCAAACGGTAAAGTATACCAAACCTATCACGCAAGGGGGCGGAAAGTAAGCCAGCCCTAGTTGTTGCGCCTACAAGGGTAAAATGGGGTAAATCTAGCCTTATGCTCCTTGCGGTGGGGCCTTTACCTATCATAATATCAAGGGCATAGTCCTCCATGGCGGGGTAAAGCACTTCCTCAACGCTGCGGCTAAGCCTGTGAATTTCATCTATAAAAAGCACATCACCATTGCTAAGGTTTGTTAATATGCTTGCTAAATCCCCAGGCCTTGCAATGGCAGGGCCACTTGTTATGCGAATATTTTGACCCATTTCAGAGGCGATAATGCTTGCAAGGGTGGTTTTGCCTAAACCTGGAGGGCCGTATAGAAGTATATGGTCTAAAGATTGGTGGCGTTCAAGGGCAGCCTGTATGTATATGCTAAGGCTTTCCTTTATAGCTTTTTGACCCACATATTCCTTTAAAGCCTTTGGCCTAAGGCTAAACTCCTGAGTATCATCCTCAGGCCTAAAACCAGTTGAAATTAATCTATCTGCATCGTTATTACTCACAATTAGCTCCTTTTACATACCACTCATGGATCTTAGGGCAAGCCTTATAAATTCATCGGCGGTTAAATTATCAGCCCCATGGTTTTTAACAACGGCCTTTAAGGCGTTACTAGCCTCAATTTGAGTATAGCCCAAAGTTTTGAGGGCAACCAAGGCCTCGCTTTTTGCATCGCGCATACTATCGGGGATAGTATCAAAGCTAGCACTATCATCATTAGAGGATAGAAGTAGGTCATCGCTCATTTTATCCCTTAATTCAAGGCAAATTCTTTGAGCGGTTTTTTTACCTATGCCAGGGGCTCTAGATAAGGCCACATTATCGTTCATAGCGATAGCGGTTTTAAGGTCCTTTAGGGTCATGGTACCTAGTATACCCACAGCGGTTTTGGGGCCTATGCCGGTAACGCTTGTAAGCATATTAAAAATATCCTTTTCATCTTTACTAGCGAAGCCATAAAGTTCCATACTATCTTCCCTAACCACCATTTTAGTGTAAAGTTCGGCGGTTTCGTTATTACTGGGGAGCATAGCGAGGGTATTCATACTACAATTTACTCTATAGCCCACACCACCAACGAGGAGGAGAACCTCATTAGAGCTTCTTTCTATAATTGTACCTGTAAGGTAGGCGATCAAGATTGGCACCTCAATTCGAAATATTATTTGCTTTATTATTATAACATAGATTTAGGGTAGTTTGGGAGAAAACACAAAAATTGGGGTCAAGGGTATCATACCCTTGCGGGGTTGAGAGGGGCAGAGCCCCCGGGAAAACAAGGCTTTAGCCTTGGAACATGGGTAAAGGATAGCAAAGGGGAGCGTTAAGCGACAATGTTTGCGAGGTTTGTGAGAAAAGCAATGTTGGGTTAAAGGAATATTAAACTATTTTAATAGGCGTTCAATTTTTATAATTGTTTAGCTTTTCCCCACATTTATACTATACCATATTGATGTTTTAAAAAGGGTGATTTTGGTAGTTTTATTATGGCATCAAACGGGCTTGTTGTAATGGTTTAAGGAGTGTTGTGAGTTTTTTGAATTCATACCTCTTCCACCACAGGAGGCGACGGAAGCGGCGCCGACTATTATAATAATATTATTGTGGGTAATTTGGTGGTATGGGGGATACTTGTTTGTTTAATTTTTGTGTATTTGTTTTATTTGCTTGATTTTAAAAGGGTTCAAGTATAGAATTATTATAATATTATAAGGAGGTGTTACATTTGTCGGATTATAAGCAAGTTAATGATATAGCTATGCGAATTAAGGATTTGCGAGAAATCTCCGACTACACCGTCGAGCAAATGGCTGAAATACTTAATATAAGCGTTACCGATTATAAAAAGCTTGAGAATGGTGAAGTAGACTTCCCCATAAGCTATTTGCTAAAGGTTAGTGAAACATTTAAGGTTGATACAACGGAACTGTTAACTGGAAAATCGCCCCATATGAATGTTTATACTATTACAAGGAATGGGCAAGGGCATGATATTGTTAGGCATGATCACTATGTGTATAAAAACTTGGCATTTAACTTTCAAAATAGAAAAGTTGAGCCTTTGTTTGTAACAGTACCACCAAATACTAACAGAAAAATGCGCCCCAATAGCCATGAAGGGCAAGAGTTTGACTATATACTATCCGGCACAATGCGCATAGTTATAGGCGAAAATGAGCTTATTTTGCGCCCTGGCGATAGTGTTTACTATGATTCATTACACCCCCATGCAATGCAAGCAATTGGTGACGAGCCGGTCAACTTTTTGGCCATAGTAATACCGTAAATACCATAAAGGAAAGGTTATTTTATGCTTGCACATAAGTATGTAAATTTGGATTTTGAAAACCAAACAGATTTTGAAAAAAACTATAAATTGAATGTTCCTGATGGCTTTAATTTTGCCTATGATATTATAGACGAATATGCTAAAACAGAGCCTAATAAACGTGCTATGATATGGACCAACCTTGATGGAGAGGAAAAAACTTTTACTTTTAAACAGTTTAGTGAACTATCCAACAAGGCAGCAAACGCCTTTGCAGCCCAAGGCTTAAAAAAGGGCGATAAGGTTTTGTTAATATTAAAACGCCGTTATGAGTTTTGGATATGCGTTTTGGCATTGATGAAACTTGGCTGTGTGTTTATACCTGCCACCCATCAGCTTGCCCTAAAGGATATTGTGTATAGGGTTAACGCTAGTAAGGCTAAGGCAGTTATTTGCGTTGATGCCGACCATTTAACAAAGGATGTGTATGCGGCTAAAAAGGATTGTGAAAGCCTTGAATATATATTCTCTTTGGGTAAACATGAGGGTTTTGTAAACCTGCATGATGCTATGGAGGCACAGAGCGATATATTTGTTAAACCTGTTGATTATGCTAAAAATGATGATATGCTGCTTATTTACTTTACAAGTGGCACAACAGGTATGCCAAAAATGGCAGCCCATAACCATAAGCATCCCCTTGCCCATATTGCAACAGCGGCTTATTGGCATAATGTTAGTGATAATGATATACATATAGCTGTGGCGGATACAGGCTGGGCTAAGGCAGGTTGGGGCAAAATATACGGCCAATGGATAATGGGTGCAACATTGTTTGTATACGACTTTGATAACTTTATACCAGCAAACTTGCTTGCCATGTTGGAAAAATATAGGGTTACAAGCTTTTGCGCCCCACCAACGGTGTATAGGTTTTTGATAATGGAGGATTTGAGTAAATACGACCTTAGCGCTTTAAGGTGGGCAAACACTGCGGGTGAGCCTTTGAACCCTGAAATATTCAATAAGTTTTTAGAGTATACAGGCCTAAGGATATATGAGGGCTTTGGCCAAAGTGAAACCACACCCTTGATTATGACAAGTAAATATATGAAACCAAGGCAAGGGTCCACAGGTAAACCATCACCGGCATATAATATTGATATAGTTGATGCTGAGGGTAATAGCGTTGAAGATGGTGTGGAGGGCGAAATTGTTATACGCTTGGATAAGGGCTATCCACCAGGCTTGTTTATAGGTTATTTGGATAATGATGCGGCTAATGCTAAGGTGTTTAACAATAATATGTACCATACAGGGGATATAGCATGGCGAGATATAGATGGATACTTCTTTTTTGTGGGCCGTGATGATGATGTTATAAAGTCTAGCGGTTATAGGATAGGGCCTTTTGAGGTTGAAAGTGCGTTGTTAGAGCATCCAGCGGTTTTGGAGTGCGCTATAACAGCGGTGCCACACCCTATGCGTGGGCAGGTAGTAAAGGCGAGTATAGTGCTTACAAAGGGGTATAAGCCTAGTGAGGAATTAATAAAGGAACTACAAAACCATGTTAAAAGGGTTACAGCACCATATAAATACCCAAGGATAGTGGAGTTTGTTAGCTGCTTGCCTAAAACTATAAGTGGGAAAATACAAAGAAATTTGATTAGAAATAATCACAGCAATTAGAGATGGGTCAAGGGACTGGTCCCTTGCGGGTGTGGGCAGAGCCCACGAAAGAACAAGGCTTTAGCCTTAAAACATTGCTAAAGGATAGCAAACGGGAGCGTTGAGCGACAATGTTTGCGAAGCTTGCGAGAAAAGATATATTAGCTAAAGGACTTACCAACTAAATTAAATATTCCTTTAATTTCCCTACATTTTCACTATAACATATTGATAATTTAAAAAGGGCATTAAGCCCTTTTTATTGTGTAGCTAAACAAGCGTGTTGTAATCGTTTGAGGTGTGTTGGAGGTTTTTTATAACTATGGCAAATAATAAGTATAAATAACAAAATATATTTTTAACATTTATATTATTCAACATAAATAAGATATATGTTACAATATTATCAATTGATTGAAAGAATACATACAAAGGAGATACCTTATGAAAAAAATATTTACTATGCTATTTGTTGTATGCATATTATTGCTTTTTGCTGGAAGCACTATGGCAAATGCTGAGGGCTTCTCTGTAACAATAGATGAAAATAGCTTCCCAGACCCAGTGTTTAGGGAGTGGGTGTTGGAGAATATAACAAGCGGAAATACTATGTTAACTGAGGAAGTAGCTAATGAAGTTGAAGAAATAATTGTTCATCAAATAAAAATTAGCAGTTTAAAGGGTATAGAATATTTTATTAATTTAAAGAACTTGGATTGTTGGAATAACAACTTAACAGAATTAGATGTTACAAATAATGTAAGTTTGGTATATTTAATTTGCGATTATAACAACTTAATAGAATTAGATGTAAGTAAAAACAAAAATTTAGAAAAATTAAGCTGCATTGATAACAACTTAACAGAATTAGATGTAAGTAAAAACAAAAATTTAGTGAAGTTAAGTTGTCACGAAAACAAAATAAATAAATTAGATGTTACAAACAACACAAGTTTGCTCTCCTTATCTTGTTGGGGAAATAATCTAAGCGAGTTAGATGTAAGTAGAAACGTAGCTTTAAACACGTTATATTGCGGTACAAACAACTTAACAGAATTAGATCTTACAAATAATGCAAGTTTGTCAATTTTAAACTGCAGTAAAAGCATCTTAACAGAATTAGATGTAAGTAAAAACGTAGCTTTATATGAGTTAAATTGCAGTACAAACAACTTAACAGAATTAGATCTTACAAATAATCCACGTTTGCAAATATTAGAATGCGATAAAAACAATCTAACTGAATTAAATGTAAGTGAAAACATAAATTTAGAGCAGTTAGAATATAATGAACAAAGGCGATATGTTAAAGTAAACGCCAATTTGTTAAAGCTATCTGATATAGACCCCCAAATTGATCCCGCAAAAATAAGTGATGTGGTAGGGGCAAAATTGGATTTAGATAGTGCTAGTTTTACAGATATAAAATTTAATGGAAGTATAAAATACAATTATAATATTGGCTATAATAAAGAAGATAGACTAATGAGTGTGATACTAAAACTTGTAAGAGATGAAGATATAGGTGTAACAATAGATGAAGATATGGGTGTAATAATAAACGAAAAAAACTTTCCAGACCCAGTGTTTAGGGATTGGGTGTTGGATTTTGTAACAAACGGGAATACTGTGTTAACTGAGGGAGTAGCTAATAAAGTTGAAGAAATAGATGTTTTTGAAATAAAAATTAGCAGTTTAAAGGGTATAGAATATTTTATTAATTTAAAGAACTTGGAGTGTGGGTGGAACAACTTAACAGAATTAGATGTTACAAATAATATAAGTTTGGTATATTTAGGATGCGGTGGTAACAACTTAACAGAAGTAGATGTAAGTAAAAACAAAAATTTAGAGGAGTTACATTGTCACAGAAACCAAATAAATAAATTAGATGTTACGAACAGCACAAATTTGAAAACATTAAACTGCAGTAAAAACAACTTAACAGAGTTAGATGTATCAAATAACCTACCATTGCATGAATTATACTGCGATGAAAACAACTTAACAGAGTTAGATGTATCAAATAACATATTTTTGACTAGATTACACTGTTCTAAAAACAATTTAACTGTTTTAAATGTAGCTAAGAATACAAGATTATCCAATTTTATGGGCGAAAATCAAGTACGAAACGTAAAGATAGAATCCATTGTAGAGCCCTATAAACTATCGGATATAGACCCTAACATTGACCCCACAAAAATAAGTGATGTGCAAGGTGCAAAACTGGATATAGAAAATGCATGCTTTATGGATTTTGACTTAGGTGGAAGTATAAAATACAATTACAATGTTGGTAATGGTGGAACCATAGATGTGGAACTAAAGCTTGTACTAGGCGATGATATTATAGCGGGTATAGATGGTATAAAAGTAGACGAAAATAATTTCCCAGACCCAGCGTTTAGGGCATGGGTGATGGATAATATAACAAACGGAAATGCTATATTAACAGAGGATATGGCTAATAAAGTTGAAGTAATAAAAGTTAATAATAAGGGAATTAGCAGTTTAAAGGGTATAGAATATTTTATTAATTTAAAAAACTTGCATTGTACAAAGAATGAATTAAGTACATTAGATGTAAGCAAAAACAAACTTTTAGAAAAATTATATTGCAATACAAACCAAATAAGCAAATTAGATGTTACAAATAATGTAAGTTTGATATACTTGTACTGTGGTGAAAACAATTTAAGCGAGTTAGATATCAACCAAAATAAAGCTTTAGAGAAATTAGATTGTAATTTAAACAACTTAACTAAACTAGATGTTACAAATAATACAAGCTTAATATCCTTATCCTGCAGTGGAAACAATATAAGCGAGCTTGATGCAAGTAAAAGCAAAGCTTTAGAGGAATTATCATGCGATACAAACAAAATTGCTGAATTAAATGTTGTAAACAATGCAAATTTAAAAAGATTAATCTGTAATACAAACAACTTGACCTATTTAGATGTAAGTAACAATAAAAATTTAGCAAGATTAGAATGTAATACAAACAATTTGACTAAATTAGATGTTACAAATAATGCAAATTTAACACTTTTATACTGTAGTGAAAACATCTTAACAGAATTAGATGTTACAAATAATGCAAATTTAACACACTTGTACTGTAATACAAACAACCTTACCGAGCTAGATGTAAGTAAAAATACAAATTTAAGAGAATTAGATTGTAGCATAAACAATCTAAATAAATTAGATGTTGTAAACAATATAAGTTTAGGAATATTATACTGCGGTAAAAACAACTTATCAGATTTAGATGTTACAAAAAATACAAAATTGAGCACTTTATATTGTTCTGAAAACCAATTAGCAACTCTGGATTTAAGTAACATAACAATATACGAATTAGAATGTAATCAAAGTTTGGAAATAAAAACCAATATAGAACCTGTTACAATAAACCTAGCAGACATTGATGCTAACATTGACCCCGCAAAAATAAGTGATGTGCAAGGTGCAAAACTGGATATAGAGAACGCATGCTTTACAGATTTTGAATTAGGCGGAAGCATAAAATACAATTACAATGTTGGCGATTATCGTAATAGACTAATGGCTGTGGAATTAAAGCTAATTGTTGAGTAGTTATAAGCTTGGTGGGATTGTCCTCACAGCTTTAATATAACATACGGCATTTATAAAAAGGGCATATTGCCCTTTTTATTGTGGAAAAAACCCCTTGTAATAAAAGCCTTTGCAAGGTTTTCAAGAAAACACAGTAGCTAAATTTTATATGATTGTTAGCAACTACCTAACCCATTCAAATACTTTGCAATTCAATTTTTTCAACTCCGCAAAAAAACCATTAAAACCTATTCGGTTTGACGAAGTGAAGGCGTTTGCAAAACGCCGTAACGCAAAAACCGATAAAACGAAATGCAAGTTCAAGTAGAAAATTCACCATTGTTTTCAGATAAGATTAGATAATTATTAACGTTAAGTTTTCTTTATCTCTAAGGTTTCAGAGCGTGCAGGGGGATGGGGAACTCGCTAAGCATTGTTACTAGCCTCGCCAACTGTTACGTGGACATAATTAGTAAAGCAACAACAATGAGGATTGATAAGGGGGGAGGCGGGGGAACGCTTCGCAATTAGGCCCCCGATTTCGCCCCTTAAGGTACGGACTAAAACAACGTAAATGCCTTTGTAGATAACATAGCTTTAAAAAAATAAGAGTAAAGAATGATAAGCATAACAAGTAAATAATCAAAGTGTTTAACTCGATATTCATAATTCAAAACTCACACCCTCCCCACTCAAAAAAAACTCCCAACATCAATTAAACCATTACAACAAGCTTGTTTGATGCCATAATAAAATCGTCAAAATTACCACTTTAAAAAAACCAATATGGTATAGTATAAATGTGGGGAGGAGTTAGGAGTGCAAGCAAAACAAATGTTTAAATTATCAACTTTAAAATTAGTTGATAATATCTTTAATAAAACATTGCTTTCCTCACAAACCAGCAAACATTGTCGCTTCCGCTCCCGTTTGCTATCATGTTACCAAATTCCAAGGCTATCGCCTTAGTTTTTCAGGGGTTCCACCCCTTACCCCGCAAGGGTGTGACACCCTTGACCCCACCTTTCCCACTTTTCCGTAACATTGTTGTAAATTAACTACTCTTTCCCTTGATTAATACTTTTAATTGTTATAAAATAAAAATGTTATATGGACATACACAATGTATATCCTATAAAATTATAGGAGGAATTTGATATGAAAAGATTATTAAGCCTTTTACTAGCAGTTGTACTTTGCTTTGGCTTATACAGTGTTTCATTCGCAAGTGCGCCAGTAACTTTATTGCAAAACGAGGCCGATAGAAATGTTGTTGGTAAAGGCAAACTTGATAATGGCAAATATGGCGATAATCCAATTATTGATGGTGTTAGCCCCACAACCGGTTTGGCTTGGAACGGCTACTATCAACCAATGTTGGTTCAAATTGATAATAGCGAAGGTGGCATAGGCGCCCGCGAACCTTGGGGCGGTACCGATGCAGATATAGTTTACGAAACACCCTTATACAAAAATGGTTCTACCCGTATATCCTTCCTTTTCAGTGATGTTATGCCATCATCCGCAGGCCCTGTAAGAAGTGCCCGTGTTGGCCATTGCTGGATGCGTGAAGAATGGCAGGCTGGTTTTATTTTCTATGGCACACAAGAGCTTAAAGGCAGCAGCTGTTCCGCAGTGTTCCGTGAAACCGGTGCCGATAAAAAAGGCGTTTTATTTAGTGGTTTAGTTGGTAGTGGCAAGCCTTGGTACGAATTTTTACCCCGTGTACCTGGCATAAAAGCACCTAACAACGTTGATGCTAATGTTAAAGCTATTGCCGACCTTATTCCTAAGGATCATTTAGCTATTCCACGCCCCTGGTTATTCACTGATGAACTACCCACAACTGGCGATTTTGCTAATAAAATTACCATAGATGTAGGCCACAAGGAATACAATTCATCCTTCTTATATGATGATATTGATAACCTATATTACAGGTACGTTCACGATCAACCCTATTTAAGCAGAGATATTGTAACAAAGGAAGAAACCCGTTTTGGCTTTAAAAACGTTATTATTCAACGTGCAAAGGTTGAATGGAACGACGGCAACGGTGTTGCTCCTATAACCCACCACATTGGCAAGGGTAATGCGGATTTCTTTATTGGTGGTAGGTATATCCCTGGTTATTGGGAACGCCCCGACTACACATCTAGAACCGTTTATATGGATATGGCAGGCAATGAAATACAGTTCCAAAGGGGTAAAACCTTTATACTTGTAACACAAAACGAAACACCTGTTGCATATTCCAGCGCAAAGTAATAAAATATAATAAACAAAAGGTAAATTGTTATAATTTACCTTTTAATTTGCAGGAGGAAAAACATTAATGAAAAAACGTGGAGAATTAACTAGGCAAGAAGCCGATAAAAATTATCAATGGAAATTGACGGATATTTTTGCAACTGATGAGGCTTATGAGGCTAAGTTTGAACAAACAAAAGCCTTGGTGGATAAATTTCCAGAATACGCAGGTAAGGTTGGCCAAAACATTGGCGAAGTTTTAAAAACTTTTAACGATATGAACTTATCCCTTGCTCAACTTTACGCTTATGCTAAAATGAGCCTTGATGGCGATACAGGCAACACCACAGCCCAGGCAAGGCATGGCAAGGCTTACAGCCTTTATGTTGCCCTTGGCGCAGCAAGCTCCTTTTTAAAGCCTGAATTGCTTATGCTTGATGATAGCGTATTACAAGCAGCCCTTAATGATGAAAGCTTGAAGGACTTTTCCGTTTACCTTAAAAAGCTTATAAGGGAAAAAGCTCACACCTTATCCGCAAAAGAGGAAAGGCTTATTGCTATGATGGGCGATAGTGCTGCCACAGCAGAAAACGCCTTTAGCATGCTTACCGATGCCGATATGGAATTTCCAGAGGTTACCGATGAAGACGGTAGCAAGGTTAAGCTTACAGAAGCTTACTATGGCAAGCTTATTAAGAATGATGATAGGGCTATAAGGAAAGAAGCCTTTGAAACCCTATTTACAACCTACAACAAATTTAAAAACACTATTGCTGCAACCTATGGCGGCAATGTTAAAAACGATAAGTTTAACGCGGATGTAAGGGGCTTTAATAGCTGTGTTGAGGCATCCCTCTACGGTGATGAAATACCTTTAACTGTATACGATAACCTTGTGGATGTTATAAACGAAAGCATACCCTTCCTTAACGATTATTTAAAATTAAGGAAAGCTACTTTAGGCTATGATAGCTTACATATGTACGACCTTTACGCCACAATAGTTAAGGATGTAAAGTGGGATATGAGCTATGAGGAAGCCTATAACCACGTTATTGCTGGCCTTAGCGTGCTTGGCGATGATTATACTGCCACCCTTGAAAAAGCTAAAAATGAAGGCTGGATAGACGTATATGAAAACAAGGGCAAGCCATCTGGTGCTTACAGCTTTGGCGTATATGGCGTACACCCCTTTATATTGCTTAACCATAATGATGACCTTAACAGTTGCATGACTTTAGCCCACGAATTAGGGCATACAATGCACAGTTGGTATAGCGATAAAACACAACCCTTTGCAAAAAGCGATTACAGCTTATTTGTTGCCGAAGTTGCATCCACAGTAAACGAAGTGTTAGTATTAAAACACTTGCTTAAAACTACCGAGGCTAAGGAGAAAAAGGCTTACTTGCTTAACTACTTCCTAGAGCAATTTAGAACAACAATGTTCAGGCAAACAATGTTTGCAGAGTTTGAGCGCATAAGCCACAGGCTTGCAGAAAATGGCGAAACCCTAACCCATGAAGTATTAAGTGATGAATACTATGCCCTAAACAAAAAATACTATGGTGATGTTTGTGATGTGGATGAGCTTATAGCTTGTGAATGGATGCGCATACCTCACTTCTATAGGGCTTTCTACGTGTTTGTATACTCCACAGGTTTTGCAGCAGCGGTTTACCTTGCCAACAAAATACTTAACGAGGGTAGCAGTGCTGTTGAAAACTACAAAAAGTTCCTAAGCGCTGGTGAAAGCGTTCCACCACTAGATGCATTGCGTATAGCTGGTGTGGATATGGAAGACCCTGAAGTTATAAGGTCCGCCATGAAAACCTTTAAGGAAACAATAGATTCCCTTGCTGAAATAATTAAATAATAAAAAAAGGCTTACATTCGTGTAGGCCTTTTTATTGCTACTTAATAATTAAAATTTAGCATTATTTATATTCTGGGGGTAATTCTATATTAAATTTATTGCATAATAGTTTTACATCATGGGCGTCATCATCATCGTGCTCATAGCCTGTATGGAATATAACTTGGCTGTAAGGCTCCATACAATTAACTTTAATACCACCAATTATCCCTTCACAATCAAAAACTTTGGCAGGGTAACTTTCCCCCTCAAAAACAAGCATACCTTCATCACCATAATAAAAGCGATGTAAATCAATTATTCTATTGTTATCATCCTGCCATACGGTGTGGTTAGGGGTGGTATATTCCATATTTACTTCCCTAAAGCCTTTATTTTTTATTATATTAATAAACTTAATATAATCCTTATCATCAACAAATAAATCAATATCGTTGTGGGCTCTTCTTTCATAGCCAAGTAGGGCATCTACGCCCCAACCGCCCTCCACAAACAATTTAACGCCTGCATCATTTGCAAGTTGTATAATATAACATGCATCTTTTTGGCTAATCATAGTTACTCCTTTTATATAGTTATAGGCTTATTATATTACTAAGGCTAATATTTACAAGTGTTTTATTCATTTTGTTAATTTGACACCAATATTAAAAAAGGCTAAAATTGTATTAATTTATTTAAAGGATGGTATTGTATTGCGAGTTTTAGGTATAGACCCAGGCTTTGCCATATTGGGTTGGGGCGTTGTTGATGCAGTTGGCTCAACTGTAAAGCATGTTAACCATGGGGTTATATTAACCACGCCGGATATGCGCTTCCAGGATAGGTTAGTTAAAATTAAAAACGATTTACAGGATATTCTTACACTGTATAAGCCTGATGAAATAGCTTTTGAGGAACTGTTTTTCGCTAGGAATGTTACCACAGCCCTTACCGTTGGCGCTGCCCGTGGTTGCGTGGTTACTGTTGCCGCCGAGTATACGGATAAGCTATACGAGTACACCCCCATGGAGGTTAAACAAGCCATTGTAGGCTACGGCCGTGCGGAAAAGTTTCAAATACAGCAAATGGTTAAAATGCTTTTAAACCTTAAAGATATTCCCAAACCTGATGATGCTGCCGACGCCTTAGCACTTGCCATAACCCACGCAAATGCGGGATATGCAAGGGAGCATTTTAGGATGAAGTAGTAATTGGCCGAGTGGCTGTGATTGAGTTGTTATGCAATACTTTGATTTTCGCTCTTTGGTATGAGGTATGAGGTATGAGGTATGAGGTATGAGGTAATGTTCAAATCCCTTTGGGATTTGTATTAGATGAATTTATACCGAGGAATGAACGAGTAAGGGTGAAACCCTTACAATGTGAATGGTGCTTGCGAGAAAACATAAATATGGGGTCAAGGGCATCATGCCCTTGCGGGGTTGAGAGGGGCAGAGCCCCCGGGAAAACAAGGCGATAGCCTTAAAGTAAGGGAAAGGATAGCAAACGGGAGCGTTGAGCGACAATGTTTGCGAGGCTTGTAAGGAAAGATATGTTGGTTTAAAGGCTTTTAATTTTATGTAATATAAAACCACGCTATTAAGCGTGGTTATTCTTTTTCATAATATTCACAATCTCCGCCGTCTAATACTTCATTAGGTTTCCAATTATCATATTTTTTACAATTTGCTGTGCTTTTAAGTTTATATTTACAATCTTTACACATCATATCTTCGTTTCTATCTAATATAAGTTCTCCTATTTTACTTGTAAACCTATCAATTCTAAAATCCATAACACTACCTCATAATAAAATATTGTTTTATTTAATTATTGTAATATAACAAAGGCTTTAAGCGTGATTATTCTTTTTCATAATATTCACAATCTCCGCCATCTAATACTTTATTAGGTTTCCAATTATCATATTTTTTACAACTTGCTGAGCCTTTAAGCTTATATTTACAATCTTTACACATCATATCCTCGTTTCTAGCTAATTTAATATCTCCTTTTTTATATGTAAATTTATCAATTCTAAAATCCATAATACTACCTCATAATTAAATTTAATTTTTATATATATTATTGTTTTGTAAAATTATTGCTATATTAACAAGGATTTAGGCGTGGTTATTCTTTTTCATAATATTCACAATCTCCGCCATCTAATACTTCATCAGGTTTCCAATTATCATATTTTTTACAATTTGCTGTGCTTTTAAGCTTATATTTACAATCTTTGCATTTCATATCTTCGTTTCCGAGTATTACAAATTCCTCTGCTTTACTTGTAAACCTATCAATTCTAAAGTCCATAACACTACCTCATAATAAAATTTAATTTTTAAGTATATTATTGTTTTGTAAAATTATTGCTATATTACAAGGCTTTAGGCGTGATTAACTATTTTCGTTTAATATTTCCAAGGCATCTAGATATTTTTTTGCTCTTAAAATATCTTTTTGCCTAATATTTTTTAATCTACTAAGGTTTAAATTTTGAATTAAATCTTGTTTTTTAACTTCTTTTGCAATTTCATTTTGTTTTATTTTTTTAACATAATCAAAATAACCAACATTTTTATCATGTGTTAATAACAATAAACTTTCTTTTTGTTCATCATCAAGAAAATTAAAATCATCAATTGAATATTTATTGCTATCTTCTAAAACATCATGCAATAAAGCAACAATTTTTACTTTATTATTTTTTACCTTAAAAGATACTTTTAATGGATGCAATATATAAGGTTTTCCACCCTTATCAAGTTGTTTGTAATGTGCTTTAAGTGCAATTAATAAGGCTTTAATATAATTGAGCATAATATTCTTCCTTTGTAATATCTACTGTATATATATCTCCAATTAATATCTTGGAATAAAAATCATTTCTAATCTCTTTTCCATCTTCAATACAATAAAATATACCCCAATCACATTTAACATATTTATTATAGTCTTCACAATAATAATATTCAGTTTTAGTTAGTGGTTTTTCCATGATTACCTCACTTTATTTTATCAACATTTAAAGGGTTAACAACTATATTATCTACACCTAATTATATCATTTATCGTGCTACTTTTCGATACATTAAGCACATTTGTGCTTTTTTCTTTCCTTTTACAATGTTATATTCCCACACTATTGCATGCAATAAACCCCCACCCAAAAAGACTATAAACACCCCTCAAACCCACACAACAAGCTTGTTTGATGCCACAATAAAAAGGGCAAAAATGCCCTTTCTAAAAAACCAATATGTTATAGTATAAATGTGGGGGAATAGAGGAGTGTAAACAAGAAAATCAATGTTTTAAGCAAGCAATCATCAAGTTTAAACACTATTAAATTAGTTGATATCTCTTTAAGCAAATTCAAGCTTTTCTCGCCAACCTCGCAAACATTGTCGCTTAACGCTCCCGTTTGCTATCCTTTGCACAAGTTCCAAGGCTAAAGCCTTGTTCTTTTCAGGGGTTCCACCCCTTACCCCGCAAGGAGGTGACCCCCTTGACCCCACTTTTATGCTTTACAAGCCAACTATTACAAAACCCAAGGTATTCATCAAATACAAATTCCGCAGGAATTTGCACCATACCTCATACCTCATACCAAAGAGCGAAAAGCCAAGTATCGCATATCAACATCGCTTCGCCACTCTCCACTCCTACGGTGCCATTGAATTACCATAGGGTAACAATGTATCAGTTTTCGCTAAATCCTTTTGATCCATATACCACGCTATAAATTCCCTTGTGGCTAAGGATGCTTCACCACCGGAAAAACCTGCAGGTATAAATACTACTACCGCTATCTCCGGTTTATCATAGGGGGCAAAACTAACGAACCATGCGTTATTCTCTAAGTCTATGGATGTAACCTCCGCTGTACCCGTCTTAGCAGCAATTTGATCCCTATATTTCCAGTTTACAAAGTATTTTGTAGCTGTACCACCCTCAGTATCAACAACGCCCTTCATACCTTCCCTTATTAGGTGCAAGTATTCCTCAGCATCGGGTATTTCATGCAATACTGTTGGTGCCCTTTGGCTTAATATATCACCATCAGGGGATGTTACAGAGTCTATTATCAACAAGTTATACGTCGTGCCACCATTCGCTATGGAGCATACATACCTTACAACCGCAGCAGGGGTAAGCACCGTAACACTCTGGCCAATGGCCGTCATTATATTCTGACCACCGCCCCATTTAATATCGTTTAGGTAGTTATATGTATCACCAATTATTGCCTGTGTATATACCATGCTCCTTGTCATGTTAAGCTCTTCCATAAGTATGGGTCGCATTTCATCCAACCAATAATCTTGGCCGGTATTTACTGCCATATCCATAAGCCTTTTTATACACTTATTTAAACGCTCTTCATCATAGTATATATTCCTACTTGCACCCACGTTTTTAAGGTGAGTTTTTATAGAGTTAAACACGATAATTGGTACCGCTGTATCCTGTGATGCTTCATTTATTGGTTTATTGGGGTCATACAATGAGTTTTGTGAGCCTACTACGCTCCTTAATTCACCAGGCAAGTCCAAGCCTGTTTTGGATGTTAAGCCCAACAATGTAGCATATTTATACAGCCTTTGTTCACCAAGGCGTGAGCCTATCTCATAAAAGAAGTAGTTACAACTGTTTTGTAGGCCTTGTACAATAGTTTGATCCTGATGCCTAAAACGGTAGTGGGGGCTTATCCAACATTTTGGTGCTGTGGATAAATCCCTTGTATACTTTAAAAAGTAACCATTATCATCTATTGTTTCATCTTTCCACAGTTCACCCTCAACCAATGCGCCAAGGCCAGGTACCATTTTATAAATGGATCCAGGTGTGCCCAAGCCGTGAATATTATAGTTCATCAACAGGTTACGTGGGTCGGTTAATATTTCATTGCTTTCAGGCCCTAATGCCACAAGGGCGTTAAGGTCATAGGTGGGGTAGTTAGCCATGGCAAGCACTCGGCCTTCCATATCCACAACCATCATAGCGGCACGGTCTGCCAACTTTAATGGGAACTTTTGCCAGTCACGGTCTATTATATCTTCCTTATTATCCT
Organism: uncultured Oscillospiraceae bacterium; assembly: GCA_964544955.1. GTDB lineage: Bacteria > Bacillota > Clostridia > Christensenellales > Aristaeellaceae > JAAZPT01. The sequence continues at coordinate 20,348 of CAZJEB010000005.1, read as the reverse complement.
CTAGCCATCTTTCATCAAGCAACTTTTTCTGTTGCTCACTTCTACAACGGTCAACATTATCCGCAAGGGCACGTTCAGCCTGTTGTTGGTAACTATCTTTTATTGTTAGTTTTACGTTATTACCATCCTTAGGCTCTTGATAATCAAGCACCCTTGTAATTTTACCCAAGCTATCACGTTCTACAAGTTTAAAGCCTTGCCTATTGCTAGAGTTTTGTGTTAGCCAATCCTCCATGGATGATTCTATACCATCCCTACCAATTAAATCGTTATAGGCATAACCCTTTTTAGCAAGCTCCACATACATTTCATTACTAGGTATTGCACCTAAATAACCAATTATTTGGGCACCAACCTCACCACGAGGGTACACACGTTTTGTGCCAACCGCAACTTCCAAACCTGGTAATTGCATGGATTGGGTTTCTATCTCTATAACTGTTTCATAAGGTACATCCTTAGCTATAACTATTGCTTGGCTATTAAACAAGTTCATTTGCATTTCGGAGTATACTGCCATAACCTTTAGCATCATATCCTCACTCATATCATCTGTAATATGGAAACGCACCTTCAACTGTTCCATACATGCCGCCGCATTAGGGAACCTTGTTGCTGTTAAATAGTTATTTTGCCTCCATTGGCTTTCACGTTTTTCAAGCACCGCATCGCTTACGCCACTACCAAAGTTAAACTGCCATATATTAGCATCATCACGCTCTATAACAAAACCAACAGATAGTTCATTACCGTTTTTCTCTATTATTTCAACAGCTTTTACTATAGCCTTAGTAAATGTAGCATAATCCCTTTGGGAGGCATCCCTATAAAATGTAACATTGTAAATCATTTCATCCTTAGCCAATATTACTGCATCACTATCGGTTATCATGCCCCTACTGCCACGCAAGGGTATATTAATTTTTCTTTTGCTTGTTGCTGTGGCGGAATAGTTTTCACCGCCGCTTAGCTGTAAATCTGCCAAGCTGGCAACCAATATAACAACACAAACAAGCACGCCTAAAAACGCTAATAAATAGCGCACACTTCTAGCATCTACAATGGTTTCTCTATTATTCATCTATTACATCACCTTTGTTTTCAGTGCCTGTATCAACACTTGGGGGTTTAAAATCATCCTCATTATAATCCTTAACAGCCTCATCCCTCATTTTTAACATGGAGGGTACAGCCGTGGGGGATTTATCTACAACATTCCTTCTTAAAGGTTTAATATTCTGTGTTGCATCCTTTACAACAGCTTCATCATCATTTTTATTTATTACTGGGCGTATAACCTGTTTGCCCTTCCTTGGGTCTATACCCACAGGCATATCAAGTTTTTGCTTTTTAATTTGCTGGGGCATAACAAACTTTAAGCCTAAAAACTGCCTTAAAGGTATCATTATTACAATACAAACAAATGTTGTGTACAGTATTGATACTAATATGCGGCTTAGGTTTTCCCTATCAAACACCACACCTTTTAAAAGCACATAGGCCATGTTAATTATTTCAAACAACAATGTCATTAGCATGGCAGTAAGGGGTGTACGTATCAATGGGTTTAAGTTTTCGCCCCTTTTATTAAGGTTTCGCTCCATCTCAAGGCGTCTATCAGTTTTATCCGCCATGGCAACTGTTCCAAGCAAGCCAACAGCGGGGTATACAACTAAGTAAAGGTAATCAAGGCTAGGTAGCATAGTTTCCATAAGTATACCAAATATTATTGATAATGTTATGCCATGTTGCCTACCATAGGCAACAATAACAACAGCTAAAACAGCAAGTATTGCATTAGCACTAACATTATAAATGGGCAATAGTGGCATAACGGTTACATGGAACAAATAGGCCAAAAACCCTAGTATTAAAGATTTTATTACCTTAGTCAAAAATTAATCATCCTCAACAGTAATTTCAAGGGGTGGTGATGTAGGCGTAGGGGAAGCCGTAGGCGCAAGGGTAATATTAAAATTATCCTCTGTGGCATTAGGTGGCTTATACTCTATTACATCACTTGTGCTTTCAGGGTCTGGGGTAATAGTAGTTGTTGCTACAGGCACCATGGTTTCCATAGGCTCAGGGGTTTCATAACCCTCTGGTATGGGTGTATAAGTTGCCTCTAACATAAATTCATCCTTACCTATAACAATGGTAGGTATTGGCACGGATGTGGGTATAGGTGCATACACTACTTCACCATCAACCTCAATAGCTGTAACGCCTATGGGGTCGGGTTTATACCTTAGCACAATTACGTTTTCCACGTGTTTAAAGTTTGCCTTAGGCTCTATAACAATATATTGTTTATTTTCCTCCATGCCCCTTGTGCTTTCCCTAACTACACCTATTGGTATACCCTTGGGGAAGCTCATGCCCACGCCGGATGTAACAACTTCATCACCTGGGCGGGGTAGGTGGTCGGCAGGCAAGTAGTACATACGGCACATGGGTTTACCATCTATGCCCATAGTACCCCTTATTGTACCTTGGTCGCGGGATGTTTGTATAAGCCCTGCTATACTTGCCTCACTATCAATAATTGCCCTAACATCGCTTTTATTTACAGTAACATTATAGGTGTAACCAATTAAAGCACCTTCCATTGTTACAGCCATATAATCCTCTATACCGTGCATTGAGCCCTTATTTATTGTAAACACAGTAAAATAGTTGCCCGATGTTCTACCTATTACGGAACAGCTTATGGGGTTCATGCTTTCGTTTAATGATATTTCATCAAAGGCGCTTTCATATTGGCTAAGCTTAATTTGTAGCTCCTTAGCAAGCATTGCATCATACACAAGTTGCTCATTTTCTGCCAAAAGTTTATTATACTCAGTTTCAATATTGCCCCTAACCTTTAGCTTTTGTATATAGTTGCTTATTTCAACAACAACGCTATTAAAGGCATTTTGCACAGGGCTAACCACTGTGGCAACGGTGTTTTCCACAACTTTAAGCTGGGGGCTACCCATTATTCTTGCTAAAAGCATAGCCCCAAAAATTCCAGTTAAAACAATGTAAACCGCTAATATTGCTACAAAACGAAGGCCATTACCACTTAACCTTCTGCGTGGCCTATTGCCCTCATTATCCTTATTTTTCTTTTTAAAAATGTTAAGCTTTTTCATCTATTTTAAATATCTACCTCTAAAAATGATGTTTTGCCTTGTTTTAATATATCATCCAAGTTGTTTATTATAAACTTTAAACCGTATACTGCCGACCTTGTAGGCTCCAATGCAGGGTTAACCTGAATTTTTAGCTCCCTATAAATAAACTCCCTTAGGCCTGGCATTTGTGATACTCCACCAGTTAGGTAAATTCCCTTCTCCATTATATCAGGTATCATGGAGGGGTGCACGGTTTTTAACACATACATTAAGCTATTTATCAAGGCTGTTCTAGAGTCCGCCAAGGCCTCGTATATGTCGTTGGATGTAACGTTAAAGTTTACTTGGTTGCCATAGCCTGTATACTTACCGCTTGCTACGCTAACCCTTTCTTGAAGTTGAGGCACAGCGCAGGCAAGGTCTAACTTTAAGGCCTCAGCCGTTTGCCAGTCTATATCAATTTTATGTTTACTGTGGAAGTAGGCAATTATAGCATCGTTCATCCTATTGCCCGCATAGTTAATGCTGTGGGATACTGCTAAGCCCCCAAGGGATATTACCGCAATATCAATTGTGCCCGCACCCATATCCACTATCATGGATCCTTTTGCATTAAGCACAGGCAAGCCACCCCCAGCGGCAGCCGCAAAAGGCTTGCTTATAAGCACAACCTTACCCGCACCCACGTTTATACAAAGGTCACGCAACACCCTTTTGTTATTATCCGATGTATTGCAAGGGTAGGTTACAAAAACCCTTGGTTTAAACAAGTGGCTTCGGCCTATTGTAAAATTCAAATGGGCATTTAACAAAAATGCCGCCTCGTTATTCTTATCAACTATACCATCTTTTAAAGGCCACACGCATTTTTCGCCAGTTGCTACACGGCCTACTTGGCTAAGGGCATCATAACCCAAAGCAATTAAACGCTGCCTTTTACGCCTAGGGTCATCGGATATCAACACCAATGTTGGCTCATCAACCAATATGCCCTTACCCTTTACAAATAAACGGGTGTTGGCTGTACCTAAATCTATTCCCACATCATAGGCAAATATACCCATATTGCAAACTCCTTAAATACTACTCATAAATCCGCTTTCGCATAATAAAACATAAACTGTTGGTAGGGGAAAGCCCACCACGTTGGATAAATTACCCTTGTAATTTTCCACAAGCTGCCTACCTATACCCTGTATTCCATAGGCGCCCGCCTTATCCATAGGCTCACCTGTGGCAATGTACTTCCTTATTACATTATCGCTTAGCTGTTTAAATGTAATGCGGCTTAAGTCAAAATCCACCTTAATATCCTTTGTTATAGGGGAGTACACGCACACGCCAGTTAAAACTTCGTGCTCCCTACCGGATAATACCCTCAACATGTTAAAGGCGTCGTTTTCGCTTCTGGGTTTGCCCAACACCATATTATCTATTATAACCATGGTATCAAGGCCCATAACAAAGCTATCAGGGTGCCTTTTAGCAACATCTAAGCACTTGGCCTTGGCAAATATTTCACAGGGCTCCAAGTTGCCATCCTTTAAGTTAATATCTATAAGGCTTTCATCTATTGTTGATGGCTCTACTGTATAGTGAACTTCCAACCTTTGTATAAGTTCAATGCGCCTAGGGGAACCCGATGCAAGTATTAAACCATAACCGTTTTCATTCATAAACAGAAAGCCTCACTTATAAATTATATGTAATATAATATTAACAATAAGTTATTAAACTCAATTTTATTATAACATATTGAAAATTTTTATCAACTTTAAGCAGGCATTAGTTACAAATTATAAAGATGGTTAAATATATAATAAACTATACTAATTAATATAAATTATTGTAAATTTTAACCTAATGGGTTATAATTGTATGGATAAAAATATTCTAATATAAATCTTTTTTTTGGAGGCTTAATATGAGTAAAGTAACAGTATTTGATCATCCACTTATTCAGCATAAACTTAGCATTATGAGGGATGAGCGTACAGGCCCAAAGGAATTTCGTGAGCTTTTGGAAGAAATATCCATGCTTATGATATATGAAGTAACTCGTGATTTACCTACAGAAGAAGTAGAAATTAAAACCCCAGTAAGCGTTGCAAAGGGCAAAATGCTATCAGGTAAAAAAGTTGGTATAGTGCCAATACTTAGGGCTGGCTTAGGCATGGTTGATGCCGTTATGACCCTTATACCCGCAGCTAAAATAGGCCATATTGGCTTGTACAGGGATCCTGAAAGCCTTAAACCCGTTGAGTATTATTGCAAGTTGCCCGTTGACTCTGAAAACAGGCTTTTGCTTGTAGTAGACCCTATGCTTGCAACTGGTGGTAGCGCAAGTGCCGCAATATCCTTTATAAAGGCAAGAAACTGCAGCAACATCAGGTTTGTATGCTTAATAGCTGCCCCAGAAGGTGTTGAAAAGGTTAAACGCGACCATCCAGATGTTGATATTTACGTTGCAGGCTTGGATGAGCGCTTAAATGAACATGGTTATATAGTACCAGGCCTTGGTGACGCAGGCGATAGGCTATTTGGTACAAAATAATAGTAAAATATTTTAAATGTAAGGCAGGTGAATTTAGTGCCAATAAACATATTAGACGAAATTAAAAAGTATGAGGAACTTGCTCAAACTAAGGTACAACAAGCTAGGCTTGAGGCAAGGGAAATGCTAAAAGGCGTTGAAGCCGCCATGGTTGACCAAGAGCGTAACGCCCTTGTGGAAAACCGTGCAAAGCTACAGGAAATGCTAGATAGCGTTAAAAAGGACTTTAAGGTTACAATGGATGATAGGTTTGAACAAAACAAAGTAAAGTCCAATCAAGAGCTTGACAAGTACAGGCAAAACATACCAGGCGTGGCTGATTATATTGTTGAAAGGGTTATGCAACATGGCAATAGTTAAAATGAAGCGCTTTTATTTGCTTGCTATGCAGGCGGATAAGGATAAGCTTTTAAAAACCTTACAGCAATTAGGCAGCGTTCAAATTAGCGATGCTATTGATGAAACTCAAACTAAGGAAGTAAAAACGGAAAACACTACCCCGCAAAATACGGATTTGGATAGGCTAAGGTGGGCAATAAACTATTTAAATAAATATAGTGACGAAAAAAAGCCCCTTTTTGCTAGTGATGTATATGTGTCTAGAACCGAAAGCGAGGAGGCTAGGGAAAACTCCCCAGCAATGTTTGATGTTGTTGCTCAAACTGAGGATCTTGAAAGGGAAGTTGGTAAGCTAAACAGCCAAAGGCTAAAGCTAAACTCCAATAAGGATGAACTTAAACCTTGGTTGGCAATAGATGTTCCCCTTAATAGCATTAAAAACAGTAACGATACCGCCCAATTCTTAGGGTATATTCAAAACGCTTCACTTGTTAAGCTAAAAGAAAGTGAAGCCTTGGCTGAAAGCTTGGTTTATACTCAAAACATTTCGGTAATTAGTGGCACAAGCTACATGTTAGTAGTAGTGCATAAAAACGATTATGATAAGGTTAATAAGGCCTTTAAGGATTATGGCTTTACTAATGTAAACTTCGCTAATATAGATACTAATGCACAAGCCGCCATAGATGATATTGATAGTAAATTGGCCCAGCTTGATGCTAGCGAAAACGAGATAAATGAAAAACTAAAAGCTTTAGCTAAAAATGTTTCCAATATGCGCATACTTTATGATGTGCTTAAACTAGATGATGATAGGGACAAGGCTGTTGATAAATTTGCAAATACAGCAACTACATTCTATGTAAAGGGTTGGATACCTGAAAAATCCGTTGAAACTGTTGAGCAGGAGCTTAAAAAGGTAAGCCCCGCAGTATCAATAGAGGTACTTGAGCCTGAGGAGGGCGATGAACCCCCAGTGCTACTACACAACAACAAGTATGTTACCCCCTTTGAATCCGTTGTATCAGGCTTTTCACTACCTGACCCCTCAGGTATAGACCCCACAGCCGTTATGGCTCCGTTCTTTGCTAACTTCTTTGGTATGATGCTATCCGATGCGGGCTATGCCCTTATTATGCTAATAGCAATACCCTTTATACTTAAAAAGTATAAACCCAAATTAGCTACAAAGAATATGCTTAAACTTATTATATTTGGCTCAATAGCCACAGTAATATGGGGTGCCCTATACAACACATGGTTCGGCTTTGGTTTATTCCCACAGTTTGCCTTGTTTGATGCGGTAAACAACCCTATGCCGGTTATGATAGCCTGTATTGCCGTAGGCGCAGTGAATATGCTTGCAGGCCTAATAGTGGCAGCTTATATGAACATTAGAAATGGTGATGCCATGGCAGCAGTTTACGATCAACTTAGCTGGGCATTATTGCTAACAGGCCTTGGCTTATTGTTAGTACCAAGCCTATCAAGCGTAGGCAAAATATTGGCATTAGTTGGCGGTGGCCTAATAGTTCTGTTTGCCGGTAGGGAAAAGAAAAACTTCTTTGGCCGTATAATGAGTGGCTTTGGTGCCCTATATGGCATGAGCAGTTGGGTAAGCGACCTACTAAGCTACATGAGGCTATTTGGTATGGGCTTGGCAACAGGCGTTATAGGTATGGTTATAAACAAACTTATAGGCATGGTGTTTGAGTCTGGCATTATTGGTATGGTAATAGGCTCGGTAATATTCGTATTTGCCCACATATTCAACTTGGGTATAAATGCCCTAGGCGCATATGTTCACTCCTGCCGTTTACAGTATATAGAATTCTTTGGTAAGTTCTATGTGGATGGTGGTAAGGAATTTAAACCTCTATCTGAAAATACAAGGTATATAAAGATAGTTGAAGATAAAAATTTACAAACAAATAATTAGGAGGCTCTTTTTATGGAATTAGGTCAAATTTTAGCATTATTAGGTGCAGGTATTGCAGTTATAGGCGCAGGTTACGGTTCAAGTATTGGTGTTGGTACATCTGGTGAAACAGCAAGTGCAGTTTCTTCCGAAAACCCCGAAGTAGCAAGCAAATTATTAGTATTACAACTATTGCCCGCAACACAAGGTATTTATGGTTTCCTTATTGCAGTTATAGTTTTAATTAAAACAAATATCATGGGTGGTGCTATGGCATCCGTTACAGTTATGCAAGGCTTAGCATTTATTGCAGGCTGTTTGCCAATTGGCGTTATTGGTTTACTTTCCGCTATTTACCAAGGTAAAGTTGCATCAGCAGCTATGATTATGACTGGTGAACACCCAGAAATGAGCGGCCGTGGTATTACAATGACCGTTATGGTAGAAACATACGCCGTTTTAGCACTACTAACATCATTCCTTATCGTAAACTCTATTAACCTATAAGGAGCTTTATAATGAATGCAGAGGCAATTTTAAAAAGAATAGAAGATGATGCTGTAAAGCTTTCTGCAGATATTTTAAATGACGCCAAATCAAAAGTTAATCAAATGCAGTACAACTCCCATTTAAAGGTAGAAAAACTAAAGTTTAAAACCGAAAAAATGGCTGAAGTGGAAAGTGATGAAATTCGCAAACAACTTCAAAGCATGAGCGATTTGGAATATAAAAAGTATTTATTGCAGCAAAGAAGGTCTTTAATAGACGAAGCCTTTACACAGGCTCAAAATAAAATTAAAACCCTAAACGTGGGTGATATAGCTAATAAAGTATCAAGCATGATAGTAAAACAAGCCGAAGGTGGCGAAACCCTTTATGTGGGCGATAACCAAGCTAATTGGCTAAGTGATGCTGTGTTTAATGATATTAATAGCAAACTAAAAGCCCAAAACAAAAACGAACTTGTTAAGGGTGATAAGCAAATAGAAAACGCAACTGGCGCAGTGTTGGTTAAGGATGGGGTAGAGCTTAATTGCACAATAGAGTCTCTACTAGCCTCCCTTCGTGTAGATATTGAACGTGATGTTGCGGAAAGATTGTTTAAAAATCAGTAATTCGGAAAGGACGTGTAGTTTATGGCTCAAAAAAGCATACAGTTTGCCGCTGCAAAAATAAAAATGAAGCAGGCAAACTCTGTAAGCCAAAACGATATTGCAAGACTATCCGAGGCTGTTACATACAATGAAGCATTGCAGGTACTTGTGGATATAGGCTTTTTAAGCAGCGAAAATAGGGATTATGACTTTGCTGTTGATAGGTATGTTAGCAATGCTTGTAACTTGGTAAATAAGTTTACAACGGATCAAAACCTTTCAAACGCTATGTTGCTAAAGTTTGATGGGCATAACTTAAAGGTATTATTAAAATCAAGGCTGTTAAATATAGAGCCTGATTATCTTTATAACTGTGGCACTATACCCGTTGATAAATTAAAACACGCGGTGGCAAACCACAATTATAAACCTTTGCCTAATAAACTTAAAGTTAGCATGCAAAACTTGGAAAAGGAAATTGTTACCAATTTTGACCCGCTAAAAATTGATGTTGAAATCGATAAGGCTGTTTATTCAGTAATTTTTGATTATGTTAATAACTTAAACAACAACACAATAAAGGATTATTTTACAAAACAAGTTACTTTTTTAAACATTTTAATGATGCTTAGAACCTTGCAAATGGGCAAAAAGCCAGAATTTTTGGCGGATATGCTTATTGATGGGGGCTTAATTAGCAAGGCGGATATGCTAAAGGCCTTTACAAACCCAAATAAGTTAACACCAAAATTAACATTGATAGATAAAACCTTTGCTAATATGTACGATAAATTAATGGCAGGCCAAGCAAACCTTTCCGCCTTGGAAAAAACATCCGATGATGTTCTTTTATCAATATTTAAGCCTTTTTACTATAAGCCTATAAATATTGAAAACTTGGCCGCTTACATTTTAACCACACAAAGGCAAGGGGCAGCAATAAGGCTAATTATGGCTGCAAAAGCAAGTGGTGCATCCCAGGATGATATAAATGAAAGGATGCGTGCAATAAGTGTTAAATAATACAAAAATGGGCGCTGTTGGCGAAAGAAGCGCAGTGCTCGCATTTAAAGCTTTAGGAATGCAGGTTATTCCAACTTCTACAGAAGAGGAAACCACCAATGCACTTTTCAAGCTTAAAAAACAAGGCGTAAGCATAGTTTTTATTACAGAAAACGAGGCTAAACAGGCCGAGGAAGCTTTAAGCAGGTATAGGAACGACTTTGAACTTAGCGTTATACCAATACCAGGCTCAAATGGCAGCGAAGGCTATGCCATGGAAATTATTAAAAACAATGTTGAAAAGGCTTTGGGCGCAAATATACTATTTGAAGATTAGTACTTTAATATAAAGGAAGGTGGGAATAACCTATATGGCGCAAGGTAAAATAGTAAAAGTGGCTGGGCCGCTTATAGTTGCCGAAAACATGGCGGATTCACGTATGTACGACGTGGTTCGTGTTAGCGATAAAAGGCTAGTTGGCGAAATTATAGAACTTAGGGGCGACCTTGCCTCTATACAAGTTTATGAGGAAACCGCAGGCCTAAAACCAGGTGAACCTGTAGAATCTACTGGCGCTCAACTTTCAGTTGAATTAGGGCCAGGGCTTATAGAATCAATTTTTGATGGTATTCAAAGGCCTCTTACAGCCATCCGTGATAAGGTTGGCGATAGAATTACAAGGGGCGTTGAAGTATACTCCCTAAATAGGGATAAAAAGTGGATATTTGAGCCCACAAAAAGCGTTGGCGATAAGGTGGTTCCAGGCACAATTATTGGTATAGTACAGGAAACCCCTAGCGTTGAACATAGAATTATGGTTCCCGTAGGCGTAAGTGGCACAATTAAAAGTATTTTTGCATCTAATGCAACTATTACAGAAACCATTTGCGAGGTTGAGGATGATAAGGGCAATGTTCACCCAATAACAATGCTACAAAAATGGCCAGTAAGGCGTGGTAGGCCTTATAACGAAAAAATATCACCCCTTAAACCTATGATAACTGGTCAAAGGGTTGTTGATACATTCTTCCCCATAGCAACCGGTGGCGTTGCAGCTGTTCCAGGCCCCTTCGGCAGTGGTAAAACAGTTGTACAACACCAACTTGCTAAATGGTCCGATGCCGACCTTATCGTATACGTTGGTTGCGGTGAGCGCGGTAATGAAATGACCGACGTTTTGCGTGAGTTCCCAGAACTACACGACCCCAAAACAGGCGAAAGCTTAATGAGGCGTACAGTGCTTATTGCAAATACATCAGATATGCCCGTTGCAGCCCGTGAAGCATCCATTTACACAGGTATTACCATTGCAGAATACTACCGTGATATGGGCTACAAGGTTGCTATAATGGCCGACTCTACAAGCCGTTGGGCTGAGGCTCTTCGTGAAATGAGTGGCCGTTTGGAGGAAATGCCTGGTGAAGAAGGTTACCCCGCATATCTTTCATCCCGCGTTGCTGAATTCTACGAGCGTGCTGGTATTGTAAAATGCCTAGGCAGTGAGGAAAGAATTGGCGCTATCACAGCAATAGGCGCAGTTTCACCCCCCGGTGGTGATATATCCGAGCCTGTATCCCAAGCTACATTGCGTATAGTAAAAGTTTTCTGGGGCTTATCCGCTCAGTTAGCTTACAAACGTCACTTCCCCGCAATAGATTGGCTACAAAGCTATTCCTTGTATTTGGATAAACTTGCCGATTGGTATAGCAATAACGTTAGCCCAGAGTTTAACGATATGCGCCTAAAAGCAATGAACATACTACAAAAGGAAAGCGAACTTGATGAAATTGTAAGGCTTGTTGGTATAGATGCCCTTAGCTGGAAGGATAGGCTTACAATGGAAGTTGCTAGGATGATTAGGGAAGACTTCTTACACCAAAACGCCTTTGACGAAATTGACACCTACACATCCCTTGAAAAACAAGCCGCTATGTTACGCCTAATTCTTCTTTATGATGAAAAGGGTCAACAGGCTTTAGATGAAGGTGCAAACTTATCAACAATAGTTGATGTACCAGTTCGTGAAAAAATTGGTAGGTCCAAATATATTAAAGAAGCCGACCTATATAAATTTGAGGAAATTGAAGTAGAACTATTATCCCAAGTATCCGCACTTGATGACCAGGGAGGGCTGTAATATGCTTAAAGAGTATCGTACAATTAAAGAAGTAGTTGGCCCCTTAATGCTGGTTGAAGGTGTTAATGATGTTGGCTATAACGAGCTTGTTGAAATTGAACAGGCTAATGGCGAAGTTCGTCGTGGTAAGGTATTAGAAGTTAATAGGGATAGGGTTCTTGTTCAGTTATTTGAAAGCAGCAATGGCTTAAAAATTGATGATAGTAAGGCAAAGTTCTTAGGTAGGTCCATAGAACTATCCGTATCAGAGGATATTCTTGGTAGGGTATTTGACGGTATGGGTAAACCAAAGGATGGCGGCCCAGAACTTATTCCAGAAAAACGTATGGATATTAATGGCGAGCCTATAAACCCCGCCGCAAGGGATTACCCCAGTGAGTTTATACAAACAGGTATATCCGCAATAGACGGCCTAAACACCCTTGTTCGTGGTCAAAAATTGCCCGTGTTCTCAGGCAGTGGCTTACCCCATGCTCAACTTGCTACACAAATAGCAAGGCAAGCCCGTGTGCTTGGTACAGATAGCAAATTTGCGGTTGTATTCGGCGCAATTGGTATTACCTTTGAGGAAGCAGAATACTTCGTTGAGGACTTTAAACGCACAGGCGCAATTGAACGTGCCGTATTGTTTATGAACCTTGCAAACGACCCCGCCATTGAGCGTATTGCTACACCCCGTATGGCACTTACCGCTGCTGAATACTTGGCTTACGAAAAAGGCATGCACGTGCTTGTAATATTAACAGATATTACAAACTATGCAGAAGCCCTTCGTGAAGTATCCGCTGCCCGTAAGGAAGTACCTGGCCGTCGTGGTTACCCTGGTTACCTTTACACCGACCTTGCATCCATGTATGAAAGGGCGGGCAGAATTACAGGCAAACCTGGCTCAATTACACAAATACCTATACTAACAATGCCCGAGGATGATAAAACTCACCCAATTCCCGACTTAACAGGCTATATTACAGAAGGCCAAATTATATTAAGCCGTGAACTATACAGAAAGGGCATTACACCCCCAATTGACGTATTGCCATCCCTTTCCCGTTTGAAGGATAAGGGTATTGGTAAAGGCAAAACAAGGGAAGACCATGCCCCCACAATGAACCAGCTTTTCGCAGCTTACTCCCGTGGTAAGGATGCTAAGGAATTGGCCGTAGTATTAGGTGAAGCAGCCCTTACAGATGTTGATAAAAAGTTTGCTGACTTTGCTACACAGTTTGAAAACGAATATGTTTCACAGGGTTACACAACTAACAGAAGTATAGAGGATACTCTAAACTTAGGTTGGCAATTGCTTAAAACCATTCCAAGGGCTGAACTTAAACGTATACATGATGACATGCTTGATAAATACCTACCTGAAACAAAGGAGGAATAAAAATTGGCAGTACTTCGTGTAAACCCAACACGTATGGAGCTATCAAAGGTTAAAAAACGTTTGGTAATGGCTACCCGTGGCCATAAGCTCCTAAAGGATAAGCGTGATGAAATGGTTAGGCAGTTTATTATTCTAATTAAAAAGAATAAGGAATTGCGTACCGATGTGGAAAGGGAGTTGAGTGGTGCATTAGGCAACTTCGCCATGGCAAGGGCAGTTATGGACCCTAAGGCCTTGGAGGAAGCTATGCTTTACCCCGCTAGGAACGCTAAAATAGATGTTAAAACTAAAAACGTTATGAGCGTAAACGTTCCAAAAATTATTGTTGATGAAAACTCCCTAACAGAGTCAACCCTTTCCTATGGCTTAACTGAAACATCTGCCCAACTTGATAATGCAATTGCAAGGCTTGCCGATATTCTACCTAAAATGATAGAACTTGCAGAAATAGAAAAATCTTGCAATATGCTTGCCGATGAAATTGAAAAAACAAGGCGTAGGGTTAATGCTCTTGAATATGTTATGATACCCCAGTTTGAGGAAACTATTAAGTACATATCCATGAAGCTTGATGAAAACGAAAGGGGATCCTTAACAAGGCTTATGAAGGTTAAGGATATGATTAAGGATAAAAACTAAAATAAACAGGTGGTAAGCCACCTGTTTTTAAATGCTTAAATATGTAAAAATATTAATAAATTATTAAATTTAGTTTACAAATATACAAAAAGTGTGTTATAATCTTAATGAAAGATATATATTTAAGCAGGAGGATATTATGTCTGAAAAAGTGTTCCTAAGGTCCGAGGTATTACCATCTATAAATGCAAGCCGTTTTAATAGCAAAGCAAAGCTAAACTTGTACGAAAAAAGCATGTTAGATTGTAGCATTATAGATAAAAACGAATCCATATTATGCTTATACAGCAATAATGCTGGTTTGTTTAATAGCTTGCCCACAAACAACTTTGTTTACGGCCTTAATAGGAATAGGGAAGATTATAATACATTAAAAAATTCAAATATAAATGCGGAAATATCCCTACAAATAACTGAGGATATGCCCTTTGAAAGCAGCTTTTTCAACCACTTGATAATAGCCCAACCAATACATAAAATTAAAAATTTGGATTCTGTTCTTAGTGAAGCCCATAGAATGTTAAAGCGTGGTGGGCAACTTGTATTTGCAAGCAATTACGCCCCTTTAAACACCCATGCTATTTTAAATAAATTTTGTAAGGATGAATTTGGCTTTCAAAAGGATATGTTTTTAAGTAAGGATTTTATTTCAAAAAGCATTAAAAGCAATTTTTTTGAAAACTTGGAATTCCACCTACAGTATGGCTTTATAAACGTTTGCACAGCTTGGAAACGCTAATATGTTAAATATTAATAAAATATTAAACTTGCTTAAAGGGGCAAAGTTCCCTTTTGCTATAGAAGAATATCAAATACACCAATCTATAATAAACTTGTTTTATGAAAATAATATTAAATTTATCCATGAGTATAAAATTAAAAGCAACTCAAGGATAGATTTTTTTGTTGAGGATGAAATTGGGGTGGAGGTTAAAAAAGGCCGACCCAACAGAACAAATTTAATTAAACAATTAACAAGATATTCGGAATGTGAAAGTATATGTGCTATAATAGTTATTGTTGAAAAGAGTATAATTTTGCCTAGCAGTATAAATGGTAAAAAAATATATTCTATTAATTTAAATAGCCAATGGGGTATAGCCTTGTAAGAGGTAAATATGCAAGATAACTCACATTTTGATAATATTCCACAATACCTTAAACCAAACCAAGAAAGTTCTTCCTTTGGGGAGCTTTCTTTTAATGCTAGAAGTAGGTGTTGGACCATAAAAGCGGAGCCTATGGTAATAGAGTTTGCCAAAAGGCTTTTTCCTGGTGCCGACAATCAAAAACGTGGGGAAGTTCGCTTTACGGATCACCGCCGCATTATTGGCGATATTAATTGGCTTATGTTACGTTACCCCCTTACAGTTAAGGAAAAGGATAAAAACCGTTGGGATAATGCCCTTAAAAGCGCCCAAGAATATCATATACAAAAACAAGCAAACAAGCTTAAACCAAAGCGAATAAAGCCCCCTCAGTTTGCATTTGAAGGTGAACTTACCGATTTCCAAGAGGAAGGCCTTGCGTTTTTGGAAAGTGCCGATAGGTGCCTCCTTGCTGATGAAATGGGCTTGGGAAAAACAGTGCAAGCCCTTGCATTACTTGCTAGGCGCTGTGAATATCCCGCTATAATAATACCCCCAGCCCACCTTGTTGGTAACTGGGTAAATGAAATTAATAAGTTTATGGGCAGTAGCAAATATGGCATAAAAGTTCATGTTATAAAAGGCCTTAAACCCTATGATTTGCCCCCGGCCGATATCTATATTGCACACTACCTTCTATTGCGGGGTTGGAAAAACGTTTTGCCCGATTATGAATTTGACACCGTTATATTTGATGAAATACAGGAGCTTCGCCATGGGGGTACGGAAAAATACTCCTCAGCAAGCCTTTTAGCCTCAAGGGCAAATAGGGTTATTGGCTTAAGTGGCACACCAATTTACAATAACGGTGGCGAAATTTGGCAAGTAGTAAATATACTTGATTTTAATTTTTTGGGCAACTTTGACGCTTTCTCTAGGGAATGGTGCTATGGCTATGGCAACAATGTTGTTATAAACCCCGCTAAATTAGGCGAATTCCTAAACGATGAGGGTATTATGCTAAGGCGTAGGAAGGAAGATGTTCTACCCTCATTGCCACCAAAAAGGCGATTAGTTACCGCAGTGGACTCCGATGATGATGTGTTTAAACGTTGGATGAAACCAACCCTTGAAAGGCTTAGTACTTGGAATAGTGATTTAAGCCCATCCCAAAGAACATTGCTGGCCTTTGAAATTGATAAGGGTGAACGCCAAGCCACTGGCATAGCAAAAGCACCCTATGTAGTGCAATTTGTAAGGATGCTAATTGAGGGTGGTGAAAAGGTATTACTTTTTGCCCACCACCATAAGGTTATGGATATATATAAAGATGGCCTTAAAAGTGAAAAACCTGTGTTCATAACGGGTAGGGAAACTACGCAACAAAAGGAAGCCGCTGTTGAAAAGTTTATGAGTGGTAAAAGCAACCTATGTTGTATATCCCTAAGGGCAGCCGCAGGCCTTAACCTGCAAAGGGCAAGCTGTGTTGTATTTGGTGAATTAGATTGGTCACCCGCAGTGCACAGCCAAGCGGAGGATAGAGCCCACCGTATTGGGCAACAGGACTCATTGCTTTGCTACTACCTTGTAAGTAAAGAGGGTAGCGACCAAAGAATACAGGATGCCTTGGGCTTAAAAGTAAGCCAATTTAAAGCCCTTATGCTAGACCCACTACAAACTAATAACGATGAAAAATCTAACGCAGAACAAGCAATAGACCATGCAGCACAATTGTTTGAAAAATATATTAATAAAGGAGATGCCATATGAACATTATTGAACAGTTAAACTCAACACCCCTCTACTTACTATGTGGCTTTATTATCCTATGTGTAATTGTATTATCAGTTATATTCATGCTAAGGGCTTATAAGGCTGGTCTTGCTATTGGTATGGATAAACTTGTGCTTAAAAGAACAATTACATCAAGTGCAACATTTACAGTATTGCCAAGTATAAGCATACTTTTGGGTGTTATAGCCTTGTCAGGCTCCCTTGGTACACCGCTACCATGGCTTAGGCTTAGTGTTATAGGTGCATTGCATTATGAAACAAGCGTTGCCGATGTAGCCGCCCGCGCCATAGGTTTATCTGGCTTAAACGCTAGTGAAATGACCCTGCAAGCATTTTCAACAATAGCATTGCTTATGGGCGTTGGTATTATTTGGGGAACAGTTTGCTCTGTGTTATTCACAAAGGGCTACTTAAACAAAATTCAAAAGCCAAGCAATAAAAAGAAAAACTCATCCTTTGGTGGCTTTGGTGATATGGCAATGGCAGCCATGTTTATTGGCCTAATTTCCGCCTATATCGGCTCTTATTTAGCCACCCTAACATCAGAGGGCAATGCAATACCTTTGCTTGTTTTAGCGTGTTCTGGCATTGTTATGAGCATATTTATGTACTTTATTGATAAAAAGAATATGAAATGGCTTGAAAACTTCTCCGTGGCAGGCAGTATGCTTGTAGCAATGGCATGTGCTGTACTATTCGGCTTGTTTTTATAGGAGGTGTGCATATGAATAATGAACAAAAACTTCAATATTTTGAAAAATATAATAATGGTACCCACCTTATTGGTAGAGTTGGTGTAAGCCTTGTTATTGTTATGCTAATAGGCGTACCCTTTGCCATGGGCTCAGTATTAAAAGCAATGCCAAATATGCCCGCCTTTTGGGCTGGACTTGCACAAATTTTATTAATTTGGATACCAAGTAGTATAGTTGAATTTTTAATATACACACCTATGCTTGGGGCGGGGGGAACTTATCTTGCCTTTACAACGGGTAACCTTATAAACATGAAAATACCCTGTGTGGCAAATGCAAGGGAACTTTCTGGCGTAAAGGTTGGCACCCCTGAAAACGAGATTATTTCAACCCTATCCATAGCTACATCCGCATTAGTAACAACCCTTGTAATAGCAATTGGAGTATTATTGCTTATACCTTTGCAACCAGTGCTTAAAAACCCTATTTTGCAACCGGCCTTTGATAATGTAGTTCCCGCCTTGTTTGGTGCAATGGCATATAGGTATTTTAGGAAAAATTTACATATTGCTGTTGTTCCCTTAGTTGTAATGAGCGCATTGTTTATAGCTGTGCCATCACTAATTAAAAGCGTAGGCTTTATGATTATTCCCAGCGGAGCCATGGCAATAGCAATAGCATGGTATTTTTATAAATAGAACAATAAAATTCAAAAGGAAGTAAATTAAATGAAAGTTTTAATTACTATACTTGTAGGCTTGTTGATGATAATAGCTGTACTTTTATTAGTGGCAGTTGTTAGAACCCTTATGGTAAAATCTAAAAAATCCACGTATGCCCCTAAAAACGAGCCAGAGAGGGAAGCGCTTTATGCAAAAAAACTTTCCGATATGGTTAAGGTGGAAACTATTTCATCCAAGGAAGAGAAGGATTTAACTAAGTTTTATAACTTCCATAAAGTTTTAGAGAAAAACTTTCCCCTAATACATTCCAATCTTGAAAAAAATGATATGGATGCTAATTTGCTTTTTAAATGGAAGGGCAAAAGCGATAAAAACCCTATACTTCTTATGAGCCATATGGATGTTGTTGAAGCCACAGGTAAATGGCAACATGAGCCTTTTAGCGGTGATATAGTAGATGGCAGAGTGTGGGGCAGGGGTAGCTGTGATACAAAATGTAGCCTTATGGCCCTTATGCAAGCTGTTGAGGAACTTATTGAGGCTGGCTATACACCCCCTTGTGATGTTTACCTTGCAAGTAGCCGCACAGAGGAAGTTGCTGGGGATGGTGCACCCAAAATTGTAGAATACCTTAAAAGTAAAAATGTTAGGCTTGCCATGCTAAGTGATGAGGGTGGAGCAATAACATCAAACCCATTACCAGGGGTAAAAGGCTATTTTGCTATGGTTGGCGTTTATGAAAAGGGCACAGGCCATGTAAAATTCCATGCAAAAAGCAAGGGAGGCCATGCAAGCGCTCCCTCTAAAAATTCACCTATACACAGGCTATCAAAATTAGTTTGCCTTATAGAAAAACATTCCCCATTCAAAGCCTATATGAGCAAAGAAGTTGAGGAAATGTTTGTTCGCTTAGCACCTTATTGCAGCTTCCCATTAAAGATGGTTTTCTCTAATATGTGGTTGTTTAAACCCCTATTAAAAGTGGTGTTACCAGCATTTAGCCCAACTGCCGCAGCAATGTTAAAAACAACAATAGCCTTTACTATGCAAAATGGTTCAAACGCTTTTAATGTAATACCAGAAACCGCCACATTATCAGCTAATTTAAGGTATGCACCCCATCAACAAAAAGATGAAAGCTTGGCCTTATTAAAAGAAATTGCAAAAATATATAATGTGGAAATGGAAAACGTATTTTCATTTAACCCCACAAAGCCCGTTGATATAGAGGGCAGAGCCTTTAAAATTACGGAACAAGCTATTGCAGCTTGCTTTGAAGGCGCAGGTTGTTGCCCCTATGTTGTAACAGGTGCCACCGATGCACGCTTTTATGAGGACATTGCCGATGCTTGCATTAGGTTTTCACCAGTAATTTATGACCCCCAACAACTTAAAAGCATGCACGGTATAGATGAAAATATCTATACAAATGCCCTACCAGGCGCTGTTGACTACTATAAATATATTATTAAATCACAAGAATAAGTTATTTAAATATTTTCCTTGACACTTGGCCATAAAATTGTTAAAATACTATTCGCTGATTGTTATCAGTTTTGGAGAGTTGGCTGAGTGGTCGAAGGCGCACGACTGGAAATCGTGTTTACGTTAATAGCGTAACTAGGGTTCAAATCCCTAACTCTCCGCCAAAAACGCTTTACAGCTGACTTCTTGACAAAAGAGTTGCGTATTAACAACGGCGAGGTACCGCAGTATTATGTGGAAGGGTCTCATGAAGCGATTATTTCGCCAGAGGAATTTGATATGGTACAAGACGAAATGGCACGGCGCAAGGAACTTGGAAGAGCTTACAGTAACAAAGCTTTTCACAGCAAGCTCATCTGTGGCGATTGCGGTGGGTTCTATGGTCGTAAGGTTTGGCACTCCACTGACGAGTACCG
>CAZJEB010000004.1:110836-162416 GCA_964544955.1 uncultured Oscillospiraceae bacterium | reverse complement strand
CCATTCGGGCTGTTTTTATATTATATAAAATTTACTTGCGCCAAAAGGTCTTTAAACCTTTTTTATCAGCTATATTAAAATCTATCATTTTACCAAGTAATTCATAATTAATAGGTTTGTTCCATGGAAATCTAACTATCATTTGAGCATATTGATAACCCGATTTTTTTATATCATCTTCAAGGGCTACAATGCCTGCCCTTTCAGGGGCAACAGCAATGTGGTTTTTAGATACACTAAAGCCTATTATAAATGTTCCCTCATTTGTAAACATTGGTTGATTCCATGCAATACGCTTATCAAGTTTTGGGTATTTATCGCTTATCCAATTAAGTAAGGAAGCCATGGTATTGCGATTATCTATATTTTCTATTTTAACTAAAAATTCTTCAAATGTGTTCATATATTATACCTCCAAAGTATGTATAAACATTTATATTGAAATATAAACACAACACTATCCCCTTAATTTAATTATACAAGCGTTTATTTGTTCTTCAACTTTATCTAATAGTTTTGCCACAAAAAAATCATCATTTTTAAGTTTTATTATTCCACCATATTGAGCCTTTTGGTAATGTTTTAAAGCTTTCATATAGTTTATATCTGTTCCCGAACCGTAAAAGTAACAATCCCCTAAGCGTTTGTGTACATCCGCATAACTATACTCATATTTAGATTTTAACTTTTTCTCAGCCATTTTGTATATATCAAAAGCTTTGTAACTATCTTTTTTACAAGCATTGCCATAAGCGAACATATCACCAAATTTATATAGGGCATTTGTATCCCCTAATGCTGCCGCATAAGAGTAGTAATAATATGCTTTTACATAGTTCTTATCCCCTGTTCTTCCATATGAATAAACATAGCCTAGGTTGCTAGCTGCAATAATTGATGCCCTTGTACCACTATAATCAAAGGCTGTTAAATAATGCTTTTCCGCCTCATTATAGTTTTGCTCTAAAAATTCCCCACTATAATAAAAAGCCCCAATTTCCAAATGCATAGTAGACATAAATTCACGCACTTGATACTCACTCATACCAAAATCATCAAATTTTCGCCTTAAATATTCAAGGTTATCATCATTAGTGCACATTTTAATAAAATCAAGAGCATCTTCCACATCTTTTTTATCTTCGCCCTTGCTTCTTAATACCTTAATTACATTGTATACCCAAGCATCTAATGATTCTAAATCTATAATGTTATACTGTTCAAATACTGGTAAAGTTCTATCATCTGACCTTTTAAAAATATGTATTTCCATATGTTTCTCCTTACATGCTAATTACTTCATAACCTTGCTCTAAATAATTTTTCATGCCTGCATGGCCATTCATATCATCAAGCATAGGTAAATTTGATAGTACATTTTTATCATATACCCCTAAAACTTTGCTGCAAGCCAAACATACCCCTGCAATAAGTTTTAAGCTTTTAGCCTTGTTGTATAAAGGATTATTTTCTTCCTCAAATATACTAACAAGCTTAACTGATGCACATTCAAGTATAATTTTTACTTCAAAACCCACATTATGTAAATCAATGGCATTCATAAAAACATGTTGAAAACACATTTTTTCACCAGTCATGCCATAAAACAATATTTTTTTCATATATACCTCCAAAAATATAGTAAATTCAATTTTCTTATTTATAAAATTATAGCATATGCTCACTTTTATAACAAATAAAAACACCCTTGTGGGTGTTATTTGTTTAATTGCTCCTGTTTAGCTTGTTCTTTATTATATATAAAAATATATGCAGCAAGGGCGCTTATCATAATTAAGCTACCAATTATTGCCCTTGCTGTTGGCTTTTGCCCAAAGGCAAAAAACGCAATTATTGTTGCAAACACTGGCATCATAAGCTTTGCTGCAGATACCATTGATGCCTTTATGTGCTTAAGGCTATAACTAAATATATTATGCCCAAGCAATGTTGGGAATATAGCTAAACCTAAAGCAGAAAGCCAGTTTATACTATCATAACCAACAAGGCTGTCCCCTTTAAATAAGCTTAAAACAATCATAATCACTATTGATATAAGGTATACCGCCAATGTATAAAATGATGTAGAAACAGTTTTTCTTGCTTGCTTTCCAAATATTGTGTATAAGGCTGAAAACAAGGCTGCTGTTATACCTAGTAGGCTTCCCATCATAGGGTTTGAGCCAATGCTTTTGTCCCCACCCTGCACAACTATGTAGCCACCTATTATTGCAACAATTAATAACATCCATCCCAAAGAGCTTATTTTTTGTTTAAAGAATATACGCTCAATAATTGCTACAAATATAACCTCGCTTGATACCATTACAACAACATCGGCAATAGCAGTTAACCTTAAAGCCTCAAAGTAAGTTGCCAAATGTAAAGCAAAGCTTAAACCTGCTAAAACAACTGGCATTAGGCTTTTCTTTTCTAAGCTTTTTAATTCCTGCCTATTTTTTATTAAAAATATTGGCAACAATATAGCACATGTTAAAACAAGCCTATATAAAACTAATATCATTGAAGGGGCATTTGCAATATTTACAAACGCTGATGATGTTGATGCAAATATTACCCCCATAAAAAGTATTAATATATTTATCATTATTCTACCATCCAAAATATTATATATGTTTCCCCAAAACACAATATTAATATACAGTTTTTTTATACAATATACAAGGGTATTAGGGGCTTTATATTGTATTTGTAGCTGTAGCCATTCAATAAGCACAAATTAAGTATTTAAAAAAACTGCTATTTATGGTACATTAAATACATAATAAAATTTAATAAGGAGTTTAGTTATGAAAAAATTATTCAAGGGCATAATTTCATTAATATTACTACTTGTAGTTGTAGTAGCTGCCTATGTTTTATACTTGCAGTTTAACTTTTATAGAATAGAAGATAATAAAGTTTTAAATGTTGATAATAATATGAGCGATACCCTAAAAACAGGTCAAACATATAGGGCTTTAACATATAATATAGGTTTTGGCGCTTACTCCCAAGAATACAGTTTTTTTATGGATAGTGGCAAAATGGCCGATGGTTCTGAAGTTAGCGGTAAATATGGTAAAGGAATAAGCCGTGAGGATGTAAGCAAAAACACATTAGGTAGTATAGATTTTATAAAAAATAACTCGGCTGATTTTATACTATTACAAGAGGTTGACGTTAAAGCAACCCGTAGTTATGATTTAAACCAAGTTGAAATGGTAAAAAGCGCCATGAACAATTACGCAAGTGTGTTTGCCAACAACTTCCATAGCGCCTATTTATTTTACCCCTTTAACGACCCCCATGGCTCTGTTGAGGCTGGCCTGCTAACCCTATCAAAATATAATATAGATAGTGCAGTTAGAAAAAGCCTACCAATTGATATGAGCTTTATAACTAAATTTACAGATTTAGATAGAAGCATGAGCCTTCAAAGGTTAAAAGTTGATAATGGCAAAGAACTTATTATAATAAACACACACTTTTCAGCCTATGATGAGGGCGGTATAATCCGTAAACAACAGTTTGAAATACTTAATAATATAATTGAAGAAGAGTATTCTAAAGACAATTATATTATAGTAGGTGGCGATTATAACCAAGATATAGCAAATAGCAAATACACTTTCCCAAGCAAACAGCTTGCCCCAGAATGGGTTATGGAGCTTACAGATAACGAAATAGTTGATGGCGCAAACATTGTTGTAGCAAGCAACTCTAAGGAAGTGCCCACATGTAGGGCGGCTGAAATCCCCTATGAAAAAGGCGTAAACCACACTATTGTAATAGACGGTTTTATTGTAAGTGATAATATTTATGCCACAGCAAAAAACATTGATAATGATTTTATGTATAGCGACCACAACCCTGTTGAATTAAGCTTTATATTAAATTAATTTTATATAAACAAAAGCTTAGGTAAGCCTAAGCTTTTGTTTTGCATATTATATTACATTAAAATGTTTTAAGGCATTCATTATTCCATCATCATCAACTGATGTAGTAACATAGTCTGCCGCTTCCTTAACCATATCGCTAGCATTACCCATAGCCACACCTATGTTTACGTATTTTAACATTCCCATATCATTCTCACCATCACCAAAGGCCATGGAATGTTTTACATCAATGCCATAATGCTTTAGCATAGCTTCAATGCCATGTTGTTTGCCTCCATTAGCTGGAATAACATCAATAAAAAGTGGGTGCCAACGTGATACCTCTACATTTTTGGCAACTTCCTTTACAATATGTTCCATACCTGTAGGTATTGTTGCTAAAACTTGATATATAGTTTTATCCGCCATGGTTTGTGGATCAACTAATTTTGGTATTGGTTGGTTTACATCCATATAAACTTGCTCTAGTTCAGGGCTAATTTTATCCACAAAGGAATTCATATGGTCAACAAAGCAGTAACTATATCTGTTTGTGTAGCTTTGTTCTATCAAGGCAATCACATCCGCTTTATCCATAGCTTGATAGTGAATTAAATCACCTTTATCTACACAATATTGGCCATTCATATAGACATAAGCATCAAAATCAAATATTTCCCGTATAAATTCGCTTACACCAGGTGCTCTACCCGTTGCAAGGAATACCTTAATTCCCTTTTCTCGCATTTGTTTTAGGGCATTTAATGTGGATTGGGGTATTTTATGTGTTTTAAAACTTAACAATGTGCCATCAAGGTCAAAAAATACTGCCTTTACCATATAATCTCCTTACATGCTTAAATTACTTACTATTTCATTTTAGCATTTTTACTGAAAAAGGCAACACCTATAGCCCCTGGCCCTGCATGGGTTCCAATTGTTGCCCCTATACTTACAGTGGGTATACTAGCAGTATTTCCTTCCCACTGGGCTTTATTGTCCTCAACATACTGCTTAAGCACATCCTCGCCACCACCTGTATAACCAACGCAATAGGGCATGTTAAAGTTAACACCACCGGCACTTGCTATAATATCACTAAGCATATACTTTGCTTTTTTTGCACCACGAGCCTTGCCAAGCATTGATAGCTTGCCCTTTTCAACACCAACTATGGGTTTAAGGGATATCATATGGGCGATAAGTGCAACTGCTGTAGGTATACGGCCTCCTTTTTTTAAATACTCTAAAGTATCTAAAAGGGCAAGCACTGTTATTTCATGCTTTTTATCATTAAGCTCTGTAACAATATCATCAATATTTCTTCCCTCGTCCACTAAGCGTTTAGCATATTGAACAAGAATATTTTGGCCTAATGATACATTTCCACTATCAACAACATAAACCACTCCATCATATTTTTGCGCTGCAAGCATTGCACTATTATATGTACCTGAAAGCTTTTTAGACACACAAATTACAAGGGCTATATCCCCTGCTTCTTTCGTTTTTTTAAACTCTTGTTCAAAGTCGTAAGGGGTTGGTTGGCTTGTTTTTGGTATTTCATCACTTGCTTTTAGTTTTTCATAAAACTGTTTATGGCTAAAATCAACCATATCCTTATATTCTTTTGTTCCAAAAGTAATAGATAAAGGTATTATCCTTATCCCTAGTTTATTATCTAAAGCTATATCTGCTGCTGAATCCGTAATTATCCTTATTGCCATTTAAATACTCCTCCTTAAAAAACAATAATTGCTATTATATCACAATTTTTTGTAATGGCAATTTATTTTAATTTATTTAACTAAATTTATTTTTTATATTGCAATATTGTATTATTAAGTATTTTAATGCTATAATAATTATATTAATTAAAAAGGAGAATATTTATAACGATGATGAACTAAGCAAATATGGAACAATAATATTTTTACTTTTATTTTGTTGCCATTTTTGCATTGTGTCATTTTTTTGTTGCGTAAAAATGGTCCTCTATTGCAAAATGGCAAAGGAGGTTTTTTTATGCTTATAATTAAAAATTTAAATATATACTTAAATAAAGATATGAAAATGATAATTAAGGACTTTTCATTTTCACTAAATAAGGGTGATAAGTTTGCTATAATTGGCGAAGAAGGCAATGGTAAATCTACATTACTTCAAGCAATATATAAGCAAAAATTATTAAATTATGCTGAAGTAAGTGGCAATATTGATAAAGGCAACGAGGTTTTAGCATATTTTTCACAACAAATTGAAGAAGATAAGCTTAATTTAAGCACGTTTGACTACCTTCACAGCTTTTTACCCTTTGAAAACTTTAACTATAAACTATACTATCAACTCTTAAGTGAAATGGATATTGATGAAAGCCTAATATCTACAGATATTAATGTTAGCCAACTATCTGGTGGTGAAAAAGTTAGGCTAAGGTTACTATCAAACTTAATGATAGAGCCTACAATTTTATTACTGGATGAACCTAGCAACGACTTGGATTTACCCATGTTACATTGGCTTGAAAGCTTTATAAATAATTTGAATATTCCCTTAATGTTTATATCCCACGATGAAGTTCTTTTAGAAAATTGCGCAAATGGAGTTATACATATAGAACAAATAAAGGGCAAAAATGAAGTAAAAATTTCAGTACATAAATGTGGGTATAGCGAATATATTAAAAATAGGCAAAGTAGTATAGAAAAACAACTGCAAATATCCAATAAAGAAAAAGCAGAATTTGATGCACAAATGGATAAATATAGGCAAATATATCAAAAGGTTGAACATCAACAAAACATTGTTAGTAGAGGTGACCCAGAAACAGGGCGATTGCTAAAAAAGAAAATGCACAGCGTAATATCTATGGGCAAACGATTTGAAAAACAAAAGGAAAACTTAACAGAAAGGCCGAGCTACGAAAGAGGGATTGGCTTAGAGTTTGATGAGATAAACCTTCACAAAGGTAAAAGAGTTTTGGATTTTGAGCTTAATAAACTTTATGCTGGCAACAAGCTTTTGTGCCAAAATATTAATATTATAGTGTTTAGTGGCGAAAAAATTGGCATAGTAGGTGCTAATGGAGTTGGTAAAACCACATTATTAAAAAAAATAATAGAATATTTAGATAATAAAAAAATAGATTTTGCTTATATGCCTCAAAATTATAGCGATGTTATGAATAACGACACTATAGCAATAGATTTTTTAAGGAAAGATTATTCAAAGGATGAGCTTACTAATATACGCCGATACTTAGGCAGTATAAATTTTACAAGGGATGAAATGATGCATAGTATAAGCGAATTATCCAGTGGGCAAAAAGCCAAGCTTTTCTTTGCAAATATGACCCTACACAACCATACATTACTTGTTCTTGATGAACCTACAAGGAATTTATCACCCTTATCCGGCCCCGAGGTTCGTAAAGCCCTTAAAAACTATGGGGGTAGTATAATTAGCATATCCCATGATAGAGAATACTTACAAGAAGTATGTGATAGATTACTTTTGTTGGATAATAATGGCCTTACAGAAATTTCTTTTGAAAATTTATAAAGTAATTATAACGATAATTTAATAATTATTTTGTATTTTTCGTTCGCACTATTACGAACATTTTGCCTTGTATTAAAAATTATTGTGTGTTATATTTGATAGGTATTTCAAAAAATACCTTTATCATTTATTTTATTGGAGGATTTTTAAATGAAGCAAGCTCTGGATAGATACTTCATGATTAGCGAACGCAAAAGCAATTTTAAAACTGAAATAATTGCTGGTACTACCACATTTGCCACAATGGCATACATACTTATAGTTCAAGCTATGATAATGAGTAGCGCTGGCATGAACCCAACAGGTATAATGCTAGTAACTGCATTAATGAGTGGTTTAATTACTCTTTTAATGGCTATATTTGCAAAACTTCCCTTTGCATTGGCTCCTGCTATGGGTACAAACGCCATATTTGCGGGCCTTGTAGCATCAGGTGGTGCAACATTCCAACAAGGCTTGGGTATGATAGTAATATCTGGTACCGTATTCCTTTTACTTTCTATATTTAGGATACGTGAGGATATGGTTGCTGCAATGCCAAAGAACTTAAAAGTTGGTGTTGGTGCTGCTATTGGTATGTTCCTTGCTCGCTTAGGTTTAGATACAAACGCACACTTAATTAAAAGCGATTTATCAGGCTTTGGTGATTTTTCAAACCCCGCTGTTCGCTTGGGCTTATACGGCTTAATTATATGTATTGTTCTATCATTTATTCGTGTAAAAATAAATGGCAGAATATATAAAGTAAGGGGCGCAATGCTTATATCCATATTCCTAACAACAGTATTAGGTATATTAATGGGCGTTGTTCAACTTCCCGCTTCTATATTTACAGGTAGCTTACAACCTATGACAGAAGTTATGTTTAAAGTTGATATACTTGGTGCATTACAAGTTAAATATATCCCTTATATGATAATTTTCTTTATTGGTGACTTCTTCTCCACATTGGGAACTGCGTTAGGTTTAGGTGCAAAAGCAGGTATGCTTGATAAGGATGGTAACCTACCTGGTATAGGAAATGTTTTCCTTGTTGATGCTATTGGCACAGTTACAGGTGGTATAATGGGTTTAACAACAATAACAACCTATGTAGAATCTGCCGCTGGTGTTGAAGCTGGTGCAAAAACAGGTTTTACATCCGTAGTAACATCAATATTCTTCTTTATAAGCATGTTGTTTGCTCCATTATTTATTATGATACCTGGTGGCGCAACTGGCCCTGCCCTTATAATGATTGGTATATCCATGATGGAAGTACTTAAAGGCGTTGACTATGATGCTGCTGAATGGGCTCCTGTTGCTATAATGGTATTGGTAACAGCCTATGCAAACGATTTTGCTGCAGGTATTGCATTAGGTACAATAAGCTGTACAATAATAGGTGTACTACAATATGCTTTTACTGGCGAAAAAGAAAAAGTTCCACACTGGAGCACATTCCTTCTTTCCGCTATGATGTCATTAAAATTCATATTCTAATTTAAATGGGGGTTAAAAATGAGAATTAAAAAACAAGTTGATCGTAGTAGGCTTATAGCCGCTGCTATGGGAAAAATTCAATGCGATTTAACAATTAACAACATTCGTTTGTTCAATTCTATTACCGGTGAAATTTACCCTGCCAGCGTTGACGTATGCGATGGTATGGTAGTGCGTGTGCGTACACAGGGCGAGGATGCTATTATGCCTGCAAAAAGTGTATACGAGGGCAATGGCAATATTTTAGCCCCTGGTTTTATTGATACACATATGCATTGCGAAAGCACAATGATGATACCCGAAAACTTTAGCAGGGCTGTTGTACCATGGGGAACAACAACAGTTTGCACAGACCCTCACGAAATTTGCAACGTTGAAGGCGTTGAGGGCGTTGAGTTTATGCTTGAAAACGGTAAAAAATCTAAAATGCGCCACTATGTTTTAGCCCCATCTTGCGTACCTGCAGTGCCAGGCTTAGAGGATACAGGCGCAGAAATATTTGCAGCTGAAGTTGGCAAAATGTTGGATATGCCTGATGTTGTTGGCATAGCTGAAATTATGGACTATGTTGGTGTATATAACGATAATGAACGTATGCACACAATAATTGATGAAGGCTTTAAAAGGGATATGTTCCTTCAAGGCCATGCTCCATTAGCAACAGGCAAGGAGTTGGCTGCATATAAAGTTGGTGGCCCAGCAAGCGATCATGAATCTAAAACAAAGGAAGAAATTATAGAAAAAGTTCGCAATGGCATACATGTAAACCTAAGGGCATCTTCTATTACAGATGAACTAAGCGAGCTACTTGAAGGCTTAAAAGGTATGCGCTTTTATGATTTTGTTTCAATTTGCACAGACGACGTTCATGCTAAGGATTTGTTAACAGTTGGCCATATAAATGCTGTTGTTAAAAAAGCAATAGAATGGGGCCTTGACCCTAGGGATGCATATAAAATGGCTACATTAAATGCTGCCCGTGAATACAGCTTTGGTGACCTTGGCGCTATTGCTCCTGGTTATATAGCCGATATGCAAATATTAAAAGAACTTGATGGTAACCAACCTTTGGCAGTATTTATTGAAGGCGAGCTTGTTGCTGAAAACGGTGAATACATCGCTGACGATAAGGATGCTGTTGTTAATATTCCTTTCAAAAATAGTGTAAACATGAATCAATTAAATAGCATTGAGGACTTTATGCTTAAGGCACCTGAAGGCTGTGGGGATTTTGTTGAAACATTAGTAATATCCGCAGAACGTGGTGGTGGAATAATCCGTAAAGGTGAATGGGTAAAGGTTCCTGTTGTTAACGGTTATGTGAACTTAGATAATGTTGATGATTTACAATTTGTACTTATTGCTAATAGGTATGGTACAGGTAGCAAAACTGTTGCTGTTATGAGGGATTTTGGTATTAAACACGGTGCTATTGCATCAACAGTAAGCCATGATAGCCATAACTTTACAGTTATGTTTAAGGATGCCTCTGATGCACTTATAGCTGCACAAACCCTTAAAGAATGTGGGGGCGGTATGGTTGCTGTAAACAACGGTGAAGTATTATCCGTACTACCTTTGCCCGTGGCTGGGTTAATGAGCCCATTACCTTGCAAAGAACTTGCGGCAAACATTGAAGAAACTCAAAATGCTATGCTTGGATTATGTGATGATAAAATGAGCTTGTTAAAAGTTGCAGTATATTGCTTAACCGTTTTACCTGGCCTAATTATTACAGATAAGGGCTTGATATACGGCTTAACTCAAGAATTTGCAGAACAGTTTAGGTAAATATATTTTAAGCTTGGTGATATATCACCAAGCTTTTTTAATGTAAACTTTTTTGTATTAATAATTGAGCAAACGCTATTATATGGTATACTCTTATTGAAAGAGGTGTATTTATGGCGCTTATATATATTGCAGATGATGATAAAGATATAAGAACTATTATAAAAACATTTATAGAAAACGATGGGCACAAAGTTGAGGCCTTTGAAAATGGTGATAAGCTTTACGAGGCTTTTTTAAAGCAACCATGTGATCTTGTTTTAAGTGATATTATGATGCCTGGCACAAATGGCTTATTGGTTCTTAACAGGTTAAGAAAAATATCAAAGGTGCCAATAATATTGGTAACTGCAAAGGATACGGATAGCGATTATATAGCAGGCTTATCCATGGGTAGCGATGATTATATAACAAAGCCTTTTAGCCCTGGTGTACTTTCGGCAAAAATAAACGCTTTATTAAGGCGTATAGATTTGGAGCGTGAAAACTCTAAAGAATCAAGCGATACTACAGAGGATATAATATGTGGAGATATTATATATATCGCTGCCGAAAGAACTGTTTATAAAGATAAAAACCCCATGAGGCTTACAAATACAGAACTTAAATTTATGCTTTACATGATGGAAAGGCAAAATATTGCTGTAAGTAAAGAGGAGCTTTTAAATAAAATTTGGGGCTATGAAAGCATTGTTGAAAGCCGCGTGGCAGACGAAACAAGCCGAAGAATTAGAAAAAAACTAAGCGATATTAATTCTCAAATGTACATACAAACAGTATGGGGTTTTGGCTTTAAGCTTACTAAAAAGGATGATATAAAATGAAAAAGTTTTATCTATTTTATGGGCCTGTATTAATATCCCTTGCTTTATGTGTAGTAATAATGCTATCCTTCAATCTATTTTTAAACTTGAGCATTAAAAAAACAGCAACTGAAACATTAGAAGCCTCTGTACAAGATAATAGGCATAGCTATTACAATAATAATAGGCAAAGCTTTTTTGATGTGTATATGGTAGCAAAAGATGATGTGGATAATGAAGTTGCAATATTTGCTGAGGCTGAGTTGTTTAACTATTACGAGGATAATTATAAAAACCTTGAGCTTGAAAAAGTTCACGTATACAAAACAAATTTAAACTTTATATATTTTATGCCCATAAGAGATTATTATGGTAGGGATGCAAGCTATATTGATAGTATCCGTTTGGAATACATAAACTTAAGCCCTTTGCTTAGAATAATTACAACCGTTAACAAAACCTTGGTTTTAATAATGGCCTTAGCCCTTGTGCTTATTGCAGTGCTAAACTACAAAAAAGCAAAAGCCATGGAAAAGAGCCAACAGGATACAAAGCGTTTTTTTGAAAACGCAAGCCATGAGCTTAAAACACCAATAACTGCAATAAAAAGCTATGCAGAGGGGTTAAAAAGTGGCTATATTAGCACCGATGCTGCAGCCAACACCATACTTAAACAAAGCGATAAAATGACCGAGCTTGTTAGTAATATACTTGAAATTTCTAAGCTTGATAGTGGTATAATTAAGCCAAAAATTAACTATGGTGACTTACGCGAAATAGCCTATGAAGCTATAGATAACTATTCTTTAAAAGCTGAAGAGTTAGGTATAAATTTAAGTTTTAAGCTTGACGATACTTTGTTTGCAAACTTTGATGAGGGTATGGCTTACAGTATAATAAGTAACCTTATTAGCAATTCAATACGTTATGCCGCTACAAAAGTCTTTTTAATAGGGTATTACAACAATAATACTGTACTTATAAAAGTTATAAATGATGGTGAAAAAATTACTGCTAGCACACAAAAAAATATGTTTGATAGGTTTTATAAAGGAGATAAAGGTCAAAGCGGTATAGGCTTATCCTTAGTAAAAGAGTATGTACAGTTTATGAAAGGCAATATAAGCCTAGAATCTAACGAAAAAGAAACCGTATTTACTTGGGAGCTACCAATAAAATAATTTGTTGCAAATTTGTGGCAATTTATTTTCAAATTCATGTAAGATTCAAATTCCATATGCTGTTATTATTTATTTGAAAGATAAAACTTTCAAATTTGAAAAGGATGTGGAATTATGAAAAAATTAGTTTTATTTGCATTAGCAATAGTATTAGTGCTAACAAGCACAATGGGAGCTTTTGCCCAGGGCACGAATAGTAAGTACGCAAGCGATGCTAACAGTAGCGCAACTGTAGATGCTGACGATAGTTACAATAATCAAATTGAATATAGTAACTTTGATGGTGATTATGTGGATTACGGTAGCAATAATGACGAAGATTTCTTCGACTATGAGGACTATGAAAAATATACAGCCGAAGACAAAAACAGCTATGAAGGTTTTGAAGATGAAAATGTTGACTATTCAAAATATGATGATGACAATTATGGCTTAGATAACGAAGAATATAGCAAAGATGAAAATAACTATGATGGTTTTGAAGAAGGCTATGTAGATTATAGCCAGTATGCTGATGATGACTATGAAGAATATTATGATGTTCCTTATTCCGAATATTCAAAATACCATTACAATGAAGGTCCAGAATTTGAAGAATACTATGATGTTCCCTATTCTGAATATTCAAAATATCACTATGCTGAAGGCCCTGAAACAGAAGAAGAATTTGTATGCCCTCACTGTGGTTGGCCTTTCAATGATGAAAGCATAAGCGATAACGATAGTGAACAAAACGATGAAAGCGTAGTTGAAAAAGAAGCCTTTGAAAGCTTTGAAGACTATGATAACCATGAGGAAATTGAAAACTCTGTAAAAGAATCTGAAAAATTAGACGAAAATAATACAGAAACTAAGGATAAAAATAATGGTTAAATAAAAAAGAGCCTTATGGCTCTTTTTTTGTTGTTATTATTTAAAATGCTAAAGATGGAGGGGTAAATACCCTTGTTTGCAATTCATTATCTAACATATAAAGGGAACGTGGGTCTGTGCCATAAAGGTCATACTTTTTAAGTAAATCTTCTGCATTTGTTTCTTCTTCACGTTGTTCCTTTACAAACCAGTTAAGGAATTCTAGGGTTTTATAATCCTTTAGGTCAGCAGCTTCACTATAAATGTTGTTTATAGATGCTGTAACATAACGTTCATGCTCCAAGCCTAATTCTAAACCAACCCTATTGTTTTTCATATCTACAACAGGTTTTTCAATAGCTTCTAATGTAATATGTTGGCCAGTAAGTTGCATGTATTGTAAAAATAACATTGCATGGGCAAGCTCTTCTTGTGCTTGAACCTTATACCAGTTTGCAAAACCAGATAGGCCAATATCATCATATTTGTTAGAAATATCTAAATATAAGTAACCAGAATATAATTCTTTGTTTATTTGTTCGTTTATAAGTTTACTAACTTTTGGGTCTAACATAAAATTTCCTCCATTATATTACTTTTGTTTTTTATAGCATAGCCACCAGTCAAGGCATTCAACCTCGCCACGTGCTGCCATAGCTTTACGTTCTTCAATTTGAGCCTCTGTGCCCGCTGGGGAAACTATTACTGCGCCATGACCTAGCCATTCATTGTCTGGGAAGTTTTCAGGGCAAGCAACTTTGTTTTCATCAGAATGTTTAAGTGCCTTAAATGCACGCATAATTTCGTTAACGCTTCTACCAACTTCTTGTGGGAAGTAAATTGTAATTCTTAGTACGCCATTTGGGTCTACAATAAATACCGCACGAACTGTGTTTGTGCCCTTGCCTGGGTGAATCATACCAAGTTGTTGTGCAACTAAGCCCATTTCATCAGCAATAATTGGGAATTTGATTTTTTCGTTAGCGTTTTGTTCAATCCATTCAGTCCATTTTAAGTGGGATTGAAGTTGGTCTACTGATAGGCCGATAAGTTCTGCCCCTTCATTCCTAAATTCGTCAAATTTTCTATTAAATGCAACAAACTCTGTAGTACAAACGGGTGTGAAATCGCCTGGGTGGCTGAATAGAATAAACCATTTGCCTGCATAATCATTAGGTAGTGTTTTTACACCTTGAGTTGTTTTTACTGTCATCTCTGGGAATCTGTCGCCTAGTAATAGCATGTTTGTTTTAATTTCGTTCATTTCTATTTCTCCTTTTTATTTATTTTTAAATCAAAGCTTATTTACAATGTTGGCATTTTCCATATGCCACTAAATTTACCGTATCAATATCACAATTTTTAATATTGGGGTTTGCGCGTTTAATATCCTCTATATCAACATTTGCAATATCTATAACGGCGTTGCAATCATTACATACAAAGTGGGCATGGGTTTCAATTTTCCAATCATACCTATCAGCACCCGAGGGCATGGATAATTGTTTAATTTCATTTGCAGCAACTAATTGTGCTAGGTTTCTGTATACAGTGCCCATACTTATGTTGGGTACAAATTGGCTTACCCTTGAATATATCATATCCGTAGTTGGGTGATCCATACTGCTTTTTACTATATCAAGAACCACTTGCCTCTGTTTTGTATTCCTAATAGGTTTGCTAACCATAACAGCATCACTCACTTAAGTTATTAGTAATAATTCCTATTACTACTTCAAGTATAACATATTTTTATTTAAAGTCAACATTTTTAAATATTTATTTAATATAAAAAGAGAGCCGTAGCTCCCTTATATTAGTTAAAATTCAACTTCGCTTAGTGCTTCTTCATCAGCAACAACTATACAGTTGAGGTGGAATTGTAATATAGATGCTGGCACATGAGGTGTTACAGGGCCAAAGAATGCTTCTTTAACAATTTTAGCTTTACCCTTGCCACTTACAACAATTACTACACATTTAGCCTGCATTATAGCTTTAATACCTACTGTATAAGCTTTTTTAGGTACTCTTGCTTCTGTTTCAAAAAACCTTGAGTTAGCTTCTATTGTTGAAGGCGCTAAATCAACACAGTTTGTATTAACAGCAAAGTTATCAGCTGGCTCATTAAAACCTATATGGCCATTGTTACCTAAGCCAAGCAATTGTAGGTCTATGCCACCTTTAGCTTTAATAATTTTATCATAATCTTTACAAGCTTTAACAGGGTCACTTTCTAAGCCATTAGGAACATATGTATTTGCCTTGTCAATATTAACATGGTCAAAAAGCATATTATTCATAAAATACCTATAACTTTGATCATCTTGTTCACCTAAACCAACATATTCATCAAGGTTTATGCTTGATATTTTAGAGAAATCTAAATTGCCTGCCTTATAGCTTGCTATAAGTTGTTTATAGGCACCAACTGGTGTAGAGCCAGTTGCCAAACCTAAAACAGAATCTTCCTTTAGGTTAATTTGGCCAGCAATAATATTAGCAGCCTTAACGCTCATATCGTTATAATCCTTAGTTTTAACTATCCTCATAAAAAAACCTCCTATTTTAATTAAATGGTATCAATATGGAATTTAACTGCGCCTAGTATGCCTGCATCATTTGTAAACTTTGCAATTTTAAACTGCACACCTTCATAGAAGTGATGTAGTGCATGGTGTTTAGCTTCTTCTTTTATTCTATTTATAAACCAATCACCTTGGTTTGATATGCCACCACCTATAATTATAGCCTCAGGGTTAAAAATATGCAATAAATTACCTATGGCAACACCATGATAATAGAAAAACTTATCAACTACAGCTTGAAGTTTGGGGTCGTTTTTAGCCTTCTCAAAAATTTCTTCACCTTTTACATCATAGCCTGCTTTTTTTGCACTCCTCAATAATGCCCTTGTAGATGCTAAATATTCAAAACAGCCATGGTTTCCACAAGCACATTGTTCATCACTATCCGCAATAACCATATGGCCTATATTGCCACCAAAACCCTTATAACCATTTAAAATATGCCCATCAACAATAACGCCACCACCTATGCCTGTGCCTATGGTATATACTACTGCATTTTTATAATCAGCAGCATTCCCCATCCACATTTCTGCAAGGGCGGCTGCATTAGCATCATTTAGCATGGTAAAGGGATATTCTTTGCCAATGGAATCAAATATTTTTTGTGCAAGGTTAATATTGCGCCAGTCTGGTATACTACCACAACTATCAACAATAAAATGGGTGTTTGGGTTTACGTCACCAGTAACCGAAGCAGCTATGCCATCAATTACTATGTTTTCAGCCATTAAACCATCATAATACTCCTTTATTGAGTTAGTTATAGTATCTATGAGGGGTATTTTGTACCCATCAAAATAAGCCTGATATTTTGCCTTATGGCTAATATCACCTTTTTCGGTAATAAGGCCATATTTTATGGCTGTACCGCCAATATCTATACTTAAATAATTTTTCACAATAAATCCCATCCTAAAATGCAAGGAATATCATTATAAATTAGCATTGCTAAGCATAATGATATTCCATTAATATTAAAATAATTCTTCTATTTTGTGTGCAACAGCTTTACCCAACATTTCGTGGGATTCTTCATCAAGGTGCAAACCATCAATTTTGGATGCTGTTATGTATTGTGAAGCATCAAGGAACTCGCATTTCTGCGCCCTTGCAACTTCCTTTATAACCTGTAATATATCCTTAGATTTTTGTATACCTTCATAAAAGTTGAACATAGAAGCAAACTCGCAATTATAAATGCCTTCATTTATAGGTGCGGGGGCAATAACTAAAATTTTGGGTAAGGGCTCATTATTAAAATAGTAAACTGCCTTTACTCGCTTAACACACTCTTCAACACCTTTTGCCACATCAGTAATACTAAGGTTAAACCTACGCTTAATATCATTTGTACCAAGCATAATAATAACCATATCTAATGGGTTATGGGTATTTATAGCCATATGTATTGTTTTATATCCACAAAGGTAACGGTCAAAATTATCCTCTATTGAGGCTGTTCTGCCACACAGGCCTTCCTCAATAATTTTATAATCATCACCTAAATATTGTTGCAATACTACTGGCCACCTGTTAGCAAATCTACCTTGACCATCTGGCCTAGCACCATAGGTGTTGGAGTCGCCAAAGCAGAGTATAGTTTTTTTACTCAATTTTATAGGCCCCACTTTTTATAGGTGTTATTAATTAATTCAACAACTTTGGCAATTTGGGGCATATCTTCAGCCACGATATCAGCCATAGGAGCCCTAACACCGCCAACATCTAAGCCGTCACGTTGTTTTATAACTTCTTTTATAACTGCATACATGCTACCGTGGCAGGATGTAAGGCCACCAATAATATCTAAGCAATCACTTTGTATAGCACGTGCTTTTTCTAAATCGCCTTTTTTAACACTGTTATATATTTCAATATAAAGTTCTGGTGTTGCACCGTATGTTCCACCAATACCGCCATCTGCACCTATAACCAAACCGGATATAAGTTGTTCGTCAGGGCCATTGAAAACTACTTTGCCTTCGCCAAGTATTTGTTTAAACTGTAATATATCCAAAACGGGCATAGATGAGTTTTTAACACCAACTACCTTTGGGTTTTTAGCCATTTCCCTTAGTAATGATCCAGTTAAAACTGTACCTGCTAGTTGAGGAATATTGTAAATAACAAATTCTGTGTTAGGAGCTGCAGCGGAAATATCATTCCAATATTTTGCAACAGCATGGTCGGGCAACCTAAAATAAATTGGTGGTATAGCTGCAATAGCATCAACGCCTAAAGATTCTGCATGGGCTGCAAGTTCTTGGCTATCCCTAGTATTATTACAAGCAACATGGGCAATAACTGTGCATTTGCCTTTGGCAACTTCCATAACTGCCTCAAGCATAAGTTTTCTTTCTTCTTTACCTAAGTAAATACATTCACCAGAGGATCCCCCAACGTATAGGCCTTTAACACCTTTATCAATAAAGAGCTTTGTTAATGCCTTAGTTCCTTCATAGCTAATTTCGTTGTTTTTATCATAGCTAGCATAAAGTGCAGGAATTATTCCGCAGTATTTTTCCGTATTCATTTTTATCCACCCATCCTTTTTTATTTATATTTTAACCCTTAACAGCACCTAATGCAATACCCTGAGTAAAAGCATTTTGGAATGCAATAAATATTGCAACAATTGGTACAGCACCTAGTGCAGCACCCGCCATTATAAGGCCATAGTCGGTTGAAAACTCGCCTTGCAATGTGGCAACACCAAGGGATATTGTAAGGTTAGCACGTTTAACTAACATAACTAATTGTAGGAAATAGTCATTCCATGTGCTAATAAATGTAAATATTGCTAATGCACCAAAAGCTGGCTTTAACATGGGCATAACTATTTGTACAAATGTTTCCCACTCGTTTGCACCGTCTATACGGCTTGCTTCCATTAAGGAGCCTGGAATACCTTCTGCAAACTGTTTCATAAGGAATATACCAAAGGGCCAACCTACGCTAGGCAGTATTGCTGCCCAAAGGGTATCATGCATGTTCATATTGCTTACAAGGTTAACCAATGGTACAAGTACAACCTGTTTTGGTAATGCCATAGCAGCAACGAACATTGAAAACAATAAAGTTCTTCCAGCAAAGCGTTTTTTAGCTAGTACATAACCAGCCATAGATGCTGTAATACAAACCAATATCATGCTAATGAATGATACTATAACAGCATTTGCAAACCATTGCCATGCGGGGTTGATAAACAATTTATCAAAGTTTTCCATGCTCCATTGAGCTGGGAAAAACTCTGGTATTTTTGCCATAATGGCAGACCTTGTTTTGAATGCACCAGTAATTATCCAATAAAATGGGAAAATAAATGTTAGTGATACAGCCACAAGAAGGATAATTGATATAAGTCTATACGGTGTTAATTTAGCTTTTTCCATTTTACATCCTCCTAATTATCAATCTTTTTGCCCATAACCTTGAACTGTAGGGCACTGAATAGGCCAATTAGTATTGCTAATATAACGCCCATAGCGTTTGCATAGCCATACTCATATAGCTTGAAAGCATTGTGATACAAGTAGTACATTACTGTACTTGTGGAGAATGCAGGCCCACCGTTTGTTAACAACTGTATAAGGGCAAAACATTGGAAGGAGTTAATTGTGGTTATAACAACTACGTACAATGTTGTAGGCATAATTGTTGGCCACTTTATGCGCCAGAAAACTTGGAAGTTTGTTGCGCCATCAACTTCAGCTGCTTCAGTTAGTGACCTGTCAATATTACCTAGTGATGCAACATACAATACTATTGGTTGACCAACGGATGTGGTTAACAATATAGCAAGTATACACCAAATGGCAGTATCAACCTGGCCTAACCAAGCAATGTTTTTGTTTATAATACCTAAGCCGTTTAAAACAAAGTTTAGTATGCCATAATACCTATCAAATATCCATTTCCATACAACAACTACTGCAACAGAACCGGTAACTACGGGCAAGTAGTAAACTGCACGGAAGAAAGAACGAGGAGCACCCTTCATATTATATATTATAGTTGCTACCCAAAGAGAGAATACTGTAACAATAGGCACTGAACCTACAACGATTATTAATGTGTTTTTAACAGATTTAACAAAGGTTGGGTCTTTAAACAAGTTAACATAGTTTTCAAATCCAATGAACTTAAATTCACTCATTGTATACTTAAAAAAGCTTGTATAAATGCCCATGCCCATGGGTAGGGCCACAAAAACAATAAAAAACAACAATGCTGGTAATAAGAAATAGTAAGATACCCTTGTTTGTTGTGCTTGAATTTTGTGTTCCCTAGCGAAAATATTTGCGTTATTTGTGCTCATAATATTCCCCCTATATAGTTTGAAAACTCTCCCCCTTCAAGAAGAGGGAGAGCTTATTTAGAAAATTTAAATTATTTTGCGAAAACTGCGTTGGAGTTTGTTGTGTAGTCAGCAACTGCTGTAGCAACGTCTTTTGTTCCAACTAGGATTGCTTGAAGCATGTTCCACCATTCGGTTCTCATGTTAGCAAAGCCATCCATTGTGTTGTAGTATGGGCCATAGTATTTTGTGAAAGCAGAAAGTAATTCGTATTCTGGGTTTCCTTCGTATAGGTTGCCAAAGCTGTTTCTAACTGGGAAAGCGCCTGTAGCAACTACGTTTTTAGGACCAAATTCTGCATCGTCACAGATAAATTTAACAAGTTCTTTAGCTGCGTTTGCACGAGCTTCATCGCCATTGTTGAATATACCAAAGCCGTTTACTAGGTATTCAAGTTCTGGAACGCTGTCATCACTTGGGAATGGAACGGAGATTTTTTCGAATTCTGTTGGGTTGTTAGCAGCAGCGCTTGTGCCCCAGCAAATGCTGTAAGGAAGTATGCCTTGAACATAAAGTTTAATTTCGTCTGCAGCTGCGATATCTGTACCAGCTTCAAGTTTGCCAGCATCAGCTAATTCTTTGATTAGTTCTAAAGCTTTAACGCCTTGTTCGCTGCCGATTGTGTATTCGTTTTTAGCTTCGTTAGCAATTCTTGCACCGTATAAGTTAGCAACAAATGCACGTGTACCTTGGTCGCCGCCTTGGCCGCCGCAGTATACTGAACCGCCGTTTACGCCAGCTTCGTTAAGTTTGTCGATAGCTTTTAAGAAGTTTTCTGTTGACCATGTACGGTCGCCTTCTAAGTTAACGAATTCGATAGCGCCTGAAGATTCAAACAATTCTTTGTTTAAAGACATGAAGAAAGGTGATGCGCTAATTGGATACATCCAATATGTTGTGCCGTCTGAGCATGAGCCAAGAAGGTCATTGTTAGCAACGTCAGCTTTGAATTCATCTGTGAAAAGATCGTCTAAGCTTACTAATTTGCCGTTTTTACCATATTCTATGATACGGCCAGGAGCGTCAAATAGTAGGTCTGGAGCTGTGCCGCCTTCGATAGCAGCTGTAATTTTGTCAGGACCGTTTGTGAAGTCGATTGTTTCGATTTCAACTTTGATGTTAGGGAATTTAGCTTCGAAAGCATCAGCTACTGTTCTTTCATATGTGCCAGCAGCAGCGCCATCTGGTTGGCCAAATACGGGGAATACCCACCATGTAACAG
This sequence comes from uncultured Oscillospiraceae bacterium, assembly GCA_964544955.1. Classification (GTDB taxonomy): domain Bacteria; phylum Bacillota; class Clostridia; order Christensenellales; family Aristaeellaceae; genus JAAZPT01. The sequence goes on along the minus strand of CAZJEB010000004.1, from coordinate 140,692 downwards.
TTGTTGTTTCTTCAGCTACTGCAAAAGAAGCCATAGAAAGAACCATCATCATTGTTAATACAAGAGCTAAAAGTTTTTTCATTAAAAAATCCTCCTTTTAAATTTACAACATTTGTTGCTTATTTAATCTATTTATAACATCAAATATATTTTTTGTCAACGCATATTTTATGGAAAATTCTTTCTTTTTTTGATATAGGAATGATAACTAACCATAATGTACATTATTTAAACCAAAATCATCAATTATCATAATTTTTTGTGTTCATTATCGTAATTATTTTACATTTTATTTATTAATCTTGTTGAAAATATTATTATTTTTGCCAAATTATAATAAAATCCTTGTATTTTGAACAATAAGATGATAAATTAAAGTTAGCACCTTATATTAGGAGGATTTATGCAAGAAGATTTAATTACTAAAATAAAACTTTTATCCAACACTTTTACAAAAGCGGAAAAAAAGATAGCAGATTATATACTTCAAAATGGTAATAACGTACTTTACATGAGCATATCCGAACTAGCGGAAACTTGTGGAGTTGGTGATACCAGTGTGTTTAGGTTTTGCCGCCATTTGGATAAAAAAGGCTATATGGATTTTAAAATTGATTTAGCCCAGGCTTTATCTACAAGGGAGGATTTTTCCCCTACATCAAGTGATAATAGTACAAGTAAAAACGATACTATTGATGATATTGCACAAAAATCCCTAAAACTTAATATAGATGTTTTACATGAAACATTAAGGATAAACGATATTAAAAATATAGAAAAGGCTGCCGAGCTTATGCTTGGTGCAAATAGAATAATGTTTTATGGCAGTGGCGCCTCTATGAGTTCCGCTTATGAGGCACAAAGTAGGTTTATGAGGATAACCCCTAAGGCTTTTACATTGTTTGATAGCCACTTACAAGCCATGAGCGCATCCCTGTTAGGCCCTGGTGATGTTGCTGTTGCTTTTTCATACAGTGGTGCAACTAAGGATACTTTGTATACTGCCGATATCGCAAATAAAGCCGGAGCAAAAATAATTGCCATAACAAGGTTTGCAAAATCCCCTCTAACAGAAATATCCGATTTAACCCTTTTATGCGGCTCAAACGAAAGCCCACTTCAAGGCGGATCATTAACGGTTAAAATATCTCAATTGTTTATAATAGATTTATTATATATTTCATTTATGAAAATGAGTGGTAAACAAGCGGAAATTAATAAAAAGAAAACAGCTAACAGCATAGCCGAAAAAATAATGTAACAATGAAACAAAACCACAAGTACTTCTCGCACAAACAATGTGAATTCTACCCATGCCACGAAGGCGCCACCCCTGATAATTTTAACTGTTTATTTTGCTATTGCCCCCTATATTCTTTGGGGAAGAACTGTGGCGGTAATTTTAGCTATATAGCAAATGATATAAAAGATTGTAGCAATTGTTTGTTACCCCATGAGAATTATGATTATATAGTAAAAAAATTAAGTCAAAAATAAATCCTAATAAAAAAGCAATGCCCAACTATGCATTGCTTTTTTATTTATAATTTTATTAACTCAACAAAATTATCCATATCATAGTTTAGTTTTTTCAAAAATTCACTTATGTGGTAACCGTCCGTAGTGCCGTGATGGCAAGTTAAGGATAAGGGCATAAGGGTTTTATCCCCTTCTTCAAAAAATTTACCCGCCTCTACTGAGGGAAAATAATATGCTTTGTTTTCATAGCTATGCACAGCAAAATGGCTAAAACTGATCCATGGTAGGCATGAAACTGTATAAGCATTAGGTGGTGGGGGCGTGTTAGGCTGGCTAAGCACTCCATGTACATTACCATACAGCTCTTTATTTTTAATATAAGCCTTATAAAAATCCATAAAATTATCATTATATTCAGTCCACATTAATGAAAATGTTTTATCATCATCGTGGAAGTTTGCATATAAGGGGCAAAGTTTATCATAATACCCTATAAGCCCATCTTTTTCAGCAATTTTAAATTCTTGTATGCTGTTTAGGTTTTTGGTAACAAGCCAAAGGTAGGCAGGGAAAAACTTCAAATTAGCTTTTTTTAATATAGCCATTAGCTTTGTTACATCCACATTAACAGTCAAAGAATAGCCTGTTTGAGCCATTTTAGTAAAGTAATAAAACATTTGGCGTCTAGGCCAATTTCCCATATTTATAGGTATAAACTCCATAAACTTCTCCTTATTTCTTTCTGTTCATATATATAGAAGCAAAAATTACAGTTGTTAAAACCACAGCTACAAAAATAAAGGCATATTTTAACATAATACTTTCAGGTAACATATTAGTATCAACCAAATAACCTAAATACGCCATAGGCAAAAGCATAATACCAACAACAAGGCAAACCATCCCTGCACCCTTTGTTATTCTTTTTTTATCAAACTTAGCTTTTTCTTCCTTGCTCATTGTATTATATCCCGCTACAAGCCAAGAAGCCTTGCCCCTAAAAAGAGCAAAGCTCATTATAAATAGCAAAACAGCAAAAGCCACAATAAATATCTGCGCAAACACATTTACCTCTAAACTAATATGTTATTTAAAAATTATACCACTAAAAAGTAAACATTAATAAAGTGTTTTAAACTTTTTTACATTTTAATTATTTGTACAATACAATTAACAAATAAAAAAACGGCCTAAGCCGTTTATTTATTTTAGTACTGCTGTAAACCTTTTTGTAATTTCATAAGGCCTTGTTATTGCAGAGCCTATAACTACGGAGTCTACACCTGTTTTATAGGCTTCAACTAATTGTTCTGGAGTCCAAATTCCACCCTCAGCAATTATATATGCCTTACAATCTTTAACCACTTTGCGCATCATATCAAAGTTAGGTATTTGAACCCCCTTTGATTTTTCTGTATAGCCTGTTAGTGTGGTAGATACTACATCAAAGCCTATTTCGTCCGCATGTATACATTCTTCATAAGTGGAGCAATCTGCCATAAATAATTGGTTTGGATATTTTGCCTTGCATTCTTCAAAAAACTCATCCAAGCTTTTACCATCTGGGCGTTGCCTATCTGTAGCATCGGTAGCAATAATATCACAGCCAACTTCTACAAGGGCATCAACTTCCGCCATTGTAGGTGTTATGTAAACGCTACAACCTGGTGTTTCAGCTTTAATAATACCAATTATTGGTAGGTTTACAAACTTTTTAATTTCGATAATATCCCTTACAGTATTTGCCCTTATGCCACAAGCACCACCAAGGTAAGCAGCATTTGCCATGCGACCCATCAGGGATCTGTCAGGATCGTAAAGGGGTTCAGTTTCTAAGGCTTGGCAACTTACAATTAGTTTGCCCCTAATTTTATCCAAAACGCTCATATTTTTCATTTTACACTGACCCTTCATATTTTATTATTTAATTTCATTATATTAATAAAAATAATTTTCGTCAAGTTTAAAAAAAGAAATATTTTTGCTTTATTTTTTTATCAACAGAAAATATACCATATGGCATATCCAAACTATTGCTAATATTGACAATATTAATGGGTTGTTTCTGGATAAAAATGCGGATATTGCAATAATTATGCTTACAGGCACAAGTATTTTAGCCTTGCTTTTAGTATCCATAAGGCTTTTTTTACGCAACCAACTATTTTTAAACCAGTCGCTTAGCCTTGTTGAACCTTTGCCAAAACAAAAAGCGGATAACAAAAAGAAAGGGGTTGTAGGTAATATAGGCAATGCCAAACCTATGCTCCCCAGCACTAAAGATACAGATCCAATTGTAATATATAAACCTTTACTTAAATTCATTATTATACCTATTTATTATAAATTTCCTCATATTTTTTAATATAATTATTTACCATGTTTTTTTCAGAGAATTCTTTGTTTGCATAGTTTGCAATAGCTTCCCTGTTTTGTGGGTTTGAAAATTCACCTAAACAGCCCATAAGCATAGCATTAGTATCACCATACTCAACAAACTTAGCATAGGGGCTTTCAAAAAGTGTTTCTGGGGCACCACATTTAAATGCAACAACAGGCGTTCCACAAGCAAGAGCCTCTGCGCTAGTTAATGAGAATGTTTCCAGCTTGCTTGTAAGCACAAAAACATCCGCTGCACTATAATACTCTGCCATTTTTTGTGGATTGCTACCATCAAAGCGTATAATCACATTATTCGGTAAGTTTTCAGGAATACTCCCTCGCCTTGCCAAAATAAGCACATAAACATTGTGTATACCATTGCTTATAAGCTTATTTGCCATAGATATAATATGCTTTGCACCTTTTATATCATCATTTAAATCAGGCATAGCCCCTAATATAATTTTAGCATCTTCATCTATATTCAAGTTTTGCCTTAGGTCTAAATAGGCCTTGTTATTAGGCTTAAAAACCTTTGTATCAACGCCATTATGTATAACGCTTAGGGGGTAATCCTTTAAAAAACTCTGTTTAACCCTATTTGACAACCATTTAGATGGCGTTGAAACTTCCAGTTTATCCCAATTGCTAAATGCAGCTTTTTTAGCCTTATACATTACAGCAGTATGGTCAAAAAACAATGTTTTAGGGTATTCCCTAAGCCTAGGGCATTTACCACAACCTGTTTTATACCCATCACAATCTATTGCAACACCACATTTGCCAGTATACATAATATCGCAGTGAAAGCTCCAAAGGGTTTTAATGCCTTGTTTTTTTAAATACTTTGTAACAGTATTTGGGTTTACAAAATAGCTATGTAATTCCGCAAGGTGAACCACATCCGGCTTAAACTCAGCCATCTTTTTTATTAGCCTTTTTGTAGAGAAATAAGAAAATACTCCAGTATAACCTGTAACCCTTGTTAAAAAGGCATGTATTTTTGTTTCTATATCATAGGCAAACTTATATATGCCCTTTTCAGTTACATTTTCCCCTCTACCATAGCATAGTAAAGATTCATGCCCTAGGGCTTGCAACTTATTATGTAGGGCATAAACTATATTGCCAGTACTGCTATTTTTACAATGTACATCAACTAATAATATACGCATATCAATTACCTGTATTGCATACGCTCTATACCAAAAAAGCGTGCAATTTTAATAGCTGTATTTATTAAGCCATAGGTGTTTTTATAATCCTTAAAGCTTTTATTTGGGCCTGCCATAAGTTTTTTAAATTCATCTATGCTTATATTTAACTTTTTACATATATAAGCCATATCCTCCATTGCAGTAGCCTCATCGTAAGGCTCTTCCGCTAATGTTGCAAGGGCTTTATCCCTATCTAATTGTCCTGTTAATATAAGGCTTGAAAAATGAGCACGCCTTTTATCAAAGCCAAACTTTTTAGGCAACCAGTAACCTTCATAAAAGCGTGTAAAAATGCTTTCATAGTGTTTATTCTTATACCTTTTCCAGTTAAACTCCTGCTCCAATGTGGCAATTGCCTCTTCCTTGTAATAAGGTATAAGGTTAAGGGGTTTAATTATTTTCATTCCCTTAAAATACCTATAATAAAGCCTATGTTTAAACATAGAACAAAGAGGCAATGTTTTTAAAGGCTTTGTACCAAAGCGTTTATGTATATCCTTAATTTGCCTTAAATCATTCCAATAAACCCACTCATTAGGCTCACGAACACATTCCGTGCTATAGTTGCCCCCTGTGAGCACATACTTTATACCATTTTTAACTGCAAAATTATAAAGGGCAGCAAATATTACATGATCTTGTGAGGTATCCTGATATGGCACTTGGGCTTTAAAATAAGCCCTTTGTAGGTCTGCAAGTTCCTCAAAATTTACCACTTCCTCATAAAAGGAGTTTTGTATGCCAAGGCTTTCAACGATTTTTTTAGTGTTTTCAACTGCCACAGGGAGGTTCCAGCCCGTATCCACAGCATAAAACAATGGTCTTAAACCAAGCTTTTTAACGCTATAATAAGCCAAGTAGCTACTATCTATGCCGCCACTTAAACCTATAATACAATCAAACTTTTTGCCCTTGCCCGCTTGTTTTATTTCATCAACAATGGCCGCAAGTTGCTTCGCCCCTTGCTCATCCGTATGCCAATTAGGCAAAATGTTGTTATCAAAATTATAGCAATGGTCACAAACCCCCTTATCATCAAATTTTATAAGGGAATCACTTGTATCCATAACGCAACGGGTGCAAACTTGGTATTTTCTATCCATACAATTCTCCTTCGTGGCTTGAATTTATAAAAAAATTATAAACATATGGTAGCAAATTGTCAAACAATAGGCTCGTGAAGGGGGATCACGAGCCTACTATTTAAAATATTATTTTACTGGAAAGCCTAAAGCCTTTGCAACGCCCTTGCCATAATCCTCATGTACTTTATAGCAATTATCTATATTCCCTTTGCTTAATAAAATCATAAGCATCGCCCATAGCCCTTGCGGTATTATCAAATAGGGCTTGTTTTTGCTCATCATTCATTAACTCAAACAATTTACGGGGTTGTGTGAAATAATCGCTATCATCTTCCCTAAAGTTCCAATGTTGTCCAGCGCCAGTCCAGTTAAGGTCGGGCTCCATATATTGGGGTTGTTCTTGCCATTCACCAAAGCTATTTGGTTCGTAGCCAATTGTGCTGCCTGCATTATCATCAACACGCATAGCGCCATCCCTATGGTAGCTGTGGAAGGGGCATTTTGGAGCATTTACTGGAATTTGGTGATGGTTTACGCCAAGCCTGTACCTTTGAGCATCACCGTAGGAGAATAACCTACCTTGAAGCATTTTATCAGGTGAATAACCTATACCAGGTACAATATTTGATGGGTTAAACGCTGCTTGTTCTACTTGTGCAAAGTAGTTATCTGGGTTTTTGTTAAGTTCAAAATAGCCAACTTCTCTTAATGGGAAATCCTTTTTATACCATACTTTTGTAAGGTCAAAGGGGTTATAAGGCATATTTTTAGCTTGTTCATCAGTCATAACCTGTATAAACATCTTCCAACGGGGGAAATCGCCCTTTTCAATGCTTTCATATAGGTCACGTTGGTGGCTTTCCCTATCGTTTGCAACTATTGCTGCCGCCTCAGCATCTGTTAAGTTTTTAATACCTTGTTGTGTTACTAGGTGGAATTTAACCCAAACGCGTTCATTATCCTTATTAAGCATACTATAAGCGTGGCTACCAAAACCATGCATATGCCTGTAAGATGCAGGTATTCCCCTATCACTCATTGTTATTGTAACTTGGTGTATAGCTTCGGGTAAGTTTGTCCAATAATCCCAGTTGTTATTAGCACTTCTTAAGTTTGTGCGAGGGTCACGCTTAACAGCACGGTTAAGGTCTGGAAACTTCATAGGGTCACGCATAAAGAAAACAGGTGTGTTGTTACCAACCAAATCCCAGTTACCTTCATTTGTGTAAAACTTCATAGCAAAGCCACGAATATCCCTTTCTGCATCAGCAGCGCCACGTTCGCCAGCAACTGTTGAAAACCTTACAAACATTGGTGTTTTTTTACCCACTTCACTAAATATATCAGCCTTTGTTAGGTCTGTAATATCATGGGTTACTGTAAATTCACCAAAGGCACCAGAGCCTTTAGCGTGCATCCTTCTTTCTGGTATAACTTCCCTATCAAAATGGGCTAGTTTTTCCAAAAACCATCTGTCCTGTAGTAACATTGGGCCACGAGGTCCAGCCGTCATAACGTTCTGGTTGTCCTCAACGGGTGCTCCTGCTGCTGTTCTAAGCAATGTTTCAGGGTTCACTTTTTTGTTTTCATCCATTATTTTTTCCTCCTTATCAGTAATGATTACTATTACTAATTAAATACTAACATTTATCAAAATACTTGTCAACAGTTTTTAAAAATAATTTATATGTTTATAGCAAATAATTATCAAATTTTTATAAGTTTTTTCATGTAATAATATGGTACATTTACCTGTATAAAAAGGCAATAAATTCAGTTATTTTTTAGATTATTTATACTATTATTAATTTATCTATAATATGCCTTTAATTGACACTATGCCTACATTAAACTATAATTAAACAAAAGGAGGCATGCTATGAAAGTTTTACAGCTAAATACCGTAAGTGGTATAAGTAGCACAGGCAGAATAGCTACCGATATTGCCCAAATGCTTGAAAGCAAAGGCAGCGAAAGTAAAATTATATATGGAATTGGCAATAGCCCAGAGCATTTGCAAAAGTATGGCTACAAAATTGGTAGTGATTTTAGCGTGCACCTCCATTCCGCCATATCTCAATTTTTTGATGGTGAGGGTTATGGCTCTCAAAAAGCAACAAGGCAGGCTATTAATTTTGCCAAGGAGTATAATCCTGATGTTATACATATGCACAACATACACGGTTGCTATTTAAATAGTAAAATATGGTTTGACTATTTAAAACAAGCCAAAAAGCCCATTGTGTGGACAATGCACGATTGTTGGAGCTTTACAGGCCATTGCGCTTATTTTGACTTTGCCCAGTGCAACAAATGGCAAAGCCTTTGCAAAAATTGCCCTCAAAGCAAAGTGGGCTACCCTCGCAATTATATATTTGATTTTTCAACTAGAAATTTTAAAAATAAAAAAGCTAGTTTTACAGGTTTAAGCAATGCAACCCTTGTTCCCCCATCAAAGTGGTTGGGCGATTTATTAAAAAAGTCCTACTTAAAAGAATACCCTGTAAATGTAATTTATAACGGTGTTGATAGGTCAATTTTTAAACCTACAGATGCTACAGCCCTTATAAAAAAATACAACTTAGAGGGTAAATATGTTCTGCTTGGAATAGCTAACGACTGGGATCAGCGCAAGGGCTTACAATATATATTAGAGTTAAACAAACGCTTGGATAACAACTTTGTATTTGCCCTTATAGGCCTTAGCAAAAGCCAAATTGAAGGCATGCCAAATAACATTATTGCCTTAGAACGCACATCTTCAACAAAGGAGCTTGCCCAATGGTATAGCCTTGCAAGCCTATTAGTTAACCCCACCCTTGAGGATAATATGCCCCTTGTAAACCTTGAAGCCTTCGCTTGTGGCACGCCTGTGGCTGTGTTTGCTACTGGCGGTTGTGTTGAGGTTGTAAATGATAACGTGGGCAAAGTTGTTCCTAAGGGCGATGTTGATGCCTTAGAGCAAGCAATAAAAGCTATTGCCCCAAACAAGGGCGATTATATGCTAAATTGCTTAGAGCATAGCAAGGCTTTTGATAAAAACCTATGCTACGAAAATTATATAAAGCTGTATGAGGAAGTAAGTAAGTGAACTTAATGTTTATGGGTTTAATTTACCCTGATAATGAAATAAACGAAATAACCAAGCTTTCTAAAAGCCCCATGCAAATGCAGGTGGATAACTTTCAAAAGCTTATACTTGAAGGCTTAACAGCCCATATAGGCAATGATAATATTACTATATGCAACGCCTTACCTGTTGGGGTTTTCCCAATGCATTATAAACAAATATATTTAAAGGGCAACAAATGGGCTAACAAGGCTTTTAATTTGCCCGCTATAAATTTACCTTTTTTTAAACAACAAATGCGTGAAATAAACGCTGAAAGGGCTTTATTAAAATGGTTAAAGGCAGATGAAGCCAATAGAAATATATTACTTTATTCCCTATACCTCCCCTTTATGAAAGCTATTGTTAAGGCAAAAAGCTTTTATAAAGACCTAAAGGCTACAATTATAATACCTGATATACCTACTGAACTTGGCCTAGCAAGCGGACACAAGGGCTTATTTGCTCGCATAGAAAACAACATGGGTAAAAAAGCCCTAGACCTTTGCAAGCATTTTGATAATTTTGTATTGCTTACAGAGCCTATGAAAAGCGTTTTACCCCTGAACTCCAAGGCAAAATATACCTTGCTTGAGGGAATTGCCCCTGATGAATACCCCCTACCAAACACAGATGATGTTAAAGCTTGTTTTAACAAGTACAATTTACCCCTACACACTCCCACAGTTTTGTATACAGGTACATTGCAAAAAGAATTAGGCATAGGTGATTTAATTAACGCCTTTGTTGATGAAACATTAAATGGTATCAACTTAGTTCTCTGTGGTGGTGGTACAATGGCGGAGGAAGTTAAAACCCTAGCCCACAACCATAACAACATTCATTTTTTAGGTTTTGTACCTAGAAGCGATGCCCTATTGTTGCAAGCTGGCTCAAGCATATTAGTAAACCCACGCAAACCCGAAGGAGAATATACAAAGTATTCCTTCCCATCAAAATCTATGGAATATTTATTAAGTGGTAAACCTGTGCTGTGCTATAAGCTAGAAGGCATTCCAAGCGAATACGATAATCATTTCTACTATATTAAAGATAATATTGCTCAAGGGATATTAGATATTATAACCTTACCCGAAGCTTACAAAATAGAACAAGGAAAAAAAGCTAGGCAATTTGTTTTAGAAAATAAAAACGCAAAAGCTCAAAGTTATAAGCTTATACAGTTAATGGAATAAAACACAGCCTTATGCATTGCATAATGGCTTTTTTAGGCTTGACTCGTCACTTATATATGTTAAAATATTGTCATATTCAGTTTGTATTAGGAGGCAGTTATGAAAAAGTTACCCTTATCCCTATTATTAATTTTTATTATAATGTTTGCTATTGCTAGCTTTGCCTTAGCTGATGTAGCTTTAAATGAAGCAAACTTTCCTAACCAAGGTTTCAGAACCTTATTAGGCAATTATGATGAAAATAATAATGCTGTTTTAGAGGATAGTGAGATACTAAAAATAAAGCAACTACTAAGCAATGCTAACGCTTTTACAAATTTTGAAAATTACATTGGTATAGAGCATTTAACAAGCTTAAATACTTTAAATATTGAAAACACAAACACAAGTTTGCTTGATTTAAGCAAAAATATTAATTTAGAAAAACTTAAAGTGGAATCCTCAAACATTAATCAATTAAGCTTGCCACAAAGTATAGAATATTTTTCAATTGGTTATAGTACAATTACAAATTACACAAATTCAAACCTACCAAACCTTACATATATAAACATAAATAAATCAAACTATCCAAGCAACAACTTTTTTATTGGAACAGAAGCCCTCGACACATTGTATATTAGTGAATCCATTGGTGAAAGCCCTAACATTAACTTATCTAACAATAATAACTTAAAATCTCTTTTAATATATGGCTCAAATATTCAGTCAATAAACCTTCCTAACAACCCTGAAAATTTAGCATTTATTAATTTAGATAATAACTCAATAAGCGTTATTGACCTTAGTAATTGTCAAAACACAATAGCATTATCAATAAACGATAATAAATTAAACCAAATTAACCTAAGCAACTTAAGTTCCCTGCAACAACTTATGTTAAATAATAACAATTTATCAAGCATAAACTTAAACGCAAACACTTTTATTGAAAACTTAGAGCTTTCCAACAATAAACTAAGCAATATTGATTTAAGCCAAAATTTATCTTTAAGGTCTTTAAATATTAGCAATAACTCCTTTAAAACCTTAAACTTACTTCACCTTAAGGAGCTAAGATCTCTTTTAGCCACTAACAACCAACTAACAGATTTAAAAGTAGGGCCTAATATAAGTGTTTTGTATTTTGGTAAAAACAAACTTCAGTCTATAGATTTATCAAATTTAATAAACTTAGCATTTTTAGAGTGTTCATATAACCAACTAACTTCTATAAATTTAAGCCCAAACTTACAAAGCCCCTATTGGTTTTTACAAGGCTTTACATCAATGCCACAAAAGCGTGTAATTACCCTTGACGATAGCTTTGCCAATGGCAAATATAAAAACAAACAACCCGTTGATGTGCTAATATCCGATATAGACCCTCTTTTACAAGTGGATAGAATAATACTTGAAAACCAGGAATATACCGATTATTTCTCTAACAGCACAAGCACATTACACGGGTTAACAGGCACAACATTAAGCGCTGATAAGTTGAGCTTTAAGGATATAAAGGATGGTACAATAGTTAAATACTACTATCAAATTCCATTGCCCCCACAAGCAATTAGGTCCACATTAGCATCTAAGGATAGCCCAATGCCCTTAATTGGCGAATGGGCAATATTAGCTATGATTAAAGGTAGCATAGTATATGTTTCGGAGTTTGAGGTTGAATTTAAAACTACTACTGAAACAAGCCCTATTCCAACCCCTGCGGCCACACCAACAGCAAGCCCTATCCCTACGGCTACACCAACAAACCCTCCAATAATACAAGCCCCTCAAACTGGGGATAATAGCCTATTATGGCTATATAGTGCCACACTATTAATAGCTATTATTAGCATTATAATAATCAAAAAAAGAAGTATAAACTAAATCTATAAGTTTACTGTTATAAAATAATATATGCCTCCCCTTAAACAGGCTGTTTAAGGGGTTTTTTATGTATAATTTATTATACTTGACTTGTCCCTTATTGTAATTTAGAATAATATATAGTTTTATTTTAAGCACTTATATGCGGAGGTATTTATGAAAACAAGCAAATTACCTATATTCATTATGCTAACTTTTGTTATGATTTTTGCAACTACAAGCCTTGTGTTAGCAGACGTGGCTTTGGATAGTTCAAACTTCCCCGACAATGACTTTAGAGCCTTTTTATCACCCTATGACGCTAATACTAATAATATTTTAGAAGATGCTGAAATTGCCAACATAACATCCTTATCTGGAAATAGCGGCATATTAAACGTTGCAAATTTAAAAGGCGTTGAATATTTATATAATGTTAAAGAGGCAATATTAAACGGTATAACAACAAGCCCATTAGACCTAAGCAATAACACATTATTGGAAGTTTTAGATTTGCAAAATTCAAATGTAGTAAATATTATGCTACCAAATAGTGTAAAAACATTGTCATTACAAAGTTCCACTATATCTTCATATAGCAATGTAAGCTTAACTAACTTGGAAAGCATATATGCGATAGAAACAAATATTCCTAACATTAATTTTAATGCATTAACGGAGCTTACAAGCATTCAAATTCATAATGTCACAAACGTTAATACAGATATAGACCTTTCAAATAGCACTAATTTGCAAACATTAAACATAAGCTCCTGTGGCTTAACAAGTGTAAAATTGCCAAATTCAGCCTCTAATCTAAAAGAAATTTACTTGATAGATAATAAAATAAGTTCAATAGATACTAGCAATTGTTCAAACTTGGAAACATTGTTTTTGCCAATGAACAACCTATCCCAAATTAATATAAGTAATAACCCCAAATTAATGGCACTAAACGTGGCTGCCAATAAGCTTACAAACCTTAATGTAAATAACAATACACAACTTGTAAATTTAGATGCTCAGCTTAACCAAATTGGAAGTATAAGCCTAAGCAATAACACAAACTTAATGGAAATAAACCTTAGCAACAATAAATTGCAAACATTAGACGTAAGCAACTTAAACAATCTAGAGGGCTTATATGTTACAAGCAATCAACTAAAAACTTTAAAACTTAACCCTAACATATATGAGCTATACTGTGGTAAAAATCAACTTACAACTTTAGATTTAGCCAGCCTTAACAACTTGCAAGCCTTGGAATGCGCTTATAACCAATTTACATCAATAAATTTGAGCCTAAATCCAACAGACCCATTTGGCTTTTTATATAATGGTATAAGTTCAATGCCTCAAAAAAGGGTAATATACCTCGATGAAAACTTTGCGGGAGGCAAATACGCATATAAACAAGCAAGTGACGTGTTACTCGCTGATATAGACCCCTATTTGAACCCAAGTAAAATTGTTGTTGATCCACAAAATTATACAGACGAAAACGGAAACCCTGCCATATTGCCAGGCATAAGAGGTACAACACTAAGTACTGATAAATTAAGCTTTACAAATATCAAAGATGGAACAATCGTAAAATATTATTATTTAATCCCCCTCCCTAAGCTTGATGAAACGCTTCGTTCAACAAGGCCTAATAGCTTATATGGCCTTGTAAGTAAGGATAGCCCTACAAGCATGGTAGGCGTTTGGGCAATTGTACTGTTACAACAAAACGAATTTATAAATTATGCAACAGAGTTTGAAATTGAATTTAAAGCGCTAAAACCCACTCCCGTTCCCACAGGAGCCCCTACCCCAACTCCAGCCCCAACGCCCACTCTACCACCAATACAGGCCCCTCAAACTGGGGATAATAGCCACATATTAACCTATGCAATAATATTATTAATGGCAACTTTATCATTCACAATATTATTTAAATTTAAAAAAGCAAAAAAATAAACATAAAAAAAGCCCTCCATTTATCGGAGGGTTTTTTATTTATAATTTTTCCCACAATTGGGGGAAGTTTGTTTTAAAATACATTTCACATTGTGTGTTACTATCTTTTATATTCTTAGCCTTTATAAAGTCTATTATCTCACCATGCCACCATTCAATTTCCTTAGGGTGTTTAGTGTCAAAGTGGCTTATTTTAAACTCGCCTTGTTTTTCTAAGTTAATAAAGTAATTATAAGCGTTGTCAATTTTTAAAACACTTTCAACGGGTATTGACTTTGTACTAAGCCTTGCACAAGGAATATTGGGTTGAGGTATAACTTCGCTTTCATCAACTTCTACTTGGTATATATAGCCTTTTTTACCTTGATATTCTTTCCTAAAAGCATCAGGGTAAAGTTCATCATATATTGGTAGCATCATATTATCTTTTTTAAAGCCATAAGGGTACCAATAATAAGGCCTACCTACCGAGTTTACAATATATAAGGCCGTTACAGCAGGTATGGTTGCTAAGTAAATATATTCTACACCGTGGTCTGCTAAAAAGGGTTTTAGTACTTTCAAGTTTGGGGTATTACTGCCATGGTATAGCTTCATTTTACCTCCTAATTATGCAAAATTCTAAACTCCATTTCCTCTAAGCGTGCAATTATCTCGTTTTCACTTACAATGTTTTCGTCATATGTAATTGTAATAGTTTGATCCATACAGTTAGCATCGCTATCTACTACACCTTCTAAATAACCAAGGCCTGTTTTTGACCTTTCCTGTGATGTATAGCAATACATGCCTTCAAGATTATATTTTACAGTTTTCATATTATCACCTTACAACGTCATATTTCCAGCTCATAATTCCGCCAAAATCTATAACATTAGTATAACCTTGCTTAATCATATCCATAACTGCGCCCCTGCTTCTTGCGCCTGAACGGCAGTATACAAGTATTGTGGCGTTTTTATCTGGCACGGTTTGGCTAACTGTGCCTATTTTTGTGCTTGAATGGTTAAGTGCATTTGGTATATGGCCAGACGCATATTCATCTTCTGTTCTAACATCAAGAACTATAACGCCACCATTATCCATCATGGTTTTAGCGTCGCTTTGGCTTATTTTTTTATACAAGGATGTATTCCCCTCATTATTATTTTTTTTATAAAGGTTGAATGATACTAAGGCAATAATTACAATAACTAAAATAATGTACATAAAAGTTTTACTCATTAATTGCAACCGCTACAGCCTTCACAACATGCGCAGCCGCCTTTACTTTCCATGGTAATTTTATCGTCTTGAACAATAAATCTAATGTTTTTAAGGGTTTTTTCATCTTCCTCTGTTATAACCACAGGTATATCATCCACTAAAATAATTCTATCCTCTGGTGCAAGTTTTTTAACATCTAGCCTAAACTTGCTTAAGCCATCCATGTTTTCAAAAGCCATAAGCACACTATCTGCACCTTGCACTTTCATAACGTTTTTAAATACTTCCCTTGCTTCTGGTGTAAATTCCATAATATCAACTCCTTACCACTAATTTATACCCATATACAGGTAAATTTAAACAACTAAATTATATTAAAAGTATAATTGTAATGCAAATTTTAAAAAAATATGGAAAGTATGCTTGACATTTTATAGCTATGGAATTATACTGTAATTGGAAAGTATACTTTACATTTTAACAAGAGGTGGTATTTTGAAAAATAAATTAGAAGAATTAAGGAAAAAGCATGGCATAAACCAGGAAACTTTGGCGCAGGATTTGGGAGTATCTCGCCAAACAATAGGGTCCTTGGAAAACGGAAGGTACAATCCCTCCATAGTGTTGGCCTTTAAAATTGCAAGGTACTTTAGAGTAAATATTGAAGATATTTTTATTTATGAGGAGATTGATTATGGAAAAGAATAATAAAAACATTATAAAAACAGTTATAGGTGTGGCCTTATTTGCCATTGGCTTAGTACTTATTAAACTATTCCCTAATGCTAAAAATGTGTTAGCCGTACTACCATTTATGTTTGTTGGCGTAGGTGCTGGCGTGTTTGGCCAAGGTTTAGGCGAGTACTTTAAGCAAAAAGAACTTTTAAAAAACCCAAAAAAAGCTAGGCAAGAATATATTGAGGAACATGATGAGCGCAACCAAGCCCTTAGCGATAAAGCAAAGGCTAAAACTTACAACTTATTCCAATATATTTTTGCAGCCGTGCTTATAGGCTTTAGTATTATGGGCGTGGAGCTTTATATTATTATTGTACTTGTGGTATTATACCTGTTTTTAACAGGAGCAAACATATATTACATTAATAAACTGCAAAAAGAAATGTAGTATTAGTTTAGTTTATAAAAGAGTGGCTATAATGGTCACTCTTTTATAATTGATATTTATACATTGGGTAAATTATGTTATAGGATTATTTTAATGTTTCCAACAATTCCTCAGTTTCAATATCATCAACATTTATGGCACTAAATTCCTTTGTGTTTTTTGTAAGTATAAAGGATGCAACAACTGCAGTGAAAGGTGCAACACTTACTAAACCAAAGGATCCAACCAATGTACGTAAAATTTCAGCGGATACAAACTTATAGTTAATAATATCTATAACAGGTGTGCCCTGCCCCACAAAAAATAACAACATGGATAAATAACTGCCTGAATAAGCTAACATAAGGGTTGTTGTCATCGTTCCAACAACCTTTCTACCTACAGCAAAGCCAGATTTTAATAACTGTTTCCTTGTAACATAGGGAGCATGTTGTTTTACCTCGTAACAGGATGCAGCTACATCCATACTTAAATCCATAAGGGCGCCACTATTTGCTATAAACACCATCGCATAAAACAGTTCCCTTATGTTTATTTTTAATGTACTTTGGGATAATAACGGCACAACATAGGGCATTGTTCCCCCATCCATAATAAACATATCACCAAACAATATGGCCAAAACTGCTGTTAGGGCTGTACCTAGCAATGAGCCTATAATTGCAACTAATGATATTTTTGAAATGCCTGCCACTAATATATCTATAACTATGGTTAAAAACACCACAAGCACTAAGGACATTATTATTGGGTCATGCCCTTGTAATATAAGGGGTATAAATATTTTCCAAATTATTACTATACTTGCAGCTAAGGATATTATTGCACCAAAACCCGATACTCCTCCAAATATAATAAGTATTACCCCAAACAATGCAAATAAAAGCCCTTGCGGCATACGCCTATCATGATCAACAAGTTGACCCCTAAAGCCATCAGGGTAATTATTAAGCACACAAATAGCCTTATCACCAACTTCAAAAATCTTATCCTTTTCCAATGAAGCAAGCATCATATTATGGGCCTCTATAACTTGCCCTTTATATTCACCCTCTAGTATTTTAACTTTGGTAGCTTGGTCACCAGTATAAGATAAACCTATGGGTGAAAGCTCGCTATTATCAACCTCAATAACTTCAACAGCTACACGTGGCTTTGAGCCATGGGCCGA
The DNA here is from genome assembly GCA_964544955.1 of uncultured Oscillospiraceae bacterium. GTDB lineage: Bacteria > Bacillota > Clostridia > Christensenellales > Aristaeellaceae > JAAZPT01. The sequence continues at coordinate 122,914 of CAZJEB010000004.1, read as the reverse complement.
TACATTATACTCTGGCAAATAACAAGCCAGTATTGTAAGTAAGCCTATAACAATGCAAATAATCCAATTTGTACGCTTTTTATTTTTAACACTTTTTAAATCCGCCATAAATTCTCCTTAAGGAAAACAAGAACTCTGCCGCCTTTTGCAAGCAGAGCCCTTATTAATTTATTATTTATATTATTTTGTTAAGCCCATTGCGTCCATCATTTTTGTAAATATATCCGTATTATCATATGAGCCTATAAATAACTCAGAACCAGCACCTGTTGCATAAACAGGTAATTGTAAGCCTGTGTGAGAGTATGATGTATAATCCAAACCCGCTTTATTGTTAACAATGCGTGTTACTGCCATTGAGAAGGGCTCATATCCACCATAAGCTAATTTTTGATCTGCGCTTTGGTTGCCACCAGCCAAACCTATCATTGATGTTTCAAAAGCATCTTTCAATGTTTGTACATCTGTAGCAGTTAAGCTTGTTAGTTTGCCTGCTTCTGTTGTTAAGCCATAGTTTTCCTTCACAAATGCCATAGCCTCTGCAAATGTTTTACCTTCTGCTCTCCAATTTGCAACTATACCTTCAAATTTTTCATATGTAAGCTTTTGGTTAGCAAGTACTTCGTAGTGGCTATCATAACCTGTTGTAGCGAAGCCTATTGTTAAACCACCCGTTTCATGGTCGCCTGTTACTACTATAAGTGTTTCATCGGGGTGTTCTGCCATAAAATCAACTGCAACTTGAACCGCATCTGAAAGGGATACTGTATCCATTATTGATGCATAGGCATCGTTTGCGTGGCCAGCCCAGTCAATTTTGCCTGATTCTACCATTATAAAAAATCCATTTTCGTTATCAAGGGCATTTACTGCTGCCTTTGTAACATCTGCTAAGCTTGCAAGGTCATTACCATTAGCAACTTCTGTAAGGCGGTCTACTTCATAAAGCATAGCGTCATCATGGGCTATAACTATTGTTCTTTCATCTGTTGCTTGCATATTCCTTATAGCTTCAACATCTTTATCAATAATTTTAATGCCTGCTTCTTCAGCTATTTCATAAATGTTTTTATCTTTGCCTTTATTATCAGGTGATCCAAAGCTACCGCCACCAATAAAGTCAACTTTAGATTCAACAAATTGTTTTGCTATATCATAGTAACTATTACGGCTTGGAACCTTTGCATAATATGCAGCAGGTGTAGCATGGTTTGTTGTAACTGATGAAATTATACCAATTTTTTTACCAGCTTCTTTAGCATATTCTGTAACTAGTTTTACAGGCTCTTGTGTTTCTAGTGAATCATTAACTGTGTAGTTAATTACGCCAGATGCTGTTTTAATACCAGCTGCCATTGATGATGCTGTGGATGCAGAGTCTGGAAGGAATGATGTAGCATCCATAGTTGTCATAATACCAACAGAGGGGAATTGGGTAAACGCTAACTTGCTTGTTGTTGGGAAGGGCTTGTCATCATGTTCCATTGTGCCTAAGTAATATTCTGTTGCTGTAATTTGGGGTGAGCCCATACCATCGCCAATAAACATAAATACATATTTTGGTGTTTTAACTTCTTCCGCTGCTACAAATGTTGCGCAAGAAAGCATTAAAACCATCGCCAATAATAGTGATAATAACTTTTTCATAAAATACCTACCTTTCAAATTAAGTAAATTCATTACAACTATAATGATATGCCATTAATTTAAAAGTAATATTTATTTGAAATAAAGAATGTGTAAAGATTGTTGCCAATTGTAAAAACAGTAAGGCATAGCCTACAAGCGTATTTTGAACAAAAAAACAGGCCTTGGCCTGTTAATTATTTTGAGCAATTTTAATTGCATTTATATTATTGTTGGATTTTTCAAATATCTTGTTAAGTATTGCTTGAGTATAGTTAGGGCTATCTTCTCTTGGATATAGTGCATATTGTAAGTTTAAGCACATATGCTTAATGTTACCATGTTTTACTTTTATTATGCCATCACTAACTTTTTCAACAATTCTTTTTGTATCAGGGTAAGGTTTACTTCTAACATAAGGGTCTACAAAGTAAACATATTCGTCATCATAGTTTACCATTAAAAAGTAATGGCCTCTTTTAGATATAGGGCTTGCCACACCACCCGATGATGTTATAACTATTCCACCCTCATCAATAGCTTTAAAGCTTTCATTTATATCCTTAGTTTGAACATGGTTTATACCATAAAAATCAAACAGTATTTTATAAAAGAATGTGCTTTGGTTTTCATTAATGCTTTTTGTATTGTTGCCACTTGCCCAATTAGCTAATACAAGGGGAAAAAAACGAAGGTAATCCTCATCCCTTTCAATTGTAAAGCGATACTGTGGCTTTAAGCCTTTTACTTTTGTGGTTGATATTGTATCCACCCTAAAAGGCCCTTTTGATATTTTTTCTATTTTACTAAGCTCTTCTTGAGGCACTAAGTTTGCTAAAGCTATTGATAGCGTTGTTACTATACAACTAGTCTGCCCAAAAAATTTATCCTTGTTATTATCAACTTCCGAAAACTGCAAATACTGCCACTCGGGTGAGTTTTGTGCAAAATAAAGTATGCCTTCCCTACCTTGTACATTAAGCACCTTTGTATAGCTTTTACTTTGTTTAAGCTTTTGTTCCTCGCTAAGTTCATTTGCCAAAGCAGTTGAAAATAACAAGGCTAACATTAAAAATATACTTACTAATTTGCGTAACATAAAAACTCCTTTAAATTAGTAAAAATATTATAGCATAGTATAAAACCAAAAAACAATTATTGAAAAAGCTTTAAATGTAAACTTTTTTATATTTATAAATTGTTATAATCTATTTTTTTGTTTTTGTAATAATATACTTTATCGTTTTCATTAATTTCACGAAGAACTTTACAAGGGTTACCAACTGCAACAACATTAGGCGGTAAATCCTTTGTAACAACGCTTCCCGCACCAACAACCACATTATCCCCTATGCTTATGCCTGGCAATATAATTGCCCCCGCGCCTATCCAACAGTTTTTACCTATATGTATAGGCAAGTTATATTGATAAGCTTTTTCCCTTAATTCAGGCAATATAGGATGCCCTGCGGTTGCTAATACAACATTTGGGCCAAACATTGTGTAATCGCCTACATAAATATAGGTATCATCCACCATAGTTAAATTATAGTTTGCATATATTCCCTTGCCAAAGTAAACATGGTGGCAGCCAAAATTTGCATGCAAAGGCGGCTCAATATAGCAACCCTCGCCAATTTCAGCAAACATTTCCTTTAAAATTTTATTACGCAAATCCAATTGTGTTGGGCGTGTGGCATTAAAATCAAAAAGCTTATCCATACACACCACTTGTTGCTTTGCTATTTCCTCATCCCCAGGCAAATATAAATCGCCTGTTAACCTTTTCTCATTATCGTTCATAATACTCCTTAGCTTGTTAAATTTTTAAGCCAATTATATTTTTTATAATACCAGTAAACCACAGGTATTTTAATAAACTCATCCATAGTAGTTATAAAATAAACTAATAGCACAGGCCATTTAAACACAAAAGCGGATAAAAAGCCCAGTGGTACAACAACAGCCCAAAGGGTTATAGTGTCGCACACAAAACCAAATTTACTATCACCACCAGCACAGAATATGCCCGCAATGGTTGTAACATTGTAAGACTTTGCAAACATAAAGAAAGCGCACATTACAAGCATCCATTTTAAATAATATGTTGCTGTGGGGGTTAAATTTGCAATGTTTACAATAATAGGGCTTAATGCCAATAGCAGCAAACCCGTTAATAAGCCACTTAGCGTTGCTATTTTAGTAAGCCTATCACCATATAGTTTTGCCCTTTGTATATTGCCTGCCCCAAGCTCATTACCCACCATTATGCCACTACCTGAGCCTATACCCATGCAAAAGCATATTACAAGGCTTTTTGCTATACTTACTATGCTACTTGCGGCAACGGCATCTGTACCCATATGGCCCATAATAACACTGCCCATTGAAAAACCTACACCCCATACTATATTATTAGCCATAACGGGGGTGGTATATTTCCAAAAGCTTTGTTTTAAGGTTTTTAAAGGTTTTAATACACCGCTAAGGCTAGCTTTTATGCTACCTATTTTTAACGAATCAAAATATGCCCAAAGCATTTCAACAGCCCTAGATATAACTGTTGCATATGCCGCACCCTTTATACCAAGCTTAGGCAAGCCCAACAAGCCATATATAAGCACAGCATTAAATGCAATGTTTATTACCACACAAGCAGAGCTTATAATAGAAGCTTTTAACGCCTTGCCACTATTGCGCATAATACATAGGTACATTTGTGATACGCCATATAACAAGTAAGATAAACTTACTGCAAACAAATACTCTGCGCCATGTTCTATTAATATAGGCTCGGAAGTTAATATACCCATCAGGCTTTTAGGCACAACAATGGCAAGCACAGTAAACACAAGGGATATTGGTACAGATATTCCTAAAACAAGGTTTAATATATCACCAACGGTTTTTTTATCACCTTTACCCCAATATTGGGCTGCAAATATGCTAGCACCTGCTGAGCTTGACCATATAAACAAGCCAAATACAAACTGTACTTGCCCCGCTAATGCTACTGCTGCCATGGCATTTTGGCTTAATGCCCCTAACATAACTGCATCAGATGCGCTAACTAAGGCCAACATAAACTGTTGGAAGGTTATTGGCAATACCAAGCTAAGTAGCTTATGCCTAAAATATTTATCCCTCAAAATAATACCCCCTAAAGCAAACATTATAACAGCATAAATTAGTTTTTGGTAGTATTATTAATACACATAAAAACTTTAAAACTATGCCCTATTTAGCCCCTCTTCTATTGCCCTTTTAGCAACTTCATTAGCCACAACATCGGCTAATTTAGGGGTAAAGGCGGATGGTATTACGCAGTTATAGCTTATTCCCTCATCTTCCGCAAGTTTTGCTATGCCTACAGCCGCCGCAAGTTTCATGCCCTCGCTTATTTTGCTTGCCCTAACCCGCAAAGCCCCTTTAAATAAGCCTGGAAACGCTAACACATTATTTATTTGGTTAGGATAGTCACTACGCCCTGTACCTACAATTACAGCGCCTGCCTCTATTGCATCATCATATTTAATTTCTGGCTCAGGGTTTGCCATAGCAAATACTATTGCGTTTTTAGCCATACTTTTTACCATAGCTTTGTTAAGCACATTTGGCGCAGATACTCCTACAAAGGCATCAGCCCCTTCCATAGCTTGGGCAAGGCTTATATCAAGCATATTAGCGTTAGTTATATCGGCTATTTCTGCAGTTAAAAAATCATAGTTATCATTATATTTTTTATTTAGTATTCCATTCACATTAAAGGCAAGAATATTTGTTATACCAAATTTATAAAGCATTTTTATTATAGATGAGCCTGCTGCCCCTGTACCACTTACAACAAGTTTAATATCCTGTGGGCGCTTATTAACAAGCTTTAGCGCGTTTATAAAGGCAGCTGTTACAACAATTGCTGTACCGTGTTGATCATCATGAAAAACAGGTATATCAAGTTCATCAATCAACCTTCGCTCTATTTCCACACAGCGAGGGGCAGATATATCCTCCAAGTTTATGCCACCAAAGGTGGGAGCAATGGCTTTTACTGTGTTTACAATTTCATCTGCATTTTTTGTATTAAGCACTATTGGTATAGCATTTACCCCTGCAAACTTTTTAAAAAGCGCTGCCTTTCCCTCCATAACCGGTAAAGCTGCCTCTGGGCCTATATCCCCTAAGCCTAACACTGCTGTACCATCGCTAACTACTGCAACAATATTGTTTTTCCAAGTATATTTATAGGCATTATCAGGGTTTTTATGTATTTGCCTGCAAGGCTCCGCAACCCCTGGAGTATAAGCTATGCTAAGGTCATCCTTATTATTTAAGCTACACTTTACATTTACATCTATTTTACCTTGCAATTCCTCATGAAATAATAGTGATTTTTGGTATATATCCATATTTAATATTTACTCCCTATGTATTATAGAAGTGATGGAGAACCGTTTTATTCCATCTACTTTTGTTTGATGTTTAAATATTGACCAGAAAAGGCTACTTCTTTAATTTCAGTTTGCAAAAGTTTTATCAATTCCCAATCATTTTCAGCACAAAAATGTTAAGTTAAAGCAGCCCAATCTTTTTATATAATAAATTACCTTCAAGGAAGATTATATCATAAATCTTGCCTTGAAGGCTTATTTAAATTAGGTTTTAGAATACTTTTAATACTTCTGTACCCTCTTTTATAAAAAGAGGAATTTGATCTATGGGGCAATTTACTGTAACCGTTTGCCCACCCTTAAAGCTTTCCTTTGTATAAGCATTTACCCATTTAGTACCCTTAGGTAAATATACTTCCTTAGTAAAGCTGTTTTCCTTATAAACAGGGGCAACAAGTATATCATGGCCAAATAGATATTGATCCTCAACATTCCAGCTTTGAGCATCATTGTAAAAATCATAGAATAATGGCTTAACAACAGGTGTGCCCTTTGTATGAGCCTCCTCCATTGCCGATTTTATATATGGGCGAAGTTTTTCACGTAAATTAATGTAAGAAACTAGGATTTTTTCAACTTCTTCACCATAGCTCCACACTTCATTATCCGCACCACTATTGCACATGCCACCGCCAACTTTATCGCTCATGGGTTGTTTATGGGGGTCCCTATCACCATGTAGGCGCATAACTGGGCAGAATGTGCCAAATTGGAACCAACGCACAAGCAGTTGTTTAAAGCTATCGCTTGTGCTATCGCCACCATGGAAGCCACCTATATCACTTGTCCACCATGGAATACCGCTTATACCCATGTTCATAGCTATGCTAATTTGGTTTTTAAGTTGATTAAATGTAGAGGGAACATCACCACTCCAAGCTAAAGCTCCAAAGCGTTGTGAGCCTGCCCATGCGCAGCGTATTAAGCTTAAGGGGCTTTCTACACCCTCGGCTTTTAAGCCATCATAGAATGTTTTAGCATAGTACATAGGGTAAATATTTGTGCATTCAAGGGCAGGGCCTTTGTTGTAGCGGTAAAGGTCATAATCCTTAACAGTAAACTCTGGCTCCGCAGCATCAAGCCAAAACATATCAATGCCCTTATCAAAATAGTTAGTTTTACATTTATTCCAAACATATTCACGAGTTTCTGGGTTCATAAAATCAGCATAGTTTAATGTGCCTAAAAAGTCCATTGTATAGGGTAAACCTTTATCAACACGCACAAGAAGATCTTTTTCCGTCATTTCCTTTTTATTTTCAGAGTACCTATCAACGGTAGTCCAAACTGAAACAACAACTTTTACACCCATGGCTTTTAGCTCTTCAACCATAGCCTCTGGGTTGGGCCAATATTCCTTATCAAACTTCCAATCCCCTTGGTTTGTCCAATGGAAGTAGTCTATAACAATAACATCAAGAGGTATATTTTTACGCTTATACTCCCTTGCAACAGAAAGAAGTTCTTCCTGGGTCCAATACCTAAGCTTACATTGCCAAAACCCCATAGCATAATCAGGCATCATAGGTGCACGGCCTGTTACTTGGGTATAAGCTTGCATTATTTCATCAGGGGTATCCCCTGCGCAAACCCAATAATCCATAGCTTGTGTAGCCCACATGTTCCACTCTGTTAAGTTTCTACCAAAATGCACTTCACCAACGCCGGGGTTATTCCATAAAAAGCCATAGCCCTTGTTGGATAACACAAAGGGTATGGAGGCTTGGGTGTTTACTTGCTCTAAGTCATACTTACAACCCTTTACATTTAGGTAAGGATCTTGGTTTTGCCCCATACCGTAAAGCTTTTCATCATCAGCGGAGTCAAAACGCACCCTTAGTTTAAAGTTTGCACCATTTGATGAAAACTCCCTTGCAGGCTTATGTTGAAAAAGGTATTCATCCTTTATTTTTTCATTATAAAAATCAACATTAAGTTTACCAGTTCTATAATACTCATGCAGTATTCTTTCACCCTTTTGGTTATAAAAGCTTAACCTACCATAAGGGTCTACTTCGGCAGTTATTTTGCCATTTGTAATTTTGCCACCCTTTTCGCTTACTTCAATAACAGGTTTTTCACCAGTGCTTGGAATAAGTGCCCAAGGCTCATCACTAAACTTTGTGTTTTGTGTAGACCTTACCCTAAGACCCATCTCACCATAGGCCTCAATAAGCATAATTTCCTTTTCGTACTTAAAAAATATTCCCCTATCCGTTTTAGTTAACATAATTCACCCTCCAAAAATAAATTATTATTAGCTTTAATTCCCCTCTTTTTTTACGCCCTCTAAGTGGCGTAAAAGATAGGCTTCATGAATTTTATCTATGGCAAGGCGAAGCCCTTCAGCTTTGCCTCGCTCAAAGTCATCAACTGTAGCTGCAAATTTTGCTTTTTCACTTTCACTAATAAGGCTTTTAACAACATCTTGCATCATAATAAGGTCGGTTACGGGCACACCCTCATCCTTGCCCTCCATTATTTTACCATTGCTAGCATACTGGTATTTTCTATTTTTAGCAGCTATCCAATGGTTTGCTATAGCATAATGGCTATCATCGGGCAAATTATCCTCTACTTCACTATTTGAATAGGATGGTATTAAAAGGCTTTTTATATGGCCATTTTTATTGTATATATTAAGGGCTTTATAACGGCCAAAAAGTATACCTTCAGTTGCTTTTACCAAGTGGTTAAAGCCTGTTTCATCTGCGCTAAAGTTTTGATACCAACCTTTAAAAAACAAGCTAAATTGGCTATCAAACACCACAACCAAATCATTATCATAAAAGAATGGGTTTAGTAAAGTTAGTTTCACTTGACCCATATCCTCATTATTTGCATCCTCTACTATTTCAAATTCCTCAAAGTTATCTATAAAGTCATCCACTCTATCAATGGTATAAATAGTTATTCCTCCTTTAGTTTAAATGCAGGTACGCGCCTACCTACAAGGCTATTATTATCGTTATAAATATCATAGGGTTTTAGCTCTAAAAGCCTTTTTTCATGCTCTGGTTTTAAGCTATTTAATGTTTTTAAAATTTCTATGGCTATAAGGGGCCAAGAATCCTCTGTGCCATCGGCTAATTTAAAGGCTACACCCAGGCCTTTGTCCTTTATTCCAAAACCATAAACTCCATTTGCACCGCCTTTGGCAACAATATTGCTATCCATATTCATAATAGTGCAAAAATAGCCGTTACCCCTTAACATAACAGGGTTTTTATGCAATAGCGGTATATAATATTGGGCTGCCTTTTGTAAGGCTTCATCCTTTATTGTATTTACACAAGCCAAGTTTTTATAAGCAATGGCTATATTTTTAAGTGGAACTGTATATACGGGAACACCACAACCATCAACGCTTATAAGGGCATCATCTGTTTCGCTTAATATACAAATGGTATTTTTTATTGCCTGTTGGGCTAAGGAATTAACTTGCCAATAATCCATAACATTACCACCTAAAGCCCTTTGTAATAGCATACTTGCCATATGTTTGCCTGCACAGTTATGGTATATTTTACGTTTAGGCATACCTTTAGCTATAATGCTATTACGGTGTTGCTCGTTTGCTGGGTAGCAAGGTTTCATAATAAGCCAATCTTCCTTTAGGCTTGCCTTTGTTAATATGCTTTCTAGTACATTAACGTGAACTTCCTCACCTGCGTGGCTACCTGCAAATATACTTTGCTCGGTGGGGCTAAGATTATACTCATTGCCCAAGGCAATTGTGGGCAATGCCTGCAAGGGCTTTGAAGCGCTACGGTAACATGTTGCCGTATTTACATTACCTATGGAATATATTACATTGCCAGTTTTATCAACAACAGCTATGTTACCCATATGGCTTAGGTCTAACACATTACCCCTATACTCATAACTTAAAACTTGATAGTTATTCATGGCGGCACCTTCCTTATGAATACATTAAACAATAAATTATAGTTATAGTCAATAAACAAAGGTGATTGATTTGAGGCAAAAAGCCTGTTAAAATATAAATAAATTAGGAGGTGTAAGCATTGCTTGAAGTTTGCTGTGCATCACTAAAGGATGCAATAATTTGTAACAATAATGGCATTAAAAGGATAGAACTAAACAGCGTCCTTGAACTTGGTGGTTTAACACCCTTTATTGAAGTGCTTGAAAGTATAAAACAGAATACAAAGCTTAGTATTGTTACCATGATACGCTGCCGCCCTGGTAATTTTGTATATGATGATTATGAAATTGAGCTTATGAAAACCCAAGCCAAAAACATTATAGACCTATGCGATGGCATAGCTTTTGGGGGCCTTAACAAAGACTTTAGCATAGACGAAAATAACACTAAGTTTTTTGTAGACTTATGCCACTCAAAAGGTAAAGAGTTTGTGTTCCACAGAGCCTTTGACATTGCCGGCAATATAAATAATGCAGAGGTTTTAATTAAGCTTGGCGTAAAAAGATTACTTACAAGCGGCCTTAAAGCTAATGTGGATATGGGCATGGACAACTTAAAAACATTACAAAGCTGTTATGGTAAGGATATTGAAATACTTGCAGGGGCAGGGATAAGGCCTGATAATATTGTTAGCATAAGCAATAAAACTGGCATTTGGCAGTTTCACGGTAGTTTTTCACAAAGTATAAAAGATTACAGCCAAAATAACGGTGTTGATTATGGCCCCTATATTCAAATTAACGAGAAGCTGTTGAAATCCGCAATACAAAGTGACGCAAATATTTAAATTACAATTTTACAAACCTTATTAAGTCAAGGCTTTTTTGTGCTTATTTATATAAATAGCACTTGAAATTAACAATGTTATGGGGTAAAATTAAAAAAATGGTGTAAATTAAATATGGTATATAAGGGGGAAAATTTATGGCTAAAAAAGCTAAGTTATCCACAAGTGTATATGAAAAGGAAATTGAAAGGCTACAACTTGAGCTTGTTTATATGCAAAGATGGGTAAAGGAAACTGGTGCCCGCGTTGTTGTAATATTTGAAGGCAGGGACGCTGCCGGTAAAGGTGGCGCAATAAAAAGAATTACCGAGTTGCTAAACCCCAGAAGTTGTAGAGTTGTTGCATTGCCCGTACCTACAGAGAAGGAAAAAACCGAATGGTACTTCCAAAGGTATATAAAACACCTACCCTCCGCAGGGGAAATAGTTATATTTGATAGAAGTTGGTACAACAGAGCTGGCGTTGAAAAGGTAATGGGCTTTTGCACAGAGGAACAATATTCCTACTTTATGCGTGCCTGCCCTGAATTTGAAGCCCTGCTTATTCGTGATGGAATAATGCTAATAAAATACTGGTTTAGCGTAAGCGAGGAAGAGCAAAGGCAAAGGTTTGAATCCCGTATAGATGAACCAACAAAACGTTGGAAAATAAGCCCTATGGATATGCAAAGTAGGCAACACTGGGTAGATTATTCAAGGGCTAAGGATACAATGCTAAAATATACCGATACAAAACTTTCCCCTTGGTATATAGTTGATGCAGACGACAAGAAAAAGTCCCGCATAAACTGCATAAGCCATTTATTGAGCAAAATACCCTACGAGCGCATTGAAATGCCCAAGGTTAAATTACAACCTCTACAAGAAGATGATACATACTTGAGGCCTCCAGTTCATGAACAAAGCTGGATACCAGATGTTGCTACTGAACTTGCGGAAAAGAGCGAAAAGAAAAATAAGGATAAAGACAAAAAGGATAAAAAAGATAAAAAGGACAAGAAGGATAAAAAAGATAAGCCAACAAAAGACCCTCATGATAACGACTTTGATGAAGAGCGTGATATTACCTACGCCTATGGTGTAATGGTGGCCGACCCCCACGACTTTGATGAAGACGACAATCAAGGGGAGTTTTTTGACAAGCTTGTGGACGATGACGAGGAAGATTATCCAAAAAACGTTGAAGGCAAAGACCCTCACGAAGACCAAGAATGGCAAATACCTGAAGAGCCCCACTGCGAGGAGCAAAGCGAACATGAAATATTAACC
>CAZJEB010000004.1:0-110736 GCA_964544955.1 uncultured Oscillospiraceae bacterium | reverse complement strand
CAAAGCGAACATGAAATATTAACCTCAGACCCTCACAGTGCAGAGGACCACAGGAACGAAAATTATTAATTTAATACTATAAAGGTAGATAAGGCTTTATCTGCCTTTTTATTTATTGCAATAGAGTATATTTAAATATTTTAGTATACAAAAACCGCCCAAAATGTGGACGGTTTTTATTAATATTATTAATAATTTTACCTTTACATTTCAGCTATGCAATCAATTTCTACATTTACATTTTTTGGTAGTGTTTTTACTGCTACACAAACCCTTGCTGGGTATGGTGCTTGGAAAAAGCTATTATACACTTCATTCATAACAGCAAAATTATCCATATCACTTAAATAAACTGTTGTTTTTACTACCTTAGCCATATTTGTGCCAGCGGCCTCCAATATGGCTTTTATATTGCTTAGGCAGGCATGGGTTGCCTTTTGAATATCATCTATAAGTTGATTATTGCTCATATCTACAGGCAGTTGGCCTGAAACATATATCATTCCACCCGCTATCCTTGCTTGGGAGTAAGGCCCAATGGCTGCTGGGGCATTTTTTGTACTTACATAATTGTTCATAAATTACCTCCATTATTACTATAGTAATAATTATAACAGATAACATTACTTATTTGTACATTAAGATTTTATTATGTTAATTTGATCCAAAACAGATACTAATTTGCTATATATTTCCCTTAATACAAAGGGTTTATCTTTATTGTATTTTATATATTCATACAAATAAATACCAATTATATTTTTAATTTCATTATCAATTGTAATTAAACTGTGGAGGGCTTTAAGGGTTTCATTATATAAATGGTTATTTGTGCCAAATTTAACATCACCTAAGTTGCCGTTTTTAACTATTCTATTTTTAACTGCAACTTTATTCGCTTGCTCCCATTTTGCCTTCATTTCATCCAAATTAAAGCTATAATCAAAGTTCTTTTCTGCATTAATAATACTTTTTATATTATCTTTATAATTTTCTCTATCAATAAGGTTTTCATATTCCATAGCGCCAACTTTAGGGTTAAGAGCATTTATAACATCAAATTGAGCTTTAGGGAAAACTGTATTTATTGGCAAACATTGGTTTGCCTTGTATAGAGATTTTGAGTGCATAGCACCAAATTCTTCAGCCTGTATATAGGACCTAAAAACACTTGAAAAATGTATAAACTCCATATTTTGCATATGAATATTTTGAAGTTTATTATATAAACTATTACCAATAGAATTATTAAAGGCATCAATTAATACATTTTTATATACATCATTATCATATATAAAGAACATTGAATTGCTTGATAATATTTGATGATCCACAAAGCCACTAATATCCATATTATTGTTGAATGTATCATTATAATCATTAGCAAAATATATGGGTATTTGGTTTCTAGCAATAACCTCACCATAGGATCCAATAAATATTAATGTATCACCAATATATTTTGTTGTTATTGTGTTTGAATCAAGCCTGCTATCCCTTCTAAAATATATGCCCATATAGTAACTTCTATGCATAGAGTTTATTTTTACAGAATCATCCAAGCACAGTTCTTTACCTACTGTTGAGTAAGGGATATTATATAAGCTATTAATTTTTAGGGCAACATCAAGATCATTAGTTTTGCTAACAAACCTTGTATTTACAAACACATTTTCATCCTTTTTAGCCTGAGTAAATGCTGAATAAATAACCCTACTATCTTTACCGCCCGATAAGTCCAAAATAAAGTTTTTATAGTGATTTGAGCTTAAGCAAGCTTTAACATTATCAATTATTTCATTTTTGGCATTATCAATTAGTTTGTTATAATTTATGCTAAAATAATTTTCCTTTTGATTAATATCCTTATATATTTTGTTTTTTATAAAATTGATATTATTATTTGCTATGTTTATATTATAGTAGTTTGGCGTTTGCTTTATATTATCAATATTCATATTTAAAGTAAACTTGCCACCAAAGGGTTCCATAACAAATGTAGAAAGTGTAGCAATAGTATTATTATAATCCATATATAAGCCTACATTTAGCTTTTTTAAAACTTCAATTATAAGGTGGTAACTATTGCTTACTACTTTTATATTATCGCCAATATAGTTAAATATAAGGTTTTTACCAAAATAATCCCTATAAATATTTAGCTCATTATCCATTTTAATTAGTGTGTATTCACCAGTTCCAGAATACAGTTGAGAAACATCTGTACTTTCTAAAATATCATCTTGCCCAACAATAAGTTTGTTATTTGCAATAGCCATACCTGAAAACCAAATTAAGCTATTATTTATTTTTTTGGGTTCTACATTACTTATAAAGTATACATTTTGATTGTTAGTATTAATTTTACTAAAATTTAAATCTTTATGTATTTCTTTATAATTGTTTGAAAGCTTATTAATATTATCGTTTTCATAATCGCTAACAACAACAGCAAAGCTAGCAAAAGGCTTTTGATAAACAAATAAATCTGGCTTTGAAGCCAAGTTTAAATCCGACTTAACGCCATTATTAATAAAATTGTTAAACTCGTTTTCAGAAGAATCACTAATATAATTGTATATTTTAGAGGATACTTTTTTTCTGTTTTTTCCAAAACGAACATAGCCCGTTACGGAATAAGTGCCCGATTCTTTAATTTTAAAACTATGCGTTTTAACCCTTTTCCAATCTGTTTTTTCTACAACTTCGCCATGCCTTAATAAATAAAAACAATATTCAAAAAAACTATTAAACTTTATTTCAATTTTACTTTTTATTATGTTGCCTTTTATAGCACTTTTTATTTTAAAATCTGGTATATAATATTTATCTACAACTAGCATTATAGCGTTTTTAAGCACTTTTATTATTTCATCATAGCTATCACCTGTATATAACTGTGTGTTTGTATTGTTTAAGGTTTTAGCATTCCAAAGGGCAAATAGAGGTAAATCTATTGTTTGAATTTTATCACTATATTTTTTTAATAGTTCTGAATAAATTGAATCAAGCATAATATTTAAGTTTGTGCATAGTTTTTGATTTTCATCATCCATATACGCAGTTATGCCATTTTCATCTTTATACCTATTAATAAAATAAGATTTTAAAACTATTATTTTTTTATATTTTTTTAGTTTTAAATCATCGATTTTTTTTAATAATTTATCTCTATTTAGGTTTTCAGATTCAATTATATTTATAATTTCATTTTTAAAATACATTAAATCTAAAAATAAAACCTTTTTATTAAGGTTTAAATCAAACTTTTCCAGTTTGTTTTTTATAGCTAATACATTCCTCCTTTATTGCTATAAATATACTATACCACACGGGATTTTTTAAAAACAATTTTGAAAACCCGCAAAGAAGTGCACTACCTTGAATTGAAGGCTATTAAAAAAATTTAAGCGAACAAAAAGCCGATTAAATCGGCTTAATTTTGTTATAAATTTTGTAAAAACTCTTCACCCATTTTTATGGCATATTCTACAGCTTGTACTGAGGGGCCACCTATGGTATTACGGCGGTTAACACAGGTTTCTATGATTATGGCATTGTACACATCAGCCTCTATAATCGGGTTTGCAGCCTTATATTCATCAAGGCTAAGCTGCTCTAAGTTTTTACTTTCACTTATGCACTTGTATACAAGTTCCCCAGCAATTTTGTGGGCATCCCTAAAGGCCACGCCTTTTTTTGTAAGGTAATCAGCCAAGTCTGTTGCGTTTGTAAAGCCACCCCCAGCCGATTTATACATATTAGCCTTGTTTATTGCCATTGTGGCAAGCATGGGCTCAAGTATATCAAGGCAGGCAAGCCATGTATCAAGGGTATCAAATATGGCCTCCTTATCCTCCTGCATATCCTTATTATAAGCAAGGGGTAAACCCTTTAGCATAGTAAGGCTTGCCATAAGGTTACCGTATACCCTACCTGTTTTACCACGTATAAGCTCTGCCACATCGGGATTTTTCTTTTGGGGCATAATACTTGAACCTGTTGAATAAGCATCATCCATAGTAACAAACTTATATTCGTCGCTAGACCAAATAATAAGTTCCTCACAAAGCCTGCTCATATGCATCATAGATATTGAGGCAGCGGCTTCAAGTTCAACAACATAATCCCTATCACTAACGGCATCAAGGCTGTTTAATGTAAGGCTAGTAAAGCCAAGTTCATCGGCAACCATTTGCCTGTTTATGGGGAATGTGGTGCCCGCCAAGGCTCCAGAGCCAAGGGGCATGGTATCCATACGTGCAAAGCAATCTTTAAGGCGAGTAATATCCCTTGCAAACATTTGAAAATAAGCTAACATATGGTGCCCCAAGCTTATGGCTTGAGCCTTTTGTAAGTGGGTAAAGCCAGGCATAATTGTGGCCTTATTATCTTTAGCAATATTAATTAATGTGTTTTCAAGCTTAACAAGTGAATTAATAATTACATTTATTTGTGCTTTACAGTACATTTTAAGGTCTAGGGCAACTTGATCGTTCCTACTACGGGCAGTATGAAGTTTTTTACCAACATCGCCAATTTTTTTAATTAGCAAGGTTTCAATATTCATATGAATATCTTCAGCGGCAACATCAAATTCCACATTGCCCGCCGCAATATCACAAAGTATATCATTTAGGCCTGCTATAATTGCATTGGCATCCTCTTTTGGTATTATTCCTGTTGCCCCCAGCATATTTGCATGGGCTATACTTCCAGTAATATCCTGTTTATAAAGGCGTTTATCAAAGGATATTGACGAATTAAAATCATCAACAATAGCCTCTGTATCCTTTTGAAAGCGACCGCCCCAAAGCTTCATATACTGTACCTTCCTTTTAAAATTACTTTAAAAATTATTTATCCCAGTTTTGTTTTAACATTGCCTTAACCTTTAGGGATAGGCCAAATAAGTTGATAAAGCCCTCAGCATCCTTTTGGTTATAAACTTCATCCTCACCAAATGTAGCAAATTCCTCACTATATAGTGAATAGGGTGATTTTGTGCCAGCCACTTTGCAGTTGCCTTTATAAAGCTTAATTCTAACTGTGCCAGTAACTGTTTGTTGTGTAGTATCTACAAAGGCATCAAGGGCTTCCCTTATGCTTGTAAACCAGTTGCCATCATACACAAGGCTTGCATATTCATTTGCCAACTGCTGTTTTATATGCCTTGTTTTTCTATCCAAGCACAAGTATTCAAGTTCATTATGGGCGGTTACAAGCACTGTGCCTGCGGGGTTTTCGTATACTCCCCTTGACTTCATGCCCACAAGCCTATCCTCAACTATATCATCAATACCCACACCATTAGCGCCTGCAATAGCGTTTAGCTTTTTAATTAGGCTTACACCATCCATTTTTTCGCCATTAAGGGCAACGGGTATGCCCTTTTCAAAATCTATTGTAACGTATGTTGGTGTGTCGGGGGCTTCCTCAGGAGGTGTAACCTTTAAAAACATACTGTTTTTAGGCTCATTCCATGGGTCTTCCAAATCGCAACCCTCATGGGATATATGCCAAAGGTTAGCATCCCTACTATAGTTATGCTCCTTGCTAACTGGTACTGGTATACCCCTTTCGTTAGCATAGTCAATTTCCTCATCCCTAGATTTAATATCCCATATACGCCAAGGAGCGATAATTTTTAAACTTGGGTCTAAGGCTTTTATACTAAGTTCAAAACGAACCTGATCGTTACCCTTACCTGTGCAACCGTGGCAAATAGCATCGGCGCCCTCTTTTTGAGCAATTTCTACTAAGCGTTTTGCAATAAAGGGCCTTGCCATTGATGTGCCAAGCAAGTATTTGTTTTCATAAACAGCCCCTGCTTTAAGGCATTTCCAAATTCCATCCTCAACAAATTCCTTTTGCAAATCCTCAATATATATTTTTGATGCGCCTGTTTTAATTGCCTTTTCATTAAGGTGGTCAAGTTCCTCCCCCTGACCCACATCACCAGCAACTGCTATAACTTCGCAACCGTAGTTTTCCTTTAGCCATGGAATTATAATTGAAGTATCCAAACCGCCTGAATAAGCAAGAACAACCTTTTTATACATATATATTACTCCTTAAATTTAAAAATATAAACAGCAATTAATTTGCTGTAAAAGGATTATAAAACATAATGTATAAATATGCAAGTATTATTTATAATTATTATTGTTTTTTTAAAGAACATTTTAATTCGTTTGCATCAATTACTTTATTAAGGCTTTATTCTTTTTATTTTTGTTGTGAATATTCACCATTTAATATACATAATATATGCAAATAAAAAAACATAGCTAACGCTATGTTTTAAATTATTTATTTTAAAGCTTAAAGAATGCGGTTGCTATGCTAAAGTATATTGTTATAGAAAAGGCATCTACAATGGTTGTAATAAGGGGTGATGCCATAATAGCGGGGTCTAATTTAGCCTTATCTGCAAGCAAAGGCAATATAGCACCAATGAACTTTGCAAATATTATGGTAAACATAAGGGAAAGGGAAACCACTACCGCCAACTGTATATCATTATACATTATCATCATTCTAACGCCATTTACTAGGGCAAGGGCTATACCAACTATTATGGAAACCCTAAACTCTTTCCAAATAATTTTTAATATATCACCAAAGGATAATTCCCCAGTGGTAAGGCCACGTATAACCAATGTGGAGCTTTGTGAGCCACAGTTACCACCCGTATCCATAAGCATAGGTATAAAGGCCACAAGCAATGGTATTGCTGCAAAGGCATGGTCGTAATTAGCTATAATTGTGCCAGTGATTGTAGCGGAAAGCATAAGTATAAGTAGCCACATAATTCTATGCTTTGCGTGATCCCACACAGATTTATTCATATAGCTTCTATCATCGGCGGTAATACCCGCCATTATTTGCATATCCTCTGTAATTTCATCATTCATAACTTCAATAGCATCATCAAAGGTTACAATACCAACTATACATTCCTCGGAATCAAGCACAGGCAAGGCTATAAGTCCATATTTTTTAAATAAGTTTGCAACTTCTTCCTTGTCATCACCAGTATGAACGCTTATAAAATCCTTTTTATAAATATCGGCAATAAGGGTATCGCCTTTGCTTATCATAATATCCTTAGCGCTAACTATACCAAGGAGTTTGCGCCTATCAGTTACATAGCAAGTATAAACAGTTTCACTATCTATAGCTTTTTTACGAATTTCATCAAGGGCTTGGTTAACGGTCATATTCTCCTTTAGGGATATATATTCCGTTGTCATAATACTGCCCGCAGAGTCTTCATGGTAGCGTAGCAATTGGTTAATTTCGCCCCTAGTTTCTGGGGTTACATAATTAAGCAATCTGTTTACAAAGTTTGAAGGCATTTCAGATAAAAAGTCAACACTATCATCAGTATACATGTTTTCAATAAGCTCTGATATTTCCACATCCGTAAAGGCTTCAACAAGCTGTTTTTGCTTATCAATTTCCATATAAGAGAACACTTCCGCAGCGCTTTCCTTATCCAACATTCTAAAAAGCAAAACCAAATCCTTAATATCAAGTTCCTCAAACAATTCCGATACGTCAACGGGGTTAAGGCCTACAAGTTGCTCCTTAACCTTGGCATATTGCCTATTATTTATTAGCTCTATAATAGCTACAAAATCTTTTTCTTCCATAAAATTTCCTTTCTGGGCACAAAAAAGGCCACACACAATATTGCATGTGGCAGCCTAAGGATTGTTATTTATAACATAAGGTAGGCCCAACACACGCTAATTTTTTATTTATGATTATACAAGGTCGATAATCACTATCCAAAAAGCCCACCTCTACTTTCTTTTAATATAGCCTTATTATACCATTTTTAAAGGCAAAGGGCAAAGGCGTTTGCCCTAATTATGCTAATGGAGTATAATAATTTTATTATCTTTTTGAGGTGTTTATGGAAGTTGTAGCAGCAATAATATGGCACAAGGGCAAGTTTTTAATTTGCCAAAGGCCAGAAAGCAAGGCAAGACCTTTGCTTTGGGAGTTTGTGGGTGGCAAGGTAGAGCAAGGCGAAAGCCATAAACAGGCCCTTATACGTGAATGTTACGAAGAACTTGGAATTATTGTTGAAGTTGACGAACTATTTGAGTTTGTTGAGCATGATTACCCTGACATAAAAATAAAGCTATACATATATAACTGTAAGCTTACAGGTAATATGCCCAACAAATTAGAGCATAATGATATGAAATGGATAAGCATGAGCGAAATAAATAATTACAACTTTTGCCCCGCGGATAGCAAGGCATTATCAAAAAAATTATAATAAAAAAATCCACTTATAAAGTGGATTTTTATTATTTGTATATGGCGCTTTGATAAGCTTCTAATGTAATTTGGCCATCCGTCTCGCTTACATCACCCGTAGCAAAAACTAAGCTTTTGCCAATTAAGTTTACACTTTGTGGGCTTTTTGTATAGTTGTGTATAACTATAAGTTCATCACCCTCATGGCTCATTGTATAACTAAGAATTTTATCGTTGCCCAAATCAATATATTTTAATTGCCCATATGTAAGGGCAACTTGGCTATTCCTTAGTTGTATAAGCTTAATGTAATGGTTATACAAGGAATTTTCATCGCCCATTTGCTCAAATACGGTTTTAGTTTTTTTATTGTAATTAGAACTATGCCAATTTGTTTGAGCCTTATCATCATTGCCCCAAAGCATAGGTGTGCGCAACTCTTCATCAGGCTTAGCCCCTGCCATACCAATTTCCTCACCATAGTATATAAAGGGGTTGCCTGGCAATGTTAGCAATATATTTGCCGCCACTTTAGCCTTATCAACCTTATAACCCACCATGGCATATATACGGTTTTGGTCGTGATTAGATAAAAAAGGTGCATCAACATAGTTAGGGTTAGCAGTTTGATAAGCACTATATATTTTAGATAAATTATCTATATAGCTTTTACCACTACCGCCCATTTTAAGCATGTTTGTAACATATGTGCCTACATCAAAGTTAAAGCAAGAATCCATACCTGCCATAAGTTGAGTTCTTTTGCCCAAATCTTCCCAAGCCTCACCTACTATATAGCTATTAGGAAAATCAGCCTTAATGCTATTGTAGTATTCAGTCCACCAAAGGGCTGCTTTAGCTGTATCTTGAAAGGGGCTATATTCCCCTTGGCCATATACATGGCTTGTAGCATCAAGCCTAAAACCATCAACACCTTTGTTTAGCCAAAACTTTGATATAGCTATAATTTCCTTGCGCACGGCATCGCTTTCAAAGTTTAGGTCGGGCATACCATCCCAAAATATTGCATAATAGCTTCTATTACCAAGCCTATTCCACACCTTATGACCCCAAACTTCAAGGTTAAGGTCAGCTTTTAAGGCAGGGTTATCGCTCCAAACATACCAATTGTGGTAGGGGCTTTTAGCATTTGCCGCTTCCCTAAACCATGGGTGTTGTGTGGATGTATGGTTAAAGGCAATATCCAAAAGTATGCTAATATCCCTTTTATGGGCTTTATCAAGCAGTTGTTCAAAATCCTCCATTGTGCCATACTGAGGGTTTATTGACCTATAATCAGTAATATCATAACCATGGTAGCTAGGTGATGGGAATATTGGCATTAGCCAAAGGCCTTTTACACCAAGGTTTTGAATATAATCCAACTTTGATATAAGGCCTTGTATATCACCTATACCATCGCCATCACTATCAGCAAAGGCACGAATAAATACCTCGTAATATACACCCCTGTTTTGTGCTTGGGCATTTGGTAAAAGGCTTAGGCTAATTACTAATACCACAAAAAAGCATAATACTTTTTTAAACATAATTATTCCTTAACTGCGCCCGATGATAATACTTGGCTTAAATACTGTTGGTTAAAGGCAAATACTATCATAAAGGGTATAGCAACTAATATTGCGCCCGCTGCAAACATTGTAAAGTTGTTGTTTGCCCTATCCTTAATCATTTCAAACAAGCCCACTGCCAAGGTTTTTTTGCTTGTGGTGGATATTATTATACGGGGCATAATATAATCCATCCAAGGGCCTGTAAAGCTTGTTATAGCAAGGAATAGCACCATGGGTTTTGCTATGGGCAATATAACGGTAATAAAGGTTTTTAAATAGCTTGCACCGTCAACACGGGCGGCTTCATCAAGGCTTCTTGGTATAGTATCAAGGTAGCCCTTTATAAGCCAAATATTATAGGGTAATTGGCCCGCAGCATATATTAACACAAGGCCAATGTGAGTATCTAAAAGGTTTATTCTCCACAAAAGCACATAAACAGCTATCATGCCTGCAAAGCTTGGGAATATTTGCAAAAC
The DNA here is from genome assembly GCA_964544955.1 of uncultured Oscillospiraceae bacterium. Lineage (GTDB taxonomy): Bacteria > Bacillota > Clostridia > Christensenellales > Aristaeellaceae > JAAZPT01. The sequence goes on along the minus strand of CAZJEB010000004.1, from coordinate 100,406 downwards.
TAGCATGCCCATAAGCAAGCCTTTTTTTACCCTGAACCTAAACCTTGAGAATATATAAGCGGCAATAGTTGTGCATATTGTGCTTATAATTGTGTTCATAGTAGCTATTTTAAATGTATTACCATACCATTTTACATACTCTGTTTTTTCAAACAGGTTTTTAAACTGCATGGTAGACAGCTTATCACTAAAGGGTATAGGGCTTGATTGGGATAAGGATGTTTTTTCTGAAAACGCAGATGATACTGTGAACAATATGGGGTAAAGCACCAAAAGTACTACTACGAAAAGTATTATATAAAGCACTACCGTTCTAAAGTAATACATGAAATCCTTTTTATGTACCATTATAGCTCACCATCCTTAAATGCCTTTGTGCGGCTGTAGTTGTATATTGCAAAGGGTGCAATAACCAAGAACACAAGTATTGCTAAAACAGCAGCCTTGTTGTACTGGCGAAGGTCTACAGTTAATTTATACATCCATGTCATAAGTATATCTGTACCGCCTGCGCCACTTTGGGTAGATGCAATATCTGTTGGCCCACCACCTGTTAGGAAGTATACCGCACCAAAGTTGTTTAGGTTAAAGGAGAAGCTCATTATAAACAATGGTATTGTTTGGTAAAGCATAAGGGGTACAGTAATTTTTTTAAATTGCATAAACTTGCTTGCTCCATCAATCTCCGCAGCCTCATAAAGTTGTTGGGGTATTGATGTTAGTATACCTGTAATAAGCATCATAAAATAAGGGAAGCCTAGCCATAGGTTTACTGTAAGGGCCGATATTCTTGCCATAGTAATATCCGATAGCCATGGAACGTTTTCCGTAATTATGCCCATTTGCTTTAATAGCATATTTATTGGGCCAAATGTACCGTTTAATAGGTTACGCCATACCATAAGGGATATCATAGAGGGTATAGCATAGGGTAATACGAATACGATTCTAAAAAACCTTGGAAACTTAATATTCCTGTTAAGCAAAGCCATTGCCATAAGCATGCCGCCCACATAGCTTGTAGCTGTGGATAGGGTTGCCCAAAGCAATGTCCACACAACTGTACGGGCAAAAGCACCCGCCCACAGTTCTTGGTTGGCTATACTTTTAAATGTATCAAAGCCCACCCAGTCAACAGTTTTAGCGGGTGGAATATTTGATGGGCTTGAGTAGTTTGTAAATGCTATAAGGGCAGAGAATATAAGGGGCATAAGTACAAAAAACACAAGCATAAGCATAATTGGTGAAAGGCCTACTGCCGCAAAGGATGTATCCCCAAGGGATGATAAAAACCTTTTAGTATCCGGCAAGTAGCCCGTATGCTCAAAGCGCCTTTGAGTTTTTATAGCATCGTTAATGTTTGATATGTAAAGTATTATAAATGCAATAACTACTATTGCAAAAATAATGCCATCTATAAGGTAAAACAACGAGTTTGGCCTTTGACTAATAGGCAAATCTGGCCTTGCATCACCCAATGTTATAAGGCCTGCAATTTTGCTTATTATGGTGTGTATGTTTAATAGCACTGCAAGCTCAACAAGGGCATAAAACGCCCCTTTTATATATTGCTTTTGGTATAATAGTTGGCCAAGGCCCATAAACAAGCTGGATGCCACAACACTGCGTTTATCCTTAATTGGCTGTTTAAATAAATTATCCTTTACCAAAGCGCCACCTCCTAAAAACAAAAAGGGTTGAGGATCCCCCCAACCCTTTGGATTTAATTAATTTGCTAAACTTTCAACGAAGCTTGCTGCTGCATCTAATTCAGCTTGAACGGGGTTGCCATTCCAGATGTTTTTGAATGCTGCGCCCATTGATTGCCAGTAACCATCCATAGCGGGGATAGAGGGCATGGGTTTTGCAAACTTAGCTTGTTCCATAATACCTTCAAAGTAGGGGTTTTCGCTTGTTACGTCAAGGCGAGGAGAAATTGTTGCTGTTGAGTCGGAACGAAGAGATTGCATTTCTTTGCTCATAATGAATTCAGCAAAAGCTTGTGCTTCTTCTGGATGTTCGCTGTAAGCAGATACGAAGAAACCACGGATACCGGAGAAGGATGCTGGAGGATTTTCTGTTTCTGGTAAAACTGGGATATTAGCAACGCCTAAGTTTATGCCTGCATCGATACAGCCTTGGATGGACCATGGGCCTGTAATATACATAGCAGCTGTTTTTTCGTTAACGAATGCTGCGTTGCAGAAATCGTATGTAATATCATCAGCTACAACTGGAAGAATTTTATCCTTCAATGTTGCAAAATAGCTTAAGCCTTTAACAGCTTCAGGGCTATTAATGTTGTGTGCTGCTGGGTCTGCGCCTTCTGGGCCAAATAGGTCAGCACCGTATGCGCTCATGAAAATGTAGTTGTAATAAGGTGCTGCAACTTCCCAAACTAAAGCATATTTGTTTTCAGCGGGGTTATTGTATTCAGCAGCAAATTTTTCTACTTCTTCCCATGTTTTTGGAGCTTCTGGGATAAGGTCTTTATTGTAGAAAAGTGCATATGTTTCAATAGCTAAGGGGTAGCCATAAAGTGTGCCTTCGGATGTTAAAGCAGCTTTAGCAGCGTCCATATAGTTAGCATTGATATCGTCTGGTTTTGCAACTGGTAAAATCATTTCGCCAGCTAACATTTGGCCAAGCTTATCATGAGGGGCTGCAAAAATATCAGCGCCATTGCCGGCGGGGGCATCAAGTTCCATTTTTTGAACTGTGTCGGTATGGCCAATGCCATTAAATTCAAATTTTACGTTAGGGTTTTGTTCTGTGAATTTTTCAGCAGCGGCTTTTAGGAAATCTAGCTCAACGCCGTCGGATTCCCAAACTAATAGTGTTACATCTTCAGCCAAGGCAATGTTTGCCAATGAGAAAATCATAACAAGGGTTAAAAGGATAGATAATAATTTTTTCATAATAGCCTCCTAATAATATATTGAACAGGCATTGCCTGATCAGGACAATTGTTTTAGGGATTCACCCTCTAGCCATTCAGCATCAAGCAATATATGCTTATACTGGTTTTTGGCAATTGCTCGCTTTAGCAATTTAATTGTGTTTTTTGCCATATCCTCGGAAGGTTGCTTCCATGTGGCAATAGTTGGTACTGTGTAGCGGCTTTGGTCTATACCGTCAAAGCCTATAACGGATACATCTTCAGGAACCCTAATGCCACTATCATACAAGCCACGTATTACTCCCATGGCTATAATGTCACTCATGGCGAACACTGCGGTAAAATCCCTGTGCTTTTTAAGCAAATCCACCGTAGCCTTATAGGAGCTATCTAAGGAGAACTTGCACTCTATAAACAAATCCTTATTATATACAATACCTTTATCCTTCATACATTTTATTGCGGATATTAGGCGCTTACCTGTATAATCAAGGCTGTTTTCAGCGCTTAGGTAGCCTGCCAAGGCAATTTTTGTGTGGTTTAGGCTAATAAGTTTTTCTATGGTTTTATAGCCATAAAGCTCATTATCTACACTTACGGAGCTTGTTTTTAAGCCTTCCACTTGGGGTACTGATATTGTTGAAAATATGCAAGGCAGGTTAAAGCTTTGTATATCCTCAAGGTGTTTATCCAAGTCACTACCCAAAAATATGGCAGCGCTTAGCTTTTTGCGAAGGTATAGGCGTTTTAGTGCGGAAAACTCGTCATCCTTTTCATCTATAAACTCCAAAAGGAATTCATATTCGGTTTCACGGCCAAGGTTTATAATTTGCTCGGCTATTTCCGTTAAAAACACGTTGCGCCTACCACTTACAATAACTGCTACGGAAACTTGGTGTTTTAATTTTAAATTACTGGCACTATCGTTGCGAACATAGCCTAATGTATTTATGGCTTCCCTAACCTTTTGTCGGGTTTTATCGCCTACATCATGGCGGTTATTTATAACTCTTGATACTGTTGAAATACCTACGCCAGCCATCTCGGCAACGTCGTGAATTGTAACTACTTTCATAATAAATACTCTATTCGATTTTTATGGAAACGTTTCCGTAAATAAAGTTTATAATAAAGCTTAAAATATGTCAATAGTTTTTTGTAATTAATGTACAATATTTAAACATATACGGCATTGTTTTTGTTAAAAGGTGGCTAAATAGGCTTGTTTTTACCACTTTTTACCCGTATATTTATGCGCAAAAATAGCAATATTTTTCTTTTATACACTTTTATATACATATATTATAGCAGATAATCAATAATTAAAAAAACAAATGCCAAGTAATTTTTTATTAAATATGTTTAGGGCATTAAGGTGCTAAAATGTGCCATACAGCTATGTTTTATTTATAAGCTTATAATGTTGATACAACAAAAACCCCACAAAGCTTTACAAGTGTGTAAAATTTGTGTAAAATATTTAAGTTGATTAAATTAAAGTGAGGTAGTTTATGAAGCCCACATTGCTTATAATGGCGGCAGGTATGGGTAGCCGATTTGGTGGTTTAAAGCAAATTAGCCCAGTGGATAAAAACCAACATATAATAATGGATTTTACCATATACGATGCTATACTTGCAGGTTTTGGTAAGGTGGTTTGTGTAATAAGAAAAGAGCACGAGAAAGATTTTGATAGCGTAATTGGCAACAGGCTAAAATCAAAAATAGATTTTGAGTACGCCTATCAGGAGCTTGATGCCCTTCCTAATGGTTATAGCGTGCCCGAGGGGCGCATAAAGCCTTGGGGAATAGCCCATGCAATGCTTTGCGCAAAGGATAAAATAAAGGGTAGCTTTGTTGCTATAAATGCCGATGATTTTTATGGCAGAAGTAGCTTTACACAAATAGTAAACTTTTTAAATAATGATAGCGATAGCACAAGCCATGCTATGGTTGCTTATAATTTAAGCAAAACCCTTACAGATAAAGGCCATGTTGCAAGGGGCGTATGCGCTATTGATAATGACGGCTACTTAAAAGAAGTAGTTGAGCACACACAAATAATTAAAACCCCACAGGGTGCAGCTTTTACAGAGGATGGCACAAATTTTGAATCCATTGATGTAAATAGCCCTGTATCCATGAATTTTTGGGGCTTTAAACATAGCTTTTTTGAGGAATTGGAAAAGGGCTTTATAACATTTTTAAACACAGAGGCAAAACAAAACCCCTTAAAAAGCGAGTACTATATTACAATAGTAGTTAGCGATATGATAAACAAAAGCAGGGGCAAGTTAAAAGTGCTAAAAAGTGAGGAAAAATGGCATGGAGTAACCTATGCCCAAGATTTGCCCGATGTTGTGGCAGCTATTGAAAACATGCAAGAACAGGGTATATATCCCTACCAATTTTAAAGGAGCTTATTATGCAAGAAGTAATGAACCAATTTATGATAGAGGGCAAACCTGTATACAGTGCTCTTTACGGTAGTGGCCATATAAACCATACATTTGATATGCTTACCGACGCAAACCACAGGTATATTTGGCAAAGAATAAATCACAACGTTTTTAAGGATATTCCCGCCCTAATGAACAATATTATTATGGTTACAGAATACCTAAAATCAAAGGAAAGTGACCCAAGGAGGGTGCTAAACCCCATACCTACAAAAACAGGTGAGTGGTTTGTGCAAGATAAAAGGGGCAATTACTGGCGCGCCTTTGATTTTATAGAGGATAGCCTTTGCCTTGATAGGCCTGAAAGCCCTGAGGACTTTTACGAAAGTGCTGTTGCCTTTGGCTTGTTCCAAAAGCAATTAGCCGATTTCCCTGCGGAAAAACTTGCTGAAACCATACCGGATTTTCACAACACCCCAGCAAGGTATAATCAGTTAAAAAAAGCCATTGAAAAAAATATCAGTGGCCGCAAAATTAATGCCTTGGCTGAAATTGAGTTTGCCCTTGAAAGGGAAAAGGATGCTGCCATAATGATGGATATGTTGGCAGAGCATAAATTGCCCTTAAGGGTTACCCATAACGACACAAAGCTTAACAATGTAATGCTTGATAAAGCAACCCGCAAACAACTTTGCGTTATAGACCTTGACTGTGTTATGCCTGGCCTTATGGGCAACGACTTTGGCGATAGTATACGCTTTGGCGCCTCCACTGCCGATGAGGATGAGCGTGATTTAAGTAAGGTTGAAATGGATTTGGATATGTTTGAAGCCTTTGCAAAGGGCTTTATGGAAACCTGTTCATCCAGTATGACAAGGGCTGAAAAGGAAACCCTTGCCCTAGCTGCAAAACTTATGACATTGGAATGTGGCACTCGCTTTTTAGCCGACTACTTAAATGGTGATACTTACTTTAATATAAGCCGCGAATCCCACAACCTTGATAGGTGCCGCACACAGTTTAAGCTTGTTGCCGATATGGAAAAGAAAATGGATAAAATGAACGAGATAGTTTTTAAATACGATTGTGGCAGGGATGCTGAAATATAAAAGGCAGGGAATATTCCCTGCCTTTTTTGTTGTTTATTATTTATATATTATTATTCTTTATGATAAATTTTTGTAGCCTTTTGAACACGTAAACGGCTTGCCTCAGGCATATTACTACCTAGCAATGGTTGTAGGTAATATTTAAAATCTGGTGTAACTTGGTTACCTGCAATGTTAATAAAGTTATCGGGCATAAGCTTTGTTTTGGCTGCAATATCGCTCAAGGGGCGTAAAACATAGTCAACAGAGTAAAAGCCTGTTCTGTTTATTGTAATACTACCATCTATATTATGCCAAATAGCAAATTGTGCAGCCTTTTCACCAACTTCACGGGCTTCCCTTTGGTCCACGTCGGATACGCAACCCATAAAGGATCTTTGTAAATAACCCAAGGTATCGCTACGCACACGGCTTAAGCCTAGTTTTTCTTTAATTTGGTTAGCTAAAGCCTCACCTAATGCACCTGTTCCACTAAGTTGAACGTTGCCATGGGCATCCTTTTCCATATCAATAAGTTTTGATAAAATTGGGTCGCCGTGTTCATCTTGTATACCTTCGGATACAGCAATAACACACCTACCAAGCCTATCATTAACTTCTTTAACATCCGCCAAGAACTTATCAATGCTAAAGGGGCGCTCAGGAAGGTATACTAAATGGGGGCCATCATCTGGATATTTTTGTGCTATGGATGCTGCCGCAGTTAAAAAGCCTGCATGCCTACCCATAACTACACCTATATGCACGCCTGGCAAAGCCCTATTATCCAAGTTTATACCTATAAAGGATTGGGCAACAAATCGTGCTGCTGATGGGTAACCAGGGGTATGGTCATTAAACATAAGGTCATTATCTATGGTTTTAGGTATATGTATAGCCCTAAACTCATAGTTGGATTTTTCCGCTTGTTCATTAACAATACGTACAGTATCTGCAGAGTCATTACCACCAATGTAAAAAAAGTAACGAACATCGTGCATACGGAACATATTAAATATCTCTTGGCAGTACTTTTCGTCGGGTTTATCCCTTGTACTACCTAGGGCAGATGATGGTGTAACTGCAACCCTTTCAAGGTTATGGGTAGTTTCTTGGGTAAGGTCCAAAAAATCCTCATTTATTATGCCGTTAACGCCATTTATAGCACCATACACCTTTGTTATTTGGCTAAATTTACGTGACTCAAGCACTACGCCAACCAATGATTGGTTTATAACCGCAGTAGGGCCACCGCCTTGTGCTACAACAACTTTACCTTTTAATTCCATAAAGTCCTCCTATTATAATTTACAAATAGTATTTTTTATATGTTAAAATACTATTTTGTAATAATGTTTAGTTTTTTTACCAGCAAATCTATTTTACAATAGAACTTAATAAAGGTCAATTATACATTTGTATTTTGGTAGTTTAATTGTTTTATGTATAAAAACTTGTTTTTTACATTTCAACCTTTATATGTTACTATATTAACAACAGTTTGTTTGTGTTTATAAAAATATATATCGTTTTTAAATATTCATTATAGATAATATTTAAGAAGGGAGGTTTTTCCACTTTTAAATCTATAACAATAAATATAAATAAAGGAGTTTTATTATGAAAAAAATAGCCCTATTACTTGCAATATTGCTAGTTTTAAGCATTTCAACAGCAACCGGGGAAAGCCTTTTAGGGGTTGTTCGCACATCAGGCGCTCCGTTTAAAATTGATAACGAGCGCTTAAATGTTGCTAAAAAAGCTTTTAGTGATAAATACCCAAATGTTGATATTGAGTTTGATACTAGGGACGTTACCCAACAATCAAACAACCCAATAGATAAAGATATATTAATTTTATATGATGCCGAATTAAAATTTGATACTTTGCTACCTTTAAACGATTTCCCCGATTTATTAAGTATTGCAAACAACTTCGCCCCCTATTCAAAGTACCTAAGCCACAACGATAAATACTATGCTCTACCCTATAAAGCTTGGCTAACTTTTGCAGTTATAGAAAGTGAAGATGCTTATACCGCCTTAAAAGTTGATAAAAATATTACTTGGGAAAACCTTTTTAATTTAGCACCAAGCTTAATTGAATATAACAGGGAAAACAATAGTAATATAAAATTGTTTAGGGATACTATGTTTATGCCAACATTTTTATCACAATATTGCTTTGAGGATGAAAAAAGCCCAAATCCCGATTCTAAAAACAAACTTTCAAAAATTATAGAGCAATGGCAAATCATAAATAATCAAGGCTTAATAAGCACAAGTATAAACGAGCCTGCCCTTATCAGTATAGTTGCTTTTGAAATAAACCACCTTACAGATATTAAAAATATCACATTGCCCCCTCGCTATTCTGAACATGGGGTTAGTAGCCAAATATTAATTGATATGTTTGCTATAAACGCAAATTCTAAAAAGATAAATGAGGCTGTTGATTTTTTAAGCTTATACTTTTCAAAGGATGCAATAAAGGCCTCACAACACTTTGCCGATAATGGCGTTTACCCTTCAAATAAAATAGAGAATAGTGGCTATAAGGCTTTAAATGAATATCACTTAAATTTATGGAATAATGCCATACAAAGTTCATATACAGCAATTAGCCCAAGAATAACTAAAATAGCTAAAGTTTGGAAATCTTTTGTTATAAATGAAATAAGCCTTGATGATTGCGTTAATGCTATAATTGAAAAATAATTAAACCCTATATCTAACTAATTTAAAAAAGAGAGAACTCTTATATAGTTCCCTCTTTTTTATTTTTAAACACCCTATCATTAATAGATGTAATTATAAACATTAAACCCACAACAAGCATGGAATATATAGTGCCAAAGGCCTTTTGCATTAAGCCTCCAAGGGGTTTTGATACTGCTGTGCTTAAATCACAAAGGCTTTGAAAATAAGCATAGGCTCCCCTCACATCATCAGCGCTATAAAGAAAATATAACTGTGTGCTATAATACACCATAATTATTGTACTTAAAGCCCCGCTTATTGTAAGTATAGCTAAAAGGGCATAATAGTTTGGCTTAAATAGTATTAGCACAAACAGCAAGCCCATAAATATCAAGCCATATTTAGAATAGCTTTTTATTTTTGCCTGTACTACTTTTATTGTAGCTATACTACTGCCAATAATAACACCCAAGGCCATAAGCGACATACATGTTCCATATTCCACATTGCCAAGCTTTAATATATCAACAATATAGCTTAATGTTAATAATGATCCTATACCACCTACTAAGCTTACTGCAACACTTCCCGTAAAAACATTAGGGGCTTTTGCAAACATATTTTTAACACCATTTACACCAAAGTTTTGGCCTATGCTGGGTTTATCCTTAGATTTTATAAACAATATAACAATGCCTGCAATTAAATAGCAAATTACGTTTGAGGCATATATAAATTCAATACCATAATAGTTTAACAGCAAGCTAGATAAAAATGGAGTAATAACTGTAACCATTATATTTACTATCCTTGTAATACTTTGCATGCTGTATATAGTTTCATCCGTTGAAACATGCTTTAAAAATTCTGCCCTCAAACACTCTAGTACAAAAAATATTACACTAAATAAGCCATATACAATAAAAATTGTTATTAAGCTATCTTTTATTAAAAATAAAGCTATTAAAATTGCACAAAGGAATTCCCCAAAGGCAAATATTGTTTTAAAGCTTTTGTTTATTTTAATTTTTGCAACAAAGGGCGTTGCTAAAACCCTTGGTATAAGGCTTATAAAGAAAAATAATGATGTTATAAACAAATTGCCACTGCTTTTTAATACATGCAAGCTTATGGCTGTGCTTGTAGCTAACGCACCAAAGCTGGATATAAAATCTGCAATGGAAAGTATTATAAAATTGCTAATGTTTTTTTGATTGTTGTCCATTTTACAAACCCCGTATTATTGTTATTTTCTTAACTATTATATTACCTTTTTTTTTTTTTACAACAGCAAAATTTTTTAATACAAAAAAAGCCCCCTAAGGGGCTTATATATTACTTTATGTTTAATTTTTCCTTTAATTGTGCCAAGAACTCTTCACCTTTAAAGCCTCCCCTATCGGCAATCATTCTTAAGCTTGCCACAACGCCCATAGTTTTCAACATAACGGGGTTGTTTAGGTTTTTGTAAGCAGGTGACATTCCCAAAAGGGTTTCAAAGGCTTGGGGATATTGCTTTAACAATGTGTTAAGCTTAGTATCCAATGTTATGCTTTTACCATCATCAACTTTTTCAAACTCTTTTTCCGCTTTTCTACCCTCTACAACCTTTGCCTTGCCTTCAAAGTATTTTTCCATAGGCTTAATATCCTGTACACGCTCTAAGCAACCTATGTATTCATCACCATCATAAAGGCCTACGTAGTTTATAAGCAAGTTATATTCTGCCCTAGGGAAGTAGAATGAGGCGCTTGTTCTGCGTTTTGCCTTTAAATCCTCAATAATATTCCTAACGGTATCTATTGCTTGGGGTGGGTGGCAAAGGTATACATTACGGCCTAATATGGTTTTTGTACGTGGGAAGTAACGGGGGCTCATTTCATTAAAGTAAATTACCTTATCATCAGCATCAATAACGGTAATATCTAAATCCATAGCGTTCATAACTGCCCTAAGCTGTTTTTTTGTAAAGGACCCTGTGGGCAATTTTATCTGCCCAGGTGTAGCAAGTTCGCTAATTACCCCACGCTTTTCCATTAACCATGTGTTGGCGTCGGATAGGCTTGCCCCCTCCTCACCATCTAAAAACACATAACCTTCTGCAAGGGCTTCCTCAGCTATAAGTATCCAATCCTTATCATTAACATGCTCTTGAACCATAGGGAATAATATTTCCCTTTCAAGCTTTATCATGCCCAATAAGTCCTCAAGCAATTTTTCTATATCTGCCTGTGTTTCTTCGCTTATTGTAGCCTGTGCTTCAACAAGCTTTATAATGCGGCTTAGCTCCTTACGGTTTTTGCTTTCATTTTCCCACATTACTGTGGATGGGCCTGTTAAGCCTGCTTTTTCTAAATAAGGGAATAGTAAATTATCCTTTTTACCATAGTGGGATGATATTTTTTTAAGGCTATGTAATAAGGGCAAAAGTGCTCCCTTATCCTCCTGTTGTAAAACTGGTTTTATTTTATTGTTAATTATATTTTCTAAACCAATGTTTTCGCCATCTATAAGTTTTAGGGGGTGGCCAAACTCAACTGCACCATGTATTTGCTCTATACTTTCGCCAAACATATTTGTGTGCAAATTGCAAAGCTCGCCAATTTCCTGCATTTTTGTGCCTTCTTGCATTAAAAGCTGTTCTGCCATAGCAATTTCCTTAGTGCTTACTGTACCAAAGGTTTCGTTAAATTCCTTCTGTATAGCTTCCTTGTCCTCTTCACGTTCCAAACGAACAAGCAATTCTTTAAGTTTGTTGGCTCTTTCTTGCGCCTTATTGTTATCCATACGCCCTCCAAAAAATGTTATTAATTCTAATTCCTACCATTTTAGTATACATTAGGAAAGTGGCACTGTCAATGGGTTTTATAAAATTGTTATAAATTAATTTGCAAAAACCCCAAACAAAAAACGCCCCAAGGGGCGTTGTAAATTATTTTGCTTGAGCTATAATTTCTTTAATTTTGCCAATAATTTCGTTAACATCAATATTAGCTTTTTCGCTTGCTTTACCAACTGTTAGGTTTTTGAAGAATAAATTACCTATTGGGCCACCTAAAAGTTTGAAAAGTGGGCTTAATTTTGCCAAAAAGTCTTTAACGCCGCTGTACTTCTTAACCAATTCGTTAAGGTTTGTATTTTTATTAATATCCATAGTTGTTCTCCTTTATATTTTATAAAAATATTATACCACAACAGCAAAAATTTTAAACAGTTTTTTTATTTCCTTCCCTTTTTTTAAGCCTATAATCCCTTAATGTTTCTAAAATAGGCAACATCATTACAGCTATAAGGCCAGCGGAAAACCCATTGTTAAACAAGTTTAAGCCACCATGTATAAATACTGTGTTTTTGGTTAGTGTTAGGTGCATAAAGCCTGCAATAAAACCCGCCAAAAGCCCAAACTCACCTGTTATAGGCGAAAGGGCTGTAGCAAATAATGCCGATGCGATAATTGTACTGCTTGCCAAGGGTGTTTTTGTTGCTACACCAGCTATAATAACTCCAAGCATTATTGGCAATATATTTTTTGCATTTTTACCATAGGCAGCAAAACCCACCACCGAGAATATTCCCGCTATGGCAGGGCCATTTAGGTAACCCCCTAATACTACAACAAACAGTATAGATATAAGCCCTAATATACCCATATTAAAAAACGTACTACCATAGCCTTCAACCTTTGTAAAATCTGTATCTGGCACACCAGAATAACTTTGTAATTTAAAATTATTCTTTATTGCATTTTTATCAATAAGCAATCCCACAACAATAAAATAAACACAGCTTATAATTAAAAAGCCTGTAATAAAAGGCTTATGCGTTTCGTAAAGTATATAAACAGGTTCAACAGTTAAATTAAAGCTCCTTAAAAAGCTACTTACAAATGTGCCTAATGTGCCTATGGCAAAACCTGTATTATATAGGTTATACCCTTTATGAAATTTTTTTGTGTTAAAAGCAAAGGGTGGCAACATAAAGCCAAGCAATAAGCCAACAACTATGCCAAGGGGAATTGCTGCATATAAAGGTAAAAACCCTTGAAAGCTTATTTGGCTTACTACTGGGGATAAGCCTATGCTAAACAAGGCTACACCAAGTATATTACTATATGGTATGCACTTAATTTTTGCATATAATATTGCTCCAAGGAATATAGGCAAACTACTATATAAACTTACCCCTAAAAAAGAGAAACCTACTGTTGTAAAAAACGCCGCAAAAAAATAACCATTTACTTCACTTTTACACTTGTAGGCAAGCAATAAACTAAAGGTTCCATTTATGGCAGCATTCAACATAGCTGAGCCTACTGAGCCCGATTGCAAAAAGTCAGTAAACAACAACGTGGGCGATAAGCTAATTTTTATATAGTTTTTTAACACATAAGGGAATCCATGCACAAAAAGCCCCTTATATAAAAAACCTAAATATAATAAAAAGGGCACAAAAAATAATATTTTTATAACTTTTTTATCGTCTAATTTTTTAAATGTTTCCATACTACACCTACCAAATATTATACTCCATATAAATAGTATACAGGGCAAACACTTATATTACAACACTTTAAAGCTTATAAAGCTTTAAAAGTTAATATATTGTGCCTTTTGGTAGGGTTTGCTGTGTTTAGTTATCCCTCTTGTTTAGGTCAAACAGTTTGCATGCAAGGTCACGAACAGCATCAAGGTTTTTATCATCTTTGCTGCGTATATAGTTGCCAAGGGTATTGTCATGGGCAAGGTACAATGTATTATCGTTAAACATATATGTATTCATTTTACAAAATATGCTATCTATGCTATTTATTAACTGCAAACCAATATCGTTTTTTAGGTTGTTAGCAAGTACGCTCCATTGCTTGGTTGTTGGCATATTTTTAATAAAAATGTCTGTATCACAATCCTCTATTTTGCTTTCATAAATACGTTTCATTGTTATCCTCCAATTTTTATTATATTTTACAAGCTATAAAGCTTGATTATCGTTCAAATCGTAAAGTAAAAGGGCTAATTCACGCACATATTCTAAGTTTTTATCGCCTTTGCTATATAAAAATGTACCATAGCAATCATCATGTATAATCACCAGTTCATTATCCATATGCAAAAACACTCTAAGCTTAGAATAAGGGCCATCTATGCTATCTATCAGCTTTAGGCCAGTATGTTCTTCAAAGCGTTTAGCTAAATCATCAAAACTTTCCCAAGTAACATCATTATTAATATAGAATTCAGTATCCCAATCCTCAGGTTTATATTTATATATTTTTTTATTTTCATTATTAGAATATTCTTTGCTTTGTTTATATGCTTTATTATGTATTTGGCTTTCCAAACACACTTTATAGGCCAATTCTCGCACAATGGTATCATAGTTTCCATATCGGCTAACAATACAATTACGGCCATTATAATGCTCTAAATAAACCTTAGCCTTGCCATACATAAATAAAATTAAATTATCATCTAAAAATTCACACTTTTTTAGGCCAAATTTATTTTCCATAATATAGGCCAATGTTTTAAAACCATCCAAGCTTGGCATAGTATTAATATAAAAGGCTGTGGCAGTTTTATCCCTATAAACTTCTTCAAAATCTAACATATTTTCCCCCATTTTTAAATGGCAAAATATACCCCGAGGGCTATGTACTTTTTTAACATAGAACAATAATACTATATAATTAAATAATTGACAATGTTTTCAACAATAAAAAAACAGCAGGCCTTAGCCTGCTGTAATTTTTTTAATTATCTTTTTTGGTTAAAAGCGTTAATACCTAGGTATTTAGCTGTACCAGCAAGTTCTTCTTCAATGCGAAGTAAGCGGTTGTATTTTGCAACACGTTCGCTACGGCTTGGAGCACCTGTTTTGATTTGGCCAGCGTTTAATGCTACTGCCAAGTCAGCAATTGTTGTATCTTCTGTTTCGCCTGAACGGTGGGAAACAACTGCGGTGAATCCAGCTTTTTTAGCCATTTTGATAGCTTCCAATGTTTCGGAAACCGAGCCAATTTGGTTAAGTTTAATAAGTATGCTGTTACCAGCGCCAGCTGCAATACCCTTGGATAAACGTTCTGTGTTTGTAACAAATAGGTCGTCACCAACTAATTGAACCCTATCACCAAGTTCTTTTGTAAGAAGTTTCCAACCTTCCCAGTCTTCCTCGTCCAAACCATCTTCTATGGAAACGATTGGGTATTTGTCGCAAAGGCCTTTCCAGTGAGCAACTAATTCAGCGGATGTGAATTCCCTGCCAGATTTTGGTTGGTGGTAGAAACCAACGCCTTTTTCGCTCTTCCATTCGCTAGATGCAGGGTCCATAGCAATAAAAATGTCTTTGCCTGGAACATAGCCAGCGTCTTTTGTAGCTTGAAGTATGTATTCAATAGCTTCGCTATCATCTGCCATATCAGGTGCAAAACCACCTTCATCACCAACGGATGCTGTTAAGCCCTTTGATTTTAGAAGTTTTGCTAAAGCGTGGAAAACTTCTGTACACCATCTTAAACCTTCTGAGAAGGAAGGAGCACCAGCAGGCATAATCATAAACTCTTGAGAGTCTACTGAGTTTGTAGCATGTGCGCCACCGTTTAGTATGTTCATCATTGGTACAGGCAATACGTTTGCGCTAATACCGCCGATATATTGGTATAAGGATAAGCCTAATGCTTCTGCAACTGCGTTGCATGTAGCAATGGATACTGCCAATATAGCATTTGCACCAAAGTTGGATTTGGTTTTTGTGCCATCAGCTTCTATCATAGCTTTATCAATTGTGTATATATTTGTAGCATCTAAGCCAACAATAGCGTCTTTAATTTTTGTGTTAACGTTTTCAACAGCTTTGCTTACACCTTTGCCACCATACCTTGATTTGTCCCCATCCCTCAATTCAAGTGCTTCAAATTGGCCTGTAGATGCGCCACTTGGTGATGCTCCCCTGCCATAAACGCCACAATCTAAATAAACTTCTGCTTCAACTGTGGGGTTACCCCTGGAATCAATAATCTGCCTTGCCTTTACATCTGTAATAATTAACATAAAGATATCATCCTTTCTTTTTTGGCTTAGAATTCTTGTTTTGCTAATAGCCATAAACAATTATATTATAACATAATTAAATTGTAATGTTAAGGGTTTAAGAAATACTGCATACTAAAATTAATCTTTTAAATACACATCAATATTTATTTTTAGCCAGTTGCCTTTCCACTCCATATCGCTAATTTTAGCGTATATGTTTTTGCCCCCATCCAATAGTTTGGATATAATATCATTTTTATCCTTAGGTACATAGCCTATTTTGTTATTATCTTGGGTATGTATAGCTATGGCATTATTATCATATTCGTTTTTAGTTTCCCTATAAAATGTTAATAAGCTTCCTTCAAACAATTTTTGGCTTATTTCCTTTATGTTTTCCACATGGGTTGTGCCTGCCACCTTGGTTTTTAATAAATGTATTTCATTTGTAAAAGGTAGCGCTAGGCCATCCTTGTTGCTTTTTATAAGTTCAACGATACCTGTGCCTTGGTCATGTTTAATAATTTCTCCCATATATCATTAAGCCCCCTTGCAATTAGTTCATCCTTATAAACATCAACATATTTTTCAAGCTTGCTTATACTTTCCTCAAGCTCTGCCTGCCTTTCAGCAACCCTATCCTTATCCATCATAAACTCCATTTGGTTAAAGGGGAAGCCCGCTTTTAATGTGTTTATATCCTCTTGTTTTTGCTTAATATTAGCCTCAAGCTCCTCAATGCGCAAATCCAAAGCAACCTCATCTAAATACTGTTTAATTTCTATATTCATTCCGTTCACAACGTTATATATAAGGCGAATTTGTGGAAGGTTACCTTTCCTATAAGCCTCAACTGCATTTTGAAAAAGCATATGGGCATCATAGTTATACTTTTGGTTAATATCAGGGTGCAACTTCTTAACTATATATCGGTATTTTTCCTTTAGTTCTTTAACGTCCTCATCGCCCATAAGTTCGTAGTTTGAAAAATCTATGGCATTTTTAGCCCTTGTTTCAAGTTCATTTAATTGGTAAAAATAATCCTGAAGTTGTTGCAATAAATCACCAAAAATTTTGCTTTTATCTATATCCTCTTTGCGGTTTATATAACTTTGAGCCATTTCCAAATAGCGTTTTAAATAGCGTAACTTAGTACTTAGGCTATACTCCCTTAATTCTAAGCCACCCACTAAAAGCATATACTCCGCCTCTATTGCAGGTTTATTTTGCCTAAGCAAAGTATCATGTTTTATTATTAAATCTATAAGTTCTTTTTCAAGCTTGTCAATTGTTTCCAACCTCTCTTTTATAGGTGGAAACAGGGCTACATCGTTCATAAAAACCTCTATATAAAAATTTTTGTTAAAAGCACGTTCTTACTATTATAGTTTAATAAAACTAAGATTTCAAGAAATATATTGTTAATTTATATGTTATAATAAAAAAACTAGGAGGATTGCCATGAAAAGATTTTTATGCACATTATTAGCCCTATTATTGCTAAACACTAATGCCCTTGCCCTAACATATTATAAACATGGGGATAGGGATAGAAAAAAAATTGCTATAAGCGTTGACGATTTTTTTAATAAAAGCCTTATACCCGAAATGTTAGATATAGCCCATAACAACAATTGTAAGCTTACTATGTTTATATTGGGTCGCACCCTTACAGATAAGGATAGGCCATGGTTAAAAACCGCCTTAGACTATGGTTTTGAAATAGGCAACCACTCCAACAACCACAAAAATATGTCAAATTGGGAGCAAGAAAAAATTACCAAGGAATTAGGTTTTTTTGAAAGGCGTTTAAATACCGCCCTCGGCTTTGAATACAAGCCAAATTTACTACGTTGGCCCTATGGGCAAAGCAATAGTGGCAACAAATATCGCCATTACCACAAAGGCGCTGAGGAGGCAGGTTATTTTCACGCTGTAACTTGGGATGTAACCCTTGATGATACTGACGAAATGCTAAAAAAGATACAAAACGGCTCCATAGTGCTATTCCATGTAAACAAAAAGGATATAAATGTACTTAAACAGCTTTTACCCAAGCTTAATGAAAAGGGCTTTGAAATGGTAACCATATTTGAACTATTAGGCCTTGAGCCTGTTAAATATACAGTTGATAAATAAAAAGATGCAAACGCATCTTTTTATTTTGCCTGTTCCATTCCAAATTCATTTTTAAAGCGTTTTAACAGCCTTAATAGGAATATAAATGCTATTGTTGCTGCGGAAAAATCCGCAACGGGCATGGCTGTAAATATACCCATAAAGCCCCACTTGCCTGCAAAAAGGTAAACAAGGGGTATTAGTATAATAACTTGCCTTAGCAAGTTTAAAAAGCTTGCGTGCTTTATTTGCCTTGTAGCATTAAACACGTTTGACGAAGCTAAATGCACCCCCAATGTAGGCAAACAAAGCATACCCACTTTAATGGCTGGCATTGCCGTGCTTAGCAGTTCAGGGCTACTGTTAAACAGTTTAATTGTTGCATCCGTTTTAAACTGTATAACTAAAAATGCCACGCCTAAAAATGAAAGGGATGCAATAAACGAGTACTTAATTACCTCTATCATTTGTTTATAGCGCCTTGCCCCATAGTTATAGCTTACTATTGGCACTTGCCCCTGTATAAAGCCAATTATTGGCATTTGTGTTAACATTTGCAAGCTGTTTAGCACAGCTATTGTGGAAAGCCCCATATCCCCACCATATTTAAAGGCCTGCCTATTCAATATTAATGTTATAGCGCTAGATGAAATTTGTGTAAGAAATATTGGCAGGCCACCTGTAAGTATGCGTTTTGCCTTATCCAACTTAAACACAATTTTTTTAAGCACCATAGGTATAATACTGCGCTTGCTAAACAAAAACGCCAACTGCCATATACAGCTAAGCAATTGTCCGCCTACTGTTGCATAGGCTGCCCCTTTCATGCCCATACCCATTTTTATTATTAATATATAGTCAAACACTATATTAAACAATGCACCAATAAGCATAGATACCATGGCATTTTTAGGGTTGCCTTGGGCACGGGAAAAGTTATTGCCAAACATGGATATAAATGTAAATACCGACCCAAACAATATTATGCTCAAATAATCCTTAGCATAGGGCAAAACACGTTCACTACTGCCCAAAAGCCTTAATAGCGGGTCCATAAATATATTGCCAAGCACCATAATTAAAAGGCCTACAAGTATTGCAAGCACAAAGGCCGTCATTTGCACTTCCTCTGCTTGATCCTTACGTTTTTGCCCTAAAAATATGGAAAACAGTGTTGATGCACCGTTAGATACCCAAAGGCTTAATGCGTGGGACATCATCATAACGGGGTAAACAAGGGCTGCGGCAGCAAGACCAACTGTACCAAGCTCTGGCGCATTGCCTATAAATATACGGTCAACAAGGTTATATACAGCATTTACCACCATGCCAATTATACTCGGCACCGAAAACTTTATAAAAAGCTTAAGGGTGCTTTCTTTTTCAAACATTTTTTCCTGCATATCTTACTCCAAATTCATAATATCTGTTCTTATTTGCTGCATAGTAATATCCATATCTGCAATTTGTTCAGCACAAAGGCGAAGTCTTTCGTTAATTTCCTCTTTATTTATGGATTTTTTATAATGCATTTTATGCTCCAAGCTTGCCCAAAAGTTCATAGCAACTGTTCTAAACTGTATTTCCACCGGCATCATTATTTTGCTTTGGGAAAGGAACACAGGCACTTCCGCAATAATATGCAAGCTTCTATAGCCATTAGCCTTAGGGCTTTTTATATAATCCTTTACAATAAGGGTATTCACATCATCTTGCTTAACAAGGGCTTCGGCAACCTTATACACATCCTCAGGGAAGGAGCATATAACCCTCAAGCCGGCAATATCCAAAATGTTTTTTCTAATATCATCAATAGTAAACCTTGTAAAGCCCCTGGATTGAAGTTTTTTCATAATACTTAAAGGTTGTTTTAAGCGTGAAGCTATGCTATCTATAGGGTTTTGGTCACCCTTAAATGCCAGTTCTTTATTAAGTATTTTTAACTTAGTTTCCATTTCCAAAAGGGCACATTCATATTGATTAAGCAATTGCAAAAAAGGTTTAGAGTGTTCAAAAAGAATTTCTATATTTGAATTATTCAAAGGATATTCTTGATTATTTTCTATATTATTTTCCATTATTACTCCCCTTCATTAGCCATTTCTTTTATATTATTAGAAAGCTTGTTTAATGATTCAAATATTAATTTTACATCCTTTTGTTTAAAGCCCTTTAATATTTGGTTTAAAAAGTTTAATTGCATTATTTTAAGGTCTTCCTGTACCTCCACAGCCAAGGGCAATATTTCAACAGTTTTTGTGCGCCTATCCTCACTGGTTTCCCTTGTACATATATAGCCTTTTTTAGCAAGCCCATCAAGGGCGGATGATACATATGCCTTCGAAAACCCCCGTATTGCAATTGCATCCGTTGCTGATTTTGCATCGCTATTATTTGTAAAAAGCAGCAGTAATTCCGCCTCAGGCACTGATAATGAATGCTTATTTGCCACCCTTTGCAGGTGGCTATAATACAGTTCCCCCATTAATTTATTATATTTTAATACTGATTGTATAAATTTAAACCCTTCCATTACTACCTCCAAAACATATTGGTTTTATTGCGAACAGTTTTTATATGAACTATTTTAGTGGTTTATACAAGCAATGTCAAGGTGAGTTGTGGGCTTAGTAATTGGCTGCAATTATTTTGTATATTTCTCCCACAGTTTTAATATACCACACCCAATTTTAAAAACTCACAAAAACCAGTATTTTATTGTGCCTTTAAACAGGCTTGTTGTTTAGGTTTGATGCTTGTTCCATGAAAATATAAGCTATTATAAAACAAGTTAAATTTTAAGCTATTAAAAAAACCATCAACACCCCTCAAACTATCACAACGAGCCATTTTGTCCCCATAATAAAATCATCAAAAACGCCCTTTTCAAAAAACCCAATATGTTATATTAAAACTGTGGTGAGGCTAAGCTGTTCAATTTAAAATATTGTTATAATTACAATCCAACCAAGCCAAAACACCCTTAAAACCTATTCGGTTTGACGAAGTGAAGGCGTTTGCAAAACGCCGTAACGCAAAAACCGATAAAACGAAATGCAAGTGCAAGTAGAAAATTCACCCTTGTTTTCAGATAAAACAAGTATATTCTTAAAACCCCGATTTCTTTATCCTCAAGTTGTCAGAGCGTGCAGGGGAGGAAGGGGGATTGTTAAGGGGGAAAAACGGGGGCCGCCTCGCAATTAGGCCCCCATTTTCGCCCCTTAACACTACGGACAAGAATAACGTAAATGACTTTGTAGGTAACATAGTTTTTTAAAACATTGTATAAAGATTGATAAGTATAACAAGTTAGTAAAATAACCCCCAAAACCACACCGCTCAAAAAACCTCCAACACCCCTCAAACCAAATCCACAAGCCAATTACAACCCCATAATAAAATCATCAAAAACAAACTTTTCAAAAATCCAATATGTTATATTAAAAATGTGGCGAGGCAACAACAAACAATCTTAAAACATAAACGCTTTTAAGATAGTTATATATCTTTTATCAAACATTGCTTTTCTCGCAATCCAGCAAACATTGTCGCTCAACACTCCCGCAAGGCGTGACGCCTTGACCCCATCTCTCCCGTTTTCCTCACGAACTTCGCAAACATTGTCGCTCAACGCTCCCGTTTGCTATCCTTTAGCAATGTTGAAGGCTAAAGCCTTATTTTCCGGGGGCTCTGCCCCTCTCAACCCCGCAAGGGACTTGTCCCTTGACCCATACTTTTATCTTTTATCAAATCTTCATTTCAACAAAAAACTAAGGCCTAGCCTTAGTTTCTATACTCATAGCTTATAAAATTTTTCAACTCGTTTTGTCTATCATAATAATCTGGCATAACATTAACTAGTATTTTATAAAAGTTTTTACCATGCCCCGCATGAAGAAAATGGCATATTTCATGGCAAACTACACTCTCAACACACCTATATGGTGTATGTATTAAGTATTGGTTCATTATTATTTTGCCATTGCTATAACACTGTCCCCAATAGCTTTTCACCTTTTTAAGCTCTAAAAATGGTTTTGGTACCGTAGCAATCTCTGAATACGCATCATAATATTTTTCAAACAAATCATTATATATCTCAATTGCCACTTCTTTAAAATAATGGTTTATTAGTTTCTTTAACAAAGTTTTATTATTCGGCCTAATAGTATGCACATACAAATATTTTTCATCCGCTTTAACCATATTTTTATCAGCTTGTATAATCTTTAATGTAATTCTATTACCTAACAGGAAAAACTCATCACCCTCATCCGTATTATTATAATTGCAATACAGTTTTCTCATTTTATTTTCTAATTTCCTTTTAGCTTTTTCTATAAAATTACTTTGCTCAACTACAAACTCATCCATGTTTTTTAAAGAATAATTTTTAGGTATTGTAACCTTTACACTTAGGTCATCTAACACCCTTATCCTCATACTTCTACCTTTGCCATAGCTATAATTAAAGCCTATTATCCCACCATTACTTTTTACCTCGCGGTACAAAACACCACCACCAAAAACAATATGCCCTTATTATACTCCATTATTTTTCCACTAGCCACATATATTGGTAAGGTTTTAGCATTATTCCATTTTCCACTTGGTAGTCCACATCCGTAAAAGCATCAACATAATCCCCTTTTACCATTGGCAAATACGCCCCTTGGGGCTCATGGTAAAAGTTAAACAAACATATAAGTTTTTTACCCTCATACTCCCTTATAAGTGCAAGCACCTTATCGCTACGGGTATCCCATGTGGTAACCCTTGCATCCGCATTAAAGCAGGGGTTAGCCGCCCTTATTTCCCTAAGTTCCTTCAAGCTTTCCCATATTCTATATTGTGGGGTATAGCTCCTATTCCTTTGTACCGCCTTATCCCAATCAAATTTAGATCTATGTATATTACGGCTATCCTCTCTTCTATCTGGGTCCTCCAAAAAGCTCCAATCATTAAGTTGGGCAATTTCATCCCCACTATTTAGCATTGGGAAGCCCTTTATGCTCATCATAGCCGCATGCATAAGCATCATTCTATGTATAGCTGCCTCATACTCATAATCACTTTGTGCCGACTCCAATCCACAAAGGCTTGCACATGTTCCACAAGTACGTGCATCCTGGGTAACAGGGTCATAGTTATACAACATACCCCTTGAATAGCTACCTGGGAATTTTCCCTCATAAAAGTGGTATAAAAATATTTTATGCTGTAATGGGTCTATACCAAAGCGGCGTTCATCCGCCTCATCCAATCCCCAGCCAATATCATCATGGCAACGCAAATAATTTACAAAGCTACAATGTTGTGGCAATGCATTTATTGAGTTCAACTGTTCCTTTAGCAAGCTCACATCCTGTGATGCCATCGTGCTCCACAAATTAACCATGCTTGATACATTATAAAGCAAGTGGCAACCCGGTTGTTCCTCAGTGCCAAAATACGGGGCAAGTTCATGGGGCGCCATTACCACCTCGCCCTTTATTATTGCCGCAGGGCAAATACAATCCATCATAATACGCACAAGGCGCACAATTTTATGCACTTTGGGGTGGTTACGGCAACTTGTACCAAGTTCCTTCCAAATATAAGGCACAGCATCTATACGAAGCACCTCAACCCCCATGTTGCACAGGTTTAGCATAGCCATGCTCATTTCCCTAAACACATCTGGGTTCCAATAGTTCAAATCCCACTGGTAAGGGTAAAATGTAGTCATAACCCAGCGTTTCATATCATCATTATATGTAAAGTTACCTGGGGCTGTTGTGGGGAACACTTGGGGCATAGTTTGCTCATACCAATGGGGAATTTGATAATCCTCAAAGGTATGGTAATAATTCATATAATAAGGGTCGCCTTGTTTAGCTTTAACCGCCCATTCATGGCTAGATGCCGTATGGTTCATAACAAAATCCAAACAAAGGCTTATACCTGCCTCCCTAAGTTTTTCAGTTAGCTTTACAAGGTCCTCATTTTTACCAAATTTAGGGTCAACTGTGCCAAAATCCTCAACGGCATAGCCTCCATCATTTTGTGGATGGGGCATTTTAAGCAAAGGCATAAGGTGCAAATACTTAATGCCCAAATCCTTCAAATAGGGTATTTTATCCGCTAAACCTTTAAGGTTTTCCGCAAAAAGCTCAGTATACAGGGTTAATCCAAGCATATCTGCCCCTTTATACCAGCTTGGGTTTTTCTCCCTAACAATATCCAAAGCCTTTAAATCCTTAGACCTTGCTTTATCCATGGCCTCCATTTCACCAATAAGCTTATCCAAGGCTGGCCTATTGTTATAAAGCTCCATATACAGCCATTCAAACTCGTTTTTATATTTTTCAAAGCGGTTTGCAAAGTTGCTCATATAATCCTCCAAAATATTTAATATTCAAAATTTCCATTACCATGTATAAGTTTATTTTCACCATTAATTTTAATATATACATCCTTTGTATTGCTTAGGTTTTCTATAATAATATTACTATGGTTTACATTTATATTTAGCCTTTCCCCTTGCCAATAAAGAGTAAACTCAATATTATCCCAATGTTTTGGCAAGTTTGGCCTTATGTAAAGTTCCCCCGCCAACATTCTAATACCTGCAAAGCCATATATTACACTTTGCCATATTCCCCCAATAGATGCGCTATGTATGCCCGCATCACTGGTTTTCATATTTGGCCCCGCATCAATTTCCGCCGCTTGGCTAAACAAATCATAGGCAAGGGTTTTATTATCCATATCGCTAGCAAGTATTGCATGGGTGGATAGGGATAGTGATGAATCATGCAATGTTAAGGGTTCATAATAGTTCCAACTTGCTTGTTTAACCCTTAAGGGGAACAAATCCTCCATAAGTAGGAAAAGCACCATAACATCGGCCTGTTTAGATACTTGCAACTTGTTAACTTGTTCAAGGGAATAATCCTTGAATATTGTGCCCACATTCTTTTGGTTTTTATACTTAGTTAAATCTATACGTGGGTAGCTTAAATAAGCATTATCTTGGGGCAACACGCCCTCTTCTGTAGGTTTTGGCAAGTGTATCAACTGTATTTTTTGTGCCCAAGAGTTTATGTAGTGGTATAGGTCAAACTGTTTATTAAGCTTATCAAATAGCTCTGTACCCCTTAGCTTATTAAAGTATTCAACCGCAAGCTCTATATTCCATTTTGCCATATAGTTTGTAAAAGCATTATCATCAGCATGTTCCTTATACTCATCAGGGCCAACAACATTAGTAATATGGTATTCCCCAGTTTCATCATTCCACTCAAGGCGGCTATCCCAAAATATAGCTGTATCAAACACCATTTCATAGCCATATTTTTGCATAAAGTCCTCATCCCCTGTGGCCTTATAATACTCCCACACCCCATATATCACGTCGGATGTAATGTGTATTTCTATAAACCCAGACCATATTTTTGTGGCCTTGCCTGTAATAATATCCGCATTGCCCCAAACAGGTGTAACCTCACCATCATCAAGGCCTGCCGATTCCCAAGGGTATTGGGCACCTTTAAAGCCCCCAGCCGCAGCCTTTGCCCTTGTACCACTTAGGCTTAAATAACGGTATTCCAGTAATAATCTTGCAATATGGGGCGCAGTGTATATAAAATAAGGCAGTATAAAAATTTCCGTATCCCAAAAGGTATGGCCTTTGTAACCCTCCCCGGATAAGCCTTTTGCCCCAATATTCATACGGTTATCCACGGGGCACATAACATGTAGGTGGTATTGGGCAAAGCGAAGGGCTAATTGATCAAAGGGATTGTTTGATGTAATTTTTACAGAGTTTTCATTCCAAACTATCTCATCCCAAGCCTTTGTTGATTTAGCTAAAAGTTTATTGTAATCGCTTTGTGATGCTTGCTTTATATAGCTTAGGGATAGGCTTTTTATATCCTCCAAGCTTTTGCCTAAAAGCTCCCTATCTATTGATGTATGTATTGTGGATAGGCTTTCACACACAAGGCTATCCTCAGCATTTAAGTTAAACAAATACTCCATAAATATTTGCCTGCGCTCCATGTTTATAGCGCCTTTTACATCAAAGGGCTTGCCATTTACTGTAAAACTATCCAAGGTATTTATAACAACACCATAAGCCGTTTGTGTGGTTTTTTGGCAGTATTGCATAACACGCCCATCATAAAGGCGCTTATCCCCATCAACCATGTGCATGGCTCCACTGTTGGTAACTTGGCCATTTATACCACTTGTAAGCTTAATTGCTGCGGGCTTATCCGTTGATATTGTAATTTTTTGGGCTATAATATGCTTTTCATCCATGGATACAAAACGGTTAAATTTAAGCTTTACAGCTACACCATCAGGGCTAAGCCAATTAACTGTGCGCTCCGTTTCGCCATTTTTTAAGTATATTTGCCTGTAATAATGCTGTGTTGTACCTGTAAGTAGGCTAAACACATGGCCATTTATGCTTATAATAAAACTGCAAGGGTCGGCAATATTGGGTAGCTCTGTAACTTCATCAGGGGTGCATTTGTTAAATGTGCCCGCAACAAAAAGGCCAACTTTTTTGCCAACATAATCCTCCTCAAAGGCATTGCGTAAACCCATGTAACCGTTGCCTTGGCTCATTATAGCCTCGCATTTGCCTTGGTAGGCTTGCTCAAAGGCAGTTTCACCAATTATCCAGTCCGCCGCCCTTGTATAATCCATATTAGTCATATTTCCCCTCCAATTTCCCTGTAAAGGTAAGTCCCCTATATGTTTGATACTGTATATATAGATAATAAGCCTATGTACCCATAAGCTCTAAAACGTTTTAGAAATTTATTAAATTATAACAAAAGCCCTGCAAATGTGCAAGGCTTAGGCAGTGCCTCTAAATATAAGGGTATAGGGCACAACTATGCGTTCATTTTTATTGCTAGGGTCATTAAGCTGTTTGTTAACACTTTGGCCCGCCTCAAAACCCATGTTGTAAGGGTTTTGCTTAACTGTACTTATGCCATTAAATAGGCATTGGGATACCGGTATATCATCAAAACCAAACACAAGTATGTCGCTACCCACTTTAAGGCCAAGCTTGCTTATGGCTTTGCATGTGCCTATCGCCATAAGGTCACTAGCACAGAATATAGCATCAATTTCAGGGTTTTTAGTTAATAGTTCAGTGGTTTTTTTGTAAGCTATATCCTCATCAAAATTGCAGTGTTTTATATAACTTTTGTTTATAATATGGCCAGAATCTAATAGTGCTTTAGCATAGCCTGCATAACGCTGTGTGGAAACATATACGTTTTTGCTACCATTTACCATAGCAATGTTTTTGCGCCCTTTGCTAATAAGGTATTTTACAGCATCATAGGATGCCATTGTGTTATCCGTATATACACTGTTGCCTAACATACCTTCAATTTCCATGTCTAGCATGGTTAGGGGTATGTCAATTTCCTTCATTTGTTTAACATACAGGTCATCAACCCTAAAACCCATGGTTACAGGCATCAACGTTGTTTTGACGGCAAATTTCAATAATGCTTGCTTCCTTTTGTTTGTGAAGGGAAGTAACAAGTAGCATAAAGGAGTGTTTGTTTTCGGTACAGCTAGCGTATAAACCGCTTAACACACCAAAAACAAAACCGCTTGGATCGTCCTTTTTAAAGTCGCTCATCATAAGTGCAACAGTTTTTTTGCGAATGCCACCCATGTAGCGGGCATAACTATTAGGCACATAGCCCATTTTTTTAGCTATAGCTTTAATTTTTTGCCTAGTTTTAGGCGATACATCAGGGTAGTCGTTAAGTGCCTTTGATATTGTAGTAATAGAAACATTAGCGGCCTTAGCAACGTCCCTAATTCCAACCCTTTTATTATTATTCACCTGCCATACCTCCCCCCTAGTGCATACAATATGCTTAAACAGCAAGTAAACAGTTGTTTAGTATACTATAACTTTAACACAGTTTTGTTTTAAATACAACACATAAATATGATAATAAAGCCAATGTTAGCTTAAAAGTAAGGTATTGAGCGAAAATAAAGCCTGTATTTTCGTAAATATAAAAATTGGGGTCAAGGGTGTCACACCCTTGCGGGGTAAGGGGTGGAACCCCTGAAAAAACAAGGCGATAGACTTAAACATTGATAAAGCATAGCAAACGGGAGCGTTAAGCGACAATGTTTGCGGTGATGTATATAAATGTAGCTTTTGTTAAAGATATTATTAACTATTTAAAGAATTCATTTTTTATGATTATTTGTTATACTCTCCTACAGCATTGCTATAATATATCGATATTTTTAAAAAAGTATTTTTCACTTTATTACTAACTTGTAATGCTTATCAATCTTTACTCTAATATTTTGAAATCCATGTTACATACAAAGGCATTTACGTTGTTTTCATCCGTACGTTAAGGGGCGAAAATGGGGGCCTAATTGCGAGGCGGCCCCCGTTTTTCCCCCTTAACAATCCCCCTTCCTCCCCTGCACGCTCTGACAACTTAGAGATATACAAATCACGTCTTTAAGTATTATCGAATTTTCTCTGAAAACAAGGGTGATTGATTACTTGCACCCACAATCACCCACAGCGTCGCTTTAGATGTTCCGCTTCGCTTCACGGGCAAAAGCTCTGTTACTTTGTAGGTACTTCACGACCGAGAAAGCAATATAATATTGGGCTATGTAAAATATTAGCAATGGGGAGTAAAGGGTTGGGGAACAACAAGCAGCAATTCATAATATTTTATTTAGTATTCTTTTTTGGTATGAGGTGCGAACAAACTCCTACGGAGTTTGAATTTTATGAACTTCTTGAGCTTTATCAAGGTTGGCTTGTAAGCATAGGCGTTAGTGAATGATTTCATGCCTTGTAAAATATAAGCGACAATGTTTGCGTGGTTGGTATTTGTAAATTCTCCCCAATTACCTTGCAATAAAGCTTAATAAAGTTTATTATAAAATTATCAATAAATTTAGAGGTATATATGGGAAATTTGAATTTTATGAGCAAAGAAACCGCCTATAAATACGCAGAGAAATTCTGCAAAAATAATGGATATTCGGTAGAGGCATTAAATAAACTTGATTTTCGTAAATCATATCCATATGCGGCTTTTATAGTGAAAAAAGACGATCTAAAAGTCTCAACTAAGGGCATACGCATAGAAGGAAAAGAATCGCGTCCGATAACAGTTTTGATAGTCTCGCAAACTGGGGAAGTAATCCTAAATGAAAAAGAAAAAAAATATTTGATGTAAACTTATATAAACTAAATACAAGCTAGAAAGCTTGCTTTATATTTACTAATCAAAACAAATTTATTGTATTTGCATTTATAATATTGTTCGATACTATTATTTGATTTAAGCTATTTGGTTCCCCCACTTGTAAATTCTCCCCCATTACCTTGCAATAAAGCTTAATAAAGTTTATTATAAAATTATCAATAAATTAATAGGTGATAATATGAAAAAATTATTAAGCTTTGTTTTTAGCATAATGTTAGCCTTTTCCTTATTGTCCCCCACAGCTAAGGCTTGGGACCCTGCTGGCTGGTATGAAACCTTTGATGAATTGCCACAAACAGTGCAAGAATATATAGAATACAACTATTATTCTGGCACTGTTAGCATTAATAAATCCAGCTACGAATCTGGCTATTATTATACTAATAAAAATGGTGGCAAGGATGTATTTATTACCTTTAAAAAGGGCGAGGGTACATGGAATATGTGCTTTTACCTTGATAAAAATTTGCAACCTATGTACAATTTTATTTTTGAGTTACCAAAGGGTTATAGCATAATGGATAATATTGCCATCACAAACGGCGTAAACGACTATTACTTTAAGCTATTTAACCTAAGCGAAAATAATCCTGACCTATGCTTAACACATATAAGCTACCATAAGGATGGTAAATTTGTACAAATAGAGCCTGAATTGTTTCAAATAAAAGTTGAAGGTACGGGTATAGATATTGAACAACGCTATGCTAAAGAGCTATATGTAACAATAAGTTCTGTGGCTACTGGGGATAAGATAGGTAAAACATATGATGATCTTTTAGATTATATAAACAATTATAATATTAACGATAATTTTGCAGTAGTAAATAACCCTAACCCTGAGGATAGGCTCAATTTACGAATTGCACCAAATAAAAATGCCGATTATATGGGCAAGTATTATAATGGCACAATAGTGTATTGCATAAAAGATGAGGGTGACTGGGTACAAGTTCAAATTGGCAGTAACACAGGTTATATGCTTAAAAAATACCTAAGCTTTGAAACAAAACCTATTACAGTAGAACCCGCCTTTCCCCAATTATACCCCAACTTTTATGAGTTTGAAGAAATTAAACTCTACGATAAACGGATGAAGCCCACCATACTGTATTCAAAGGATTATATGTATATGAAAACTACTGTTTTAGGCATAATTGGCAGTGGCAATGATACCTATTACCATGTAATTTTTAATAACGGCACAGATGGATATATACACGAAAGCCAACTTACAGCAGGCAACGGTTAATTATAATATTGTATTAGCTATAATAAAAAAGCACAGATAGTATCTGTGCTTTTTGAAAGCAAAAACTATAAAACGCTCCACCTAAAAAAACTTTAAACAGCCCTCAAACCCATACAATAAGCCCCTTTAACCCCATAACAAAATATCAATTTTTGCCTATTTTAAAAACTCAATATGTTATAGTATAAATGTGAGGGGAAAGGTTTACTAGTTTCGATTATAATCGAAACTGTGAATTACAAGCTATACTCTTTTTTTATACAGCATAGCTGCATTAAGCACAACAAGCACGCTACCTGCATTATGCACCAATGCCCCTGTAACTGGTGTTAATATACCACTTATGGAAAGGGCTATTGCCACAAAGTTTATAAGCATTGCCAAGCTTAAATTTAAACGTATTGTTTTAAATGTTTTATCGGCTAAGCGTTTTAAAAATGGCAACTTGGATATATCATCACCCAACAATGCAATATCCGCTGCCTCTACGCTTACATCACTACCAATATCCGCCATAGCTATGCTTACATCGGCAGTTTTTAATGCTGGGGCATCATTCATTCCATCCCCAACCATAGCAACTAAACCATGCTTAGCTTTTAAGTTTTGTATAGCTTCAACCTTTTCTGTGGGCAACAAGTTTGCATGAACATTGCTTATATTTAAACTATTAGCTATATTTTTTGCCGCAAGCTCATTATCCCCTGTAAGCAATATTGGCTCTACGCCTAAGTTTATAAGCTCTTTTATCGTAGTTGATGCCTTGGGTTTAAGGGTATCTGCAAGGGCAATATAGGCTAATACTTCATCTGCCCTATTCAAGGCTATAAGGGCTTTGCCGTTATTTAAATGGTGTTTATGTTCATCTGCTACATTTAAGGCTTTACCTGCGCTATAATACACTGTATTTATATGCCCCTCTACACCGTGGCCTGTTATAGCTTTAAAATTATCTACCTCATAAAACTCTACATTATTATTTTTAGCATGTTTATATATGGCTTTGCCAAGGGGATGCTCTGAATAGGCCTCCAAGGATGCCGCAAGCCTTAGCACTTCATCCTCGCTCAATTCATTTTTAAGGCTAATTATATCCGTAACTTCAAGCTTAGCTTGGGTTAATGTGCCAGTTTTATCAAAGGCCATATGCTTTATTTTGGATAAGGCCTCCAATGCGGATTTAGACTTTATAAGTATGCCCAACTTTGTTGCCCTACCTATGCTTGCTACAACAGCTGTAGGGGTTGCAAGGGCTAAGGCACAGGGGCAAAATACAACAAGCACAGTTACAGCCCTAGTTATATTTTGTGTAAACACATAGGTAAAGGCCGCTATTATTAAAGCTATTGGCACAAGCCATGCCGCCCATTTATCCGCTAAGTTTTCCATAGGGGATTTAGATTTTTCCGCCATTTGCAATAAATCCAACATTTTTTGTATGGAAGAATCCTTGCCCGATTTTTCCGCAACTATATCTATACTTCCCTCTAGGTTTATTGTACCGCTGAAAACCTTGCTACTAAGTTCCACATCCACAGGCAATGATTCCCCTGTAATTGATGATTGGTCTATTGCGCTATTACCACGAATAACCTCACCATCAACTGGTATAATTTCACCAGGGCGTATACGTATTTTTAGCCCAGGTACAATATCATCAATGTTATGCCAAACTTCCTTATCCCCTTCAAGTACAAGGGCACCATCAGGCATATGGCTCATAAGGGTTTTAATACCATTCTTTGCCTTGCTAACTGTAATATCCTCCAAAAACTCGCCAAGGGCCATAATAAAGGCAATTTCCCCCGCTGCAAACACTTCGCCTATGGCTATGGACGCAATCATGGCTATTGATATAAGCAATGTTGATTTTATTTTTTTGTACACAAATAAATTTGTAAAACCCGCATAAAACAATGGTATGCCCGATAAAAATATGGATATCCACGCAAAATGAACACCCCAAGGCATATTTAATAAGGGTAAAAATAAACTTAGCATAATTGCTACAAAGGATATTACTAAATACTTTGGTTGACCCAATATTTCTAAAAACTTTTCAAATTTATTATCTGTTTTAATGCTACAACTGCTGCAACTACTTTCGCTCATAAACGCTCCTTGACATATTTATTTTGGGATTTATAATATTACTGAACACTCTGTTCGATATTATGTTAAACCAAAATGGCTAGCAGTTCAACAATCAAAACTATAATTTTGGTAGTTACTGAACATTTTGTGCTTTTTGTTCACGAAAGGATATATATGGATAGACGAATTGTAAAAACTAGGCAGGGTATATTTAACGCCTTTTTATCCCTTTTGGAGGAAAAGCGTTATAGCAATATTACCGTGCAGGATATTATTGATAGGGCAAACGTGGGTAGAAGCACCTTTTATAGCCATTTTGAAACTAAGGATGCCTTGCTTAACGCCTTTTGTTACGAGCTTTTTGACCATGTATTCACAAAGGATGTAAGCTGCGATATACCTATAGAGTTGGATAAACGCTACAGCTTTGAACAAAAGGCTGCCCATATACTTTACCATTTTAAAGAAAGTAAGCGGGATATGGTATCCATACTAAACTCCGAAAATGGTGATTTGTTTTGGCAAATATTTAAGGACTATTTAAAAAGATTGTTTAGCGATAAAATAAAAAAACATAGTTCCACATTGCCAGAAAGTTATATAGAAAACCTTTACCTTGGCAGCTTTATTGAAACAATTAAATGGTGGATGAGCGAGGATATGGCTCAAAGCCCTGAAACCGTTATACTATATTACATGAGCATGCTAAATTTATAGTAATTATTTGTGGTGGAATATAGCCTATTATTGTATAATTATATTAATAAACCTAATAAGGAGAATAAGTATGATAAAAGACCCTGCAATGCTTTTAAGCTATGTAAATACTCAATTGAGGGATAAATACGAAAGCTTAGATGACTTTAGTGAAAATAGCGATTATGACATTATTTATGTTGTAGAAACCTTAGCAAGTATAGGCTATTACTATGATAGCAACTTGAACAAGTTTGTGTAGGTGCCTATGGAGATTAAAATTGTAAATAAACCCTCCAGCAAGTTTATATATAAGCCTGGTATAAATGCCACTCACTATTTTGAATATTGTGAGGAAGTGGGCTGTGATGTGTGGGATATATTAAAAAGCCTTCACGATGAGCCTCTTTGCCTTTGGTTGCCCAATAGCCTTAAAAAGCCAAATACATCAACCTATGTTCAAGGTGTAGAATTCCCTTTGGATTATGATGCCCCTATACCCGAGGGCTTTGATGTGCTTACTTTACCCCAAGGGCAATACCTAATGTTTAATGGGCCAAAATATAATGATGAAAACTTTATGCAAGCCATAGAAGATGTTCACAATTTTATTGACCTTTTTAACCCAAACTCTATGGGCTTTGAATGGAATAATGATTTACCCGCAATACAGCTTGAACCCATAAGCTCTAGGGGCTATATAGAGTTAAGGGGCGTAAAACCCTTATTGTAACAATCGGCTTTATGCCAACATTGTTAATGCATTATTTTAACAAACATTGTATAATAGACTTATTAAATTAGGAAGCGAATATATTATTATGAAAAATAAATCTATTTGGTCCCGAATATTCCCAGCAAGCACAAATACCCTTGATAATAGGCTTAAGGCTTTAGAAAATGATTTTAAAGATCAACTTACAGAAATTAGCATGCTTAATACTCAAATTGGAAATAATAACCAAAGTAAGTTTAAAACAATAATTGATAACCAAAAGCTTTTGAACGATAAGTTGAACAACTTGTTAACAAATATGGATGTGCTAAAAAACAAGGTTGAGCATGCTTCTAGGCTATCCTCCGAGGCTGTTTGGGCTAATATATTCAACAATACAATTTGTTCAAGTACATGGCTAAAGGATAAAACCTTTTACCCTGGCCGTTGGGCTGTTGGCTACCCCTTTTTATATGCAATGTATAGAATTTTAAATGAAATTAAACCACAAAGCATACTTGAGCTTGGTTTAGGCCAAACTAGCCGTATGATAGGGCAATATGCTGCAAGCCAAGCAAATGCAAAGCATTATGTTGTTGAGGGGGATAAAAGCTGGGCTGAATTTTTCGCTAAGGATTTTACATTATCTGCCCAATCGGAAATTGTTGTGCTTGATTATGAATTTATTAAGTATAAAGAGGCCGATAAAGTTAGGGTTTATAAGGATTTTGCTAAAACATTTGAGGGCAAAAAGTTTGATTTTATAACAATTGATGCACCCTTTGCAGGTGATATGGAGCATTACTCCAGGATAGACGTATTAAGCATTTTACCCGATGGTTTAAGCGACACTTTTGTTATTATGGTTGATGATATTTTAAGGAAAACCGAAGCAAAAATGTTTGTAGAGTTGGAAAATAAATTAAAAGAAAATAACATTGACTATGTAAAGGGTAGATACGCGGGCTTAAAAGATTTTTACCTTGTTACATCACCCAATTTGAGCTTTTTAACAACTATGTAATTCAACAGTTTTTATAAAATGTGTCGATTATACATTCAATAAATGCTGTAAAGGCCACTTTAAGCTATTAATAATGCGATTTACAAGTTTGACAAGGCCAATAATTACATATATAATAAATATGTTCTCTTTTTGTTGTTGTTGTGAAGGTTGTTGTTTCATAACATAAAAATAAGGCTGCGAGTTTACTCGTTGCCTTTTTTTATGTTCAATATTTTGCATATTTAAATAGAAAAGGTTTGTGTTTAGTTATATAGGTTTGTTTTACAAGCTTTCGGCAAGTATTTTTAAATCATCATTATAGGTATCAATAAGGGCTCTGTTGTATATTATTGCGGCGGGGTGGTATAGGGGGAATAGCCTTATATCAATAATTTCGCCATTAAAGTTTACTTTAAAACTGTGCCATTTTCCGTGGAAGTCGCCAATTTTGGCAGCATTGCCTAAAAAGGCGGATAGGGCTACATTGCCCAATGTTACTATGGCCTTGGGCCTTATAATTGCAACTTCACGGTAAAGCCAAGGTATAAAAAAGGCCTTTTCCTCATTACTTGGGGGGCGGTTTACTGTGTTGCCCGCCTCGCTTGTTTTGCTTGGGCGAATTTTTACAACATTGCTTATGTAAATATCTTCACGGTTGATATTTATGCTGCTTAAAAGCTCGGTTAGGTTTTTGCCCGCCTTGCCAACAAAGGGCTTGCCTTCTTTTTCCTCCTGAGCACCAGGGGCTTCGCCTATAAGCATAAGGGATGGGCTTTCTATAAGGCCTTCGCCTAAAACTATTTTGTTGGGGAAGCTTTCGGCCGCCTTTTCTATCATATTATTGTATACGGTGTTTAATTTATCTTTCATAATAGTCCTCAATTTTTATTAATGGGGGCTTAACTGTTTTCTAGGGCTTCTATTTCATCTAGTTTTTTGCGCAACTTTTTTAAATCCTCCCATGCGGGTATTTTGTTGTTGCTGTTGTAAAGCAAGGCGGCGGGGTGGTATGTGCCTAAAATAAGCACACCAGCACGTTCAAACCAAATGCCCCTTTCCCTTGATATTTTATGCTCTGGCCCAATTATAGTTTGCATGGCGGTAGAGCCTAAAAGCAGTATAATGGTTGGCTTTACTAAATATACTTGGGCACGTAAAAAATCTAAACAGTGTTTAATTTCAAACTCGGTAGGGGTGCGGTTTTCTGGGGGCCTGCATTTTACAACATTGCAAATGTATACATCATCACGGCTAAGGTTTATGGCTGCAAGCATTTTTGTTAAAAGCTGACCCGCAGCACCAACGAAGGCTAGGCCTTCCTCATCCTCTTGTTTACCAGGGCCCTCACCAATAAGCATAAGTTTGGCATTAGGGTTGCCTTGACCCATAACCTTGTTTTTACAGCTTAAATGTAGCTCGCAGGCCTTACATTTTTCAATTTGATTTTTAAGGCTATCCCAAGTAAGCATATTGCCCCCTAAAATATTGATATATAACGGAACGTGTTGCGGAAATCCGTTCTAAGCCAGTTAAATAGTCCAACAAGTACGGCAATTAGTATAAATACGGCAAATACGCCAACTATTGTGCTTATAAGGTTGAAAAGAGTGTTTGCAGTTTTCCAAGTTTCCCTAGAAAGTTCCTTTTCAATTTCCTCTTCCTCATCATAGTATTCATCATAATACTCATAATCATCTTCAAAGCTATCATCATAGTTTTCAGCATAGTTTTGTTGATAATAAGCTTGGTTTACGTTGTTTTGGGGGTTGGCGGGATTATGGGGCTCGCCTTGGTATTGATTATCATAGGCGGTATATTGTTCATCATAATAGTTAGGGTCAAAGGTTTCATTTTGGGAATAATCGTATACTTGAGGGTTTTCCAACTGAGGAGTATAATCCTGCACCCCTTGTTGAACAGGGGCAAAATGCCTTGTGGGAGGCTCTTCATAAAAAGAATCATCGTCAACATAAGCCTCGTAAGGGGGCTGTTGGTATTCTTGATTAAAGTTATAATCCTCTTTTTGTCTACGCCTTTTTAACAATTATATGCTCCTTTAAATGTAATCCAACCAAGGGTGAGGGTCCTCTACCCTGCCTGTTAACTCACCATGGCTGCTTAGGCCTTTAAAGTTTTGGCAACGTAGGGCTTCATAAAGCACTATGGCAACGGAGTTTGATAAATTAAGGCTCCTTGCCCCTTCCACCATGGGTATGCGTATGCATTTATCATACATTTTTTGAAGAAGATCTTCAGGTAAACCCCTTGTTTCACAACCAAAAACTAAATAATCATTATCTTTATACTCCACTTGGCAATGGTTTTTATCCGCCTTTGTGGATAATAGGTACATGTTGGCATGGGGGTTTTTTTGTAGAAAATCCTCAAAATCATCATATACGGTGAATGTAGTCATGCTCCAATAATCAAGGCCAGCACGCTTTAGGTATCTGTCCTCCAAGCTAAAACCTAAGGGCTTTATTAAATGGAGCTTGGCACCAGTGGCAGCACAGGTTCGGGCAATATTGCCAGTGTTTTGGGGAATTTCAGGGTTAAAAAGAACTATGTTAAGCATTTTGTTTAGAATGCTCCTCTATTTGAATATTTAGCTTGTTAATATCGCCACAACCAAGGGTAACAACAATGTCGCCAGGCTGCCAATGGGCTTTTAGATAATTTTCAGTATCATCAAAGGTGGGGGTATATACGGCGTTTATGCCTTGATCCTGCATAGCATCAACAAGCATAATTGAGTGAATATCGCCAGGATCCTTTTCCCTTGCGGCACAAATATCTGTGATAAGGGTAAAATCGGCAATTTGTGTACAGGTAATGTAATCGCAAAATAAACGCTTTACACGGCTGTATGTATGGGGTTGCATAACCGCCCAAAGCCTGTTGTGGGGGCGCATATGGGCAGTTTGTAATACTTGAGCCATCTCTTGAGGGTTGTGACCATAATCATGGTAAACCTCCACCCCATCATATACACCTGTAAGTTCAAAACGACGGTGTACACCTTGGAAGTTGGATAAGGATTCCATGGCAAGTTTTGGGTCGGCGCCTAGTACATCGGCAGCAGCAAAGGCGGCTATGGCATCAATAATTTGTATTTTGCCAGGCACACCAAGGCTTAAACGGCCAAGGTTTTTACCCTGTTTAATTATATCAAAACTAGCACAAGCTAATTCGTTATACTCTATGTTTTGTGGGTAATAATGGTTTGTTTCATTAAAACCAAAGGTGTATGTGCGTTGGGTTAAAGCGTTTAAAAGTTCAACAACCTTAGGATCATCACCAAAACCAATGGCTATACCATCGGCGGGAAGTAAACTAAGGAATTTAGCAAAGGTTTCCTTTATGTGGTTTATATCACGGTAATAGTCAAGATGATCCTCTTCCAAGTTCATAATAACAGCTAAAGTTGGGCTCATGGTTAAAAAGCTTGCGTTAAACTCACAAGCCTCGGCTACAAAAAGCTCATGACTGCCAACCCTTGTGCTGCCACCAATAGAATCGACCATGCCACCAATATGAACGGTGGGGTCAAGGCCACAATCTACTAAGGTTTGGGCAAGCATGCCTGATGTTGTTGTTTTGCCATGGGTACCACAAACACAGGCGGCATGGGTGTAGTTTTCCATAAGCTGACCAAGTAGCTCCTTACGCTCAAGGCTGGGTATACCAAGCTTAGCAACGGTTTGGCGCTCTATGTTATCGGGAAGTATAGCAGCGGTGTAAACGTGCAAATCGGCACCCTCTATATTTTCGGCAAAATGGCCTACTACAACGGGTATGCCTTTTTTGCGAAGATAATCAACCATGTAACCTTCGGCACCATCACTACCACGAACATTATAGCCTTGCTTAATAAGCATTTCCGCCAAACCACTCATGCTAGAGCCAGCAATGCCAGTCATATGAATTTGTTTACCTTTAAAATCTTTTATATGAACCATTTTTGCCTCTTTATTTTTTATTCTTTTTAAGTAGTAAGCCTGATACTAATAGGGCTATACCGGATACTATCATGGATATACCAATGAATGATAGTAATATAACTTCAGTACCGAAGGGGTTAATCATAATAAATATGCCTAAAATTATAATAATAATGGCAAGTATTAAAGATAGGAACCATTTTTCAAAACCAAGGGTTTTTAAATCCAAGGAGTATTGAAGTTCCATAAAACCGTTTATAAGCACAAACACACCAAAGAAGAAGGGGGCTATGCTAACGGGGAATTGGGGAACAAGGAATATATAGATACCAATTACCATAAAAATTAAGCCTATTACAAGTTGATTTTCAACTGTGGAAGAAGTACGTTTTGTGAAGTAGGTAATTGTGTGGTAAAGGCCAAAAAGGAAGCTAGCAATAGCAATAATATAGCCTATACCGATAAGGAATACTGTAGGGAAAAGTAGGAATAGTAAACCCACAACTATATTAGCAATTGCATTTGCAGTAGAGTTAGTTTTAAGGAATGTGAATGATACATTAAACTTTGACATAATAAGCACCTCCAATGCATTATTTATAGTGAAATAATAGCATATTGGGCTGTGTTTTGCAATAAATAGAAAAGGGCGATATGTAAAAAGTGGGGTCAAGGCGTCACGCCTTGCGGGGTCGAGAGGGGCAGAGCCCCCGGAAAAAATAAGGCGGTAGCCTTAAAGATTTGATAAAGTATAGCAAACGGGAGCGTTAAGCGACAATGTTTGCGAGGTGGTGAGGAAAGATATTTTTATTAAAAGATTTTATCAACCATTTTATATTAGAAGTTTAAAAGATTGTTTTGCTTAAACTCTTACCTCCCTTACATTTATACTATAACATATTGGTATTTTTTGAATGGGCGATTTTAGTGTTTTTATTATGGCATAAATCCCTTGTATTATAAGCGCTTTTGGGTTTTTCAAGAAAAATACATTAGCTTATTTTTTATAATTTTCTTGTAATAATTTTACCACCTACCTCTAATTGCTAATATTCTACATAGTCTATTATGATATTGCTTTCTCGGTCAAATAGCCCATATACCTCCGCAGAGCTTTTGCCCGTGAAGCGAAGCGGAACATCTAAAGCGACGCTGTGGGCGCTTGTGGGCGCAAGCACTCAATCACCATTGTTTTCAGATAAAATCAGATAATTATTAACGCTAAGTTTTCTTTATCTCTAAG
Source organism: uncultured Oscillospiraceae bacterium (assembly GCA_964544955.1). Classification (GTDB taxonomy): domain Bacteria; phylum Bacillota; class Clostridia; order Christensenellales; family Aristaeellaceae; genus JAAZPT01. Next base: position 59,951 of record CAZJEB010000004.1, on the reverse strand, counting down.
TTGTCAAAGCGTGCAGGGGAGGAAGGGGGATTGTTAAGGGGGAAAAACGGGGGCCGCCTCGCAATTAGGCCCCCATTTTCGCCCCTTAACATACGGACAAGAACAACGTAAATGACTTTATAGATAACATAGTTTTATAAAATATTGAGTAAAGAAAGATAAGCTTGATAAGTTAGTGCTAAACGTTTACCCTCCCCCACAATTTCAATATAACATATTGATATTTTTAAAAAGGCATTTTTGCCCTTTTTATTATGGGGTGTAATGGGCTTGTGGGTTGAGTTTGAGGCGTGTTCAAGGTTTTTTGTGCTGTTGTTTTTAATTTATTTTTAAAAACCTATTTACAATTTTTCAGTATTTATTATACTAAGTATAACAAGTTATACTTTTCATACTTAGGAGGTTTAAATATGTTTGGTAGAAATAAAAAAACTAAGCTCTACATGGGCACTGTAAAGGTTGGGGCTAAGGGGCAAATTGTTATACCTAAGGAAGTTAGGGATATGTTTAATATAAACCCTGGGGATGTGTTGGCTATATTTGCTAACACGGATAAGGGCATAGCTATAAACAATTACGAAAAATATGCAAATATACTAAGCAAGGCTTTTACTGGCTTAAACCCCACGGACCCTGATAATGAGGAGGAGTAATATGTTAGCAATAAAAACTGAAAATTTAACAAAAAATTATAAAAAGCTTTGCGCGCTAGATAATTTAAACCTTGAAGTTGAACAGGGCGAGCTTTTTGCCTTGCTGGGCTTAAACGGTGCGGGTAAAACAACATGCATTAAAATGCTAAGTTGCTTAGTAAAGCCAACAAGCGGAAATGCCTTTATTTATGGTAATAGCATTTTGGATAATAGCATAAAAGCAAAGGAGCTTTTAAGCGTATCACCACAAGAAACTGCGGTTGCACCCATGCTTAATGTTGAGGAAAACCTAATTTTTATGTGCCAAATATATGGCCACAGCCTAAATGAATCAAAGGCCAAAACCACAAAAATTATGGAAGATTTAGGGCTTGATAGTGTAAAGGATAAAAACGCATCAAAACTATCTGGTGGGTGGCAAAGAAGGTTATCCATTGCAATGGCATTAGTTAGCGAACCTAAGCTTTTATTTTTAGATGAGCCCACATTAGGCCTTGATGTTATTGCAAGGAATGAATTATGGCAATATATAAAAGCCTTAAAGGGTAAAATTACAATAGTATTAACAACCCACTATTTAGAGGAAGTGGAGGCTTTGGCTGATAGGGTAGGTATATTAGGCAATGGCAAGCTTTTAGGCCTAGGCACTTGTGATGAACTTATTGCTAAGGCCAATGCCACAAATTTTGAAGATGCCTTTATTAAACTAAGCCAAGGGGGTGCAAAATAATGAAAAGCATAGTTTTTGCCAAAAGAAATTTTAAAGAAATATTAAGGGATAAGCTTAATTTGGGCTTTGGTATAGGTTTCCCTATAATTGTACTTTTGCTTATGACCGTAATTAACAACAATATTCCCGTTGATATTTTTAATATTAACAAGCTTACCCCGGGTATTGCAGTATTTGGCTTGGCATTTATATCCCTATTTTCTGGTATGCTTGTAGCTAAGGATAGAACAAGCTCCTTTACAATGAGGTTGTTTACATCACCCATGGAGGCGAAGGACTATATTGTAGGCTATATTTTACCCCTTTTGCCCATAAGCATTATGCAAACTATTATTTGTTATGTAACTGCCATTATTTTGGGCTTACAGTTTAACATAAATGTAATTTACTCAATATTAAGCCTTATACCAGCAGCCTTTATATTTATTGGCATAGGCTTATTGGGCGGTAGCTTATTAAACGAAAAGCAAGTTTCAGGCCTGTTGGGCGCATTGCTTACAAACCTTACTGCTTGGCTTTCTGGGGCATGGTTTGATTTAGATTTAGTAGGTGGCGCTTTTAAAACCATAGCAAATTTATTGCCCTTTGCCCACTGTGTAAACGTTGCAAGGAACGCCCTAAAAGGGGAAATCATTTTCCCCGATATGTATTGGGTTTTAGGCTATGCTATACTGTTTGTTGCATTGGCAATATATGCTTTTAAACGTAAGATGGATAGTATGGAATAATATACCCTTTTCAATAAAACGAACAAATTTTTAATTTATAAAATCCCCATAACGATTAATAAAGGAGTAATTATATGAAAATTGCGTGGTTTTGCATACCTGCTTACGGTCACACCAACCCAAGCCTTGAAGTAGTTAAGGCTATGACTAATAATGGCCACGAAGTATATTATTTTTCATTTAATGCCTTTAAGGATAAAATTGAAAAAGCAGGGGCGCATTTTATACCCTGTGATGATTATCCCATTAACATGGAAAGCGAAGGGGATGGCGAAAAAAATAGGCAAAGACATTGCCTTTGCAACAGAATTGCTTGTAAGTGCAAGCCTTGCCTTAGATGAAATGTTGCAAATAAAAATTGGTGAAATTAGGCCAGATATAATCGTTGCCGACTCCGTTGCCTATTGGGGCAAACTTGTGGCAATTAAATATGGCATACCCTTTGTATGCTCCACAACAACCTTTGCCTTTAATAAAAACTCTGCAAAATATATGAAGCATAGCTTTATAGATTTGCTAAAAATGATTATATCCTTGCCCAAAATTAAAAAGCAAATGAAACGCTTGCAAGCAAAGGGTTATATGGTTAATAATGCTTTAGACATTGTTCAAAACGATAATTTTACAAACACAATTGTATACACATCAAAATATTTTCAACCTTATGCAGATACATTTTCTAATAAATACTGTTTTGTAGGCCCTGCTATTAGGCCTATTGAAACACCTATAGAAAAAACAGAAAATAAAACCGTTTATATATCCTTAGGTACTATTGTTAACAATCCCACGTTTTATGAGGATTGTATAGAAGCTTTAGGCAATACAAATTACCAAGTTATTATAGCCTTAGGTGCAAACGAGCTTAACAGCAATAATTTACCAAGCAACATACAGATATATAAGCGTGTTGACCAAATGGCAGCATTATCCATAGCTGATGTTTTTATTAGCCATTGTGGCATGAATTCCGCATCGGAGGCCTTATATTTTGAGGTGCCCATATTGCTTTACCCCCAAAACCCCGAGCAAGGTGCTGTGGCTATAAGAACTGAGGAATTAGGCGCAGGGCTTATGTTAAAATCTGCCACAAAAGAGGATATATTAAAGGGAGTAAACGAGCTTTTAAGCAACACAAAATATAAAAATGCCGCAAAGGAAATATCCACCAGTTTTAAAAATAGCGGTGGCGCAGAAAAGGCAAGGGAGTTTTTGGAAGTGATAGGCGGAGTTAAGGAAAGGTAAAGGGATTATTGTTTCACAGGCAAATTTTGGCACCACTATAAAAATTACGATATAGGCATACCCTTAGAATATGAGGAATATATAAAGAAAAAACTTAATTTATAGCAAACTCCCTTCAATTCAAAATTTATAAATCAATTTTTTGTGTACATTTTTTTAAAGCTTTGTTATAATTATTAAAATGCGTAGAAAGAGGTACATACTATGGCCGAAAAAGTTGATTTTGGAGGCGTTATTCAAGAACAAATAATGGCTTTTTTAGAAAACAGCTACAAATTAGCAATTGGTGGATCAAACAAAGTAAACATACTTGGTTTTGAAAAATCTGCTAAAAAAATTGCAGACGAATATATAAAACAACACAAGGACGTAGAAAAAGCTATTGATGCGTTTGTAAATGCTCAATTGATATTATGTGGTGGTACAGGCTTTGTATCCAACATTGGTGGGCTTATAACATTACCAGTTGCATTGCCAGCCAATATTGCAGGTGTAACATTTTTTCAAATAAGAATGATAACTGTAATAGCCTCAATGCGTGGATATGACGTAGAAAGTGAACAAGTAAAAACTTTAACATATTTATGCTTAATTGGCTTATCATTAGCTGAGGCCTTTAAAGTAGTAGGTTTAAAAATCACTTCTAAAATCACCCAAAAATTAATGAGTAAAATACCTGGAGCAATTTTTATTAAAATAAACAAAATGGTTGGTTTTAGGCTAATTACAAAAGCTGGTACAAAGGGTATTTTAAACCTTGCAAAAGCAATACCTATTGTAAGTGGAGTTGTTGGTGGTGCAATTGACGTAGCTGCAACAAGCACTATTGCAAACACGGCTAAAAACACATTTGTTGTTAACAACGAAGAAGATGATGATATTGAAGTTAACTTTGAAATAAGTGAAGATACTCTTGAAGATGTTGTTGAAGATATTGCTGAAGATATTGACGAAAATGTAAGCGAAGAAGTTATTGATGAAGTAGTTGAAGAAACTATGGAAGATTTAGGCTTGGGTAAATTATCCTTTGAGGATATTGTTGAAGAAACCCCAAACGAAGAATACCACGGTTATAATTATACAAACAGTTCAAAACAAAACGAATAACATAAAGCCCTTATATAGGGCTTTATGTTATTTTTTATATCACCCTCTAAAATCTATTTAGAAAACTATCTAAATACTTATTGACATTCCAACAACCATATATTACAATCTATTTAGAAATATATCTAAATAGAATTTGTTGGAGGTGATGGTTTGGGCTTTCAGGATACATTTAAGGCCTTGGCAGACCCTGCAAGGCGCAAAATACTTATGTTGTTGCGTGGGGGGAGCATGAGCGCTGGGGATATTGCTGCCCAGTTTGACATGACGGGGGCAACAATATCCTACCACCTAAGCCAACTAAAAAAATGTGATTTGGTGAGGGAAACCAAGCACAAAAACTTTGTTATATACGAGCTTAATACATCTGTTTTTGAGGAACTTATGCTATGGTTATCACAATTTGGAGGGGATAAAGATGAAAACATTGAACAAGGAGGAAGCAAGGATGAAAAAATATAAAACCCTTATAATATCCACAATTATATGCCTTATACCCTTGTTTGTAGGCTTAGTAATGTATAATAGCTTCCCTGATGCGTTACCAAACAAATATGATTTTGTGGGCAATATTGAAGGCTATGCCCCTAAGGCTGTAATGCTAATTAGCTTACCATTAATATTGGCTGTGGTTAATTTATCCATACATTTCATGGTACACAATACACCCCTTATGCAAAGGCAGCCCAAGGTTGTTATAAGGCTTTTGGAGTGGATAATACCCCTTGTTAGCCTATTTATATTTGTGTTTTTATTGCTAAGGTTAAACAGCACCATAATAGACCCAAACAAGTACATATATGTGGGAATAGGCTTTATATTAATTGTTATAGGCAACTATATGCCCAAGTTTAAAAAGAACTATTATGCAGGCTTTAAGCTGCCTTGGACCCTTGATAATGAAAACAACTGGAACAAAACCCACCGTATGGCTGGCTTTTTATTTGTTGCTGGGGGAATACTTTTTATAATACTTAGCTTATTTAACTTAAGGGTGCTTGGCGCAGTAGTTTTGGCTATTATGTTTATAAGCCCCGCAGTATATTCCTACTTAATTTACAAAAAGGAGAATGAAAATGAAAAACCTATTGAAAAATAAAGTTGTTATTATTGGCACAATACTATGCCTACTTCCCATAATTTTTGGTATAATATACTATAATAAATTACCTGACAATATTCCAACACGCTTTGGTTTTGATGGACAAGTAAATGGTTACACTCAAAAAACCGTTTTTGTGTTTGCATTCCCCATAGCAATGGCATTATTGAACATGCTTATGGCCTTTGTTATTAATACCGACCCCAAGCGCAAAAACTTTACACCAGCAATGAAAAAAATATCCTTATTAGTATTGCCTATAAGCAGCATATTTATAAGCTTAATAAGCTATTCAAAGGCTTTAGGCAACAATGATGATATAAACAGATACATTTTTATATTTTTAGGTGCCATGATATTAACCTTTGGAATATACATGCCCAAAACAAAGCGCAACTACACAATGGGTATAAAATTACCTTGGACTATGGATAATGATTATAACTGGGATATGACCCACAAGCTTGCATCTAAGCTATGGATAGTTGGTGGAATAGCCCTTGCATTAAACACATTTTTTAGAAGCTTAGTGCTTTTTGTAATTATAATGGTGGTAATTACCCTTGTGCCTGCTGTATACTCCTTTATGCTTTATAAAAAAGGCAACGACGGCACTAAATAGGAGGATCTATGAAAAAATACTCTAAATTAATTTTACCAATAATAGTATGCCTTATACCTATACTTATAGGCTTAGCTATATACGATAAACTTCCCGAGCAAATGCCAAGCCATTTTAACTTTAAAGGCGAGGTGGATGGTTACTCCTCCAAAAATTTTGGAGTATTCGGTTTACCCCTTATGATGGCTGGTTTTACCCTTTTAGTTTCCTTTGCCTTAAACACAGACCCCAAGCGCAAAAACTACAGCCCTGCCCTTAAAGCAATTAGCCTTTGGTTATGCCCTGGCTTATCCGTAGGTTTATCCCTATTAATATACACAAAAGCCTTGGGCAAGGATGTGCCTATATCCACAATTGTAATGGTTTTTGTTGCCCTTATTTACTTAGTTATGGGTATATTTTTACCCAAGGTTAAGCGTAACTATACTATGGGTATAAAACTGCCTTGGACCCTGGATAGTGATGAAAACTGGGACAAAACCCATAAATTTGGTGGTAAAATTTGGATAATTGCTGGTATAATATTATTAATAAACGTATTTATTAAAAGCAAATATTTATTTTTAGCCCCAGTATTTGTTTCCATATTAGCGCCCATAGTTTACTCCTATTTGTTATACAGAAAAACTAAAGGGAACAATACAAGCGAGCCTGAAAACAATAAATAAATTTAGGAGGATTTATGGCAAGAAAAAGCTTTAATGTACAGCTTAACGAAAGCAAGGATATGCCCAAAATTATTACATTAACCGACCCAAAATCCATAAAGGTATATGGTGGAACGGAAATGCTTATAGCCCCACCCATAGCCTACGATGAAGTTATAAGGAAAGTGCCCGAGGGCAAACTTATAACTGCCGAAAAAATACGTGCCTATTTAGCAAAAGCTCATGGAGCGCACTTTACATGCCCTTTAACCGCTGGCATATTTATAAACATAGCCGCCCATGCAAGTGAGGAAAGGGCTAACGACCCCACCCCTTATTGGCGAGTGCTTAGGAAGGACGGGGAGCTTAACCCCAAATACCCTGGTGGCATAGAGGCCCACAAGGAAAAATTAATTGCCGAGGGGCACAAGCTATACAGCAAGGGCAGAACAAACATACGCTACTTTGTTGAGGATTATGAAAAAAGCTTAATAGAGCTTGAATAGAGGTTTATATGCCAAGAGCAACAAGCAAGCCCCAGCTTATAACCGAGGCAAACAGTAACTACAACAAGCTTTTAGAGCTTATAAGCAGCATTGACGAAAAAGCCTTTAACACCCCTTTTTGTTTTGACCCCTCAAAAAAGGAAGCCCATTGGGCAAGGGACAAAAATATAAGGGATATACTAGTTCACCTTTATGAATGGCACAAAATGCTTATTAACTTTGTAAACAGCAACTTAAGTAGCGATGATATCGTTCCCTTTTTACCCCTACCCTACAACTGGAAAAACTATGGCGATTTAAACATGGTATTTTGGCAAATCCACCAAAGCACCCCTTATTTAGAAGCTTTAGCTATGTTTAAAACTAGCCACAATGATGTTATGGCATTATTAAATACCTTTAATGATGATGAATTATTTACAAAAAAGCATTTTAAATGGACAGGCACAACAAGCCTTGGAGCCTACTTTGTAAGCGCTACTGCCAGCCACTACACATGGGCTATAACAAAAATAAAGGCTCATATAAAGAATTGCGGATGATACACTAAAAAAGAACTTGTATATGCAAGTTCTTTTTTATTTTAATAGCTGGGTTATAAAAAAATTCAAATGCTTTAAAATACTTTTAACAAGCCTATTACACACCATAATAAAAAGGGCAAAATTGCCCTTTTTAAATTTGCTGTATGGTATATTGAAAATGTGGGGGAAGAAAGGTAATCGCTTAAAAACATAGGCTTTTTAAATAGTTAATAACATCTTTAACAAAAGCTATGTTTCTATGCCACCTCGCAAACATTGTCGCTCAACGCTCCCGTTTGCTATCTTTTAGCAAAGCTTAAGGCTATCGCCTTGTTTTTCCGGGGGCTCTGCCCCTCTCAACCCCGCAAGGGACTTGTCCCTTGACCCCACTTTTTGTGTTTTCTCGCAAGCACCATTCACATTGTAAGGGCTTCACCCTTACTCGTTCATTCCTCGGTATAAATTCATACAATACAAACTCCGTAGGAGTTTGTTCCACACCTCATACCTCATACCTCATACCAAAGAGCGAAAAGCCAAGAAACTCACAAAAATTCTACACCGCCACTCTCCAAACCCCCTTGACCCATCTCTATCGTTTATGCAATTTTCTTCTTTTGTTTAAACAGCTTCACCGATAGCATTGCACTAGCTAGCACCAGCCCAACAATCACGCCAACAGCCACATAAGCCGCATAGCCACTTCCTAAAAATTGCATTACATTAATTGCATATTTCTCAACAACCACGCTAAAGCCCATGGCCACCATGGCCATAAACACCGCAATATACAGTACTCCCTTCTCACTATTAAACCTTACAAATATTGGTATATTTATACTTATCATAAGCAATGAAAAAGCAGATATAACCCCTACTTCCAACAACCTAAGCATTATATTAACCTCTAAACCCTTAACTGTTAGGCTTATAACGCTTACCACAAAATGAACTACCGCCCCTATTACTATAAGCATTATCCCCGCAACATACCTACTTAAAACTATCCTTTTATCTCCATAAGGCAAAGCTATTGCGTAATTACTCCATTTATTTTTTTCATCATAACTAAATGTATTCATAATTATTACAGATAGCATTAACATGCCATAGTTTATTGTAATTTCACCACTTTTTGTTCCCACTGCAAAGGCAACAAGCATGGCAAAAATAATAGCTATATTAGCCCTTAATGTAAAAAAATCCTTTAATATTAAAGCTTTCATATTCCCCTCCATCAGCTACGCTTTTTCCTCATTACATACAAGCGTTTTGATACATACACGCTTAACACAAGCAACCCCACTATACCCACAACAAGCCACATATAATTAATTGTCAAAAAGTTTACAACAACTTGCATGCCCTCAAAAAGCAGCACTATTAGTGTAATTGATAGCAACGCTAAAACGCTTATAATAGCCCTTGCATTTTCGCTATTTGTTCCAAAAAACAATGGATTTGTTACCGCCATCATAATAAAGACAACAGCCCATGCAACAAGCAACTCCAAAGCCCTCAAGTTAAGCATAATTGCTTGGCCACGCACCGCAAGGCTTAGCACGCTTACAACCAAATGCAAAAGTGATGACCCCACAAGCAACACCATTGGAAACAAGTAACGGCTATACACCAATTTATTATCGCTAAAAGGCAAAGCCTTACAATACTTACTCCAGCCATCCTCATAGCCATAACTATTTACCGCTAAGCCAACAAGCAAAATCACACCCGTGTTTGGTGTAACCTTTACCCCTTTACTAAATGCTGCCAAATAAACCGTTAATGCACCTATAAGCAACATGCTTGTTTTAAAGCGATAAAAATCCTTTAACAAAAGTGCCCTCATTTGCCAACCGCCCCTTTCAAGCAGTTAAGCACAATATCCTCCAAGCTAACATGCTCAAAATTATAACTTTCATTCACTTTTTGGCGATATACAAAGGCTTCTACCCCAAAGGCTCCTTCCTTTTTAGTTATAACTGCCTCACTAGGTAATTCCTCAAACTGTTGTTTACTTAATTTTAGTATTCCATACTTTTCAAACATTGTATCCTTCTCATCAAACAAGGCAAGTTTACCATTATGTATATAGGCTATATAGTCACAAGCCTTCTCCAAATCGCTTATTATATGGGATGATATTAGTATGGTATTATCCTCTTCACGGGTAAAATCCATAAAGTGTTCCACAACTTCCTCACGGGCAAAGGGGTCAAGGCCACTTGTAGGCTCATCCATAACAAGCAATTTTGCATTATGGCTAAGGGCAACCGCCAGGCTTAATTTAACCTGCATACCCTTACTAAAATCCTTAAACTGTTTATCCAAGGGCAATTTAAACTTTTTTATGTTTTCAAAAAATTTAGCTTCATTCCAATTTTTATATGTAAGCTTCATAATTTTATTTACTTGTTTAACCGTTATTGTTATTGGAAAGCTTGGTGCATCAAGCACCACGCCAATATCCTGCTTAGTATTTGAAAATTCATCCTTATCGTTAGCCTGGTTTAGCACAGTAACACTTCCACTTGTGGGTAAGGATATTCCAAGTATTAAATTTATAAGGGTACTTTTACCTGCACCGTTTTCCCCCACCAAGCCCACTATGCTACCTTTAGGTATATTAAGGCTTATATTATCTAATAAAAAGCCTTTATATTGTTTAGATAAGTTTTTAATTTCTATAGCGTTACTCATTTATTTTTCCTCCTTTATAAGCCTAAACATTTGCTTAAGTTCATCATCACTTAGCTCACAAACGTTAGCAAGGTGAATTATTTCCACCATATGCTCCTCTATTTTTTTAAGGTAATTTTCCTTTATAAGCTCTAAGTTTTTATCCGCTACAAAGCAACCTTTACCCGCAACGGTATATATAAATCCATCCCGTTCAAGCTCATCATAGGCTCTTTTTGTAGTTATAATGGAAACCCTCAAATCCTTAGCCATGCTACGCATAGATGGCAAAATATCCCCCTCTTTAAGTTCACCACTTATAATACTATCCTTAATTTGCTTATATATTTGCTCGTAAATAGCTAGTTTACTTGCATTGCTTATTATTATATCCATAATTACCTCCAACTGTATATATACACTATACACAGTATAAACAGTATGTAAAATATTGTCAATAGCTAAAATAAAAAAACTACAATAAAAAAAGGAGTGGTTGCTCCTTTTAGTATATCAATACGGCTAATTAAACCACTCCACAAGTTTTTTATTTTCTATTACAAGTTTTTTTGTAGCTATATTATTAATAAAGTTTTTATCGTGGGCTGTAAATATTATTGTTCCAGGATAGCTATTAAGGGCTTGTTCTATGGCATTTATGGATGGAATATCCAAATAATTTGTTACCTCATCTAGCATAAGCACATTTGCGTTTGATAGCATCAACTTTGCCAAGGATAGCCTAACCCTTTCGCCACCGCTTAACACATTGGCAAGTTTATCCAAATCATCAGTTTTAAACAGTAATCGCCTTAATATTAGCCTTACTAAGCTTGTATCCTGCACGCTATTTTCAGCTGCATTTTGGTATACACTTTTATCTAAATCTATATTGCTTAATGTTTGTGAAAAATAGCCTATATTGCATTGAGGGGCAACATATATAGCTTTATCGCCATTTATAATTAGTTTAAAAAGGGTGCTTTTACCAGTACCATTATCCCCTAATATAGCTAAATGCTCACCATTTTCAATATAGCATGTGGCATCATCAAATATCACCCTATCCCCATAGGCAAAATTTAAGTTTTCTATACTTACAACAATTTTATTTTTAGGTGGATTATTGCGTTTAAAATCAAAGTTTATTTTTTCATTTACAAAGGGTTTTTCAACAGTTTTTAACTGGGCAATTTTATTTAGGGCTGCTGTTGCCGATTTTTGCATAGCCTTTTGTGTTGCATCCTTAGATCGCCCTCCAAAAAACCTACCTGATTGTTGCTTACCCTTATCCTTTGGTTTTTTTGATATTTTTTCCGCACTGCTTAATTGCTGTTTATACAGTTGATTAAGCCTATGTTTTTCATCCAAGTAGGCTAAATATTGGTTTTCACTTGTTTTAGATATCAAAGCCTTTTCCTCAAGGTATTTGCTATAATCCCCATCATACAATGTACATTTTTCATTTTCAATTTCCAAAATTTTATTACAACATTCATCCAAAACATACCTATCATGGCAAATTAAAATAAAAGATTCTAAACCATTAAGTTTATCAATTAGCATGGCCTTGCCCGATATATCCATATTTGTAGTTGGCTCATCAAAAAAGTACAAGGCGCCATATTGGTTAAACACATTGGCAAGCCTTAGCCTTGTGTTTTCCCCACCACTTAAAGTTTCCACATTATAATAATCAAAGTTACAAAGCTCGCTATGTTCTTTAGAGTATTGGCTAATAATTTCATCATCATTTATTTGTTTAAACACATGTATATCTGTATATGTATCAACACTGCCCGTATCTGGAGCAATTTCCCCTGCCAATATTTTCATAAGGGTGGTTTTGCCTGTGCCATTCATTCCAACAATGCCAATTTTATCCCCTGTATACATTTTAAAATTAAAGGCTTGTGAAATAATAGCCTTATGCCCAAAGGCCATAGTTATATTGTTGGCACTAAATAACAACATAGCACCACCCCCTTGTATATAAATTGTTATTAAAATAATTATACCATTAAAAACAATCTTATTAAAGCAAGTAAAACATTCCAACTAAAAAAACAATAAATAACCATAAAACATTTTAGCTATAGCATACTCTTTAGCATCTTTCTTAACTTCTCTTCTATTAGATCTTGGCGTAGACCCGCTAGCTTTTCTTATACCCCACTTCATACCTAAAACGCCATAGTGTATTAAATAGTCGTTCATTTTTTACCCCCCAATATATCCGCTATTTTATTGGTATTATTATATAAAGTTAATGATAATCCTGTAAATCCAGCCAATCCTCCTAAAACTTTTAGGCCGGTTGTAGCGGCTCTAATACCTTTACTAACAGCTCCATCATACCCAAGATCTCTTTTTAAATCTTTATACTTTTTTTCCATACTCAAACGAGTAATTCTTTTCTGTAACTCATCGTTACTTAATTTTCTTTCTTTCTTTCTTTTTAAATAATCGTAGTTTTTTATGGCTTTTGTTTTTACTTGTCTTTCTAGATTTATTTCCGCCACTACTTTGGGCTTTCCTTATGCCCCACTTCATTCCCAATATACCATAATGTACTAAGCTATCTTCCATTCGTTACCTCCAATAAAAAAAAGCACCTAATGGTGCTTAAATATAATTTTATTAAATCCTATTCGTCTTCTCCAAATAACATAGTATTACCAAGCTTTTTAATTAGTCCTACGCCAGATATTATAAATGCAGCTCCTTCTTCGACGATAATATTCATAGTCTCATTTTCAAATACTAAATTATGTAAATAATAATTTTGAGACCCGTCCATGTCGTTCTCATGTTTATACATCTCTACAGATATCGTTTCTCCTGTACTAATTATGGAATAATTCCCAGCTATTATGTTCTTACCTTCAATATAAATTCCTTCTGGTAATAGTCTTGTCATTCCTTGTGTTTTATTTGCAATTTCCGTCTCAATTTTTAAATATAAACTTGATAGTTCCTCCAAGGTCATTGTTGAAATTTTTTCATCCAATGTTTCAGCTATACCTACTCCAGACAACAAAATTAGTACCAAAAATATAGAAATAATTTTTTTCATAAAGCTTTCCTTCTTCCTTACCAAATTTTTCCACGGTCTACTTCCATGTTTAACCTGCACTCCATTTCATTTATTAATGCTTTATTACTTTCCATAACAGCGGATGTGGTTGGTGGGTCAAATATAAGTCTGGTTTTTAAAGCAACATAACTTTTTACCATCTCAATATTTTTTAAATCTTTAAGGTATTCACTCCAAGTATTATCTTTATCAGTTATGAAATATCCTCCAACAGGTCCTACACCCATTTGCTCTAATATGTTAAACACGGAATTTATATGTATTATAACATCAATATCAAATTCTGTATAGTCTTCTGGCATCCCTAAAATTTTCTAAAACAAGGCATGATATCTTTATACAACCCAATCAAGCCCTACAACCCACCCCCTACAAAACCCTAGGTATTCACACAATACAAATTCCGTAGGAATTTGCTCCACACCCCATACCTCGTACCTCATACCTCATACCAAAGAGCGAAAAACAAAGTATCGCATAACAACCCCTCAATCGCCACCAAACAAAAAAAGAGCCCTCGGCTGAAAGGCTCTTCCTGGTTATTCCAGTTTACTCACATACTATGGAGTATATTGATGTATTTATCTTGCCCAATTCCTTTACTACTTCAGGAATTTGTTGGTAGGATAACATTGCGGAAAATCCTTCCTCTGTTTCCTTTAGGCCTTCTATATCATCAAATTTTCTTAGTAGGTTAACTGCCAATTGTTTAACACCCACTTGGAATGTAACTTTGCGTTTTTCCTTACTATAATCCAATATTGAATATTTCACAATAATACCTCCCTGCTTACCATAACACATAGATATACTAGCTAATTGTACGCAAGCGTTTTTGTTGGCTTGCTACATATATTATTATAGCAAGGCTTGTCAAATTCTTTGTGTACATTGACGAAATTTTAGCTTATAATGTATGTGATGGAAAATATATTTCGTTTTATAATAAATCATTTTTAATTATTTTTTTAACAAAGGCTGATGGTTTCTTGTTTATTTGCAATTAAATGTAAATAAATGGAATAAATGCTATAATGGTAAAAAGCCTTTAATTATCTTACCCCAAAAACAACACAAAAAAACAAATGGTACTATAATTAATAACCACACCAAACAAAAACTTAACTTTACACTAAAAATATTATTAAGGGGGATGTATATGTTTATAAACATTAACAAATTTGACATTGCAAACCTGCCCAACGAGGAAACTTTATTCCACGTTGCAAACGGTTACCTAGGCATTAGAGCCTGTTTTGAGGATGAACAATCTAAGGATAAAAGCTATAGCAGGGGTTGCTATATAAACGGTTTTTATGATGAAAGCCCCATAAGCTATGGCGAAAAATTCCACGGCTACCCAGATACTAAGCAATCTTTAATTAACTTGCCTGATGTGCAAAGCATAAGCCTTTATATAGATGGGGATAATGTTAACCCCTTTAACTGTGAAATGCTAAATTACAGCCACCAATTCAATTTGGAGGATGGTGTTGTAAAGCGCAATTATACCCTAAGGGATAATAAAGGCCGAGAGTTTACAATTAAAACTAAGCGCATGGCAAGCTTTGTTGAAAAGCGTTTATTTATACTTGAATATACTGTGGAAAGCCATAACTTTAATGGCAACATTGAAATACAATCATCAGTAAATGGTGATGTTAGCAACTTTTTTGCTAAAGATGACCCTCGCCTTGCCTCCGTTGTGGAAAAGCCCCTTATAGAAATTGATGCCTATGGCGCAATAGATTTATTAAAGCTAAGTGCAAAGGCTAAACATTCTCAACTTAAAGTACATGTGGGCGTAATACATGAATTTAGCCCAAGCTTTGAAAGGGAGGGTTATTCTACCCCAACAAATGCCCTTGTTAAATTTAGGGGAGCCATAGAGCAAGGCAAGCCTTTAAGCATTACAAAGCTTGTTATATTGGCCGATAGCTACCATACCCAAAACCCTGCCGATGTGCTTGATGCAAAAATTAAGGAAGTTCAAGCAAATGGTGCAAGTTATTACTTCTATGCTCAAAACGAATATTTAGAGCAATTTTGGAGCTTATCCCGCGTAGTTATAAAGGGTGATGATAATTTACAAAATGCCTTAGACTACAACCTTTACAGCCTATTAGCCTCCGTTGGTAGGGATAGTAAATTTTCAGTATCTGCCAAGGGTTTAAGTGGTGAGGGTTACGAGGGCCATGTATTTTGGGATAGTGAAACCTATGTTGCCCCCTTCTTCCAATTTACACAGCCACAAATTGCTAAAACAATGTTAAGCTACCGTTACAACATACTAAGTTATGCTAAAAATCAGGCTAAGCTATTGGGCCACAGCAAAGGTGCATTATTCCCCTGGAGGAGTATAGAGGGTGGCGAATGTTCCACCTACTTCCCCGCTGGCTCTGCCCAATACCATATTAATGGTGACGTTGCCTATTCCTTTATGCAATACTTTATTGCTACAAACGATATTGATTTTATGAACACAATGGGTGCGGAAGTGCTTTTGGAAACCGCAAGGCTTTGGATGGATATGGGCCATTACATCAAAAATGGTTTCTGTTTGGATATGGTTACAGGCCCCGACGAATACACATGCCTTGTAAACAACAACTTTTACACAAATGCAGGGGCAAAATACAACCTAAACGCCATTTACCATGTTATTAATCTACTTTGGAGCAAAGGTTTGGGTGGGCATTTAGATGTTACCCAAGGGGAGCTTGACGAGTTTAAAAAAGCTGCCGATGCCATGTACCTACCCTATGATGAGGATTTAGGCATAACCTGCCAGGATGACAGCTTCCTACAAAAGAAAAAGCTTGACCTTAACACTATACCCAAGGATAAATTCCCATTGCTACTTCACTTCCACCCCCTATTCCTATACAGGTACCAAGTATGCAAACAGGCGGACGTGGTTTTAACTTATGTTATGCACAAGGGAATAGTTGATGATGCTGTAAAGGCTAAAAGCTTTAACTATTATGAGGATATAACCACCCACGATTCATCCCTATCCCTATGCGCCTATGCCATAGTTGCTGCACAGCTTGGGGATACGGAAAAGGCCGAAAAATACTTTAAGGAAACCGTGGATTTAGACCTTAACAACACCCACAAAAACACAAAAGATGGCATACACACCGCCAACATGGGTGGTAGTTACCTAACAATTGTTAAGGGTTTTGCAGGCATATCCTTTGAGATGGACGGTATAAACATTGCTCCCAACCCCATACAAACCATAAAGGATTATAGTTTTAACTTTGCTTACTTAGGCCGCACAATTAAGTTTAGCGCCACAACACAGGGCTTTAGCATAGAGCTATTATCTGGCGATGAAATAAGCATAAATGTATATGGCGAGCCAATAAACTTAACAGTAGCTGCTCTTTGGGAAGGCGAATACAAATAAATTTTAAATTTATGCAATAATTACATAATATGTAGCGTTATATATATGTAAAACTATTTTAGGAGGATATTATGCGTAAAAGATTAGCAGCCCTATTATTGGCTTTAATTATAAGCTTTGGTTTTGTGGGCGTTCCAAGCAACACAGCAGTGGCAGCAACAAAGCCTGCCAAGCAAATTATTTTAAAAAACCATTTAAGGTTACCCTATGTAAGCAAATTTGAGTTTAAAAAAGCTGCTGTTAGGCGTACATTTAACCCTAGCAAAGATGGTGTACTTAACATAACACTACAAAAAACCCGCTTTACCGAAAAAGGCAAAGAGGGCAAAGTATACGTAAAAGTATATTTTAAAAACAAAAAGGGCAAATGGGTAAGCCCTAAAGGCTATTACCACACAGTTAAACTTACATCCAAAAGCCAAGATTTTAACTTTGACCTAAGTGTACCAAAGGGCAAACCCTTTATTATTAGAATAATAAAAAGCGTACATAAGGATGTAAGCGTTGCAGGTAAGCTAATAATTAAGGATTAATTTTTAAGGCATGGGTTTAACCCTTGCCTTTTTAATAGCAGAATATTAAAATACACACTTAAAACTTTACTTAAAAATATTTAAGTGTTATACTAGCCCTCGTGTCTATTTATTTAATATTAGGCAAAAGGGGGTAAAGTATGAAGTATATTAAACAAGGGCTTATAAGGGGAATTATACCTATTGCAATAATGGGTGGAATATCATTAATAATGAAGGCCCAAAACTTTGATAGTTTTCAAGTAAAATCAACATTTTTATCAGGCTTAATAGTAGGTATTGTTTTAGCCGCAAGCGTTATTTATGATATTGAAAGTTGGAGTTTATTAAAGCAAACTGTGGTTCACATTGTAGCAATGTTAGTAACTGTATTCCCAATACTTTTAATAAGCGGTTGGTTCCCAATAAACAGCGTGGCAGATTTCTTTAAATTTTTAGGGATTTATGCATTATCAGGCCTTGTTTTATGGAGCCTTGGTTATTTGATTTTTGGCAAGCTATTAAACAAAAAAGCCTAACACGCAACACAACAAATAAAAAGCATGGGCAAGCGCCTAGGCTTTTTTTATTGCTTAAATGATATTAAAAAATTAAAAGGCAATAACCCCCATTAAAAAAACTTTAAACAAGCTTCAAAGCAACACAACAAGCTTGTTTGATGCTATAATAAAAAGGTGAAAATTGAGCTTTTTAAAATATGCTTATGTTATAGTATAAATGTGGGGAAAAGCTAACAACATTAAAAAATAAATGCTTTTTAAAATGGTTAATAACAACTTTTATCAAACATTGCTTTTCTCGCTATCACGCAAACATTGTTGCTCAACGCTCCCGCAAGGCGTGACGCCTTGACCCCATCTCTCCCGTTTTTCTTACGAACTTCGCAAACATTGTCGCTCTACGCTCCCGTTTGCTATCTTTTTGCAAAGGTTTAAGGCTATCGCCTTGTTCTTTCGTGGGCTCTGCCCACACCCGCAAGGGTGTGACACCCTTGACCCCACATTCCGCTCCTATTTAATATTGCGATATTCATCTCAAATTGCTATAATATCATACTGTGCCCATACGCACAGGAGGATTATAATGAAAACCACTTTGGGTTGCTTACGTAAAGCAGATAAAGACTTTAATTTAATAGAAGATGGCGATAAAATTGCCATAGGCCTTTCAGGTGGCAAGGATAGTATTCTCCTACTCCACGCCCTTTCCCTATACCGTAAATTTACTGGCAAAAACTATAAAGTTCATGCCTTTACCATAAGTATGGGCTATAAACCCTTGGAAACTGAAAAGTTGCAAGAGCTTTGCGATAGTTTGGATATTGAATACACCATACACAACAGCGAGCTTTATGATATTATTTTTAATATCCGTAAGGAAAAATCACCTTGTGCCCTTTGCGCTAAAATGCGCCGTGGTATGCTATGTGACCTTGCCAAAGCTGCCGGTTGCAACAAGCTTGCCCTTGGCCACCACCGTGATGATGCTGTACAAACCTTATTTATGAGCCTATTAAACGAGGGCCGTTTACACACCTTCGCCCCAAAAACATATATGAGCCGTAGTGATATAACCGTTATTCGCCCCCTTATATATCTACCTGAAAAGCAAGTTATAAAGCTTGAACGCCAATTAAACATGCCTGTACAAAAAAATGCCTGCCCTGTTGATGGCACAACTGGCAGGGAGGAAGTAAAACAACTAATTGCAAGGCTTAGCCTTGAATACCCTAACTTGCAAGACCGTGTACTACACGCCTTACAAAACTTTAAACCCGATTCCCTTTGGATAAAGCCTACGGAGGAACACAATGCATAATTTTGATATAGTAGTTATAGGTGCTGGCCATGCTGGCGTTGAGGCCGCATTAGCCTCTGCCCGCCTTGGTATGAACACCCTACTTATGACCCTTAGCATAGATGGTGTAGCCCTTATGCCCTGCAACCCCTCCATTGGTGGCACAGGCAAAGGTCACCTTGTGCGCGAGCTTGATGCCCTTGGTGGCCAAATGGGTATAACTGCCGATGCCGTATCCCTACAAAGCCGTATGCTAAACCGTGGTAAAGGCCCCGCAGTATACAGCCTTCGTGCCCAAGCGGATAAGCGTGCCTATCAACAAACTATGCTTAACATTGTTATGGCTTGTGATAACCTTACCCTTTGGCAAGCTGAAGCCACGGAAATACTCACACAAAATGGTGAAGTTGTTGGGGTTAAAGTTGCCTCTGGGGATGTAATAAACTGCAAGGCTGTTATTGCCACCTGTGGTGTATACCTTAACAGTAGGGTGCTTATTGGCGATTATGTTCGTGAATGTGGCCCCCAAGGTTTAGCCCATGCCACAGGCCTAAGCCAATCCCTTATGGATATTGGTTTTAGCATAAGGCGTTTTAAAACTGGCACACCCGCCCGTATAGATTATAGATCTATAGATTGGGATGAAATGCAAGCCCAATCAGGTGACGAGCCACCAGTTCCCTTTTCTTTCCTTACGGATGAATTGCCTAAAAACACTCATCTATGCTACCTAACCTACACAAATGAAGAAACCCACAAAATTATATTAGATAACATACACCTTTCACCCATGTACTCTGGCCTTATAAACGCCACAGGTACACGTTATTGCCCCAGCATTGAGGATAAAATTGTTCGCTTTGCGGATAAGGATAGGCATCCCCTATTTTTAGAGCCTGAGGGGGCAAAAAACCCAGAGTGGTATGTTCAAGGTTTTTCATCAAGTTTACCCGAGCGCATACAATGGCAAATGTACCGCACAGTTCCAGGCCTAAGGCGCGCTGTACTCACACGCCCAGCCTATGCCATAGAGTATGACTGTATAGACCCCACTGCCCTTGATATTACCCTTGGTGCAAAGCACCTTAAAGGTATGTATTTAGCGGGTCAAATAAACGGTTCATCCGGTTATGAGGAGGCAGCTGCCCAAGGTTTATTAGCTGGCATAAACGCTGTGCAATACTTAAAGGGCAAGGATCCCCTTATACTAACCCGTGATAACAGCTATATTGGCGTGCTTGTTGATGATTTATCTACAAAGGGTACAAACGAGCCCTACCGTATGATGACTGGCCGTGTTGAACACAGGCTTAGCCTACGCCAAGATAATGCCGATATTCGCCTTACAGAGCAAGGTTATAACATTGGCCTTGCCAGTGAGGAGCGTATGCGCCGTATGGATCGCAAGCGTACCCAAACAAGCAGTTTAATAAAATTGTTGGATACTTCCAGTGTTAAAAAGCCCGATGAAGTGGGTGTAAAAAATACCCCTAGCCTACCCGCCTCCACATTGCTAAGGCGCCCAGAAATCACCCTTGAGGATATTGAAATTCAAGTTCCCGAGGTGGCAAACTTTGATGAAAGCGCTAAAGAGCAAGCTATACTTACAATAAAATATGCAGGCTACCTAAAGCGTGAAGAGGAGCAAATTGCTAGGGCTCAAAACATGGAAAACAAGCTACTACCTAAGGATGTAGACTATACCACAATACAAGGCCTACGCATAGAGGCGCAACAAAAGCTAAACCAACAAAAGCCCCGTTCCCTTTCCCAAGCAAGCCGAATAAGTGGCGTAAGCCCTGCGGATATTGCTGTGCTTATGGTATGGCTTAAAAAGAAGAATTAGGAAATCAACGATAATTTTATAAACACCTAAATTTTCGTTTGTATTCGTCAATTACTAATATTTGATTTGTATTTAAAGATTAATTTGAATTTTCATTATTTGATTCTAATAAAGTAAGTAGATATAGTCTACCTACGCCAATATTCACCATTTTTTTTGCTAGTAAATCTTGTCTTAAGGCTTTTATTAGTTTGTCCAGTTTAATTGAATATTCACCTTTTTCTCTTTCTTCATCATTCTTCTTCATGCAAATTTCAAACTCATCCATTGCTCTTATTATTTTTGAATTTCCAATTAAAATTAATTTATTATGTGCATCAACAAATAAATTAGTATTTTTATCTTTTTCTTCTTTAGTTCTGTTCTTGCCCATATTTCCATAATCGCCAATTGCACTCATATAATCAAGATACATAGATTGTTTCATTTTTCTAATTTCAAATTGAATTTGGTTCTTATTATTTACTTTTATAGTCAAAAATGTTATAAAGCCACTTATTATCACTACAATAATACTTATAATAGATGGTAAATGTTTAGTATCTAGTAAAATTTCTAAATAATTATTCATAATTAATTCCTTTCGCTATTAAATATATTTTTATTAAGTATAGCATATAAGCGTTATTTATATGTGTAGTTTTGACATAATCATTATATTTTAAGCTATGTACCAAAACTTCATAATAGTTGTTCAACATTTCCACTCTATAGCCTTGTAAGCTTGTTTTAAATAAAGCCTTTAAGCTTAGCCCCTTGGGTAAAATAATTAAAAATAATTTTCAAAAAAACTTCAAAAAAACTGTTGACAAAACTTTAATATTAATGTATTATTGATTTTGTCGCTTGTATAATACAACGCAACGCATTGCGGGGTGTAGCGCAGCCTGGTAGCGCACGTGCTTTGGGAGCATGGGGCCGGAGGTTCGAATCCTCTCACCCCGACCATAATGCGCATTTTATTGGCTCCTTGGTCAAGCGGTCAAGACATCGCCCTTTCACGGCGGTAACACGGGTTCGATTCCCGTAGGAGTCACCACTTTTTCGCATCAAGCCTTTACAGGCTTTGCGGGCCTTTAGCTCAGTTGGTTAGAGCAACCGGCTCATAACCGGTTTGTCCGGGGTTCGAGTCCCTGAAGGCCCACCACTTTTATGGCCCGGTAGTTCAGTTGGTTAGAATGCCAGCCTGTCACGCTGGAGGTCGAGGGTTCGAGCCCCTTCCGGGTCGCCATTTTTCTTGCTGGTTGGGTCTTGCTGGTGTAGCTCAATTGGCAGAGCAGCTGATTTGTAATCAGCAGGTTGCGGGTTCGAGTCCCATCACCAGCTCCAATGATAACTTTTTTACTTGCCGTGGATGGGTTCCCGAGCGGCCAAAGGGAGCAGACTGTAAATCTGCCGTCACAGACTTCGGTGGTTCGAATCCACCCTTGCCCACCAAAATTAATATGCCGTGTGTATGCACGGCATTTATTTTCCCCTTTTTTGCGGAAATGGCGGAATTGGCATACGCGCTAGATTCAGATTCTAGTGAGGGTAACTTCTTGCAGGTTCAAGTCCTGTTTTCCGCACCAAAATCGCTAATGTTGGCGATTTTTTTATTTTGGAATTATTAGTGCCAAATTGATATTTTTATATTTATATGCTAAAATTTAAATAAAAAGGGGGCTTATATATGAGAAAAACAATTTGTTTACTTATATGTTTGTTTTTAGCTATATCAGTAGCACAGGCAGAAATTAACTGGGAAGATTGGCAGGATATTGGCAATGAAACTTGGTTACGTGCAGGCACTGATTCCAGCGAGCCCAATGCTATTTTTACACAATACGCTAATGCTAAAAACATTGAAAGCATTGTAGCTGAAGCTTATGAAAAAATGGTAATTAGTAATAAGAATGGTATAGAAACCCAAATAACAGCTAGGTACAACATTGAAAACACCTTAATAAGCAACTATACACAAATATCAAAAAATGGGCAAATTATTGAATCAAGCTATACAGAATATTTACCAAGTGGTGAAATTGCTTTAACAAGTGTAAGTGCTTTTGATGAAAATGGTATGATGCTTTCATTATTAAACAACAACTATGATGAAACTGGCCTTTTAACCAACACTTCAATAACCTACTATACCCCTAGTGGCGATATAAGCGAAATATGGCTTGGCACATTAAACCATATGGGCAACAATGGCTATGTAACCCAAAAAGAAGTATTTAATGCCAATGACGAAAGGCTATCCCTATCCTTTAGAACTTACGATAACGAAGGCAAATTAATTAAATATGAGGAACTTAACAAGGTAACACACGAGAGGGAGGAAAAGCCCCTCCCCAAAGATGAAGACTGGGTAATAAGCGAGTGGGAAAAAGGCAAAGGGAATTAAACCCGATATTCAGGCACAAAAAGCAATAATTACAAAGAACCACAGTATATTGTGGTTCTTTTAATATTAGCTATTACTCTTGCCTTTTTTATTTATGCTTACAGCAACACAGGCAAGGGAAAGGAATATTAAAGCAATATATACGGCAATGTTTGAATTATCCCCTGTTTGTGGCACATTTTGAGGGGGTACTGGAGTAATTGGTGGTGTTGGAGTAGGCGCTAATGTTGGTGTGGGCGCTGGTGTAGGGGTTCCTGGTTTACTATTTGTAATTACTATTTTAAATAGCTTGTTTGGCCCATTGCTACCAATATTTATAATTGAGTTTATTGTAACGCTATACTCGCTGCTATTAAGCTCCTTAATATAAATTAAATTTTCAATTGGGGTATTATCAACATTTGCAGGTAAATCCTTAATGGTATAAACAAAGGAGTTTGCTTGGTTTAGCTCAAATTTTTCCACTAAATAATCATAGCCGTTTTTAAGCTTTATTCTAGCCTCAACTTCTATGGGTTTAGGGTTTATACCATTCCATTGTTTTTCCACCAATATATCCTTATAAGCATGTTGATCAAAAGGGATTTCGCCTATAACAACACTTCCGTTGGAGCCTATACCCCCACCTTTGTTTGCAATGTTGTTAGCTATAAATAAAGAGAATAAGGGTTTTTCCGCCAAGGGATTATTCCCCTCTATTTGTGCTTTTAAGGAGTTAGGGTCTGTGTTGCCATTAATATCTGTAACTAAAACCTGGTTTGTTGAGGAATAACGGTCGCCTTTAGCATCTTTATACCAATAAATTTTTTGACCCAAAGGCGTTCTATTTGGCAAGCTTATTGTATATTTTAAGGGAACAAGGTCTTCATTTTTAAAGTCGTCCCCAGCAAACTCGCCTGTATTGTTTATTATAATAGCGCCATTTTCTGCATAGAATTGAGCATTACCTGTGGGGCAAAACCAAACACCACCTCCACTGCCCAAAGTTAATGGGTAAAGGCTTGTTCCCCCATTGCCATTATCTTCCATAACACCATTGCTATGTATCCATGTTTTACTATTGCTTGCCTCATTTACATCAATGTAGGCATTTTTTATTTTTAGCACATAGGGCACGGCAGTAACATACACGCCACCGCCTTGATCCCCCGCTTTATTGCCTTTTATTGTGCCACCTTGCAATAAAACCTTGTTTGATGATACATCTATGCCACCACCACAGGTAAAGGCAAGGTTGTTTGTAATGATTCCATTATTCATTGTAAAGGCTGCCGGGTAAAGCTTTGACCACTCATCTATACTAACCTTTGCCCTTGTTTGGTTTACCCCTTGTGTACCATCAACATAATAATCCATAACAAGCATGGCACCGCCCGCATAGCCTTTATTTTTATCAATTAAGCCACCATTCATTACGCCTTCAGCATTGCCAAATATTGTAATTCCACCAGAAAAGCCTGCGCCTTTGTTTTCCCTAACACTTCCACCATTGAATGTAAATTTGGCAATATCTAAAACATTAAGCTTTGAGGGGTCTGTTTGTTTTCTATCAAATTTATAAATATCTGTATCGCCCACATGTATTGCGCCAGTTGATGAAAAGTTATTGTAAATATCCCCGCCATTTAAAATAAAGTTGGAGCCACTATTTGCAATTATTGCCCCAGCGGAGCTTGTATTTGCCCACAAGTTATCTAAAAAAGAGTTGTGTTTAAAGTAGGATACCTTATTATCGTGTATTGTTCCGCCATTCATTTCCATATAGGCGCCATTATTTAATATAAAAGCCCCAGCGGAATACCAGTTAGCTGAATAAGCGCCTGTTGCTGTGCCATACAAGTTGTTTGCAAATTCACCAGTGTTGAATATTACTTTTGCCTTAGCTCCATCGGCATATATGGGTGCTATGCCAGAGCCAGAGCTCATAGTGCTGTTTATAAACTTTGTTCCGTTTATATTTAGTTTGCCTAATACATGAATAAAAACACCTTTTCTATTACCCGCCGCACTTGCTATACCCTCACCATCAAATATTAAATTTTTACCTACATCCAAGCTTGCATTATCGTTTATATTAATAAATGTTCCTTTAAATGTGGCACTTTTTACAAATTTAACATTACCTTTGGCTTCTAACACAATGTTTTTATTGTTTATTGTTACTGTTTCGTTAAAGCTATAAACAGGCTGTGTTAATGCTATTGTTGCCGTTGTGCCCTCGGGTACATTATTTATAGCATTTTGCAAATCAAGGCTAGATGCCATAGCATTACCAGTAAAAGAAAACAACAAGAATAAAAAAACCATCAAAGCAAATTTAACAATTCTTTTAGCAATATTCATGATTATCCCCCTAAGCCATTTAAAATATTAAGCCTATTAGCTTTTATGGCTTGAGTATAATAACCTTTATTGCTATTATCAAGGCATTAAAAAATCTAAAACGTTTTAAGTCCCTATTTTTTTGTTTTTGTTTAAAATATGAGGGTGTTTGTTGAAATTAAGGATAAACATTTAACCAAAACTTAAACATTTTGTTTTAAAATAATGTATAATACATATAATACAGTATAATATTTTGTGGGTGATAGCATGTTTAAGCAAGTATTAATGCAAATTGTTGAAAAGTATAAAAGCACTTTGGGCAATAAGCTTGTTGGTATATACCTTCACGGTTCTTTAGCCTTTGGTTGTTTTAACCCCCATAAAAGCGACATTGATTTTATTGTGGTTATTAATAAACCCCTTGCCCATGATGAAAAGCTTATATTAATAAGCACCCTTTTGAGCGCCATTTCGCCTAAAAAGGGTTTTGAAATGAGCGTAGTATTGGAAAACGCTTGCAAGCCCTTTATATATCCCACCCCTTATGAGTTACACTATTCACAAATACACCACAAAAAAATGTTGGATAGTTTGGATGATTATTGTATTACAAGCAATGGTTTTGATAAAAACTTAGCCGCACACTTTTCCGTAATACGCCATGTGGGCAAGGTGCTTTATGGTGCGCCTATACATGATGTATTTGGACCAATACCCAGGCATATTTATTTAGATAGCTTAAAGCACGAGCTTAAGGATTATAAGCAACTTATTGATACAAACCCTAGCCATTTGGTGATAAGCCTTTGCAGAGCCTTAGCCTTTGAAAAGGATGACCTTGTACTTTCCAAGCAACAAGGTGCTATATGGGGTATAGATAATATTCCAGAAAAATACAGACCCCTTGTGGAAAAGGCCTTATCCGCCTATGAAAGCGACAAATACTTTAGCACAGTAAACGATATTGTTTTAAACTTTTTAGACTATGCCAATAGCTTTTTGGGGATATTGTGAGGGGAAAATTGGTTTTGTGCTGTTTAATTTTTAAGCTTTATTAATTCATGCTAACAGGGTTTAATTAAACAATGAAATTAGCATATGCTCCAATTTATAACTATTTAATTAAAAACTTTACTAAAAATGTGGTTCCTTCCCCTTTTATACTATGTGCTTTTATAGTTGCGCCATGTTGTAAGGCAATTTCACTAGCAATAGCAAGACCTAAACCATAGCCCCCTTGTGTTTTTGTGCGTGCATCATCCGTTCTATAAAAGCGGTCAAATATATGGGATATTTGCTCTGGCGGAATATAAGAAGGACTATTGCACACGCTAATTACAGCACGATCCCGCTCTTTTTTTAAATTAAAATCAATTTTGCCCCCTTTGGGGGTATATTTTATTGCATTATCTAATAAAATAGATACTAACTGTTTAATAAGTGCCCTATCCCCTTGGATAGTAAGGCCTTGATTAATGTTTTGTTTTAATGTAACCTCTTTTTCATAAGCAACAGCCTCAAAGGCCAATGCTGCTTCCTCTACAATACTGCTTAATTTAATTGCTTCCATTTGAAGGGATTGTCGCCCTTCATCAGAGCGAGTTAAAAACAGCATGTTTTCAATAAGTTTTTTCATATGCATAGCTTCACTGCGTGAGGCCGAAAGCCAATTGTTTTCACCATTTTCCTGTTCTAATATATCCATGTTGGCTAATATAACCGTAAGCGGTGTTTTTAGTTCATGGGACGCATCCGATACAAATTGTTTTTGTTGTGCCCAAGACTGTTCCACGGGCTTAAGCGCCCATTGGGATAAGCCAAAACTTATAAGCAAAAATAGCAGTAAAGCGCCTATATACACGCCGCCTTGTATAATTAGTATATCTTGCCTTTGGCTTTGCTCTGATTGTAGGTTAACAAAAGCAATACGATTATCACCCTTTTGGTATGCAACACCAAAATCGCTAAAAAACCCTGAATTTTCCTCTTTTTCATATGCACGGTTTGAAATTGTTTCCAAGGTACTTTGTTCCACTTGCATCCAAGGGGTTAGCAAGGTCCAATCACCTTTTTCATTGCGCTGCACCGAAAAGGATATCTTTTGTGGCCTATATATGCGGTTACCTTCTAAACGCTTGCTTGGGAAAGTGTGAAGGTCGCCAAGCTTTGGTTCAATAGCTAATTCCCTTGCAAGGGCTGCCATATAATCATTTTTAAACCGAACTTGCGTAGCAACTATGCTACTAACTAATACTATGGTTAGAACAATAAATACCAACAACATATTTATTAGTATAAACTTTCGTTTTAATGATTTTATCACTGTATATCCTCCAACAAATAACCCAAACGACGTTGTGTAGAAATTTGCACATGGCTACCTAGGTAAAATAGCTTTTTACGCAAAAATGAAACATATGCTTCCACGTTATTATCCATAGCATCTGAGTCGGCACCCCAAACGCGGGTTATAAGGTCTGTTTTGCTAATTAACTCGCCTGGGCAACTTAAAAGTATTTTCATAACCTCAAGCTCCTTTTGGCTAAGCCGCACCTGTTTATCGCCACATATTAATGTAGCGTTTTTTTGTTGCAACAAAATATCAGCAAAACTAATTTCATCCATCAAAACCCCTGCAGGCCTTCTAAGTAATGCACGTATACGTGCCAAAAGTTCTTCCTGTGTAAAAGGTTTTGTTAAATAATCATCCGCACCGCTATCCAAACCACGCACTTTATCATGTACATCATCCCTTGCGGTTAACATTAAAATTGGTGTTGCAATACCCCTTTTGCGAAGTGTGGCTGCTAGTTGAAAACCATTTAGGCTGGGTAGCATTACATCCAATATAAGTGCATCATACTGGCCACTTTGCGCATAGTAAAGCCCATCTTTACCATCGCAAACTGTATCTATTTGATATTTTTGCGCTTGTAATAGGTGAGCCAAGCTATCGCTAAGGTTTTTTTCATCTTCTACAATTAGAATTCTCATATGCACCCCTCCTTGTTCTTTCATTATTAATAATAGCACATTATTCTTAAACGAACCTGAAAAATATTTTCAACTTTTTTCAGTATAGTTTCAGTTTCAATTGCTACAATAAATCTACCAAAGGAGGGAAACAAATTTATGCAAGCTAATTAGCTTTAACGATTTTAAAAAAATACAAACTGAAATTAAAGTATTTAAAAAATAGGAGGATAAACATGAAACGAATTATTAAAATATTTATTGCATTATCAATAATAGCTGGCATAGGCATTATTGGGTACACATTACTAAATGAAAGCGATGTAAAGGCAGAGTCAACTGCAAGCAACAGCAATTACAGCATTATAAACGTTACAGATGGTTCATTGTCAAAATCTGTAGTATCAACTGGATCCCTTTCAATGAAAAACACCCTATCTGTAAATGTACCTGTTGATATTACTGTTGACGATGTATTAGTAGAGGTAGGCGATGCTGTGCAAGTAGGCGATAAGTTGTTGGCATTAAACACTGATGCTTTGTTTGATAGTGTTGTACTACTTGAAGAAGAGCTAACTACACAAAACCAAACATTAGCAGACTTAAGTGATGATTATGAAGATTATCAAACCATTACATCACCCGTGGCAGGGCGTGTTAAAGCAATATATGCTATAAAAGGAGAATACTTACAGGATTCCATTGAACAGAGCGGATCGGTTGTATTATTATCCACAAATGGGTTAATGAAAGCAAGCTTTGACAACATTAATACATTGAATGCATTAAGTGAAATTAAAATAAGCAGCAACGGTACAATATACTCTGCAACCCTTGTTAGATTAAAAGATGGTACTGCCACAGTTACATTCTCTGACCGTAAAATAATGCCAGGGGATACTGTACAGCTTATGTTTGGCGATACAGTATTAGGTGAAGCTAGTGCAGAAATTTATATGCCCTATGCTGTAACCACCGACCAAGACGGCTTAGTAAGCAGGGTTGCCGCTAGTTTAAACTCCAAGGTTGCTAAAAACGGTACATTATTAACATTAACAAATCCATTACAAACTAAGGATTATACTGCCGCCGTTAAAGCTAGGCAAGATGCGGCAGATAAGTTAGCCCAGGCTAATGCATTGCTTGAAAACCCAACTTTGTACGCCAGGGAGGATGGCATTGTAGCTTCCATAACCGCAACTGTTGGTACAGCCTATACTGCCAATACTGAGGTACTTAACATTTATACTGGAAACGATATGGAAATGGCAATAAATGTGGATGAGTTAGACATTATTCATGTTCAGGAAGGGCAAACAGCAAGCTTAGTTATGGATGCATTATCCGCTACACCCTATACCGCCACAGTTTCACATATTTCACAACTAGGTACAGCCACATCCGGAATTACAAATTACACAGTAACATTAGACTTATTAAAAGATGAACAATTAAAGTTGGGCATGAATGGCACTGCTACAATAGCAGTAGGCGAAGAAACTGGACTTTTAGTTCCTTTAACTGCAGTTCAAACCGACGATGGCGGTTCATATGTATGGCTATACCAAGAAGGGTATACTCAAACAGCTGATGAACCAGGGGTTAAAACCTATATAACAACAGCATTATCCAACTCTGACTATGCCGTAGTTACATCCGGCCTAACACAAGGGTCACAAGTATTGGTTGTAAGGAATGCAGTTAGTGCAACATCTTCACAGCAAGGTGGTAATATGCCTGGTGGTATGCCTGGTAATATGCCTAGTGGTATGCCTATGGAAAACTTTAGCATGCCCAGCAACTTTGATAGACAACGCCCAAGCAACCCTAGCGGAAATTGAGGTGTTATATGATTGTTTTAAATGATGTAGTAAAAGAATATAAAATGGGAGATGAAATAATTCATGCCCTAAACCACGTATCCCTAAATGTAGCAGAGGGTGAATACGTTGCAATATCAGGACCAAGTGGTAGCGGAAAATCAACCCTTATGAATATAATTGGATGTTTAGACGTGCCCGATTCTGGCAGCTATATTCTTGATGGGCAAGATATTAGCCGCTTAAATGACCGCCAACTATCTAAAATGCGCAGTTTAAAAATAGGTTTTGTGTTTCAAAGTTTTAACCTTTTACCCCGCCTTAGCGCTTTAGAAAACGTTGAAATGCCTTTGGTATATCAGGGTATACAAATAATTAAAAGGCGACAGCAAGCCAAAGAAATGCTTAAGCATATGGGGTTGATAGACCGTATTCACCACCAGCCCAACCAATTATCGGGAGGCCAACAACAGCGTGTTGCCATTGCACGGGCATTGGTATCAAAACCCCACTTGATTTTGGCCGATGAGCCTACTGGAAACCTTGATAGAAAAACTGGTGATGAGATAATGGCATTATTTGATGAATTACATAGCGAAGGCAACACCATAGTATTAATAACCCATGATAACAAAGTGGCAAACCGTGCCCAACGTGTAATTTACATGGTAGATGGTAAAACTAGTGATACACCCTTAAGTGAAGAAGTAAACGAGGAGGTGGGTACATGCAATCCTTAATAATGGCTTTAAAATCTATTAAAGGTAACAAGATGCGATCTTTACTAACAATGCTTGGTATTGTTATTGGTGTACTATCCATAGTGGTGTTAGTTTCAATAGCTCAAGGGGCAAACGCATCGGTTGTATCCAACATTGAAGGCATGGGCACCAACTTACTTACTGTTAATGTACGCACAAGGCGCAATAATCCATTAACCCTTAGCAATGTTGCCGAGCTTGCCAGTGAAGATAGCATTGCCTATGTAGCCCCTACAATTACGGGGTCTGGCACACTAAAAGCAGGGCTAATTCAATATGAAGATGGCACTTTTACAGCAACAGTTCCAGGTTATGAAAAAATAAGAAACTGGACAATATATAAAGGCCGTTTCCTTACAACGCCAGATATTGACAACCGAAGTTTTGTAGCGGTAATTGGCCAAGAGGTGGCAACCGAGTTATTTGGCACAATAAACGCTGTAGGGCAAACTTTTACCTATACAGGCTATACTTTTAACGTTGTTGGCGTTCTTGATGAAATTGGAAGCACTTCAGCCGGCTCTGGTGACAATATTGTACTATTGCCCTTTACATTAGGTGAACGCTTATTTGCACAAAAGGGTATAAACAACTTTTATGTATCTGCAAGCAGCAGCACAATGGTAGAACAAGCCGAGGCAAGCGTTACAAGCTTTATGGATAAGCTTATGTCCTCATCCACATCAAGTACCACATACAGCATATACAACCAAACAGCAATGTTAGAAACCTTATCAGCAACCACTAACATGTTAACACTTATGTTGGGCGGCATCGCTGCAATATCATTGCTTGTTGGTGGAATAGGTATAATGAACATAATGTTGGTATCCGTTACGGAACGCACACACGAAATTGGCATACGCAAAGCCATAGGGGCCGCACGTGGCAATATACTATCTCAATTTTTAATTGAAGCGCTTGTTATTAGCTTATTGGGCGGTATAATTGGCCTTGGATTATCATTATTAGCTACAAGTTTAATTAGCCCAGTACTACAAATGCAACTTAGCATTTCCCCCATGATAGCTATTATAGCTGTTGGCTTTTCCGTATTTATAGGTGTAGTATTTGGATTATACCCTGCCAACAAAGCATCCGCTTTACGCCCCATTGAAGCCTTGCGCTTTGAATAGCTTATATGTTTAAGGTTCCACCTGTATTTTATAAAACACTAAAAATTAGAAATTATAAACACTAAGAAAGAGAGGTATATATGCACCGTATACTATTGGTGGAAGATGATATAAACATACAGAAAGCATTGTATGAAATATTAAAAAGAAACCATTATGATGTTGAGGCTGTGTCAGACGGAAAATCTGGGCTACACCTTGCCATGTCAGGTATATTTGACCTTGTGTTGTTAGATATAATGCTACCAAAGCTGAGTGGCTTGGAAATTTTAAAAAAGTTACGTAAATCTGGCAGTTTAACACCCGTTATACTATTAAGTGCCTTTGATGGAATACAGGACAAGGTATCGGGCTTAGACCTTGGGGCAGGCGACTATTTACCAAAGCCATTTAACACAGATGAACTACTTGCTAGAATACGCTGTGCCCTACGAAGAAATTCTGGGGAGCCCACACAAGAATGTAGCACTTTTTCCAACCTAACACTAATATCACGCGGGCAAATACTAACCGCCAACACTAGAGAGGTTGTGCTTGGTGACTTTGAGTATAGATTAATGGATTACTTTTTACGCAACCAAACTGTTGTGGTACCTTATCAATGTATAATAAACCACGTGTGGGGTAAGGAAAAGGAGATTTCCTTAGAAACTTTAGCAAGATACATATCCTTCCTGAAGCGAAAATTTGACCACCTTGGTGCCTTGGTGGAGATATTAGAAATTAGAGGTATTGGGTATAAACTACTAGAAAAAAGGGATTATTAGTATTTTGTAATGGGCTTTATATATTTCCATAACATGCTATAATAAACAGAAAAAGGAGTTATAAATGCTTATTACTTTAGAGGAACCGTCACAACAATTTGCAGTAAACGCCTTAACGTACAGGGCTTTTGAAACCATGGTTTTGCCTGGTAGAACCCATACGGATGAGCATTATTTAGCCCATATATTAAAGCAACACAGGGATTTTATACCTGAGCTTAACTTTGTGGGAACTTTGAATAATGAGGTAATTGCAAACATAATGTATGCAAAGGGCTATGTTAAAACAGCAGATGGATTAAACTTGCCCACAATTACCTTTGGACCATTAAGCGTTTTACCCAAATACCACAACAAGGGTTATGGCGGTGAACTGCTTAAATACAGCCTTGATAAAGCGAAGGCTTTAGGATATGGCGGAGTTATAATATTTGGACACCCCAATTACTACAAGCGTTTTGGTTTTAGCCCTGCCAATAGCTTTGGCATTACATTGCCCGATGGTAGCAGTTTTGAGGCTTTTATGGCTTTGGAACTAGTTGAGGGGTATTTTGCAAAGGGTGGTATTGCCCACCTTTCCCCCGCCTATGATATTAACGAGGATGATTTTAAAGCTTGGCACAAGGGCTTTATGGAAAGGCTTTTATAATATATAAATACCGACTTTTTAGTCGGTATTTTTATTCAAGCCTATACCTTACGCAGGCATCAGCCTTTATTTGTGTGGTATCACTATAGTTTTCAACAAACTCGCCACTCAAATAAATTTTAACGCTAAGGGTGGAGTTTGGGTGTATGCCAAAGGTTTCCAAGGCCATGCTTTCAGCGAATAGCACATTATCACTATCATCAAGCAAGGCGGCAGTAATATTTACACCGTAAAGGATTTTATCCGTATTATTTGTATAGGTAACATACAAGAAGTTATTATTGCTACCATCTTTTGATATTTCAAAAGTGGCTTGGCTGGGTAATGGGGCAAATCGGTGTTCAACTATATCCAAATCTTTATAATATTCCCTGGGTTTAACTGTAAACTCTGTTTTAGCAATGCCATTTTTTAATTTTTCACCATACACATAATCATCAATATAAACATATTCCCCTGGGTTTAAAGTAAGCCCAATATGCCCACTATTAACATTGTTTTTTTCATAAATTAAATTATCGTTATTATCATAGGCTTCTAGTATTCCTTTAACATCGGCAAAAACTATTTCATCATCAGTGTTTTGCAGCTTAGCATAAAGCTTGCCCGTGTCACTATCATTTGGTACAACTAAATTATAGTTTACAACAGTAATTTCACCATAGGCCAAAGAAAAGCTACTTAATAAGCCAATTAAGATTATAAATGCTATTAATTTTTTCATAATTATTCCCTCCATTTTTATTAATACTAATTGATTTGTGCATTGCTGTCAAACTGATTTATATTTTAGCAAAAATATTGTATAATTGTTGAAAATAAGGCAAACCCTTTTAAAATAAAGTGGTGTTGTTAAAGGGTTTAAGTAACAATCCCTTGAACATTATAAGCATAAATACATTATTTTGAGGTAAGTATGGGTATATTTGATTTTGGTAAGCGCAAGGAGGCAAAGCCTCGTATGCAGCAGGTTAGAATTTACATTATAACATCTGGTTTTTTACTTGATATGAGCAATCCCGACCACGACCGTATGGGCAAGGAGATATATGAATATGCCTTGGGTATATTTAAAAAACAACCTGAATTTTTAAAGCACTATATAAGTAGCCTTCGTTTTAATGTTCCCCATAAAATGGGTTTGGGTACTGCGGAAACTATGGATGAGTTTGACAATGTGTTTACCGCCTGGCAGGAGGCCGACGGTGTGCCCTTTGGTGAGCCTAATAAAAGCACATTTATATTAAGCGGTGATGCCCACAGGCGTGAGGGTGATGGTGTATTTAAGTGGCAGGTATATGCAAATTTTGTGGAGTAAGCTTTAAATAAATGCTAAATATCAAAAATCAACTGGGTAATTACTTAGTTGGTTTTTTTGTTGAACAATTATACCTACCCAGCAATTTGCATATTATACAAGCGTTTATTAAATTTGAGGGTTTTTTTGATTTACGCATTAATTATTTATCGCCTACCAATATAGCGGGACACCTTGTTTTTATAGTTAATATATTCAATACCAAATGTATTTTTTAAATAAGGCTCCTCTTGCAGTATTTGAAAATGTAACATTATTATAGGGAACATTGAAAAAACTAGGCTTAAAGGATTGAAAAATATTAAGCATACGCCAATATACATTAAATCAAAACCTAAGAACGCAGGGTTACGGCTATATGAAAATATTCCCCTTTGCACAAGTTTTGTTGTAGCATTTTTAGGTATACCTGCCCGCCAATTATCCTTCATGGTAAGTACAGCTAAAAGGAAAACCACATCACCTGCTAAGCCAATACAGCAACCCACAATGCGTGGAATGTTGGGTAGCAAGTTCCAATTTGTAGCAATAGATATTACTTGCACAGGTGCGGCAAATGCCGTTGAAATTGACATTAATGTTTCAACTATTTTTAGTTTTTTCCCTTCCCTTGTACCAATTTGGTTTGTTTGTATGCCTCGCCTTTTTTGTACAAACATTTTAATAAAATAAACCGAATAAAAAAATACAATTATAAATGTTGCAATTATTGTAAATGCCATATTGTTTTACCCCCAGTACTGTTGTTATACAAGCAAAATATTAGCATATTTTTAGTTTACATTAATCAAATAAAAATGCAATGGTGTTTAAAAAGCTGATTTGAGCTTGCTTTTAGCTTAACAAATTTACGATTTTGAACTATGTTTTTATTAATATTTATTAATTGGCTAATTGGGCTATTTTTATGGAATTGTAATTATTAAAAAGCCCTTTAAGTTTGTTAATTATATGGTAAAATATAGTTGTAAAATATTGCCTTTTAGCTAAAGGCTAAAAATATATTAAGGAGAATTAACATGAGTGATAACAAGGGTAGGGTAACTTTGCCAACGGACTTAGACGTTGTGCCACAAACATTGGAGCTTATTGACTATTTGGGCGCTGATGCCATAAGGGATTGCGATGGTACGGACTTCCCCACAGAGCTATCCACAGCAGATGTTAAAATTTATTCCACATATTACACAACCCGTAAGGATAATGCCTGGGCAAAGGCAAACCCTGATGAAGTTCAACAGGTTTATATTATGACCCCCAAATATACTGCCACAGGGGACAGCCTTGTTATTAACCTTATGAAAGGCTTATACCCTGATATGCTAAAGCCTAACAACTATGACGATATTACCCGTTGGTGGGAAGTTATAGATAGAAGCACAGGGGAAGTTTTAGATGCAGCCCTTTGGAGCTATGATGAAGCTACAACAAGCCTTACATTAAAAAGCATTGCATATCACGATTACACAGTAAGCTTTTTAGCCTATATTATTTGGGACCCAGTACACATGTACAATGCTGTTACAAACAGTTGGGAAAACGTGGAGCACCAAATTACCTTTGACGTAAGGCAACCTAAAACAAAGGCTTTTACAATGGAGCGTTTGAAAAAGTTCGTGGCGGACCATCCCTATGTAGATGTTATTAGGTACACAACATTCTTCCACCAATTTACATTGCTATTTGACGAGCAAGCGAGGGAAAAATATGTTGACTGGTATGGTTACAGCGCCAGTGTTAGCCCCTATATATTAAAGCAGTTTGAAGCTGAGGTGGGTTATAAGTTTAGGCCAGAGTTTATTATAGACCAAGGCTACCACAACAGCCAATATAGGGTACCAAGCAAGGAATATAAGGATTTTCAGGCCTTCCAACGCAGGGAAGTAGCTAAACTTGTAAGGGAAATGACCGATTTAACCCACGAGCTTGGCAAGGAAGCAATGATGTTCCTTGGTGACCACTGGATAGGTACAGAGCCTTTTATGCCTGAGTTTGCCTCCATGGGTGTTGATGCCGTTGTAGGTAGCGTGGGCAATGGATCTACACTAAGGCTTATAAGCGATATAGAGGGAGTAAAATATACAGAGGGTAGGCTATTGCCCTACTTCTTCCCCGATACATTTTATGAAGGTGGCGACCCTGTAAAAGAGGCTAAGGTAAACTGGGTTACTGCAAGGCGTGCAATACTTCGCAAGCCCATAGACCGCATTGGTTATGGCGGGTATTTAAAGCTTGCATTGGAGTTCCCAGACTTTATTGAATATGTAAAAGAAGTGTGTGATGAGTTTAGAACCCTATACAGCAATGTTCAAGGTTGCACGCCCTACTGCTTTAAAAAAGTGGCTGTGCTTAACTGTTGGGGCAAAATGCGTGCTTGGGGTGCCCATATGGTTCACCACGCATTATATAAGGATACTAACTATTATTATGCTGGCGTTATAGAAGCTTTAAGCGGCGCACCCTTTGATGTTAAATTTATAAGCTTTGATGATATATTGGCAAACAACAACTTGCTTGATGAATTTGATGTAGTAATAAACGTAGGTGATGCTTACACTGCCCACAGTGGTGGAATGTATTGGGCAAACCCCGTAATTACAACCGCTGTTAAGCGCTTTGTTGCAAATGGTGGTGGCTTTATTGGCATAGGCGAGCCTGCCGCTGTTCAATACCAAGGTAGCTACATACAGTTGCCAAGCGTATTAGGTGTTGAGCTTGAAACTGGTTTTACCCTTGGTTATGATAAATACAACTGGAACGAGAACAAGCACTTTATTATAGAAGATGTGGCAAATGATATAGACTTTGGCACAGGCCGTAAAAACATATATGCCTTAGAGGGCACAAAGGTGTTAAAGGTTGAGGATTTACGCGTAAACCTTGCTGTAAACGAGTTTGGCAAAGGCCGTGGCGTTTATATTAGCGGTTTACCCTACAGCTTTGAAAACGCAAGGTTATTGCACAGGGCAATACTTTGGGCAAGCCACAGTGAAGATAAGTTAAAAACCTGGTACAGCAGTAACTACAACGCTGAAGTTCACGCCTATGTTGCCAACGGTAAATACTGTGTAATAAACAACACCTACGAGCCACTAAGCACTACAATTTACCGTGGGGATGGTAGTAGCTTTGATTTAGATATGAAAGCTAATGAGATTGTTTGGTATGAAATGTAGTAAATAGCAAGCTTATATTAATAAATAGATAATAAAAGGAGGAGCGAGTAATGGCAGGAAAATGCCCCTGTTGTGGAGCACAGATAAAAATAAACGAATGCGAATATTGTGGTTTTGTTGAAAGACTGCCAGAAAGCGATTCTCCAGCGGAAGTAATACATAAGCATATATATGTTTATGATGAGCCAGCGCCACAAAAAACCATTGTAAAGGAAGTAGTTAGGGAAGTTATAAAGGAAGTTCCCTATACACCTATAAGTAGCAAAAGCCGATTAACCGCATTAATACTATGTATATTTTTGGGTTGGATAGGAGGGCATAGGTTTTATGCTGGTAAAATTGGAACTGGGCTTTTATATTTATTTACCTTTGGTTTTTGGGGTATTGGTGTGTTTATTGATTTTATTTTAATAGCTATGGGTCAATTTAGGGAGAAAAACGGATTGTTGATTTCTAAATGGAAATAAATGCGGTTTATATTAACGAAATAAGGAAAGTATCATATTTAATGCTTTCCTTTTTTATTTACAATAACTATTGTTTAATTATATGTAACAAATGAATTATCAATATTATTAATTGTAATAATATGGCATTTATTAAAAAAAGAGAACACGCCCTTAGGGTGTTCCCATAAAATTATTTTTTGTTTTGTATTCGCCTTAGTATTCCTTCGGCCTTTTGGGCTGTTTTCCTTGCTTGGCTAATGTTATAGTACAGGGTTAAAAGCTTGTTATGGGGGCATTTGTTCATCGTGTGTATGCTACAACAAAAGTTGTTAGCATAATCCTCCATAGCATCCTTATTAATAAACTTAGTGTAGTTAAGGGCGCCTTTAACAGGGCTTTTGCATACTAGGGAATACAAGGTTGCATTTTCAAAAAATGGGCATACTGCCGTTGCCTTTATCTCATCTACA
Organism: uncultured Oscillospiraceae bacterium; assembly: GCA_964544955.1. Taxonomy (GTDB): domain Bacteria; phylum Bacillota; class Clostridia; order Christensenellales; family Aristaeellaceae; genus JAAZPT01. The sequence continues at coordinate 20,487 of CAZJEB010000004.1, read as the reverse complement.
TAATTTAATTCTCTACGGTTTACAATTCTTGACTTCTTCATAAACAGAAAAAGCCTCCTTCAATATAATTTGGCAGGCATAATGCCTTAGCTTTTGCGGTGGCCTCCGCATGTAATTTTCCTTATGGTGTAGCGTGTTTGCATTTATTATTATAATATGGGAACATATGTTCGTCAATGCGCAAAATGATAAAAAATTCTTAAATTAAAGTAACAAGTTGTACAATAGCGCCACAAAAAAACAACTTGCAAGCAAGTTGTTATATTTTTTTAATTTTAAAGGCTATATTATCCCTTGTAGTGTAATTAAGTTTGCCATAAAAGCCTTCGTGTTGTGCATCCTTTAGGGTATGCAGGGCAATGCTATTTGCCCCGAAGGCCTTAGCGCATTCCTCCGCTTTTTCCATAAGGGCTGTACCTATGCCTTTACCTTGCAAGCCTTTAAACACAAGCACTTCAACAATATAAAGCATTGGCCCGTCGTTATACCAATCATAAAAGCCCATAAGTATGCCAAGGTTAATGCCATTATCTACGGCTTTTAAAAACAGTGAATCCTCCATGGTAAATATTTGGTGTAAGCGCTTATAGGCAATAGCCTTTGGCCAACATTCGCCCTTATCACAAAAGTAGTGGGCATAGGCCTTTGCTAAATTATCCAAATCCAACAATGTTGCTGGTATTACTTCCATAAATTCTCCTAAGGTTTAATTAAATTCCAGTGTTTGTAAAACGCCTGCCATAATTGTTAAGCTTAAATTAAGAACATTTTCAAAGTCTTTTTCTTCCTTATAGTTAGTTTGTATAGATATTGCATAAGCATTATCTTTGTACTCAAAGGCCGTATACAAGGCAAAAGTTTCTCCATCTTCAATGCTAGCAAAACCGCCATAGCCTAATACATTTTCCCCTTTAAAGCTTTCAACTTTTAATTCGCCCACAAGGTCAACTTCCTTGTTTACGGTGTACATAGCGTTATAGGTTTCAATTATTTGTTTTGGGCTCATAATAGTTTTATCAAAATAAGCCACTGTAATTGTGGGCAAATTGCCTAAAAACATGTGTATGCCGCCGCCAAGTTCCTCATGGGTATACTCACTAAGCAAATGCACTGTAATATCCCCTATATTATAAGGGCTTAATGTGCTTTCATCCTCCGCCAAGGCAAAGCTAAAAAGCATTATTGCTATAAGTAATATGGATATTAGTTTTTTCATAAAAGCTCCTATGTTGTTTGTTTTTGTAACTATGCTTATTTAAACTCTATTGTTTTTAACACCTCTACCATAGACATCAAGTTAATTTCTAGAGCATATTCAAAATCTTTTTCTTCAGCATACTTTGTTTGGCTTGCTATCAAGTAAGCATTATCCTTATACTCAAAGGCCATGTACAAGGCAAAATGTTCAAATTCTTCATCACGGTTAAACCCCCCATAGCCTAATACATTTTCACCTTTAAAGTTTTCAATTTTATACTCACCTAAAAAATCGGCTTCCTTATTGGCAGGGTACATTTCGTTATAAGTTTCTATTATTTCCTTAGAGCTCATTATAGTTTTATCAAAATAAGATACTGTAATTGTAGGCAAACTACTAAAAAACATATGTATCCCCATACCAAGCTCTTCATGGGTATATTCCTCAAAAATATGCACTGTAATATCCCCTATATTATAAGGGCTTTTGGGGAATTCATTCTCGGCACTAGCAAAGCTAAAAAGCATTATTGCAATAAGTATTATAGATATTAGTTTTTTCATAAAAGCTCCTATAATATTTTATTTAAACTCTATACCCTTTAAAACATCTGCAAACACTGTTAAATTATACGCCACAGACTCTTCAAAATCATCTTCTTCAAATATTAAATTACTGGTTAATAAATAGGTGTTGCCTTTATATTCAAAGGCCAAATACACATAAAAGAACTCATAATTTTGGGTAAAAATAGTTCCAATATGGCATATGGTATCAATAGGCTTAAAATTATCAATAGCAAAATCTTCTACAAAATTAATTTCTGTATTATCAAAATAGTTTTTATCTACTTCCGCAACAATATACTCAGGGCTAACTTTTTTACTATCATACTTTTTTACGGAAAGCAAAACATCGCTATTAAAAAGATATTCGTTTTCATAGTTTTGGGAAAGGTGAAAACCACCATGTAACTTTAGTTCAAGGTCGCCAAAGCTATAATTTTTATAAGTGGAATAGTCCCCAAAGCCCCCTTCAACGGTTTCAAGGCCATCACCATACTCAATATTTTTATAAAAATTATAATCAACAGAACTTGTTTTAGCATTTGCAAAGCTAAAAAGCATTATTGCTATAAGTAATATGGATATTAGTTTTTTCATAAAAGCTCCTTATTCTATTTTATTTTTGTGCCTAAGTTTAATGCTTTACGCCAACTGGGAACATTGCCATCATCGCCCCAATATTCATCAAGGCTTATAATTTTACCATCTTTTAGTTTTATAAAGCTTGTAGCATGGCAGGATATGTCGCTGTTGTAAATACGGGTAACGGTAATTATAACATCATCACAGTATACTACCCTTTCCACATCACTTTGCCATTTGTTAGGGTACAAGCAATTTGCCTTTAAAAACTCATCAAAGGTAAACTGTTCATTTGTATTATGCCAACGTATACAAGCATTTTTATCAAAGTAGGCTTTAATTTTTTGCTCATCTTGGCTAGCAATAGCACGCCAAAATTCAGTAATATTCATGCTAAACTCCTATACATTTATAAATTAATTATTCCATATAAGCCAAAGCCTGTCAATAAATGGGCAAAATAAAAAGTGGCTTGCATTTACAAACCACTTATATTAAATATTTAATTTTTTACTTAACAAGGCCTTAGCATCATTTAATTCTGTTAAATTTTGCACCCTATAATGTATCCATGCACCGTCACCACAGGGGTATTTGCCATCTATACAGTTTTTTGTATAGTTTGATACTTGATTATACAGGGCGTCAAAATCCGTATTTTTCAGCCTTAGCATAAGGGTGAGGGAATCAGTTTCCGCAAAAACATTACATATTAGCTTGCTTTTAAGCCTATGGGCAATGCACCAACCATAATTATTACCATATGGGAATGCTATTTTTGCACTTGTGCCATGGCTTTCAAGCCAAGTGTTTAGGCTTGTAAACAGGCTTTCCGCCTTGCCACAATGCTTAGCCAAAATATTATATGTAGGCTCAAGGCTTTTATCTAGCAACCTTGTATACATAATTACACCACCACACTAAAAATTGCGTGTAGTATCGTAGTTTGCAAAAAATTCGTTCCTGTATTCTTCGTAGGCGTCTTGCTCTATTGCTTGGCGAATTTCCTCCATTATCTTTTGCAAAAAGCGCAAGTTATGTATGGTTATAAGCCTACCGCCCAATATTTCGCCTGCTTTTATAAGGTGGCGAACATAGGCCCTTGTAAAGTTTTGGCAGCAATAGCAATCACAATCAGGGTCTATGGGGGTAAAATCCCTTGCATATGTGGCATTGCGCACTACAAGGCGGCCTGTTCTTGTAAAGGCTGTACCATTGCGGGCAACCCTTGTAGCAAGCACACAGTCAAACATATCAACGCCATAGCCAACCCCTTCAACTAAACAGTCGGGGGATCCAACTCCCATTAAATAGCGTGGTTTTTCCACAGGCAAGTAAGGTTGCATTTTATCCAACATATCATACATTATAGGCTTAGGCTCCCCAACGGATAATCCACCTATGGCTGTACCAGGAAAATCTAAGCTGGATATAAATTTAGCACTCTCTATGCGCAAATCCTCATAAAATGCCCCTTGTATTATGCCAAACACAGCTTGGTCGGCACGGGTATGGTGCTTTTTGCAACGCTCTGCCCAGTTATGGGTAAGCTCCATATTCTTTTTAGCGGTATTATAATCACAGGGGTAGGGTGAGCAAACATCAAAGGCCATGGCAATATCCGCCCCTAGCTTTTGCTCTATATCCATAGCAACCTCGGGGCTAAAAAAGTGCCTGCTACCATCCAAATGGCTTTGGAATGTAACGCCATTTTCCCCTATTTTGCTTATATGCGCCAATGAAAACACTTGGAAGCCACCACTATCCGTAAGTATAGGCTTGTTCCAATTCATAAACTTATGCAAGCCACCTGCCTCGGCAACAAGGTCTTCACCGGGGCGCAAGTGTAGGTGGTAAGTGTTGCTAAGTATAATTTCCGCACCTATCTCCTCAAGCTCCTTAGGGCTCATGGCTTTAACGGTTGCTTGTGTGCCCACAGGCATAAATGTGGGGGTTTGTATATCTCCATGGGGGGTATGAACTATGCCCCTCCTTGCAAAGGATTTTTCACTGGATTTTAAAAGTGTAAATTTAACTGGCATGGGGTTCTCCTTTAGTTTTATCACTAATATAATACCATATTTTATTTGTACTGTAATCTTTTTATGTATATTTTAATGTTTTATGCTATTATAATTATACTTTTACTTATAGGAGGCAACATGGATATAGATTGCTGTTTTAACCAATATAATAACTGGTTTAGATATAGGGCCGCTGCAATAATTATTGAAGATGATTGTGTGCTATTTGCCACAAATAAAAATGAAGACTATTTTTACTCCATAGGTGGCGGTGTGCATATAGGCGAAACATCCAAGCAAGCCCTTTTGCGTGAAGTATATGAGGAAACGGGCATACATTACAGCATTGATAGGCTTGCAGTAATACACGAAAACTTTTTTAAAGGTACAGGCATGGTAGAGGGCATGAACTGCCACGAAATAGCTTTTTACTACCTTATGAAACCCAAGGGCAACAAAAGCCTAAACAGCACTAGCATAAACAGCTATGGCGTTACTGAGGAAACCCGTTGGATACCTATAAAGGATTTGCATAAATACAAGGCCTTCCCCACGTTTTTAGCAGATTATTTAAGCAAGCGCCACACAGGCGTGGAGCATATAATAACTGATGAAAATATTACAAAATTATAGATTATTGAAAAGGTATGAAACATGAAAGATAAAAACGAAAGAATAATTTCAACAAAAGCCACTGAAATTTTAGCTAAAATAAACAGTACAACAAAACTAGGCGATTTGAGAGTTATTGCAAAAGAAAACAAAATAAACCACGAGCTTGCAATGGATTTATGGCTAAGTGGGCAGTATTTACCAAGGCTTTTATCTACTTTAATTATGGATAAAAAACAGTTGGATGAAAAATGCCTTGATAAGCTTATTAAGGATATGGAATGCCATACCGAAGCACAGCAAATTCAAATTATGGATTGGTTAATGGCTAATCAACTTACAAAAAGCAAGCCCCTTACCGCCCTTATGGAAACTTGGCAAAATAGCCCTTTGCCCCTTAAACGAAGAACTTTTTGGTATTATCAAGGGCGGCTTAGGTGGACAGGTAAATTAGCCGATAACACCCCACATTTAGTTGATGAATTAGAAAAGAATCTTCTAAAGGAAGACCCCATGGTGCAATGGGCTATGAATTTTACAGCAGGTTGGATTGGCATATATAATCCCCAGTACCGTGCCCGTTGTGTACAGCTTGGTATTGACTCTGGCTTGTATAAAGATGAAGTAGTATCAAAGGGTTGCACCCCAAACTATTTACCTGATTTTATTGCAATAGAAACTAAAAAACGCAAATTAGATTAATAACACATGAACAACATTAATATAACAAAGGGTTTAAACCCTAACAACGCCCAATTAATATGTAATTGGACAAATACACAGGGTGAAAGCTTCCTAGAAAAATGGGGAGGCTCTGCCTTGTATTTCCCTTTAAGCCTTGAGCAATTAGGCAAATTAGAAAATGTATATTCAATATTTTTTGATAATGATTTTATTGGCATTATACAATTAATAGCTATAAAGGATGGTAATGCCCACATTGGCAGGTTTGTTTTAAACCCCGCTTTAACGGGCAAGGGCTTAGGCAAACAAGCCCTTAAAGCCTTTATTGATATTGTGTTTGAGCATGAACAAATTATAACAATTACACTAAATGTTTTTGATTATAATAAAAACGCCCTAGGCTTATACCAAAAACTTGGCTTTAAAATACAACAAATAACTGATGATAAGAAAAGGAAGTATACTATGATAAAAGAAAGAAAAATGCCCCTAATATTTGTGGGCCACGGTTCACCCATGAACGCCATAGAGGAAAACGAATACACACAGGCTTGGAGGGATATGGCAAAGGCACTACCCAAACCCAAGGCAATAATAGCCATATCTGCCCATTGGTACACAAGGGGTACAAGGATAATGAACGAGCTACAACCTAAAACCATATACGATATGTATGGCTTCCCCAAAGCCCTTTATGAAGTTGCTTATACCCCCAAAGGCGAGCCTGAGCTTGCCCAAAAGGCCAAAAACCTAATAGAGCGTGAAACTATTTTTGATAATACCTGGGGCATAGACCATGGCACATGGAGCGTGCTTGTTAAAATGTACCCTGAAATGGATATACCCGTGTTCCAAATAAGCATAGATGGCACAGCAAGCCCCCAAGAGCATTACAACATAGGCAAAAACCTTGCCAGCTTGAGGGATGAAGGTGTGCTTATATTTGCATCGGGCAATGTTGTGCACAACCTAAGGCTTGTGGATTGGGCTATGGAGGGCCAAGGTGAGCCTTTCGCCTATGATTTTGATAACTTTATAAGGGATAATATACTAAGCAAAAACCACCAAGCTATAATAAACTATGCAAACCAAGGCAATAGCGCAAAATTATCCGTGCCTACGCCGGATCACTTTTTGCCCTTGCTTTATGTGTTAGGTGCAAGTGATGAAACGGATAATGTGGCTGTGTACGCCAACAAATGCACAATGGGTAGCCTATCCATGACAAGCTATATGATAGGGAAATGATAAACTTTAATATAAAAACAAACAACATAAACACAAAGGAATATGTTAAACTTATTAATATACTTTTTGATAAGTGTATTTACTTTACAATAGCAAGCTTATACAACTATTCCCCTCCCCCTTGCTTTAGGGATAAGCTTATATCCACAAGCAAAAGCAAGCAGTGGGAGGGTACAAAATCATCTAAAAAGGCTAATATATACAAGTTTGCCCTTAGCCCACAAATAAAGGAATATATGCTTAGCAAAAAAGGCTTTTTAAGCCTAAAGGATGGGGCTTATGTGCTTTTTGGTGAGGGGCAAGAGGATATTGCCTTTTACACCCAAAAGGAATGCCTACTTTACACAATTAGCCATGAGGGTGAAATATACATAAGCGATGCTATTAAATTTTAGGAGGCATATATGCTAATACCACAAAAGCTTAAAAAAGGCGATACATTAGCAATTGTAAGCCTATCCAGCGGTACATTAGGCGAGCCCTTTTGTAGCCACAACGTTGAACTTGCCACTAAGCGTATAAAGGCTATGGGCCTTATACCCTTATTTATGCCCCACGCCCTAAAGGGAATAGAATATGTTAAAAACAACCCTGAAAAGCGCGCTGAGGATTTAAAGGCTGCCTTTTTAAACCCTGATGTAAAGGGAATAATTAGTGCCATAGGTGGTGTAGATACCCACCTTACACTACCCTACCTTATGGATGATGAGGAATTTATACAGGCCGTAAAAAACAACCCTAAAATATTTACTGGTTTTTCAAACTCAACAGTAAACCATTTAATGTTTTATAAATTGGGCTTACAAAGCTATTATGGCCCTGCCATATTAACCGATATTGCAGATATTGGCCCCGATATGCTCCCCTATACAAAAGCAGCCTTTGAAAGCTTTTTTGATGGGAACGATTTAAAGGAAATTCACCCCAGCCCCCTTTGGTATGATGAGCGTGAGGATTTTAGCATAAATGCCCTAGGCACAGAGCGCGTTACCCACAAGGAGGAAAGGGGCTTTGAGCTATTGCAAGGGGCAAGGGAATTTAGCGGTGAGCTATTGGGCGGGTGCTTGGAAGCCTTATACGAGATTATTGCCCCCGGGCGTGAAGTGGGTCAGTTGGAAACTTGCACAAAGTATGGTATATTCCCCACAAAAGAGGAATGGAAGGGCAAAATACTATTCCTTGAAACCAGTGAAAACCATTCATCCCCAAAGTATTTAGCAAATGCCCTTGAGGCCTTTAAAAGCCTTGGCGTATTTGAGGGTATAAACGGCATAATTGTTGGAAAACCCCAAAACCAAGTGTATTACGAGGAATACAAGCCTGTATACACAAAGGTAGTGCCTAAAAACATACCCATACTATATAACATAAACTTTGGCCACGCATTTCCACGCACTGTATTGCCCTATGGCAAAATGGCATATGTGGATGCTTTAAACCAAGTAATAAAATTTTAAGCGAGATATAATATGAACAACAAAAAAGAAAAACTAATTTTTGCATTGCTTATGGCCTTAGGTATGAGCTTTTTTATGAGCCTAACTATGGTAATAAAAAACGTGGGTATAAACCCCCAGTTTTTTATAATATTGCTTAAGGAATGGGGCTTTAGCTTTTTAGTATCCATATTGCCCTCCATATTTTTGCCTGTATTAATTAATAAGCTGTTGGGTAAAAATAACAAATAATTAAAAATAAAGATGTAATGCCATGAAAAATAAAGAACTATATGATGCCTGGAAGCACGAAGAAGATATCGCCCATATTAAAGGTTGGGATTTTTCCCACATAAAAGATAGGTATGTGGAAGAGACGGATTTGCCCTGGAACTTAAAGGCCGTAATAGAAAAGTATTTGCATAACAATATGGAGCTTATGGATATGGAAACTGGTGGGGGCGAATTTTTACTAGAGCTTAACCATCCCCATAACAAAACTGCCGCCATAGAGGGCTATACACCCAATGTGGAGCTTTGCAAACAAAGGCTTTTGCCCCTTGGCATAAACTTTAAGCAAGGGGATGGTGATGATCCTTTGCCCTTTGATAACAATAGCTTTGATATTGTTACTAACCGCCACGGAAGTTTTATCCCCTCGGAGCTACACAGGGTATTAAAACAAGGGGGCATATTTGTAACCCAACAGGTGGGTGCTGAAAACGATTTGGAGCTTGTTCGCCTTTTACAGCCAGAGCTAAAAACTTTGCCCTACCCCGACCAATACTTAGATATTAATATAAAAGCCCTTGAAAACGCTGGCTTTGATATACTTGAAAGCGGGGAATGTTATAAGCCCATACGCTTTTATGATGTGGGGGCTTTGGTGTGGTTTGCAAGAATTATTGAGTGGGAATTTATAAACTTTTCCGTGGATACGCATTTGGATAACTTGTATAAGGCTCAAGCTATATTGGAGGATAAGGGCTTTATAGAGGGTAGAGTTCACAGGTATTATATTGTGGCTAAAAAACAATAAGCTTTGTTTATATAGGGGGGATTTTTATAATAACAGTTAGAAAAATGCTAAAAGGGGATGTTGCAACGCTTTATGATACGGCTTTGAAAGCCTTTGCCCCAGATTATAAACAGTTTGGCATGTATCCCCCTGTGATAAATACAAATAAAAAGCGCTTTATGCCACCGCGCATATTTGGCAAAACTATACTTTGTGATGATGTTATTATTGGTGGGGCCTTTGTTATGGGCTTTGGTAAAAAAGGCGAGTTAGGCTCAATTTTTATTGACCCAACATATCAACATAAGGGCTATGGCAAGCAAGCTATTTTAGCAATAGAAAAATTATACCCCAAAGTTAAAAAATGGAAGCTTGATACCCCTGCTGTAAACATTGGGCTACATAGATTTTATGAATCCCTTGGCTATGTAAAAGTTGGCGAAGGCAATTATGGTGGCATAGAAGTTTTTAAGTATAAAAAAACTGTGTTATAACTTGTGGAGGTTTAAAATGACAAACAATATAAATATAATAGAAACTACAAAAGACCATATTCCCTATATAAAACAACTGTGGGCAGATGCTGATGTTATGAAGTTTGTGGGATTCCCCAATGGCCTTATAAAAACTGATGAGCAGATGGATGCTTGGTATAAATGGATAGATTCATCAAGGCCCGCAATAAATCATTACTCCGTTTTTGAGGGTGATGTATTTTGCGGTATAAGCTATTTTAATATAGATTATAAGCACGACAAAAGCGCTTCATTGGATATAAAGCTATTTGCCTTTGCCCGTGGAAGGGGTATAGCCACAAAAGCCCTTTACCACGCCATAGAAAAGGCCTTTGAAAACGGCGCAAACCGTGTTTGGGTAGATCCAAACCCACAAAACACTAAGGCCATAGCCCTATATAATCGCCTTGGCTTTAAAGCAAAACCCATGCCCGACTATATAGCAGCAACAGAACTTGATGGAAGTTTTGAGTGGATTCCCGTATATATGGAGCTGGATAGAACGGATTGGGAAGGCTTAAATAATAAATAAAAAGGTAATAAATATGATTGAATATAGAAAAGGGGTAGAAGGGGATAAAAAACAAATAGCCCTTTGCATTGCAGAAGCCTTTGCAAAGGATTTTGCCCTATTATCCACAAATACTTTAACTGTTGCACAGGCTTTAGAAAATGGAATACAGGCCCATAGATTTTATGTTGCCCTTTATAATAAAACCCTTGTGGGGGCTTTGGCAGTTTCCGATTGTAATGGTAGAAGCGTGCTTACGGATGCAAAGGCTTACAAAAATAGCTTTGGCTTTTTAAAAGGGCTTATTGCAAGCTTTGTGCTAAATTATGAGTTTGGCAAGCCCTTTAACTACCCTGATAATGTGGGCTATATAGAATTTGTTTGCGTGCTAAATGCATATAGAAGGCAGGGCATTACCACAAAACTGCTAAACTATGCAATATCCAACGGAGCCTATTCCACATATGAGCTTGATGTTACCGATGTAAACCATGGTGCCATAAACTGCTACACAAAATTTGGCTTTGTGGAATATAAAAGGGAAAAAGTTAGCCATGCTAAGCAAAAAGGCTTTAACGAAAAAATTTATATGAGGTATGAGGCTAAGAAAATACGGTAAATAATAAAGATATTGTATAATATAAACAATCACAAGGGCGTATTTTTCAAGTTGAACTTGAAAAATACGCCCAATATTTATAAAATTATGTAAATAAGGTATAAGTGCATAGGTTCACCAAGCCTCACAACAAAGCATAATCAGTATTTGAGCAGTATGTATTTTGTGGCATACGCTATTTTATTATTGATTATAAGTATCAGTAACAACCCTTTAAGTGTTGGGTTTTGGCTATGTATTCCATTGTGCTTATACCTTGACTGAAAATACAAAAGGTGTTATTGTGATTTCGTGTTCAATGGGCAAATACAATGCTTAGCAAAGAAAACTATATTTAATTATCCATTAAAATTGGCGCTTGTTTTCGCTAAGTTCGTGGATATTTAAAGGAAGTATGGCCCATTATTTGTTGTATATATTTTAAACAATATATACGCCATAAACAACAAAGAACTTTGTAAAAAGCACAAATTTATTATAATCCTTGCAAGGAGAAAAATATGAGAATAATTATTTCAGTTGTAGGGCAAGATTGTCCTGGCATTTTAGCCAAAGTTTCTACTGAATGCGCAACACATCAAGTTAATATACTTGATGTTTCTCAAACGGTTTTACAAGATTTATTTACCATGATTATGGTTTGTGAAACTACCATGTCATCGGATGAATATTTAGCTTTTGTTAACCATATGGAAAAAGAAGGGGCTCGCAACAAACTATCTGTACATGTAATGAACGAAGATTTGTTTAATGCGATGCATAAAATTTAATTATGTTAAATCAATATAATATTTTAGAAACAATCGCTATGATTGAAGAACAACATCTTGATATTAGAACTATCACAATGGGAATTTCACTGTTAGATTGTAATGATGTAGATGTTGATGCTATGTGTGAAAAAATAATACATAAAATTACCACATATGCACGTGATTTAGTTAAGGTTGGCCAAGAGATTACTAAAGAATATGGCATTCCAATTATCAATAAACGTATTTCAGTTACACCAATTAGTCTGCTTAATGGAAAAACAAAGGACGATTTTATTAAAATTGCCAAAGCTTTGGATAAGGCGGGGAAAATTGTAGGTGTTAATTTTATTGGTGGTTACAGTGCCCTTGTTCAAAAAGGTATGACTAGTGCAGAACGTGCATTAATTGAATCAATACCAGAAGCCTTAAGCAAAACTGATATTGTGTGCAGTAGTGTAAATATTGGCTCCACCAAAGCAGGCATTAATATGGATGCAGTTGCATTGATGAGTGAAGTTATTCGTGAAAGTGCCATATTAACAAAAGATAAGGCCTGTATTGGTGCAGCTAAATTAGTTGTATTTTGTAATGCTGTTGAAGATAACCCTTTTATGGCTGGTGCTTTTCATGGCATATCAGAGCCTGAAGTGGTTTTGAATGTAGGTGTTAGTGGGCCAGGTGTTGTTAAAGTGGCTATTGAACAAGCTGGGCCACAAAAAACAATGGATGAAATTGCTGAAATTATAAAGAAAACAGCATTTAAAATTACAAGAATGGGCCAATTAGTTGGTACCATCGCTAGCCAAAGGCTAAATGTTCCCTTTGGCATTGTGGACTTGTCACTAGCACCAACCCCCGCTATTGGCGATTCGGTTGCCCACATTTTAGAAGAAATGGGCTTAGAACAATGTGGCGGGCCTGGAACAACAGCGTGTTTGGCCCTTTTAAACGATGCCGTTAAAAAAGGTGGTATTATGGCAAGCAGTGCCGTAGGCGGATTGAGTGGTGCTTTTATTCCAGTTTCCGAAGATGCAGGTATGATTGCAGCTGTTCAAAGTGGCGCCTTAACACTTGAAAAACTAGAAGCGATGACGGCTGTTTGCTCTGTTGGCTTAGATATGATTGTAATTCCTGGAGATACACCTTCTGAAATAATTGCGGGGCTTATTGCTGATGAAGCAGCAATAGGTATGGTTAACCAAAAAACAACCGCCGTTAGAATTATTCCTGCTATTGAGCAAAAGGGTGATATTTTAGATTTTGGCGGATTACTAGGGCAAGGCCCAATAATGCCAATATCAAAATTTTCTCCAAAAGAAATGATTAAACGAGGTGGCCGAATCCCCGCGCCAATGCAAAGCCTTAAGAATTAAATTTAATGGTATACTAAATTTGTAAGGCCTTGTTGGGATAATATGATATATATTAATCATCTAACTATAACTACAATGTGGCTATTATTATTTTTTGGAGGTAAACATGAGTAAAAATTCAACAGTTATAAAACAAACCGTTAAAAATGGCATTACCTTTGGTAGCGCTTTAGCAATGGTAATAAGCTACACAACATGGCAATCCGTAGGCTGGGCAATATTTCATGGATTATTAAGTTGGGTTTATGTAATATACTTTTTAATTAGGTATTAGGGTTAGCTAAAGAAAGTAAGGTAATAAATGAATTTAATTATAATAAAACTTCAAATTATATACACAGCCATTTTAGCAGGTATGATGCTTATGTACAGCATTACATTAGGCAGTTATTTTAACTTTATATTAAAAAATAAAATGTTTAACGCTTTTAGGGATTACTCCCTTTTCCGCAAAAACTCAAAGGTGCAATTATTGCACACAATTGTACTTGTGGGTCAGGCCATATATTCAGTAATATCCCTAATAATACACCATAAACTTGGCTTGTTCCCTTTGCTTATTGCCGCTTTAATACCAATTATTATGCTAGCAATACACCTATTATCTGGCTTTGCCAAGGTGGAAAGCCTTGTAAACAGCTCACAAAACCTTGGCGAAAGCACCGTTAAAAAATACTTACAATGGAACATACCCTTGCACATACTTTATACGCTACTTTATGTTATTGGGTGTATAAGCTTGTTTTTTGTGTTGGGGTAAGAGGAAATATTGGTTTAATTATTTCTACTAGAGGTGAATTATTAAATTTCAATTAGTGAGGTGAGATTTAATGTATACTTGTGATGATCCAGTATGCGACGCTTGTTGTGATTTTTGTTGGTTCTGTGTTCATGGCGAATATGGTGCACCTGTAAGCTGTATGAAGGGTTATATAGAAGATTTTTGGAATGGAATTGGCTATTGTGATGACTTTAAATGTAGTATTCATGAAGAAAAGCCATCCATTTTAAAGGGCAACGATTACAATTAATAACACAATAAGCTACTTATTCAGGCGGTATTTATGTGCAACAACTGCAATATAATAAAAACCCTATTCCACTCCGCAAAGGAAAACCCTCACGAAAACTATATACCCGTATTACGCTTTTTGGAAGGCATGGAAACTGAAAAGCGTATAGAGTTGTTTGCTGGGGATTCTTTGCTAAGGTATAGCCTTGAAGTGCTAAACAGCGAGAAGCATTTTACCGTATGCCATTATTTAAAATGCCCACAATGCGGCCAAATACACTTCCTTGGCGCTTGTATTAGAGGCATACCCCTTTATAAAGTTATTGATAATATAGACAATGAAAAACTTGATAATCTTATTTGGGGAAATGTGGGTACAAAGTATAATAATTAAATGTTAATATAATTAATTTAAATAACAACTTAATATAAAATGCAACAAAATCAACCAAAAAGGAGATACTAATATGGCAGAAATTAAAACAAAACAGCATGATGGTGATGTTTTTGAATTTATTAATACTTTTGCAAACACCGATCAAAAACGGGAGGATAGCTATGAGCTTGTAAAGATAATGCAAGATCTTACAGGCGAGCCTCCAAAAATGTGGGGCCCATCCATGATAGGCTTTGGCAGTTATCATTATAAATCTGAACGTAGCAGGCAGGAGGGGGATTGGCTATTAATAGGCTTTTCACCAAGAAAAGCAGCCATATCATTATATATATATTCAGGTACCCCAGAGCAAGAGCGTTTACTTGAAAATTTAGGCAAGTACACCATGGGCAAGGGTTGTATATATGTTAAAAAGCTATCGGATATAGATATTGAGGTATTAAAAAATATTATGCAAACCACAATAGCTTTTATAGAAGAAAAATATGGCAGAAATAAAGCATAATAGGTTAATCCAATAAGTAATTTAGAACAGGATATACAAGGTATAATTAAATGAAATCAGCATTACAGCTGAAAGTGATGTCTAGAGTATAGTTAGTGATATATATAATACAGCTGTAAGTGATATTTTATAATAATTAATTTGTGCGTGGCTTTAAGTAAAGAATATTTTGATTTTTATATAAATGGGGGTAACAAAGCTATGGATTTACGAGTAATAGGGGATGGATACAGGTATGGCCTTCGTGTAGCAGCAATTATAATAAAGGATGGTAAATTGCTAACTTATAAGGCGGAAAATCAAAATCATTTAGTTGGGGGCGCAATAGAGCTTGGGGAGCTTGCTTGTAACGCTATTTATAGAGAAGTGAAAGAAGAATTAGGTTTAAATTGCATAGTTAAAGATTTGATGTTTTTTGCAGAAAATATATTTGATTACAAGGGAGAATTACACCATATGATAGAGTTCCATTACAAAGTAGAACTTATAGGTGATGTGCCAAAGGCTACATTTGATGAACAGCCTTGTGAATGGATACCATTAAATGAATTATCTAATTATAATTTGTGGCCAAAGTTTCTTAAAGAGGAATTGATAAAACGGGATGGTACTGTTAAGCATATTGAGCTTGCCTTAGAATAAGGTTTGGAATATTTTAAATGCTTTTAAAATTTTAATTTGTGGAGAACAGATAATTGATGAATAAAATAGAAGAATATTGGGCTAAATTTTGCAATGAAAAAAATTTGCCAAATGATACAAAATATGAAGCTTGGAGTTTTGGTAATACAAAAGAATTAGCTGATGATTTAGCAGAATTGGTAAATAAAAATATAAAAACTGCTACAACATCAGCATATGAACTATATCAAAGTGAAGATCACATACCACAGGTGGGGGAGTACAATATAATACTAAATGGTTTGGAAGAACCGGTATGTATTACACAAACAAAGGTAGTATACATCCTGCCTTATAACTTGATTACACCAGAACATGCATGGCATGAAGGAGAAGGAGATAGAAGTTATAAGTATTGGAGAGATGCTCATGATAGATTTTTTGATGAAGAATACAAATCTTTAGGCAAAATATTTTATGAACAAGCACCAATGTTATGTGAAGTGTTTGAAAAAGTATATTAGATAAATCCCCGTTTGCCCAATTAAACATATTAATTTATGGAGGGAAAATGTTATTTTTAGATAATATACGAAGGCCTAAAAAATCAAAATCTATCAAAAAACAAATTGTTGTTAGCTTTGGTGTTTTACTTTTTGGCATTTGTTTGGGCTTGTTTTCTAAATATTTAGATTATAGGCAAGCAGAGCTTCCTCCACTATTACAAGGAATTGATAATGCCTTGGATTTGCATAATTTTTTAGGTGGGTTTGCCCCGTGGATTGTTATTGCGTTATGTATATCCATATACAGCAACAGCCCTATAAGGGCCTCAATAAATGTGTTTTTATTCTTTTTGGGCTTTGTAGCATTTTATTATTTGTACAGCAACTTTGTAGCGGGATTCTTCCCTAAAAGTTATGCTTTAATTTGGATTATATTTACAATTATATCCCCTATACTCGCCTATTTAACTTGGTATGCAAAGGGAAAAGGCTATATTGCTATCATTATTTCTGCCGGTATTATAAGTGTTTTGATAAACTTAGCCTTTTCCTACGGTATGTTTTATATAGATATACAGTCTTGGCTCAACCTTGTTATGCTAATGTTGGGAATATTTATTTTACGCAAATCATTTAAGGAAACATTGAGCATATTAGGGTTAGCCGTGGTTTTTGCAGTAATTATTGAATTTATTGTTCCATACAAATTATGATAGCAAACCTGTAAATTTTGTACGAATAATGTAGCGCATAAAAAACCATACTCCTCTAAAATATAATTGAAAGGAGGAAATCAACATGAATATTATAAAATCTTTTAACAACACAATTAATTATCTTGAAACCGTTCTTGATGATGAAATAAACGAAAAGAAAGTAACTCAGTTATCTGGATACTCTTACGCCATGTTCAGCCGTTTATTTTCCATACTAACTGAAACAACGCTTTCAGAATATTTAAGAAGTAGAAAATTAACAGAAGCCGCAATAATATTAAGAGATACGGATGAAAAGATTATTGACATTGCATTTAAGTTTGGATATGAGTCATCAGATTCATTTAGCACAGCATTTAAGAATTTTCATGGATTTACTCCTTCCGAGGTAAGAAATGGTAAACCATTTAAATTAGTTTCACCAGTGCAATTAGCACTAAGTGTAAAAGGAGGAAGAAGTATGAATATTACAATTCAAAAGAAAAAGGCATTTACAGTTGCAGGTTTAAATGAACAGAACATCAATTCATCATTATGCCCAAAGGTTTGGGATAAACTATATGAAAAATACAGTCATGATGAATTAGCAAAACTGGGTAACGGGCAAAGCGTAGGTGTTTGTCACGATGTTGAAAGCCCAAGCGCCATAAATTATATGGCGGGTTATATTGTTACGGATGCAGATGCTGCAAAAAGTATGGGCTTATATGTTTTGGAAGTTGAAGAAGCGGAGTATGCCATTATAGAGCTAACAGGAAGCGTTCCAGAGTGTATTCATAAGGGTTGGAAATATGCAATGGAAGTGTTTTTCCCTGAACATGCTTATGTTCATTCAGGAAGCCCTGATTTTGAATATTACTATGAGGGGGATATGCAAAGTTCAGAATACAAAATGGAACTTTGGATTCCAATATGCAAAGCTTAACAAACCACCGTTTATATATCTAACAATTTGATATAAAATATTTAAGGCAATATTAAATCTATTGCCTTTTTTATTGCATGTAAAAAACTTCAAACACCATTCAACCCCATACAATATAAGCCTTTAACCCCATAATAAAAAGATAATTATTTATTATTTTAAGATTATCCTTATTTGCGATTGCTATACCATTCACCTTTTATTTAAAACAAAACATCGAGAAATTCATATATTAACCATTCAAAAAAATAAAAACTTTATGATAATTATTAGTTTATAATTTCAAATTATATTACAGCTATTTTTATCTAGTATAATGCTTATTATTATTAATTCTATTTTAGGACTGTTTCGGTCCCATTTTTTGTTGACACTTTAATTTTATCATTTATAATTTAGTTATCAATTCAAAGGAGTTAAATATGGATAATTCAAAACATGATAAAAAAGAAAAATTTCTAATAAAAAGTAAAGATTACAATGAAGTCAAAGAAAAAGTAGCTTTCACTAAATTTATACAAGACAAAATACGTTCTTTGAAATATTATGAAAACATAAGAAACGATGAACTTGCTGATCAATTAGGAGTAAGCAAAGAGTTTTTTAGAAAGATAGTTAATAAACAAAAACCAAATCAATCGCGCGACTGCATTATTGCCCTTTGCATTGCTTTAAAACTTGACCAAGACGACATCAATACTGCTCTAGAATCATACAATCATGTAATCTTAAACAAAGAAGATGAACGCGATAACTTAATAATTAATTTTTCCAATGGTGAAACAAATGAATTAATTTCTGTAAAAGAATTGAATAAAGCTTTGGATATTTCAAACTTAGAAACATTAAATATTATAAAAAGGAGAAATAAAACCAAAATTATTGAAAAAACAGAAAAATATATAATAGAAGAATCATATGTAAATGTATATTCTGATGAATTTATTTATGGCGATAGATACAACTCTCTCTCAACAAAATATCCTTATGATAAAGATGTTATTAAAGCAAGAATGTTGCTATATCATTTGGAAAGTAAAAAAAAATATCTGTTAGAAGTTTCTGGAGATAGTTTTATTATAGAATCGGATGATGAAAATTTAGAAACACAAATATTACATAACAATAATGAAACAGGCGAGTTTAAACCATATTTTCAAAAACTACTAGTTATGAAAAAAGCCGAGCAAAAAAAATTGTTAGAAATTTATAACGACACTATTAATTATGGGCTAAGATTAGGTGCTGGTATAAAAAACAACAACATACATATATATGCTGAAGAATTCAATTACCGTATACCTGAACGTAAAGAATATTATCTTATGGAATACATTAATGGTATATTCAGGTTATCAATATCAAATAAAAGCATGTTTATGACAAGATACCTTTCGCCTGATGATTATTATCAAAGCTATAGTAAAGATAATCAAATACCATTTAAAAGCTATGATTCTATAGAAGAAATAAAAGCATTATTAAATCAAAAAAGTAAACATACTGAAAGTGATACAATTTTAAGATTCAGACTTATCACATACAATAAAATGAAAGAATCATTAGTTGAAACTTTAGGAAAAATAAAAAACCGAGAAGTATTTATACGTAACTTAGATTACATTTGGGAAGATAGAGATAGAGTATGTTTGTTTTATAATTTAGAAAAAGAATTTGAATGTAAGATTATTGAAGAAGCAGAAGTTATTGTAGCAAAAAAAAGAGCTGCTGACATCACTTCATCCAATGGGGATATTATTAACATATCAATTTTAGATCTTTATCGGGCTTTTGAGTTGGGCTTTAATGATATTGATGAAATATGTTATGTTAAACAAAAATATAACGATATTGAATCAATTTTAACATAAATTCAATTATCTATATTGTTATTTTTAAAGAAAGGAGGATTAATATGGAGTCTTTATCAAATAAAAATAGTTTAAGTGATGCCGTTCTTACTGAAATAGTACATGCCTTAAGGGATATTATTCTTACACTAATATCTAAGATTTAAATCTAACAAGAAAAAAATAAAAAAGGTCTTAGGCACACAAACCTAAGCCTTTTTTATTGCATATAAAAAAACTTCCAACACCATTCAACCCCATACAACAAGCCCCTTTAACCCCATAATAAAAAGGGCAAAAATGCCCTTTTAAAAAATGCTGTGTGTTATATTAAAACTGTGGGAAGGGAAATGTTTATTAGCAAGAGGGTAAAAACAAGCAATATTTAATTGCTTTTAAAATGGTTTATAAAAGCCTTTAAGCAAAACTATTCATATAAGCTAACTCGCAAACATTGTCGCTCAACGCTCCCGTTTGCTATCTTTTAGCAAGGTTTCAAAGCTATCGCCTTGTTTTTCCGGGGGCTCTGCCCCTCTCAACCCCGCAAGGCGTGACGCCTTGACCCCACTTTTGTGTTTTATCGCAAGCACCATTCACATTGTAAGTGTTTCACCCTTACTCGTTCATTCCTCGGTATAAATTCATACAATACAAATTCCATAGGAATTTGTTCCTCACCTCATACCTCATACCTCATACCTCATACCTCTTTACGCCCATCAATTTCCCTACGGTCAATCGCTGGGTTCCCTCAGTCCGTAAAAGGCTTCGCCTTTTGTACTCCCTCGGTCGCTCCGCCTACTTACCTCATACC